>NZ_JASCAF010000027.1:0-152226 GCF_029967985.1 Pseudomonas sp. V88_4
TACCGGCCTGTCACGCCGGGGGTCGCGGGTTCGAGTCCCGTCCGCTGCGCCATATCTGTTTCAAGGACTACTGAACGCCTTGAAACACCGAAAGCAACTTCTGGTTGATTCGGCATCGATAGCAAAGACCCTGGTCGAAAGGCCGGGGTTTTTTGTGTCTGAAATTTGACCTTTCCCAAATTCCTCTCTTAAAGCCGGCGACGAACTCTAGCCGTGGCTCGTTCGATGCTGCCGGGCAATCTACCTGCGTCTCTGAGTCGCTGCGATGCAATGCCGCATTGATTTTTTGATTCTTTGGTCAAATTTTTGTAACTGGTTGTTTGCTGCGAGCTCAGAAACCTATAAAGTTAACCTTTCGGTCAGCTTTGCACTGTCATCACGCCCTTTGCTTCGTCAAAAAGGGCTTCTGCAAGACTCGAGATTCCCAGTAGATAACCAGAAGGGCGGATCCATAACCGTCCAGAGGATGATCCATGTCCAACCGTGAAATATCCCGGCGCTCGTTCCTCCAGGGCGGGCTGGTGGCGGGTGTGAGTGTCACGCTCACGCCGCTCAGCAGTCAGGCGCTGGCTGCCTTGATGGAAAACAGCGTGACTGTGCCGTCCGAGCAATGGCTCGGCAGCAACGGCAAGGCACGCCAGCGTAATGATGCCTTGTCCAAGGTCTGCGGCAGCAAGGTGTTTGCCCGCGACATCCGTTCCAAGGACATGCCGGGCTGGCCCCAGCAGCAAGGCCATGCCATGTTGCTGAAAACCATCAAGGCTGACCGCATCTACGACGGCTATGATCTGTCGTGGCTTGGCGCCGATCTGCAGCCTGATCGCATCGTCACCGCTGCCGACCTGGACAAGGACGGCATCGTGTTCCCTGAAGAGCACGCGCCGGATCCGCTGCTGCCTGAAGGCAAGGTGCCGATGTTCATCGGCCACCCGGTCGCGATCCTGATCTGGAACGACTTCGAGCGTTTCCGCCAGGCCAAGAACAAACTCAAATTCAATGACAAAGCGATTCGTTACGGCGCAAAAGTGCCGTTCTACGAAGGCGATCCCTATGGCAGTTTCCGTTACGTGCGCGTCGGTGGTCCGACGTCGGCCGACGAAGACGAGTTCGCCAGCCTCAAGGATTCGATCCTGTTCCCGATGCTGAAGAACCGTCGCCCGGTGTGGAATTCCCAACCGAACCTGCACGGCAACCTGACCGAGCGCGGCCTGTTCTACGCCGAGCGCATGAAGAAAGAGATCGATACCCCGCCGGACAACTGGCTGGTGTTCGACGAGCGCTACAAAACCCCGTCGATCGAACCCGCTGCGATGGAGCCGGACAACGGCAACGGCTGGTACGACCCGGCGACCAAGACCCTGCATTTCGTCGTCGCCACCCAATGCCCCCTGGAAGCCGCCACCGAGACCGCGAAGATGATCGGGCCGTCGCGTTTCGGCTTGGCCAACCTGAACATGCACCCGGGCTACACCGTCGGTTACGGCTCCAAAGACCACAACATTTTCGTCTACTACGCAGCCCTGGCGGCGTTGTACGGTGCGGGTGTACCGATTCGTCTGGCCAACGACCGCTACGAACAGTTCCAGAGCGGCATCAAGCGCCACCCGTTCGACATTCGCTACCAGTTGGCAGTGGACAAGACCGATCACAGCTTCAAGATTTTCCGTGCCGAGATGAGCGTCGACGGTGGCGGTCGGATCAACTACAGCCCGTCGGTGGCCGCCGTTGGCGCTACGGCGGCGCAGTCGATCTACTACATGCCGCAGAACGACCTGCAGGTCACCGCTTACCATTCCCGCGCCGTTGAAGCGGGCTCGATGCGCGGTTACGGCACGCTGCAGAGCATGGCCTCCACCGAGATGATGGTCGACGAAATCGCCGATCGCCTTGGTGTCGATGCCATCGATCTGCGCCGCAAGAACGCGCTGCGCTCGGGTATGAAAAACACCCAGGGCGCGATCCCGGCCGGTGCTTTGCGCCTGCACGAGATTCTCGACAAGGCTGCGCTGCACGAAGTCTGGAAAAACCGCGACGCGATCAAAAAGCAGCGCGAAGCGGCAGACCCGGACAACTGGTATGGCGTAGGTTTCGCCATTTGCCAGAAAGACTTCGGCACCGGTTCCGAAGCACCGATGGCCAGCATAGAGTTCACCGCTGACGGGCGCATTTCCCTGCGTCATATCGGCATCGAGATCGGCACCGGTATGTCCACCTCGCAAGCGTTGGTGGTGGCTGACTTCCTCGGCAGCGCGGCTCACGACGTGAAGACCGGCGAAACCGAGTGGGATGAAATGCAGCTGGTCACCGCCGGCAACCCTTACATCATGAGCCAGGCCGAGCAGGACAACTTCCTGCGCAATCCGCGCTGGGTCGGCAAACTGGCGTCGGCCTCGTCGGCGACCAACTCCGCCTATTACTTCAGTCACGCCACCCGCGAAGCGGCGCGCGTGCTGTTCAACCACGGTCTGTGGCCGGCAGCGCTGGAGATCTGGCGTCAGGGCCCGTACGGCGGTCAGGCCAACCCTTACGTGGTGCGTCGCGAAGATGCGCATTGGGTCGATGGCAAACTCACCGCCAACGGCATGCAGCCGTTGACCTTCGAAGAACTGGCCAAGCGTGCCCACGAGCGCGGTCTGGTCACTGGCGCCACGGTTCACGGTTTCAACCGCTGGAGCTGGGCTGAAGCCGAATACAGCATCGATGGCGTGCGCGAGCGTTTGCCGCTCGACGGTCTGGCGGTGAAGTACGGCGACGGCGCCCCGAAAGCGAAAAAGGCACAGATGACCAGTGCCGGTTTCCACCTGTTGGATCGGCAGAATGTTGCCTATCCGGTGGTTCAACTGAACAACGCCGCCGTGACCTATTACAGTCCGGTCGCGACGCTGGTCGAGTTGAAGGTCAACAAAGGTTCGGCAGAAGTCGAAGTCCTGAACCATCACTCGTGGCTGGAATGCGGTCGGGTGCTGGTCGAAGAACTGGTTCGTGGCCAGCTCGAAGGCGGGATCGCCATGGGCATCGGTCACGCCTTGATGGAAGAGATGCCGCTGTACGAAGGCGGGCCGGGGGAGGGTGACTGGAACTTCAACCGCTATCGCCTGCCGATGGCACGCCATGTGGCGGTGTGGAAGCAGACGTCGGAAATCCTGCCGCCGCTGTCCCCTAGCGACCCGTCCAAAGGCATTGCCGAAGTGGTGATGATCCCGGTGGTCGGTGCCATCGGTAACGCCGTGGCCCACGCCATCGGTAAACGTGTTCGCGATCTGCCAATCACTGCTGCGCGCATCAAGGAGGCCCTCAATGGCTAACCGTCCGCTTCAACTGACCCTCAACGGTCAATCCGTCGGCCCGGTGGACATCCCTGATGACCTGCCGATGATCGATTACCTGCACGAATACAAGAACCTCACCGGTTCGCGCCTGGGTTGCGGCCAGGGCATCTGCCACGCCTGCGTGGTGATCGTCGACAACCCGGATGGCACCAGCGAGGAAGTGCGCACCTGCATCACCGGCGCGCATTACTTCGAGGGCAAGAAAGTCCGCACCATCGAAGGCCACGCCAAGCGCGACGAGCAGGGCCAGGTGACCGAGCTGAACCCGATCCAGCAGCGTTTCGTCGACGAATTCGCCTTCCAGTGCAGCTACTGCGCGCCGGGCTTCGTCAACGCCGCGACCGTGCTGGTGGAAAAGCTGCAACGCCAGCCGATCGTCAAAAGCAAACTGGAGCAAGTCATCGAGGACAGCCTCGGTCATCACGTCTGCCGTTGCACCGGGTACGTGCGTTATTACAACGCCACCCGCAACGTGTTGACCGATCTCGGCCTGGTCAAGGAGGGTTAAGCATGAAGCAACTACTGACCCGCCTGGCCCTGGCGGTCGGGCTGGCTGCGCCTGTGTTGGCGGCGCATGCGGATGATCAGGTCAAGCGCGGCGAATACCTTGCCCGCGCGGCCGACTGCATGGCCTGCCACACCGCACCGGGTGGTGCGCCGTTTGCCGGCGGCCTGCCAATTGTGTCGCCGTTCGGCACGATCTACGGCACCAACATCACCCCGAGCAAAGAGCACGGCATCGGTCTCTACACCGATGACGAGTTCTTCGCTGCGCTCACCGAAGGCAAGCGTCGTGACGGCGCCAATCTGTACCCGGCGATGCCGTACACCTCGTACCACTTGATGCCGCGTGCGGATTCGGATGCGATTCACGCGTATCTGAAAACCATCGAGCCAATCGAGCGTGCCGCACCGGTGACCAGCCTGAGCTTCCCGTTCAACGTGCGTCCGGGCTTGATCGGCTGGAACATGATGTACGGAAAAGCCTTGAAGCTGGAGCCTGCCGAAGGCAAAAGCGACGCCTGGAAACGCGGCCAGTACATGGTCGAAGTGCTTGGCCATTGCGGTGAATGCCATACACCACGCGGCCTGCCGGGCGCGATGCAGTTGGACAAGCGCCTGACCGGCGGCATCCTCAACGGCTACCTGGCACCGAGCCTGCTCGCCACTGATCTGGCGGCGCGCGGCTGGAACCATCAGGACCTGAGCACGTTCCTCAAGCACGGCATGAGCGCCCAGGGCACGATGTTCAATGAAATGTTCCCGGTGTTTCACAACAGCACCCAGGGCGTGAGTGATCCTGATCTGGCGGCGATGGCGACTTTCCTGCTCGGCGACCAGCCTCCGGCAGCGAAAGAACTGACCGAAGTGCCGGTGGAAAAACTCAGTGCCAGCGCTCAACGCGGCCGCCAGGAATACTTGAACGTCTGCGCCGGCTGTCACGCGGCTGGTGGCGAAGGCAAGCCGCACATCGCGGTGGCCATGCGCGGCAACACCACGCTGCGTCTGGAAGACCCACGCAACCTGTTGCGCGTGATCGAGGATGGCATCGGCGAACAGAAATTCGCCGGGTTCGAACACATGCAGCCGATGCCGGGTTTTGCCGACAAGCTCAGTGCCGAACAACTGACCGATCTGCTGAACTACCTGCGTCAGGGTTGGGGTGGGCAGTCGGCCGAGCTGGCGGTCGGCGATGTGCAGAAGCTTCAGGCTGACGCCCCGTCCATCGAGCACAAGGCGCACTGATCATGCAGCATCTCGATCTGCAGGTTGTGCGTCGGGCGCTGGAGTGGTCGACGGCGGGGCAGCGTATCTGGCTCTGCACCGTGCTGACCACCTACGGTTCGGCGCCGCGCGCGCCGGGTTCATTGCTGGCGGTGAACGACGGCGGACAGTGGATCGGGTCGCTGTCCGGTGGCTGCGTCGAGGAAGATTTCCTCGAGCGTGTCGCTGAAGGTGCGTTTCTCGATGCGATCAACGTCGTGCGTTATGGCGAAGGTGACGATCCGCGTTCGCGGGTCAGCCTGCCGTGCGGCGGTATTCTCGATGTGCTGGTAGAGAAATTTGACGCCGGCTGCGATGTGCAGGCGCACCTGCGTGAACTCGAATCGGCGTTGCTGGGGCAGCGCCGGTTGATTCGCGAGGTCGATCTGACCACCGGAGCGCGCAGCCTGTTTGCCGATCGCGAGCAGGGTGCACGGATCGAGCGTGAAATCCACCGGGTACGCATCCGTATCGGGGCCGCCCAGCGTTTGCTGCTGGCCGGCTATTCCAGCGTGGCGCAGGCCTGTGCGGAGTTCGCGGTCGGTCTCGGCTTCGAAGTGATTCTCTGCGACCCGCGTGATGAAGTGCTGGAAGGCGTGGTGCTCAATGGCGTGGAGATTCGCCGACAATTGCCGTCGGTGTTCATCGCCGATGGCGGTTGTCACCGTGATACAGCGGTGGTGGCGTTGACCCACGATCCGCGCATCGACGATCTGGCGATGATGGAGGCCGTGCGCACCGAAGCGTTCTACATCGGCGTGATGGGCTCGCAGCAGACGTCGCAGAAGCGCTTCGGGCGTTTGCGTCGGATTGGCGGTCTGGGGGAGGGCGAGCTGGCGCGGATTCATGCGCCGATCGGTCTTAACCTTGGCAGCAAGACGCCGGCGGAAATTGCTTTGGCGGTGCTCGCAGATATCCTGCGGATTCGCAGCGGGATTGCACGGGATCAGTTGTGATTGATGCCGGATGTAAAAAGGGCCGCTTTTCAGCGGCCCTTTTTCTCGCGCATCAGAAACCGAGCTTGTCGCGCAGTCCGTAGTACCACGCGCCCAGTGCGGCAAACGGCGTGCGCAGCAGTTGCCCGCCGGGGAACGGGTAGTGCGGCAGGTCGGCAAACGCATCGAAACGCTCTGCTTGTCCGCGCAGAGCCTCGGCCAGTACCTTGCCGGCCAGGTGGGTGTAGGTCACGCCATGGCCACTGCAGCCTTGAGAATAATAGATGTTGTCGCCCAGACGTCCGACCTGAGGCAGGCGCGACAGGGTCAGCAGGAAATTGCCGGTCCAGGCGTAGTCGATTTTCACGTCCTTGAGCTGCGGGAAGGCCTTGAGCATTTTCGGGCGGATGATCGCTTCGATGTTTGCCGGATCCCGCGCGCCATATACAACGCCGCCGCCGAAGATCAGGCGCTTGTCGCCGCTCAGGCGGTAGTAGTCGAGCAGGTAGTTGCAGTCTTCGACGCAGTAGTCCTGCGGCAGCATGGATTTCGCCAGCTCATCGCCGAGCGGTTCGGTGGTGATGACCTGAGTGCCGCATGGCATCGATTTGGCCGCCAGTTCCGGCACCAGATTGCCGAGGTAGGCGTTGCCGGCGACGATGATGAATTTGGCTCGGACCTTACCTTGCGGCGTATGCACGACCGGGTTGGCGCCGCGTTCGATGCGCACGGCCGGCGACTGTTCGTAGATGGTGCCGCCCAGGGATTCCACAGCGGCAGCTTCGCCCAGCGCCAGGTTGAGCGGGTGGATGTGGCCGCCGCTCATGTCGAGCATGCCGCCGACGTATTGATCGCAGGCCACCACTTCGCGGATGCGGCGCTGATCGAGCAGTTCCAGTTGGGTATGGCCGAAGCGTTCCCACAGGCGCTTCTGCGATTCGAGGTGGCCCATTTGCTTGGCGGTGAGGGCGGCGAATACGCCACCGTCCTTCAGGTCGCACTGAATGTTGTACTTGCTGACGCGCTCACGAATGATCCGGCCGCCTTCGAACGCCATCTGCCCGAGCAGTTGCGCCTGCTTCGGGCCGACGCTGCGTTCGATCACATCGATGTCACGGCTGTAGCTGTTGACGATTTGCCCGCCATTGCGCCCCGAAGCGCCGAAGCCGACCCTGGCGGCTTCCAGCACGGTCACGCGAAAACCGTTCTCCAGCAGGAACAGGGCCGAGGAAAGTCCCGTATAGCCAGCGCCGATCACACAGACATCCGTCTCCATGTCATCCTGCAGAGCAGGGCGTGGTGGTACGGCGTTGGCCGACGCAGCGTAATAAGACTCTGGGTAAGGGGTGTTCGCCATCCTGCAGCCTCTGTTTAATATATTTTACGAGTGCAGCGATCCTACCCCAGTTGAAAAACCTCCGCCAGCCACCGGGAAATCTTCTTGCGCCGGGTCAAAATTAAATATTTTGCATATTCATAGGGTTAGGTGAAAAAAAGGTGTTGACACCCCTCCGGAATTCCGTAGAATGCCGCCTCACAGCAGGCACGTAGCTCAGTTGGTTAGAGCACCACCTTGACATGGTGGGGGTCGTTGGTTCGAGTCCAATCGCGCCTACCAAACAAAATCCGCTCTGCTGGGCGGTCTAGAGGGGTTACCGGAAACGGTGACCCCTTTTTGCATTTTTCGATTTGCAAAACCTTTGCAAAATCCGGTTTGGTCGACCGCAGCCACACTTCGCGCATTTGCAGGGGATGTATTCATGAGTCGCCAGCTCAGGCGCCCCGGCCCGGCTGGTATCGAAAGTACTGATCCCAATGGATTTTGATCCATTCGTCCGCTGAATGTCATGAGCGACCTTTTAAATAGTGTGGATATTTAAGGGGTTACGGATTTTATTAACCATCCGGTTATCAAAAAATCGTTGTTACGAGGCAAATAAGTCAGTAATATCCGCCCCGCGTTCACCACCACGGTTTATGCATTTTTAAATCCCAAGCTTCCATCAGCTGCTTGGGATTTTTTTTGCCCGCGATTTGCCTTTCCTGCACCTCTGTCCAGTCTCTCGCTTCGCCCGCTTCTGTTTTTCCGGGAGGAGTGACAAGCAGGCTCACAATTTTTCAACTACTACTGTCAGGCTGATTTCAACTCTGCCGGACGGAAGTTCATCGATGCTGGTTCATTGGTTTCTTGCAGCGATTCATTTATTGGCGTTTGCCATGGGTTTCTGGGCGGTGTTGACGCGTGGGGCTGCCTTCAGTCGTCTGGCGTCCGGCGCGGGTGAGGTCGGGCGCGTGTTGCTTGCCGACAATCTGTGGGGGCTTTCGGCGCTGGTGTTGCTTATCACCGGTGGCATGCGCGCTTTTGCCGGTTATGAGAAGGGAACCGACTACTACCTGCATCAGCCGCTGTTCCATCTGAAGATGACGCTGTTTGTGCTGGTTCTGCTTTTGGAGCTGGTGCCGATGATCACCCTGATCAAATGGCGTTTGGCCAAGGCGCGCGGCGTTGTCCCTGATACAGGGCGTGCGAAGGTGTTCGCACGGATCAGTCATGCCGAAGCGCTGCTGTTGATATTGATGGTCGTGGCAGCTACCGGGATGGCCCGTGGCGTTACATTCAGCTAGGCGGGCGAGATTCCCAACCGCTATTCGGAAATGTCCGACAGCCAGTCCATGGAATGACGGTTAGTATCGGTTGCGAGAAGGGTTGAGGCAGGAAGGGGCGTAGCACGCGCCGTCACCAAAGAGGTGGGGGAATGGCAATACGGCGCTTGAATCTTTAGCCAGTCATTGCGCGCAGGCAAACGAACTGGCTACTGACTGCGATAGGGCTCAGGGCGTTTGTGGCTTGTCCGGGGCGGTCAGGCCAGCCTGGATGCGCTGGTAGATTTCTTCCCGATGCACTGCAACGTTCTTCGGAGCATTGATGCCGATTCGAACTTGCTGGCCGCTGACGCCTAGAATGGTGATCGTGATGTCATCACCGATATTTATGCTTTCACCGACTTTGCGGGTGAGTATCAGCATGGTCTTCTCCTTGATTGCTTTGTAGGGCACCTGATTCAGACAGTGCAGAGGTCGGTGGTACGTATAGATTAGTGCGAAGTCTTACAGTTTGGGTGCCTCTTTCTGACGCGCAGCAGCGGCATTAATTCCCAGCGCGTAACTATACAGGGGCTGCCAGCATCAATCTCGTAGTTTTGTGCCCATTTTGCGGGGCTGCGAAAGTATTCTCGAATGTTAAGATCGCCGCTTTGAAAATTCAGAGGGAAGCGTTGTGCGCAAATTGGTCTGGGTAGTCGCGGCACTGGCATTGGCAGGATGTGGCGAAGGCAAGAGTGTGGACGCACAAAAGCCGAAACCGGCTGTGATAACAGCGCCTGCTGCGGTGGGGCCTCAATGGGATCTGGAAGTGCGCGGTGAAACCCCTCAAGCCGTGAGCGATCTCAGTGGTTGGCTGATCGAGCATGCTTTTGTGGCCAGTGTTGTCAAGGATGCCAGCGGCAAGACTCGGATTCTCCTCGGTCCTTTCAATTCGAAGGCTGACGCCGAGGCGCGTCAGGCGGATGTGAATGCAGCGCTGATCAAGGCGAAGAAGCAGAACATCGAGACGCTGGTGATCGAGCGCACGTCGGCGCAATAAGCGATCCATTCGGCGGAGCTGACTAAAGGGTGTCCCCCGTGATTCGTTTTTAAAGCAATCACCGAAGATACCCGGAAGGAGCTCCGCATGGCCTCCGCCAATCCTTACAAGTTGTTCGACGTTGTTTTGCGTCACAAGCAACATCTGAGCCCGCATCTGATGCGGATCACCCTCGCAAGCCCGGCGGTTACCGAGATGGCTACCTGGGCGCCGGATCAGCGAGTGAAACTGTTTTTTCCGGCAGCAGACGGCTCACCCGCCAGGCTTTCTCAGGCGGAAGGATGGTACGCCCGTTTCCGCTCGATGCTGGTTGATCGTCGCCCGGCGATGCGCACCTACACCATCCGCCACTTGCGTGCCGAAGCGGGCGAAGTGGATATCGATTTCGTCCTGCACGGCGAAACCGGCCCAGCCTCCCGATGGGCGTTGCGATCCCAGCCTGGCGAGTCGATGCAGATTCTGGCACCTGACAGCCAATTCTCGGCACAAGGGGCCGGGGGATTTGAATGGAAGCCACCGCAAACGCTCAAGCAACTTCTGCTGGTCGCCGATGCGACTGCCTTGCCGGCCGCCATGGGTATTCTGGAAGAGCTGGCGACTCTGGCTGAGCCGCCGCAGACCCAGGCGTTTTTTGAGGTCGACAGTCGTGAAGACAGGTTGGCCGTTCCTGACTGGCCCGGACTTTCGGTGCAATGGCTGATCCGCGATCATGCAGTGGCTGGCAGGTTGATGGTGGACGCCGTGCGGCAGGCAACGCTGCCTGTGAACGCATCGCCTGTTGGGCAAGCGGTCGAACTGGCGGATGTCGACATCGAAGAAGAGATTCTTTGGGAGATCGCCGATACGGCCAGCGAGGGATTTTATGGCTGGATCGCCGGAGAATCTGCAGCGGTCATGATCCTGCGCAAATACCTGATCAAGGAGCGCGGGATCCCTCGAGAGTCACTCAATCTGATGGGCTACTGGCGTTACAACAAGTCCGGAGGTTGAGCACAAAAAAGGCCTTGAGTTTATCGCTCAAGGCCTTTTCTTTTGATCAGACAATCAACCGCAGGCTTTCAGGTTCACCGGGCCGACAAACTCGTTGCCGCGTCCCATCACGCACGCCACGCTCTGGTTGCGCTGACGCTCCCAGTCTTGCACCGGATAAGTCTTGTCCCAGGCTTCGTACAGTTGCCGATCCTGCTTCGACAGGCGCAAGCCGTACTGTTTGCTCATGTAAAAGTAGGTGCGGGCGATCATGCCGCGAATCGAAGGGCGGGGCATGACCTTCTTCGCCTTGAAGTCGACCTGAGTCAGGCATGAGCCGTACTGACCCTTTTCGACCGGCAGCCAACCATAGCTGAAGTTGCTGCGGTCGCCATTCACCTCGCCAATGCTCGGCACCAGGTTGTGCAGGTCGGCTTCGGCTTTCTGATAGCCAGGGTCGTAGCGGGTGCAATTCTTGCGACCGCCTTCCTGCCAGCATTGACGTTGATGGCCGAACTGCCATGCGGGAACAATGTGTTCCCATTCGATGCGGGACGCCCGTTTGGCGTTCTTGCGCGGGACGTAGCCGCAGGCGGCCAGATCAACCTTGTTACCCGTGTATTTGCACCCGCAATAAAACTCGGTGGATTGTGGAGCGTACAGCTTCCAGGCGACCTTCTTGGCCTCGGTGAACGTACGCGGCGCGCCAGCTTGCGCACCCAGGGAAATGAACAGCAACAGCACAGCAGCAAAACGCAGAATCATTGAATCAATCTTCCTTCGGCACAACCCAGAAAATCTGTACGCCACCGTCGTCGCGGTAGGCGAGGGTGACGTTGTCGTTCTCGTCGATCTCTTCCAGTAAGCGCTCCCACTCGTCCGCCGGTTCGTCCGGAAGGCGGAAGATCAGTGCGGCTTTGGCTTTTTGTGCGGTGGGGGAGTTGATGATTTTTTGAACGCGCATGCCCATGCGTTCGTAAGCGTCAGGAGCATCAGGGGAAGTGGCCACGAGGTTATCCTTATTAAGCTGTACGTGCATACAGTATTTAACTGTAGGCATTTTCGCAACTGCTTAAAATTCAAGAAAATCCTCTGACACCGGTTTTCCGGTTTTGGTGTCGCGCAGGTGTAATTTTTCTTTGGCGGAGTGGGAGCTCCACCCTCCGTCAAGTTGACGAAGGGTGAAGTCAGTGCCCGATCAGGAAGGATCAGACGAAGACGAATCAGTATTCCCAGAACATCCGTTGCAGCTCTTTGCTGTCGTTGGTCTTGGTCAGCGCGACCATGGCCAGGATGCGGGCTTTCTGTGGGTTCAAGTCGTGAGCGACCACCCAGTCGTATTTGTCGTCAGGCTGTTCGGCGTTGCGCAGAACGAAACCGCCGGCATTGACGTGAGACGAGCGAATGATCTGCACGCCGTCCTTGCGCAGAGCCTGCAAGGCCGGAACCACGCGGGAGGAAACCGAGCCGTTGCCGGTGCCGGCATGGATGATCGCCTTGGCGCCGGACTGGGCGAAAGCCTTGTAGGCTGTATCGCTGACATTGCCGTAGGAATAGGCGATTTCTACATCAGGAAGGCTCTTGATGTTTTTGATGTCGAATTCCGAATCCATGGTGTGGCGCTTGGCTGGCAGGCGGAACCAGTAGGATTTGCCTTCGACTACCATGCCGAGCGGGCCCCAGGCGCTTTTGAACGCTTCGGTCTTGATGTTGATCATCTTGCTGACATCGCGACCCGACTGGATTTCATCGTTCAGGGTCACCAGTACGCCTTTGCCACGCGCTTCTTTGCTGCTGGCGACGGCCACGGCGTTGTACAGGTTCAGCATGCCGTCCGCCGACATGGCGGTGCCCGGGCGCATGGAGCCGACGACGATGATCGGCTTGTCGGTTTTTTCCACCAGGTTCAGGAAGTACGCGGTCTCTTCCAGAGTGTCGGTGCCGTGGGTGATGACGATGCCATCGACGTCTTTGCTGTCGGCCAGTTCGGAAACACGACGACCCAGTTGCAGGAGGTTTTCGTTGGTGATGCTTTCCGAGGCGATTTGCATGACCTGTTCGCCACGCACATTGGCCAGCGTGCTCAGCTCGGGAATGCCGGCGATCAACTGTTCGATGCCCACTTTCGCAGCCTGATAGGTCGCACTGTTGGCTGCGCTGGCGCCGGCACCGGCAATAGTGCCGCCGGTGGCCAGTACCACCACGTTGGCCAGTTTGGCCTGGGTTTCAGCTTCTTTTGCCTGGAGGGCGGTTGGCAGGAGCAGGAGAAGGGCCAAAGCGCCCGGAACGAAACTCTTCAAAGCAGATGTCATTATTTTTCTCTCTAGTAGTGAGACGGTGCTGATGCAGGTTCATCTAGATGCGCCCCGGGCCGATCTGAATGCCAGGGGTGCAGGGAGGGAGCAGGATCTGTACCAGTCGTACTTTGCTTTGGCGAAGTATTTAACTTTTTGATTTATATCAGTATTTATCGGGTTGGCGATTTTTTGCAGGAATCGTTTATCCGGTATTCCGAACAATGGAAGCTTTCATGTTCGGCTCTCCGAAAAGGACCACTGCATCTGTCGACGCAATCAGGTTGCCGGTTTCGAGTTTTCTGCTAAAGAAACCGTCAATCAGGCCGATGCGTGCTAAAGGACACTGAAACTTAGGGAGTTCACGTGTCACTGACGATCGGTTTTTCAAATCCCGGTTCGGTCACGATCGGCGGCAAAACTGCAGCGACGATCAATGCAATGAGTGAAGCTGAGGCCGATGCGTCCGCCGAGGCGCTGGGTACGGAAAAGGTTGAAACCAATCAGGTCAGAACCGGTGGTCCTGCCCAGGAAGCAAGCGCAAGCGAGGCTGAAGGCGGTGACAATCTGAGCGTCACTATCAAGACGCTGCTCAAACGCATGCAGGAATTGCAGAAGCAGCTTCAGGAGCAGCAACAGCAACTGGCTGCCGCGCAGGCTGCGAGTTATCCAACGCCAGAAGCCAAGTCGCAAGCGGTGATGTCCATCCAGGGGCAGATCGCTCAAACCAGCGGTGCGCTGCTGGAAGTCTCGGCTGCACTGGTCAAGGAAATGTCGAAGGGGTCTTCCGCCGGTAATGTGGTCAACACCACGGCTTGAGCACCCGATGGGCGGATCGATGGATTCGCCCTGTAACGCAATACCGATTTCTGATTGTTGACAAATGTCGGCCTGATTCGCATAGTTCGGTCTACGCAAACGTTTGCGCGGCCTTCGCGATGGATTGAATTTTCGTGGGGTGCAGCGAGCTTACGCCAGCGCAAGCGTTGCTCACAATAATCATAAGATCGGAGTGAACCCATGAAGCTGCCATTCGCTGGACGTCTTCTTGCTGTCGCCATGCTGGCTGCCGCATCCGCTGCACTGCCTGTCTCTTCGGCTTTCGCCGAATCCCCTGAAAAACCCAAAGTTGCCCTGGTCATGAAATCCCTGGCCAACGAATTCTTCCTGACCATGGAAGACGGCGCCAAGGCCTACCAGAAAGAACATTCCGCCGATTTCGACTTGATCTCCAACGGCATCAAGGACGAAACCGACACGGCGGGGCAGACGCGCATCGTCGAGCAGATGATTCTGGCGAAGGTCAACGCACTGGTCATCGCGCCGTCTGATTCCAAGGCGATGGTGCCGGTGATCAAGAAGGCCGTCGATGCGGGTATCACCGTGATCAACATTGACAACCAGCTCGATCCGGCTGTGATCAAAAGCAAGAACATCAGCGTTCCTTTCGTAGGCCCGGACAACCGCAAAGGCGCGCGTCTGGTGGGCGAGTACCTGGCCAAGCAACTGAAGGCCGGTGACGAAGTGGGCATCATTGAAGGCGTCTCCACGACGACCAACGCCCAGCAGCGTACCGCAGGCTTCAAGGATGCGATGGAGGCCGCGCAGATCAAGGTTGTTTCGCTGCAGTCCGGCGATTGGGAAATCGACAAGGGCAACAAGGTCGCCGCTTCGATTCTCAGCGAGTACCCGGACGTGAAGGCGCTGCTGGCCGGCAACGACAGCATGGCCGTAGGTGCTGTTTCCGCCGTGCGCGCTGCCGGCAAGGCCGGTCAGGTGCAGGTTGTCGGTTACGACAACATCAACGCCATCAAGCCCATGCTGAAGGACGGTCGCGTCCTGGCGACGGCCGACCAGTACGCTGCGAAGCAGGCGGTGTTCGGTATCGAGACCGCGCTGAAAATCATCAAGGGCGAGAAAGTCGACAGTGGTGCCAATGGCGTGATCGAAACGCCGGTCGAGCTGGTCACCAAGTAAGTCCTTTGGCGACACAATGGCGCTCGTCCGTCCGGGCGAGCGCATGGAGATTTTTATGTCAGTTTCCGCTCCGAACGCTGTCCTCTCGGTCAGCGGTATCGGCAAGACCTATGCGCAACCGGTTCTGACCGGCATCGACCTGACGTTGATGCGCGGTGAAGTGCTGGCGCTGACCGGTGAGAACGGTGCCGGCAAAAGCACTCTGTCGAAGATCATCGGTGGACTGGTCACGCCTACCACCGGCCAGATGCATTTCCAGGGTAAGGAATATCGCCCCGGCAGCCGCACGCAGGCTGAAGAGCTGGGTGTGCGCATGGTCATGCAAGAGCTCAATCTGCTGCCGACGCTTTCGGTGGCGGAAAACCTTTTTCTCGACAACCTGCCGAGCAACGGTGGCTGGATCAGCCGCAAGCAACTGCGCAAGGCCGCCATTGAGGCCATGGCTCAGGTCGGCCTCGATGCCATCGATCCGGACACGCTGGTCGGTGAGCTGGGCATCGGTCACCAGCAAATGGTCGAAATCGCCCGGAACCTGATCGGCGATTGCCACGTGCTGATCCTCGACGAGCCGACCGCGATGCTGACCGCCCGTGAAGTCGAGATGCTGTTCGAGCAGATTACCCGCTTGCAGGCGCGCGGCGTCTCGATCATCTACATCTCCCATCGCCTCGAAGAACTGGCCCGGGTCGCACAGCGCATTGCCGTGCTGCGTGACGGCAATCTGGTTTGTGTCGAACCGATGGCCAATTACAACAGCGAGCAACTGGTCACCCTGATGGTCGGTCGCGAGCTGGGCGAGCATATCGATCTGGGGGCTCGCAACATCGGCGCGCCGGCCCTGACGGTCAAAGGCCTGACCCGCTCCGACAAGGTACGCGACGTCTCCTTTGAGGTTCGCGCCGGTGAGATTTTTGGCATCTCGGGTCTGATCGGGGCAGGGCGTACCGAACTTTTGCGGCTGATCTTCGGTGCCGATGTCGCGGACAGCGGCACAGTGGCACTCGGTTCACCGGCGAAAACGGTGAGCATTCGCTCGCCAGTCGATGCAGTGCGCAACGGCATCGCCTTGATCACCGAAGATCGCAAGGGTGAAGGCCTGCTGCTGAGCCAATCGATCAGCGCCAACATTGCCCTGGGCAACATGCCGGAAATTTCCAGCGGCGGGTTCGTCAACAACGGCGATGAAACGAAGCTCGCGCAACGGCAGATCGACGCCATGCGTATCCGCAGTTCCAGCCCGACGCAACTGGTATCCGAGCTGTCCGGCGGCAATCAGCAAAAGGTGGTGATCGGTCGCTGGCTTGAGCGCGACTGCTCGGTGTTGCTGTTCGACGAGCCGACTCGTGGTATCGACGTCGGCGCCAAATTCGATATCTATGCCTTGCTCGGCGAACTGACCCGGCAGGGCAAGGCCTTGGTCGTGGTGTCCAGCGATTTGCGCGAGTTGATGCTGATCTGCGACCGCATCGGTGTGTTGTCGGCGGGGCGTCTGATCGATACGTTCGAACGCGACAGCTGGACCCAGGATGACTTGCTTGCCGCCGCATTCGCCGGCTACCAGAAACGTGATGCGTTGCTCAACGAAGCAGCGCCTAGGGATGTCCCATGAAAACTGCATCTTCCGCCGGCAAATCCAGTGGCAATTTCTACGGCCTTGGCACTTATCTGGGTCTCGCCGGCGCCTTGCTGGCAATGATTGCGCTGTTCTCGGTCATGAGCAGCCATTTCCTGTCGTACAACACCTTCAGCACCCTGGCCAACCAGATTCCCGACCTGATGGTGCTGGCAGTGGGCATGACCTTCGTCCTGATCATCGGCGGGATCGATCTGTCGGTGGGCTCGGTACTGGCGCTCGCGGCCTCCACTGTCAGCGTGGCGATTCTTGGCTGGGGCTGGAGCGTACTGCCGGCGGCCTTGCTGGGTATGGCTGTCGCGGCGTTGGCCGGCACGGTAACCGGCTCGATTACCGTGGCGTGGCGAATTCCGTCGTTCATCGTGTCTCTGGGGGTTCTGGAAATGGCCCGTGGTCTGGCCTATCAGATGACGGGGTCGCGTACGGCTTACATCGGTGACTCCTTCGCCTGGCTGTCGAACCCGATCGCCTTCGGTATTTCGCCGTCGTTCATCATTGCCTTGCTGGTCATTTTCGTTGCCCAGGCCGTTCTGACACGTACCGTGTTCGGTCGCTACCTGATCGGCATTGGCACCAACGAAGAAGCGGTGCGTCTGGCGGGGATCAATCCAAAACCCTACAAGATCCTGGTCTTCAGTCTGATGGGGCTGCTCGCCGGCATTGCGGCGCTGTTCCAGATTTCCCGGCTGGAAGCGGCCGACCCGAATGCCGGTTCCGGCCTTGAACTGCAAGTGATCGCTGCGGTGGTGATCGGCGGCACCAGCCTGATGGGCGGACGTGGTTCGGTAATCAGCACCTTTTTCGGCGTGTTGATCATCTCCGTGCTGGCAGCCGGTCTGGCGCAGATTGGCGCGACCGAGCCGACCAAGCGCATCATCACCGGTGCGGTGATCGTGATCGCCGTGGTGCTCGACACCTATCGCAGTCAACGCGCAAGCCGGCGGGGCTGATAAATGGCAACGATCAAGGATGTGGCGGCGCTCGCAGGAATTTCCTACACGACCGTGTCCCACGTAGTAAACAAGACCCGACCGGTGAGCGAAGAGGTGCGGGTCAAGGTCGAGGCGGCGATCAAGAGTCTCGACTATGTGCCGAGCGCCGTGGCTCGTTCGCTGAAGGCGAAAACCACCGCCACCATCGGCTTGCTGGTGCCCAACAGCCTCAACCCGTACTTCGCCGAACTGGCGCGCGGGATCGAGGATTACTGCGAGCGTAACGGTTACTGCGTGATTCTCTGCAACTCCGACGACAACCCGGACAAGCAGCGCAGCTACCTGCGGGTCCTGTTGGAAAAACGCATCGACGGTTTGATCGTCGCCTCTGCGGGTGGCGACAGCGGTCTGGCGCAAGGGTTGGCGGGTGTGAAGACGCCGATGGTAATCGTCGACCGTGGACTTGAAGGCGTGGATGCCGATCTGGTGCGCATCGATCACGAATATGGCGCGTACCTTGCGACGCGGCATCTGCTTGAGCTCGGTCATCGCGATATCGCCACGATCGGTGGTCCGGCCAGCACCAGTGTTGCGCAAATGCGTCAGGCCGGTTTTAGTCGCGCGCTGAAAGAGGCCGGTATTGAAGTGTCCCCGTCGCGCATGCTGGAAAGCGACTTCACCAGCACCGGCGGTTACAACGCGGCCTCGGTCCTGCTCGAGCGAAACCCGCCAAGCGCGATTTTTGCCGGTAACGACATGATCGGCATCGGTGTGCTGCGAGCGGCGGCGGAGCGCAACGTGCGCGTGCCTGCCGAGTTGTCGGTGATCGGCTTCGACGATATCCAGATGAGTCGCTACGTGTATCCAGCGCTGACGACCGTGGGCCAGTCGATTTTGCAACTGGGCGAAATGGCCGCGGAAGTGTTGTTGCGAAGAATTGCCGCACCGGATCTGGCGACGGATCAACGGATCGTGACCCCGAGTATTGTCTTGCGTGAATCGACTGCACCGCTGTCCGGCGTGTTCACCGAATACCGCTGAAACGAATTGAAGAGTAGTGATGTATGTCCACAAATGTAGTGGTAATAGGTAGCCTGAACATGGATCTGGTCACCCGGGCGCCTCGCTTGCCCCGGGGTGGTGAGACGCTGATCGGCCATTCCTTCGCGACCGTGTCCGGTGGCAAGGGCGCCAATCAGGCGGTGGCCGCTGCGCGTCTGGGTGCGAAAGTGTCGATGGTCGGCTGCGTCGGCAACGATGCTTATGGCGTGCAATTGCGCGAGGCGTTGCTGGCCGAACAGATCGATTGCCAGGCTGTCAGCGTGGTCGAGGATTCCAGTGGTGTGGCCTTGATCGTGGTCGATGACAACAGTCAGAACGCGATTGTCATCGTTGCCGGCGCCAATGGTTCGATGACCCCGGCGGTCATCGACCGGTTTGACGCCGTGCTGCAGGCTGCCGACGTGATCATCTGCCAGTTGGAAATCCCTGATGCCACCGTAGGCCATGCCCTCAAGCGCGGACGTGAGCTGGGCAAGACAGTCATCCTCAACCCGGCGCCAGCCAGTCGTCCGCTGCCGGCAGACTGGTTTGCCGCCATCGATTACCTGATTCCCAACGAGAGCGAGGCCGCCGCCCTCAGCGGATTGCCGGTGGACTCGCTGGAGACCGCTGAGAAAGCCGCCGCGCACCTGATTTCGCTGGGGGCCGGCAAGGTCATCATCACGTTGGGCGCGCAAGGGTCATTGTTCGCCAGCGGCACGGGTTACCAGCATTTCCCTGCACCCGAAGTGAAGGCTGTCGACACCACCGCCGCCGGGGATACTTTTGTTGGCGGTTTTGCGGCTGCCCTGGCGGCTGGCAAAACGGAGGCCGAGGCCATTCGTTTTGGACAGATTGCTGCGGCCCTGTCGGTCACCCGGGCAGGTGCCCAGCCGTCCATTCCCACCACCTCCGACGTACAGGCATTCAAACCCGCATGAAAAAGACTCCTTTGCTCAATGTCGCCCTGTCGCGGCTGATTGCTTCCCTCGGCCATGGCGACATGGTCGTGATCGGCGATGCCGGCCTGCCGGTGCCGCCGGGTGTCGAGCTGATCGACCTGGCGTTGACGCACGGCGTGCCGGATTTCGTCAGCACCCTGAAAGTCGTGCTCAGCGAGATGCAGGTGGAAAGCCACGCGCTGGCCAAGGAGATTTTCGACAAGCAACCGACCGCGCTGTCCACGCTGGACGAGCTGAATGACGAAGGCTCGCTGGGGCGGCGTGACCTGCTCAGTCACGAGCAATTCAAGGTACTCAGCCGACAGGCACGAGCGATTGTTCGTACGGGCGAATGCCAGCCGTACTGCAACATCGTGCTGGTGTCTGGAGTTACGTTCTAAACAGGGTTCGCCCCTTTTGATTTCATCTGCACAAGGAATGCGCCATGCACCGCTATGCTCAAAAATTGCATCAATTGATTCGGAGTCTGCTGCTTTTGTCCGTGATAACCGCGACCGGCGCCCAGGCGGCGGAAAAGATCGACTTGATCATTGACACCGATCCGGGTGCCGACGACGTGGTCGCCCTGTTGTTTGCCCTGGCCTCCCCGGAAGAGCTGAACATTCGCGCGTTGACCACCGTGGCCGGCAACGTGCGTCTGGACAAGACTTCGCGCAATGCCCGGTTGGCCCGTGAGTGGGCAGGGCGGGAAGAGATTCCGGTGTACGCCGGCGCGCCGAAACCGCTGATGCGCACGCCGATCTACGCCGAAAACATCCATGGCAAGGAAGGCCTGTCGGGTGTCACCGTGCATGAGCCGAAGAAAGGCCTGGCCGAAGGCAATGCGGTCAACTATCTGATCGACACCCTGAAAAAAGCCAAGCCGCACAGCATCACCATCGCGATGCTCGGCCCGCAGACCAACCTGGCCCTGGCGCTGATCCAGGAGCCGGAGATCGTTCAGGGCATCAAGGAAGTCGTGATCATGGGTGGCGCTCACTTCAATGGCGGCAACATCACGCCGGTGGCGGAATTCAACTTGTACGCCGACCCGCAAGCCGCGGAAGTGGTGCTCAAAAGCGGCGTGAAACTGACTTATCTGCCGCTGGACGTGACCCACAAGATCCTGACCAGCGATGCGCGCCTGAAGCAGATTGCGGCGCTGAACAACAATGCGAGCAAGATTGTCGGCGGCATCCTCAACGAGTACATCAAAGGGGATATGGAGCACTACGGTATTCCGGGTGGCCCGGTGCATGACGCCACCGTCGTGGCTTACCTGCTCAAGCCCGAGTTGTTCACGGGTCGTTCGGTGAATGTGGTGATCGACAGTCGTGAAGGCCCGACCTTCGGCCAGACCGTTGTCGACTGGTATGACGGCCTGAAGGCGCCAAAGAACGCTTTCTGGGTGGAGAACGGCGATGCCCAGGGCTTCTTCGATCTGCTGACCGAACGTTTGAAAAGTCTGAAGTAAGCCATACGCCCGCAGGTGTCAGCTTGCGGGCTTCTACTCCCTCTCGGTGTCCGATGTTCCTTTGAAGTCATCGGGATACTTCTCGAACAGCTGGGCGATGAATGACTGCGCGCCTTGCGTTCCCAGCGTCTTCACCAGCAAGTCAATGCTGATCAATGCCAATTCCTCGGGGCTGCCCGGACTGTAAGAACTGTGCCCTTGTGGCCAGGAGGCCTTGATGTCGGCGGTAATGCTTACGGTGGTCATGGCAAGGCTCGGTCACGGGATTGAAGTCTTGAGTTAACCACTTTGTCGGGCGGTTGGCACTGCGACTTAGGCATGAGCACAGCGCTATGCGACACTTGGTCGTTTCCGCAAAAAAACAAGGATTGCGCTGTGCAGATCGATTTGAATAGCCCCGACGGCCTGACCCTTGATGCTGTACGCCAGATGCTTGCGTCGGCCAGTGATGACGAACATACCCAGCTGCGGGTGACCAAGGGCGGGATTGCTTATATTTCTTCGGGTGTCACTGGCGGTCAGGACATCGACGGTTTGCTGTTTCGCCTGGAGACTTGGGCTAAAGGATCGGGATATGTCGGAAATGTCGCGGCCAGTGATGAAGTCTGGGTTATGCAGATCTTCAATGCGCTCAAGGACAACTGGCCGAATCCGCCCTTTGACTACATTGATGTCTACTGAACGTCATTAATATTCAGTGACGTTTTACGGGGTGAAGCGACAGGCGTTGCTCAGGCACACTCGGCGTTTTTCCGATGGTGGGGCAGGGTGATGGCACTCATCGGGAAACCAATCGCCGTATTGGTGGTCGCACGATCTCTGGTAAAAATTGAATAAGGAGGCTTCATGCCTTGGAAGTTCGCGTCACTGGGTGCACTGATGGCCGTTGCTTTGTTGGGTGGTTGCACCGCGACCTCCAGCGAGTCGCAAAAGGATCCCGTGGCGACTGAGGCCGGACATGGTCGTTGTGAAGTATCGGCTGCGGAGTTCGCTCTCGGCAAGAAAGCTTCGCCAGAGCTGTTGGAGCAAGCACGCAAGAAAGCCGGTGCGCAGAACGCCCGGTTCCTCAAGCCGAATGACATGATTACTTTGGAGTACCGCTCCGATCGCCTCAACCTGAATACCGATCAGAACCTGGTGGTCACTCGCGTCAGCTGCGGCTGAGTTTCGGGCATTTGTCTTACCCATAAAAAACCCCGTCACATGGACGGGGTTTTTTTAGTGCGCCGGGAAATTACTCTGGGCGAACTTGTGCAGCTTGCATACCCTTTTGGCCTTTCTCAGCCACGAAGGAGACGGTCTGGCCTTCTTTCAGGCTTTTGAAACCGTCAGTTTCGATAGCTTTGAAGTGTACGAACAGGTCGTCACCGCCACCTTGAGGAGTGATGAAGCCGAAGCCTTTTTCATCGTTGAACCATTTAACGGTGCCGGTTTGGCGATTAGACATGGTGTATCTCCAAGAAACATATATTTTCAGTAGTACTGTGCTGCTCAGGCCAACTGGGCACACCGGGGTATCATAGTCGAAATGTTCGCTTTGGTAGCCCCCCGGACGTGCTGTTTGCTTTCATATTGCAGACGCTTCGACACTTTGAATGTCTGTAGCCCCCGGTTTCAGAGGCTTTCAGCCGATTCGAAGGGGTGTAAAAAAAGCTATAAAACCTGCATAAAATATCGAATTCGGGGGCGTTCTGGCTGTTTTACGCCTGTCGAATGTCCTGGAATCGCTTCGTTCGGGCTTATTTTTGCACTCGGCAAACCGAGATTTCCTTCAGTGCACGCTGACCCAGCTCACCGCTTGGCGGGGTGTTCTTGTCCATCAGTTGAGCGATTTCCTGCGTGGTGAATTTCTTCTCCAGAACATCAGCGCCGCAGGTGCAGTGTTGTTTGGCTACGGTCGGATTGACGCTTTGGCTGGCAGCCTTGGTGCAGTCGTTCATGTATTGTTCTTTTACGCCTTTCGGCCAGGCGGCCTGCGCGCTCAGCGGCAACAGCAGCACTAAAGGGACGACTGCGGCAAATAAGGTGTTTAGACGCATGCGAGGATGCTCCTTGTGGGTCAATGTCTTGTCATCTGAGGGCCCAAAGGCCGATCAAGTTCAGCACTCTGGCATAAAACAGACGATTTGCCTCTCGCTAAAACCTGAGTGCATCGGTGACCGTTCATCTGTGCTAGCATGCCTGGCTCGGGCGTTCGCAGGCTCCGGATGATCTTCAGTCCCGGTAGCGGCAGCGCACGAATTTTCCGATTTGAATCCCAGTCACTCTGGTTCGGTTTTCCGGTTGGCCGCAAGGCTCCTGCCGCTGTAAGGCAGGCGTTCGTCATTGAATGGCCTGGATCGGATCTTGTACTGGCTCATCCCAACCCACGTGACCTTTGGTAGGGGTCACCACTAGGAGAGGAGGCGCCATGCCAACTATTACTCTTCCCGACGGCAGTCAACGTTCATTCGATCACCCGGTTTCCGTAGCCGAGGTCGCCGCCTCCATCGGTGCAGGTCTGGCCAAGGCCACCGTAGCCGGCAAGGTCAATGGCAAGCTGGTCGACGCCTGCGACATCATCGACAGCGATGCGACACTGCAAATCATCACGCCAAAGGATGAAGAGGGGCTGGAGATCATTCGCCACTCTTGCGCCCACCTGGTTGGCCATGCGGTCAAGCAGTTGTACCCGACGGCCAAAATGGTCATCGGTCCGGTCATCGACGAAGGTTTCTACTACGACATCGCCTTCGAGCGTCCTTTTACTCCGGACGACATGGCGGCCATCGAACAGCGCATGCACCAGCTGATCGATACAGAATATGACGTCATCAAGAAAGTCACTCCGCGTGCCGAAGTGATCGAAGTGTTCAAGGCTCGTGGCGAAGACTACAAGCTGCGCCTGGTCGAAGACATGCCGAACGAGCAGGCCATGGGCCTGTACTATCACGAAGAATATGTCGACATGTGCCGCGGTCCGCACGTGCCGAACACTCGCTTCCTGAAATCCTTCAAGCTGACCAAGCTGTCCGGCGCCTACTGGCGCGGTGATGCCAAAAACGAGCAATTGCAGCGCGTTTATGGCACCGCGTGGGCTGACAAGAAGCAACTGGCTGCTTACATCCAGCGTATTGAAGAAGCTGAAAAGCGCGATCACCGCAAGATCGGCAAGCGCCTGGGCCTGTTTCATACCCAGGAAGAAGCGCCGGGCATGGTGTTCTGGCACCCGAACGGCTGGACGCTGTACCAGGTACTCGAGCAGTACATGCGCAAAGTGCAGCGCGACAACGGCTATCTCGAGATCAAGACGCCGCAAGTCGTTGACCGCAGCCTGTGGGAGAAATCCGGGCATTGGGCCAACTACGCCGACAACATGTTCACCACTGAGTCGGAAAGCCGCGACTACGCCATCAAGCCAATGAACTGCCCATGCCACGTGCAGGTGTTCAACCAGGGCTTGAAGAGCTACCGCGAGCTGCCGATGCGTCTGGCCGAGTTCGGCGCCTGCCACCGCAACGAGCCATCGGGCGCGCTGCACGGCATCATGCGTGTGCGTGCGTTCACTCAGGACGATGCTCACATTTTCTGCACCGAAGAGCAGATGCAGGCTGAATCCGCTGCGTTCATCAAGCTGACCATGGATGTTTACCGCGACTTCGGCTTTACCGACGTCGAGATGAAGCTGTCCACTCGTCCGGAAAAGCGCGTCGGTTCCGACGAGTTGTGGGATCGCGCCGAGGCAGCACTGGCTGCAGCCCTTGACAGCGCGGGTCTGCCGTACGATCTGCAGCCGGGTGAGGGCGCGTTCTACGGTCCGAAAATCGAATTCTCGCTGAAAGATTGCCTCGGCCGCGTGTGGCAGTGTGGTACCTTGCAGCTCGATTTCAACCTGCCTGTGCGTCTGGGAGCCGAATACGTTTCCGAAGACAACAGCCGCAAGCACCCGGTGATGTTGCACCGTGCGATCCTCGGTTCGTTCGAGCGTTTCGTCGGGATTCTGATCGAGCACTACGAAGGTGCGTTCCCTGCGTGGCTGGCGCCAACCCAGGCAGTGATCATGAATATCACTGATAAACAGGCAGATTTCGTCGCTCAGGTCGAAAAAACTCTCAACGAAAGCGGGTTTCGTGCCAAGTCCGACTTGAGAAATGAAAAGATCGGCTTTAAAATCCGTGAGCATACTTTGCTCAAGGTTCCATATCTCTTGGTTATTGGGGATAAGGAAGTCGAGATGCAGACTGTCGCTGTGCGTACTCGTGAAGGTGCTGACCTGGGCTCGATGCCCGTCGCCCAGTTCGCTGAGTTTCTCGCGCAAGCGGTTTCCCGGCGTGGTCGCCCAGATTCGGAGTAATTATTATTAAGCGTGAAATGAGACAAGATAAACGAGCTGCACCGAAAGCCCCGATCAACGAGAATATCTCGGCACGCGAGGTTCGGTTAATTGGCGCTGATGGCGAGCAGATTGGCATCGTCTCGATTGATGAAGCGCTTCGTATTGCTGAAGAAGCAAAGCTTGATCTGGTAGAAATTTCTGCCGACGCAGTCCCGCCGGTTTGCCGTGTGATGGACTACGGCAAATCGATCTTCGAAAAGAAGAAGCAGATTGCTGCGGCGAAGAAAAACCAGAAGCAGATTCAGGTAAAAGAAATCAAGTTTCGTCCAGGGACGGAGGAAGGGGATTACCAGGTAAAACTGCGCAACCTGGTACGTTTCCTGAGTGACGGGGACAGGGCCAAGGTATCTTTGCGATTCCGCGGCCGTGAGATGGCCCACCAGGAGCTGGGGATGGAACTCCTCAAGCGGGTTGAACAAGACCTGCTCGAGTACGGTTCGGTCGAACAGCATCCTAAGATGGAAGGACGCCAGCTGATCATGGTCATCGCCCCGAAAAAGAAGAAGTAATCAACAGGGCACGGCAGGCCTTCTGATTATGTTTATCAACTGAATGCGGAGTATCCGAACATGCCAAAGATGAAAACCAAAAGTGGTGCTGCTAAGCGGTTTCTGAAAACTGCTAACGGTATCAAGCACAAGCACGCTTTCAAGAGCCACATCCTGACCAAAATGTCGACCAAGCGTAAGCGTCAACTGCGCGGTAGCAGCTTGCTGCATCCGTCTGACGTGGCAAAAGTCGAGCGCATGCTGCGCCTTCGTTAATTTTTGGATCAAGAATAGAGGAAGTAACTCATGGCTCGTGTAAAGCGTGGCGTCATTGCCCGTAAACGTCACAAAAAAATTCTGAAACTTGCTAAAGGCTACTACGGCGCACGCTCCCGCGTATTCCGTGTTGCCAAGCAAGCGGTAATCAAGGCAGGCCAATACGCCTACCGTGACCGTCGTCAGAAAAAACGTCAGTTCCGCGCTCTGTGGATCGCTCGTATCAACGCTGGTGCTCGTGTTAACGGTCTGTCCTACAGCCGTTTCATCGCTGGCCTGAAAAAAGCGTCCATCGAGATCGACCGTAAGGTTCTGGCTGATCTGGCAGTGAACGAAAAAGCGGCGTTTGCTGCGATTGTCGAGAAAGCTAAAGCCACCTTGGCTTAAGTACCCCCGACAGTCACCCGGCCTCACCTCTGTGGGGCCAGGTGTTAAACGTCATAAATAGGGGAAGAGCCTTCAAGCTCTTCCCCTATTTTGTATCTGGAGTCTGTACATGGAAAACCTGGATGCGCTGGTCTCTCAAGCACTAGAGGCTGTGCAAAGCGCTGAAGATATCAATGCCCTGGAGCAAATCCGGGTTCAATACCTTGGCAAAAAAGGTGAATTGACTCAGGTGATGAAGACCCTGGGGAATTTGCCGGCAGAAGAGCGTCCGCAGGTCGGCGCCCTGATCAACGTTGCCAAGGAACGTGTTACAGGCGTTCTCAATGCGCGCATGGCTCTGTTTGAGGAAGCCGAACTGGCTGCCAAGCTGTCTGCCGAATCCATTGACGTGACCCTGCCGGGCCGTGGTCAGACCTCCGGTGGTCTGCATCCGGTAACCCGGACTCTGGAACGTATCGAACAGTTCTTCACCCATATCGGCTACGGCATTGCCGAAGGCCCTGAGGTCGAAGACGACTATCACAACTTCGAGGCGCTCAACATCCCAGGCCACCACCCGGCCCGGTCGATGCATGACACCTTCTATTTCAACGCCAACATGTTGCTGCGCACCCATACCTCGCCGGTACAGGTCCGCACCATGGAATCGAAAAAGCCGCCGATCCGCATCGTCTGCCCAGGCCGTGTGTACCGCAGCGACTCCGATATCACCCACTCGCCGATGTTCCATCAGGTCGAAGGTCTGCTGGTCGATCGCGATATCAACTTCGCCGACCTAAAAGGCACGATCGAAGAGTTCCTGCGGGTGTTCTTCGAGAAAGAACTGGCCGTGCGTTTCCGTCCTTCGTACTTTCCGTTCACCGAGCCTTCCGCCGAAGTCGACATGGAATGCGTGATGTGCAGCGGTAAAGGCTGCCGCGTCTGCAAGCAGACCGGCTGGCTGGAAGTGATGGGCTGCGGCATGGTTCATCCGAACGTGCTGCGCATGTCCGGAATCGATCCGGAAGAGTTCTCGGGCTTCGCCTTCGGCATGGGCGTTGAGCGTCTGGCCATGCTGCGTTACGGCGTGAACGACTTGCGTCTGTTCTTCGACAACGACTTGCGGTTCCTCGCGCAATTTCGCTAGTCGTAACGAATTCTTAGGAGAGCAGGATGAAATTCAGTGAACAATGGCTGCGTGGCTGGGTCAGCCCGCAGGTAGATCGCGACGCGCTGGTTGCCCGTCTGTCGATGGCCGGTCTTGAGGTCGATAGCGTTACGCCGGCCGCCGGTGTTTTCAGTGGCGTGGTGGTGGGCGAGGTGCTGAGCACCGAGCAGCACCCCGATGCCGACAAATTGCGCGTTTGCCAGGTCAGCAATGGCGCGGAAACTTTCCAGGTTGTGTGTGGTGCGCCAAACGTGCGTCCGGGCCTGAAAATTCCGTTCGCGATGATCGGTGCCGAGCTGCCGGGCGACTTCAAGATCAAGAAGGCCAAGCTGCGCGGCGTCGAGTCCAACGGCATGCTGTGCTCGCAAGCCGAACTTCAGATCGGCGAAGGCAATGACGGTCTGATGGAGCTGCCGGCTGATGCGCCGGTGGGCGAAGATTTTCGTGTTTATCTGGACCTGGAAGACGCCAGCATCGAAGTCGATCTGACTCCGAACCGCGGCGACTGCCTGTCCCTGGCCGGTCTGGCCCGTGAAGTCGGCGCGTTGTACGACGCTCCGGTCACTCGCCCGGTGGTGATGGCCGTTCCTGCAGTGCACGACGAAGTGCGCTCCGTAGAAGTCCTGGCACCTGCTGCCTGCCCGCGTTATCTGGGCCGGGTCATCCGCAACGTAGACCTGTCCAAACCGACGCCTCTGTGGATGGTTGAGCGCCTGCGTCGCGCTGAAGTCCGCAGCATCGACGCCGCCGTCGACATCACCAACTACGTGATGCTCGAGCTGGGCCAGCCTCTGCACGCTTTCGATCTCGCCGAAATCAATGGCGGCATCCGTGTGCGCATGGCAGAAGAGGGCGAGAAGCTTGTGCTGCTCGATGGTCAGGAAGTCAGCCTGCGTAGCGATACCCTGGTGATCGCCGACCACACTCGCGCTCTGGCCATTGCCGGTGTGATGGGTGGCGAGCACAGTGGCGTGTCCGCGACCACTCGCGACGTATTCCTTGAAAGTGCGTTCTTCGACCAGATCGCGGTGGCGGGCAAGGCTCGTTCCTACGGTCTGCACACCGACGCTTCGCACCGCTACGAGCGCGGTGTGGACTGGCAACTGGCCCGTGAAGCCATGGAGCGTGCCACTGGCCTGCTGCTGGAAATCACTGGTGGCGAAGCTGGCCCGATCATCGAAACCGTCAGCGAGCAGCACTTGCCGTCGATCGCGCCGATCACCCTGCGTGCGCAGCGCATCACTCAGATGCTGGGCATGGAAATGGATTCGGCCGAAGTCGAGCGCCTGCTCAATGCTTTGGGTTTGAAGGTTTCCGCCGACGGAGCAGGGCAGTGGCGCGTAGAAGTGCCGAGCCATCGCTTCGATATCAGCCTGGAAGTCGATCTGATCGAAGAGCTGGCGCGTCTGTACGGTTACAACCGCCTGCCGGTTCGTTACCCGCAAGCTCGTCTGGCGCCACAGGCCAAGGCTGAAGCGCGCAGCGATCTGCCGGAACTGCGTCGTCTGCTGGTCGCTCGCGGGTATCAGGAAGCGATCACTTACAGCTTCATCGATCCGAAGCAGTTCGAGCTGTTCAACCCGGGTGTTGATCCGTTGCTGTTGGCGAATCCGATCTCAAACGACATGGCTGCGATGCGTTCGTCGCTGTGGCCGGGTCTGGTCAAGGCGCTGCAGCACAACCTCAACCGTCAGCAGGATCGCGTCCGTCTGTTTGAGAGCGGTCTGCGCTTTGTCGGTCAGCTGGAAGGTCTGAAACAAGAACCGATGATCGCCGGTGTGGTATGCGGCAGCCGTCTGCCGGAAGGCTGGGCGCAAGGTCGCGATACCGTCGACTTCTTTGACGTCAAGGCTGACGTTGAGGCGGTGCTGGGCTTTGCCGGTGCGCTGGATCAGTTCACTTTTGCACCGGGCAAGCATCCTGCACTGCATCCAGGCCAGACCGCGCGCATCGAGCGGGACGGGCGTGAAGTCGGCTTTATCGGCGCGATTCACCCTGAGCTGTCGAAATCCCTGGGTCTCGACCGTCCGGTGTTTGTCTTCGAGCTGGTTCTGGCTGAAGTCGCGCTGGGGAAAATGCCGAAATTCCACGAGTTGTCGCGCTTTCCTGAAGTGCGTCGTGACCTGGCCCTGATTGCGCACAAAGACGTTGCAGCCTCGGCTGTACTGGACGTAATCCGTGAAAATGCAGGCGAATGGCTGACAGACCTCAGGCTATTTGACGTGTATCAGGGTAAAGGCATTGATCCTGATAGAAAAAGCCTCGCAGTCGGCTTGACCTGGCAGCATCCATCGCGCACTCTTAATGACGATGAGGTGAATTCGACGACGCAAGATATCCTCACCTCGCTCGAACAAAGGTTGAACGCCACGTTAAGGAAGTGACGTATGGGGGCTTTGACGAAAGCTGAGATGGCGGAACGTCTGTATGAAGAGCTGGGCCTGAACAAGCGGGAAGCCAAGGAGTTGGTGGAACTGTTTTTCGAGGAAATCAGGCACGCTCTTGAAGACAACGAGCAGGTCAAATTGTCGGGTTTCGGCAATTTCGACCTTCGGGACAAACGCCAGCGGCCTGGCCGCAACCCGAAAACGGGGGAAGAAATCCCGATCACGGCTCGCCGTGTGGTCACCTTTCGTCCAGGGCAGAAGTTGAAGGCCCGAGTTGAGGCTTATGCTGGAACCAAGTCATAACGACGAACTACCCGTCATCCCGGGCAAACGCTACTTCACCATTGGTGAAGTCAGCGAGCTGTGTGCGGTAAAACCACACGTGCTGCGCTACTGGGAGCAGGAGTTTCCTCAGCTCAACCCCGTCAAACGCCGCGGAAACCGCCGGTATTATCAGCGCCAGGACGTGCTGATGATCCGGCAGATCCGCGCGCTCCTTTACGATCAGGGGTTCACCATCGGCGGTGCGCGTTTGCGACTGTCCGGCGATGAGGCCAAAGACGACACCACCCAGTACAAGCAAATGATCCGCCAGATGATCGCCGAGCTCGAAGATGTTCTGGTGGTTCTCAAGAAATAATTTCCTGCTTTTAAATACTTCCAGTTTTCAAAAGCTTGCGATATATTCTTGAGCGTTCTTCGAGACGAAGAGCGAGTTTCACGCCTAGTCGGGGCGTAGCGCAGTCCGGTAGCGCACTAGCATGGGGTGCTAGGGGTCGAGTGTTCGAATCACTCCGTCCCGACCATAATTCCTGAGTAAAATCAGACACTTAAGCCGATCAGCTGGATCGGCTTTTTTGTGCCTGCGCAAAACCCGCGCGAAACTTGCGCAAAACTACCCGGTGATTTCGCTGATATTCAGGTCTGGAATTGCCTCTGACCAGACGATTTCGGCGTGGTCCTTCTGGTAGTTTTTAGTCATAGTTTTGCTGGCGTTGCCGGCGATCTTCTGCCCGTCTTTCCCGGCCTTCTGGTACAGGTGCAGCGACAGCGCTCGCAATTCGTGGAAGCCCGGCATTTCCTCTTCTTTCCATCCCTTGTAACAACCCGCCGCTTCCCGGGCCTCCTTGAAGGCTCGCGTCAAATATCGTTCTTCGACCTGCGTCCAGTGATCCTTCGTCTGTGCCTGCTTCTGCTTTTTGCGAACGGGCCGGCGGTGAATCAGGTACGGCGAGACGATGTCATCCCGGCACCGGCTGATTACCGCTTGGAGTTTTTCGGTCACACTGAACCGGATCCACGCTGCATCGCTGGCCTTGGCCGTCTTCTGCTGCACCACATACAGAAACCCTTCCCGAATCCCGTCGAATCGCATGTTGAGAATGTCGGTGCGCCGTTGCGCGGTGATCAACGCCAAATCGATCGCGTTCTGCAGCCAGAACGGCGACTTCTCCCGAATGGCTTTCAGGCCTTCGACGGTGTGCCGCTTGCGCTGCTTCTTCTCAATGCGGTTGATGATGCTGGCCGCCGGGTTGTCCGGACACAGGCCTCTGGCCGCTGCGTGGTTGAAGATGTCGATCAGCAGGGCCCGACATTGGTTGGCAGTGCGGCGTAAGCGCGTCCAGCATGTCCACGATCATGCGGATCGTGATCTGGTCGACGGCTTTGCCTTCGAACTGCTTTCGGAATCGGCGGAAGTGGACGGCATAAAGCCCGAGCGTGCCCTTGGCCAACTCGCGCGGCGGGAGCACGTCACGCTCGTATGTGTCCAGGAAGCCGCCGAACAATTCGGGTGTGCTGCCCATTACGGCGCCGATCAGGTCAGCGCCGCGCATGAACTCCAGGTTCAACTGCTTCGCAGCATCGATCGCTTTGATTCGATCGGAGCCGAACTGAAACCACTTACCGTCGGTTGGCCGGCGGTAGCGATAGGTCGAGCGCCGCGAATCGAAGTACAGGTTCTGCGGGAGGCTCTTGTTCGCCTTGTTGCGCGGCCGTGGGACTATCATGCAGCTCCTTTCAATACCATCGCGACCAGGTCGTTCCCTGCCGACTTGCTGAACGCCGTCCAGTCAACGTACCAGAGTTTTCCGATCTGCTCGCCGGGCACCTGGCCGTTCCGGATGTAGTTGCGGATCGCTTGCGGGCACGGAGGCGTGCCGTTCTCGCCCCAGCGACGGCGCTGGAACTCACTGATCTTGATCAGCTCTTTTTTCATGGGTTTCTCCACGCCGCCGCCGGCGGCGGCAGAAGGTTTTAATGAAGGGGGCACGCTGTCCTGCCCTGGGGCGGTGGTGCGAGCCTGTTGTTCGGTGCGGAAGGACATGTGCTGAACCTTTCCGCCGCAGTCGGCGATGACCCACCAGAAGCCGCCGAAGCGGTGCGGGCCCTTGATGATCTTCGTGATGGTCATGGCGCACTTCCTTGCCCGGGTGGGCGGTGCCGCGCGGGGGCCGGACGGCAGCTGGTATGAAGTCATCAACATTGCGAGCGACACCGCACTGGCGATTGCGCCGAATTATCAGGGGGCGACCGGTACGGCTGGCGCATACGCTCTTGCGCCGATGCAGGGCTACGTGAAGGGCACCGCCGACGCTCTGCGTCAGGCTTCGCTTGAAGTCGGGGATGCGTTGGATGGGCTCGAAGAAAGCGTGTAGCAGGCGGCTGATTCAGCCTCAGCCGCCCTCGGCTCGAAGAACGCCGCAGCGACGTCAGAGGCCAATGCCAGCGCTTCAGCAGGTGCGGCGCTGAGTTCGAAAAATGCGGCAGCAACCTCCGAAACCAATGCGGGCGCCTCTGCCACTGCCGCGCTGGGGTCCAAGAATGCTGCCGCAGCTTCAGAAACCAATGCGGGCGCCTCGGCCACCGCCGCGATGGCTTCCAAGAATGCCGCGGCGGTTTCCGAAACAAACGCCGCTGCATCGGCCGCGACCGCCGCAACCTTGGGCGTTGGTCGTGGCTATGTCGACGGCTTCCGCATGACATACGTCAGCGCGAACTCGATATCTTTTTCTAGTGGATCCGTTTACATCCCGTCGACTGCGAAAAATCTGCTATCGCCATCAACCATCACTCTTTCCGGGTTGGTACCCACTGCAAGCACGATGTACCACGCTTATTTCTATGACAACGCCAGCACGCCAGTCATCGAACTCGTGACTACAGCGCCGGTTATTTACTCGGGAAAAGCCAGGCACAAGACTGGCGACGCATCTCGGCGATATATTGGCTCTGCGCTTTTCAAAACCACCAACACGCTGATGAAATTCACGCATGTCGACGGACGGGTTTCGTATGGAGAGACGCTGTTCAGTGCACCTTTTTTGCTGGTGTCTGGTGCCGTCAATGCACCTCAGACGGTCAGTTGCCTCCCCATTTTGCCCATCACAGCTACACATTTGAGTTGCATGCTTCAGAATGCCGCTACAGATACGTACGCTCGCCTCGGGAATCCCGACCAACAGGCTCCGGTCTCTTAGGCATCTCACAGCTATTTTGTGCTCGCCGGGAGCGCCTCAAGCTGCGACTTACCCTTAAGCAACACACAGTCATTTCAATGGCGTCACGACGGCGCTGCCAACGCTCTATTTTACGTTTATGCGAACGGATACCTGTTCGAGAGGTGATATATGCCCTATGCAATAAAGCAGACGGTCAGCTTCGCTCGGTCAGCGCAACCATAGTTCTGGAAGACGACGAAACTCTGGTTGAGGAGCTGCCAAATTGGCTCCTGACAAAGCTTGAAGAGATCGGAAATTTAGCCGGAAAGGCTGCATCGGAAGGAGCTTGGCGAAGCGAGGAGCTTTCCGCGACTGCTCGGCAACTTGAGGCTCTCGAGGAGGCGGAGGCTGATGTTCCTCCAGCGGATCTCCTCGGCGGTACTCGTAAAGCGTGGCTCAGATATCGAGGTCAGCTTAGTAGCTGGAAGGAAGGATCTTTGAATTTCCCGGATCGATCCTTCCGCCCCACTCGGCCTGATCCAGATCTCATCAAGCACGTTTGATAATTACAAATTTGACTTTACCACTGGCCTCTATAAAGCGGTGGGTAAGTATGCTGTATGTCAGCCTGGGTCGCAGTAGATATAGAAAAAAACAGCGTCGCCGACATTATTAGCGCCATGCTAACCACTAGCCAGTGTCTCCGTAAGAGACTTTTAATCGCGTCAAAATCACTGCTGTAGGCGAGAGCGCAATAGGCTGAAAGGTGAGCCGCGAGGAAGAAACGGCTTTCAACAGCTCCGGGAATTACGGCAACGACCGGCAGCAAGAGCACGAGGCTCCAAAATAAAGGGCTATGTTGCTGGTCGGTCTCGGGGCGATTCGTGGTTCTATTGATCACAATTACCAACAATCCTGCGAAGAGAACCAAAAAACTTAATAGGGCGAAAGCGTCCCTGTTTTTTAATGATGTTTTGGTATATACCTCGCCATCGCGAAGATCGAGTCCGTTGATAATATGTCTACCGTAGATTCCTAAGAAATCGAGAGGGTTGCTTATTACCAGTCTTAAATAGGTTTCTAAGTCGAATGCACTGGCTCCAATATTATTCTTGGTGAATAGCTTTTCTCCTGCCCTGTCTAAGTAGAAAACCTCTGGGCCTGGCGAGTTTTTATCAATCGAGGTTTCGTAGCGCTGTAACGTAATACCCCATAGTAACTGGTTCGCGAATAATGAGCGATTGTAGAGTGATGTAGTAATCAGTAGCGGCGAGAGCGAGTTTTCATTCTTATAATTAATTGCTACTTGAGGTATGCTGGCAACTGCCGCGCCAATGAGGAAGGCAATTGTGGCGAAGACTCTAATGCGAACGCCGCTTTTAACGAAAATGATGAATGGCAGACCAATTGCCAACAGTCCGGCCGGGAAAAGGTATATAGATCTACTGTTATAAGCGCCATAGGCAAGTATTCCCGAAAGCACCAATAGGGCGTAACGTTTGAATGCGCCAGATGTGCAGGCGGAAGATAGCACGCAAATGGACGCGCATACCATCAGAGCCAAAGCAGGCAGATCGCTCAGTGGATAAACAATTACGCCGGGAAATAGCACCGCCACAAGCAGAGGTGTGATCAGTCGTCGCCCGAATGATACCTGGCCGCCAAATAGCTGCAAATAAAATTTAGGAATTAGAATGGCGAAGAAGTATCCATATACGACGGATGTAATAATTCTATAAGGGAAATAACCTAAAGCGTCAAATGTGTCTGATGCATATCTGGCTGGAAATAGCAGCGCTGGAAAGAAGTATCCTCTTATGGTCTTTGGAAAGTTTAGCAAGTTGTCAATACTGCTAAGTTTCCAGTAATTGCCAGAGTCCCAGGGGAAGACAGCAACACCCATAATTTTGTGCAGCGTAAGAAATATTAGTGTTGTCGCTATAAAGGCCGCTATCTGTTGATGTCGAAGAAGCAACGCTTTTCTACCGCGCTGTATCGAAAAATCATGTGTCATTTGGTTCATGTGTCACCATTTTTATTCCGCGCTTCAGACGTAACTCTTCGCCGGGATTTGATTTTCGTGCTTGTCGAGTGTTGGAAAAATTGCGCGATTCTACATCAATTGCGATGAAGTAGCGTGGATGCTATCGCTCCACGCATTCGTCCTTACATGACAAAACCGTTGCGGCAATCTCTGCCAGGAGAAACGTTATGAGCGTCACTGAAACAGACCGAGACATCCTCGCCCGTACGCTTTGGGGTGAGGCGCGCGGCGAAGGAACTGCCGGCCAGATCGCCGTGGCGTGGACGGTTCGCAACCGCGTGTTCGATGGAAAAGAAAGGTCGTGTTGGGGTGAAGGCTACGCCGGCGTTTGCCAAAAGCCCTATCAGTTCAGTTGCTGGAACAAGTCCGACGCGAACTATCAGTTCTTGATCGGCGTGAAGCAGATCCCGCTTCCGCGAATTGGCGCAGGCGCATATCGCTGCTGACAAGGTGATCGACGGCGCGGTGCCAGATCCTACCGGCGGCGCCACGCACTATTACGCGACCAGCATCAAGGCACCGGCCTGGGCAGCGAAGGAAAAGCAGACTCTTCGTCTGGGCGGCCACGTCTTCTTCAAGGACGTTCCATGATGGCGGTGCCGTGGAAGGTTATAGGCGCGCTGGCGCTCGTCCTCGCCGGCTTTGGCAGCGCTTGGCAGTTTCAGGACTGGCGCTATGGCCAGCAACTTGCCGAGCAGGCCAGGCTGAGCGCCGAAACTCTCAATCAACTGGCCGTGGTCGGCGCCACCGCTCAGCAGGCCGAGCAGGATAAGCGGCTGGCGCTCGAGCAGCGGCTGGCGGCCAGTGACAAAACCCAATCCGAGAAAATGACCAATGCTCAAAAAGCCCAGGCTCTTCTGCGCGATCGCCTTGCCACTTCTGATCTGCGGCTGTCAGTCCTCCTCGACGCGCGTTCAGCCAGTGGCTGTTCGGTGCCTGCCACCCCCGGCGCCGGCGGCGTGGATCATGCAGCCATACGCGCCCGACTTGACCCAGCGCATGCTCAACGAATTGCCGCCATCACCGACGAGGGCGATCGGGGATTGATTGCTTTGCAGGCTTGCCAAGCTTACGTGAAGGCGCTGGCACCCGCGCGCTAGATACTTGTCTTCGTCTGAGGCGTCAGCCCCTCAAGCATGCCGCGAAGGGTTTTCGCTTCTTTTTTGTGCGCATTCGCCGACGTGCGCAGGCTGGACATCTCCCGGCGGAGCAATGCTGTCTCTGCCGCTTTTTCTCGAAGCGTCGCCATGTAGCCGTCCGGCGAGGGTTGAGTTGATAGGCAAAGCGCTCGCGTCTGCCATCGTTGGCGGATTCGCGACCATCCTGGATGAAGGCGTCCGAGGCCCTGCTCAACGAGGCCAATAAGTCGGCTCGTTGTGTCACCACCGCCGCGATTAGGTCGCGGAGTAGGGTGGTCTTCCCGGTACCTGGCGGGCCGTTGACGCCCATTATGCCGGTATTGTTGCTGAGGTTTTGGAGCAGACTGTTGACTGCCAATTGTTGGGAGTGCACCAACCCCAGATGCCTTTCGGCAGGCCAGCAGCCGGTCGCATAACGCGAGGGGGGGGCGAGGCGATCAATCAGAGCCATATCTGCTTCGGGCTTGTCGAGGTGCAGGCGCTGGGTGGTGTCGTGATGACTCAGGTAGCGGGCCAACGGCTCGCTGGTTTCACCACGGGTCAGGGCATCAGCCGTGTCGGCCAAATCGCTTAGCAGGAAGCTGTTGAGTGGATCGTCTTCTTGTTCGGGTTTGTTCGGGTCGATCGGTGCTGAGCGGAAGCGATGTTTGCGCGGCTCGTCTGCGAAAAACTCGTCGAGTCCCAAAGTCTGACGAATATGGTTTGTCAGGTGCGGCAGGTCTGCGGCGTTGACCACGCCACTGAGCAGGCTTTTAGCCTCTTCGCGGAGGGAGTCCTGGGTCTCTTCGAAGCCGCGTGTCCAGTCTTTCTTGTTGATGGCACAGCCGACGAACCATGCCTCGCTGGATAGCACCAAGCTATCGACCAGCATTATGCCTTGATCGTTGAACTTGAGCGCATACAAGGCGGCGAGCCTTTGTTGTGGCTTCTTTTAACCTTGGTCGGCGCCGTAAAGAGTCTCTAGCTGACGAGAAACATTCAGGTTGTTGTAGAGGTGTGCGTAGAGCGTGTGACTCCATAAACGTTTGTTCGGCAGGCGCTGCTGGCTCAGAGGATTGGCTGGCATCCACGGCAGGATTTGGGCCGAGGTGGGTATGTCTTGGAAAAACGGCTGGTAGTCGCTGTCGCGCTTCTTCAGCTTTGGGACTGCCTGAGGTTGCAGCAGTTCGACGGCATGCCAGTAACGCACGATATTTTGCGAATTCATTTACTACGTCCTTGAAAAGCGCGGGGGCTTGGATTCCTGACAGGGAAGGATATCAGGCATGTTGCATCGCTTCCTGGCGCCGGGCGCGGTTGTCTTGACTCGGTTTGGCATCGTTCAAGTGCAGGCCGGCCGCATTAGTTTAATATTGATCCTCCCAATGCGGTCATCGCTTGGCTTGGCCAGCAAAAGCATGACTTTCTCCACAGGCCTTTATCGGAAGCGCCGATACCTGCTTGCTTGGTTTTTACTGGCGAAAAAGGCGGGAGAAGCGTCATACGAAAAAGCCGATCGAAGAGATCGGCTTTTTTACGCCTGCGAAAACCGCTGAGTCGGCTAAATCGTTCAGGGCTTCTTTTCTTCCATCCTATCCTTTGAGCCGCTGGATGTTTGCGCATCCTTCTCGGTTTCATGGGACTCTGCACCGGAGTTCGACCCCGACGCTTCTTCACCCTTTTTGTCGGCCTTGTCTTCCTTGGATTCGGTGCCTCCCTGGTTGACTCCGGGAATACCCGTAGGCGGAACGGTGCTTCCCGCGATCGCCAGCGGTGCGGTGGCAGATAAAAGACTTCCAAGCATGAGGGCTGCAATGGTTCTGTTCATCGTCGGGCTTCCGCGTCAGGTGGATAGACGTTGGAAGTTCTGACGCGGGGTAAAGTGCCGGTCAACTGACGGGCGGGAACTCGTATTTATTCGTTCACGGACGCCCGCTATAGATATGGTTAAGCAAGAACAGCTCGATGATCGCCACAAAGACGCACGTCACGACAAATCCGCGGGTGAAGACTCTGCGAGGCTTTTGGCCGGACGTCTGGAAACTGTCCAGAGCCGATAGCAGGTTTGAAAAAAACTCCAGTAAGTCCATCGGTGTCTGTCCTGCCGTCGGTGCCTGTATTGCGGTGTAGCGCAGTCTATATCAACGGTGCAGAGGATTGCGGCCGCGCTTCACTGCTCTCGCAACTGGCTCCAGTCAATACCGAACCGTCCGAGGTACTTCCTCAATCGGTCCGCATCGTTGGGCTGCGCCTTGGCCTGTCGTGACACGCCGAACAGTCGCCTGCCGGCATCCGACAAGCTGTCTGCCTGTTTGCAAACCTCCAGTACCGCCTTCAATTGCAATCGATCGAACAGATCCAGCGTGTCGGCATCGCCCGGCAGGTCAGTCGTCGCACTGGCCGGTTGCGCCAGCCCCCACGCATACCGCAGCCGGTCAATTTCCTCTTCCACTTGCGCTTCATCGATTCGTCCGCTGTCGGCCAGCGTCGCCATGCGCGTGATCGAGGCCGAGAGTTCGCGGAAGTTGCCCAGCCACGCAGCTTCCCGTGAGCTGGCGAAACTCAGGTAGCGCCGTCGGGCTTCAAGATTGAAACGCACCAGTTGGCCGTATTCGCGTGCGTGACGTTCAAGCTCGAAATCGATATTGGGTTCGATGTCTTCGCGGCGTCCGGCCAAGCCTGGCAGGTCGAACGTCCAGAGGTTGATCCGTGCGTAGAGATCTTCCCGGAACAGACCTTCGGCGACGCGACTGCGCAGGTCGCGGTGGGTGCCGGCGATGATCAGAAAGTCGCTGTCGACTTCCTTGTCCGAGCCCAGCGGGAAGAAGCGCTTCTCTTCGATGGCCTTGAGCAGCATGGCTTGTTCATCTGCCCCCAGTTCGCCGATCTCGTCGAGGAACAACATGCCGCCATCAGCCGCCCGCAGCAGGCCGTCGCGGGCGCCTTGTGCGCCGGTAAAGGCGCCTTTGACGTGGCCGAACAGCGCGGACATTGCTCCGTCGCCACGCAAGGTGGCGCAGTTGACTTCAACGAAGCGTCCCTGCATTTGATGGCGACTGCGTTTGAGCTCATAGATGCGTCGGGCAAGAAAGGATTTGCCGGCGCCGGTCGGGCCGATCAGCAGCATCGGCGCTTTGGAGCGCACGGCCACGCGTTCGATCTGCTCGATGGAGCGGTTGAACGCGGTGTTGCGAGTGGCGATGCCGGACTTGAGAAACTCCAGGCCTTCCAGGCGTTTGTGGGTGAAGCGTGAGGCAATCCGGTCGTAGCGCGACAGGTCCAGGTCGATCAGGGCGTGGGTGCCGGTGGCTGGCTCTTCATCGCTCTTGCGGCGGGCGGGGGAGGTCTGGATCAGGCGCGCCGGCAGGTAGCGCGCCTCGGTCAGCAAGAACCAGCAGATCTGCGCGACGTGCGTCCCCGTAGTGATGTGCACCAGATAGTCCTCACGCTCGGTATCGAAGGTGTATTCGGAGGTGAAGTCGTGAAGTGCGCCGTAGACCTCTTCGAAATCCCAGGGGTTGCGCAACGCCATCGGGTGCAGGCGTACCTCTGTATCCGGCGACACCTGACGGATGTCCTCGCGAATGCGTTCGGCCAGGCTCGCGTCCCGGGCGTCCGTGCCGTGTATCAGTTCCAGTCGATGGATCAAGACATCCGGCTGCTGGCACAGGCCCACGCTAGGCCGCCAATGGTTCCAGCGGTTGGCGCCTTTGCCTACTCGATCGAGGGTGGCACCGATGAAACCGATGGCGACAGTGCGCTTGCTGGACATTGATTATCCTGAAAGATAAATGACGATAACCAATGATAGTGTTCGAGGGCGTTATTTGTCGTGGCGAAAATTAAGAGATGCGCGGATGCAAGATAAAACCTTTTAAAATCAAATAGATAAAATTAATTCATGAGCGTTTTTAAAAGCTGGCACAGCGGCTGCAATACCTGTCACAACGAACAGGACAACACAGCGAGACGCCACGATGGCCAACTTCAACCTCTTCAACACGCAATCGAAAAACCTGCCGGCGTGCGACACCTTGAATGCTTCCGGGGCTGCGGCTTATGCCTACACGCCCAAGCATCAGCTGGCCCAGCTGGCAGTCACCGGTTGCCTGAATTCGACCTTTTACGCATCCGCTCAAGGTCAGTTGGATCAGGTGTTGAAGCTGGTGGCAGAGCTGGACAGCCGCTTCGTGGCGAATGCCGCGCTTTACGCTCGTCAGAAGGGCCATATGAAAGACATGCCGGCCTTGTTGCTGGCGGCGCTGGCGGCTCAGCGCTCGGCGCTGGTGCCGGAGGTGTTCGGGCAGGTCGTGGACAGTGGCAAGATGCTGCGCAATTTCGTGCAGATCCTGCGCAGTGGCGCCACCGGTCGCCGCTCCCTCGGCTCCCAACCCAAGCGTCTGGTGCAGAACTGGCTGAACAGCGCGACCGAACGACAGCTGTTGCAGGCATCGATCGGCAATCTGCCTTCGCTGGCAGATGTGGTGAAGATGGTTCACCCAAAACCGTCCGAGGCCTGGCGCGAAGCGTTTTTTGCCTGGCTGATCGGCAAACCGGTGGATGCCCAGGCATTGCCCGCACTGACTCGCGATTTGCTGGCTTTTCGCAGCGGTGCGAGTGATCAAGTGCCTGAAGTGCCTTTTCAATTGCTCGGTAACGAAACATTGAGCAAGGAGCAATGGGCCGCTCAGGCACGAAATATGGGATGGCAGGGCCTGCGCATCAACCTCAATACGCTGGCGCGCCACGGTGCTTTTGAAGTACCGGGTTGCACCGAATACGTGGCCGCGCGGTTGGCGGATCCTGAAGCCGTGGCCAAGGCGCGGGTGTATCCGTACCAGTTGCTGGCGGCGTACCGGATGGTCGGCGATGACGTGCCGGCGCTGATACGCGAGGCTTTGCAGGATGCGCTGGAGCTGTCATTGACCAATGTGCCGAAGCTGCAAGGTGCGGTGGTGGTTTGCCCGGATGTTTCCGGCTCGATGGGGAGCCCGCTGACCGGTTACCGTCAGGGCGCGACCACGGCGGTGCGCTGCATCGATGTGGCGGCGCTGATTACGGCGGCGGTGTTGCGTAAACAGCCAACGGCGCGGGTGATGCCGTTCGAATGGAAGGTGGTGGATATCACCCTCAACCCGCGCGACAGTGTGATCAGCAACGCCGAAAAGCTTGCGGGCATTTTCGGCGGCGGAACCTGCTGCTCTGCGCCGTTGAAAAAGCTGGCGGACAGCAAGGCCAGGGTCGATACGCTGATCATGGTGTCGGACAACGAATCCTGGATCGATGCGCGACGCCAGGGCGCCAGCGAGACGATGCTGCAATGGGAACGGATAAAGCGGATCAACCCCCAGGCACGTCTGGTCTGCATTGACCTGCAACCGGGTTGGGCGACACCGGCGGCGGATCGTGACGACATCCTGAATGTCGGCGGTTTCAGTGACGCGGTGTTTGATGTGATCGAGCAGTTCACTGCTGGCCGGTATGGGCCGCAGCACTGGGTCGAAGCGATTGAACGCATGGGGTGAGGCGATGAGCCGCCCAACGAATTGATTTGTCGCGGGCACTGAATGCCGGTGGGACTACATCCAAGACGTTTCACCAAACCCTTGTCAGTGCGCGTGACGGCACGAATGCCGATGGCTGTACATCTGAGGCCGGTTAACCCCGGTGCGCGGCAACGCGCAACAGTCATCAACCTTTGTCGTGCCACCTTTTTAGAAGCTGCCGGCGAATGCCGGTGGCACTACCTGAAGAATCGAGATGATGAAAGAACACACTTACCAACTGCTGGAAGTCGCCAACGGCAAACCGATCAAACTCTGGACCGAAGGCGTCCCGGTGGAAAGCGAAGCGCGTGAGCAGTTGATGAACACCGCGAAGATGCCCTTCATCTTCAAGCATCTGGCAGTGATGCCGGACGTCCATCTGGGCAAGGGCTCGACCATCGGCAGCGTGATTCCCACGGTCGGCGCAATCATCCCGGCTGCGGTCGGGGTGGACATCGGTTGCGGCATGATTGCCGCGCGAACCTCGCTGACGGCGGCCGATCTGCCGGACAACCTGTATGGTCTGCGCAGTGCCATCGAACAAGCGGTGCCCCATGGCCGCAGTTCGACCCGCTCGGGCCGCGACAAAGGCGCCTGGGACGAGATTCCGCAGCAGGCGGATCAGGCCTGGGCGGCGCTGAATCCACGGTTCAAGGCGATCACGGACAAGTACCCGAAACTGGCCAACACCAACAACCGCGGGCATCTCGGAACACTGGGCAGCGGTAATCATTTCATCGAAGTGTGCCTGGATGAGGCCAATCGGGTCTGGTTCATGCTGCACAGCGGCTCGCGCGGTGTCGGCAACGCCATCGGCAACCTGTTCATCCAGATGGCCCAGGCGGATATGCGACAGCACATCGCCAATCTGCCGGATCGTGACCTGGCGTACTTCGAAGAAGGCAGTCGGCATTTCGACGATTACGTCGAAGCCGTGGGCTGGGCCCAGGATTTCGCCAAACAGAACCGTGCGCTGATGATGCAAGCGGTGATTCAGGCCACGCGGCAGATTATCCGCAAACCGTTTGAAGTGGCGCTGGAGGCAGTGAACTGCCACCACAACTACGTGCAGAAAGAGCGGCATTTCGGTGAGGACATTCTGGTCACCCGCAAAGGCGCGGTGTCAGCGAAGAAGGGCGAGTTGGGGATCATTCCCGGTTCGATGGGCGCCAAGAGTTTCATCGTGCGCGGTCTGGGCAACGAAGAATCGTTTTGCTCCTGCAGCCACGGTGCCGGTCGGACCATGAGCCGAACCAAGGCCAAAAACACCTTCACCGTCGAAGACCAGATCCGCGCCACCGCACACGTTGAATGCCGCAAGGACGCTGCGGTGATCGATGAAATTCCGATGGCCTACAAGGACATCGACAAAGTCATGCACGCCCAGCGTGAGCTGGTTGAAGTGCTGCACACCCTGCGTCAGGTAGTGTGCGTCAAGGGATAACGCGTGCCGCAAGGCACGCCGGAACAAGGATTAAAGGACATGAAATTCGAAGAACGTCACCCGCTGTGCAACACCATGCGTGCCCGGGTACTGGAAGAACTGACGCGCATAGAGCGCGAACGCAATGTCACGGTGCTGTATGCCTGTGAGTCGGGCAGCCGTGCCTGGGGTTTTGCCTCGCCGGACAGTGATTACGATGTGCGCTTCGTTTATGTGGAGAAACCGGAGTGGTTCGTCCAGGTCGATGCACCAAGTGATGTGATCGAGCGCCCGCTGGATGACGAGCTGGATGTCAGTGGTTGGGAGCTGCGCAAGACCCTCGGGTTGTTGCGCAAATCCAATCCGACCTTGCTCGAATGGCTCGACTCACCGCTGGTTTATCGCAGCGAGACTGCAGCGGTTTCGCAACTGCGGGCACTGGCCGAGGCGTTCTACAGCCCGCCAGCCGCGCGCAATCATTATCTGTCGATGGCGAAGAAGAACTTCCGTGGTTATCTGCAAGGCGAAAGCGTGCGGTTCAAAAAGTACTTTTACGTACTGCGGCCGCTGCTGGCGGTGCGCTGGATCGATCAGGGGCGAGGCCGGCCGCCGATGACGTTCAGCGATCTGCTGAGTACCGTCGATGACCGAGCCTTGCTCGATGAAGTTGATGAACTGCTCGCGCTCAAGCGCAATGCCGATGAGAGCGCCTACGGTCCTCGTCGTCCGGCGCTGCAAGCGTTCATCGAGGCGGAACTTGAGCGTGCGGTGCCGGCATTGCCCAGAACCCGGGAGGATTCTCGGCAGCTCGATCGATACCTGCGGGAAACCGTTGGTTTGTACGCCTAAGGAAAAAAATGAAACAGGACGTGATTGAACTGGACGGCGCGATCGGCGGTGGCCAGGTGTTGCGCAGTGCATTGAGTCTGTCGATGGTGACGGGTCAGGCGTTTTGCATTGAGCGGATTCGGGCCCGGCGCAGTCGTCCGGGCCTGCTGCGCCAGCACCTGACCGCCGTGATGGCGGCGGCGCAGGTCTGCGGTGCGAAGGTCCAGGGGGCTGAACTGGGCTCGCAGACATTGAGCTTCGAGCCAGGGCCGATCCGTGGCGGCGATTATCGCTTTGCCATTGGCACCGCCGGCAGTTGCACCCTGGTGTTGCAGACCTTGATGCCCGCCTTGTTGCTGGCGCCGCAAGCCAGCCGCGTGCGGATCAGCGGCGGCACGCATAATCCGCTGGCGCCACCGACCGATTTTCTCAGCCTCAGCTGGTTACCGCTGCTGCGACGCATGGGCGCGGAGGTTGAACTGACGTTGCTGCGCCACGGGTTTGTACCGGCGGGTGGCGGTGAAATCGACGTCAGGGTGCAACCATCGAAACTGTCAGCACTGCACTTGTGTGAGCGCGGCCTGCCGCTCTCGCGACAGGCGTTCGCGCTGACGGCCGGGCTGGCGCCAAGTGTCGGTGGGCGCGAGCTCGACCGGGTGGCGCGTCGATTGAACATGGCTTCAACAGAATTGAACACCGTCATCCTTGATCCGGCCTGTGGCCCGGGCAACGTGTTGCTGCTGGAATATGCGTTTGAACACGTCACGGAGGTTTTCAGCGCTTTCGGTCAGGCTTCACTGCGTTCGGAGAAGGTGGCGGACGCCGCGATCAATCAGGCGACCGATTGGTTGCACAGCGGTGCGGCGGTGGCAGAGCATCTGGCAGACCAGTTGCTGTTGCCGATGGTGCTGGCCGGAGGTGGATCCTTTAGCACGCCCAGGATGACCGAGCATTTGCACAGCAATATCTCGGTCATCCAGCGTTTTGTCCCGATCGTCATCCAGTGCCGGGAAGAAGGCACAGACCGATTGAAGGTTGAAGTCCGCGCCCGGGAGCAATAGGCGGCAAACTGCTGGCCCCCGAGTGTTTCAAGTCCCGGCAAACTCGCCTTTTTTCAAAAGGTTAGGTGGGCTATATGCGGACGATTGTCATCACCGTAGCAACGCTTTCCCTCGCTCTGTTCGCGGTGGAGGCCCAGGCCAGGGAACTGAGCAAGAGTCATCGTTTCGCGTGTACCTGGGGTTCGGACATCGCCGCCGGCGCGCAACAATCGAAGCTGTCAGGGATTTCCCTGTATGGCGCGCGCAAGCGCTTGCAGGCGCGCAAGTTTCAGCAACCGTGGATGCGCATGACCGCCATGGGCATCACCGAACAGACCTATGACAGCGCGTCGCGGCTGAAGCCGGCGGCCGTCAAGCAGACCTACTATGAGCAGTGCGTACGGCACGAGCTGGCCCAGCGTTGAACGCAAAAGCCCGACCTGAAGAGGTCGGGCTTTTTCATGTCCGGTGGAATGACAGCGTCACTTGTCACTTTCGCAATTGACCATCCACGACACGCCAAAGCGGTCCACCAGCATGCCGAAGCGCGCAGCCCAGAAGGTGGCTTCCAGCGGCATGTCGATGCGACCGTCACTGGCCAAGGCGTTAAACACCCGTTCGGCCTCGGCGATGCTGTCGACATTCAGCGAAATCGAGCAACCGCTCATGCCTTGGGTCGGGCGGTCGGGCGTGGTGTCCGAAGCCATGAGCATCTGATCGCCGACTTTCAGGCAAGTGTGGATGATCAGGTTGTGGTGCTCTTTGGGTACATGTTCAGCGGCTGGCGTTTCGCCGAAGGTCATCATCGCTTCGAGCTTGCCTTGCAGGCATTGCTCGTAAAACGTGAAGGCCGCGCGGCAGTCGCCGTTGAAGATCAGGTACGGGTTGATTTTCATGGTGGTGCTCCCGAATAGGCAGTGGAACGCTACGCGGCCGGGTGTGCAGAAGCAGCGTCATGGATTGACTCCATCCAGCAAAGCGTTAGATCGCCGGATTGCCAGCCGATGCTGCAAGAATTTCCCTTCGGGGTGACCGATGGTCGGCGGGGAGGGGCGTCAGGAGTCGCGCGGGTTCTTCTGCACCGCAGCGCCCGCCACCCTGGCGGCAGGTCGGGTTTGCATCAGCGCATCGATCGCCTTGCGATAGTTCTGTCCGCCCAGCGCCATGCTGTTGTTGTGCGTTGCGCCGGGCACCAGCAACAGGCGTTTCGGCTGCCGGGCGGCGGCGAACAGTTGTTCGCTGAAGCGTGATGGCACGAATGCGTCGGCCAGTCCGTGCACCACCAGCAACGGCATGTGGATCTCGGCGATCTTGTCGATGGAATCGAATTTCTGCGACAGCAACCAGCGGACTGGAAGGGAGGTGTTGGCCACGGCTGCCGCAACATCCGCCAATGAGGTAAACGTGGATTCGATAACCAGTCCGCGCACCGGCAGTGGGGTGTGGTTTCTGGTGGCGTCGCGACCGAGTTCGGCGGCCAGGTCGATGGCGACCGCGCCGCCCAGCGAGTGCCCGTAGATCAGGCGTTTGTTCGGGTCGGGCTGCAACAGCTGGAAGCGTTCCCAGGCCACCCGCGCATCCTCGTACACCGTGCTCTCCGACGGCAGGTCGCCACGGCTCTGACCGAAGCCGCGATAGTCGATGGCCAGTACCGAATACCCTGCTGCGCGCAATTGTTCGATACGAAAGAGTTGCCCTGTCAGATTCCAGCGTACGCCATGCAGGTAGAGAATGGCCGGTGCATCGGCGCGCTCTGCCGGCCACCACCAGGCGTGAATGTTTTGCCCGGCCTTGAAGCTTTTCGGTTGCAGGTCGAGTTCCTGCACGCTGCCGGGCAAACCGTGATACCAGCCGGCGGTGCCCGGTTCGATGCGAAACAGCAGCTTGCGCTCTGTGTGTTCCAGCACGGCACAACTCGCCGGCACGCCGACGATCAGGGCGGCCATGCAGGCGAACGCCAGACGGCGGCGTCGAACTCGGGTCATGAAGGCCAGGAACATTAAACGTTTCACCACCGCGTGGACAAAGAACGCTTTTTACCAGAAGCCTGGACACGCGCGTGACATTTTCGACCGCCGCCCACCCGCAACGATTACAAAATGCTGCGACGGCTCAGTCGATCTTCAGCACGATCTTGCCGATGTGGTCGCCCGCTTCCATGTGCGCATGGGCCTTGGCTGCGTCGGCGAGCGGGTAGACCTTGTCGATGATCGGCAGGCAGCGTCCGGCGGCCAGCGCCGGCCAGACGTGTTCGCGCAATTGATCGGCGATGGCGGCCTTTTCCGCCGAGGTACGTGCGCGAAGCAGGGAACCGGTGACCACCGCACGTTTGCCGAGGATCGCCAGCAGATCGATGTCATTGGCCCGCGCGCCACCGAGGAAGCCGATCATTACCAACCGCCCATCCATGCCCAATGCGCTGATGTTCCCGTTGAGGTACGAGCCGCCCATGATGTCTAGGATCACATTCACGCCCTGGCCGGCGGTTTTCTCGGCGATGACCGCCGCGAACTCCTGTTCCCGGTAGTTGATCGCGTCGCCGCCAAGGTTACGGATCGCCGCGCATTTGTCGGCGCTACCGGCGGTGGCGAAAGCTTCAATGCCAAACTCGCGGCACAGCATGAGCGCGGTGGTGCCGATGCCGCTGGTGCCGCCGTGGATCAAGGCGCGCTGACCACGGCTCGCGCCGCCGAGGCCAAACAGGTTGGCCCATACCGTGAAGAAGGTTTCCGGAATGGCCGCTGCCTGAATCCAGTCGAGCCCGTCGGGAATTGGCAGAGTCTGGCCCGCCGGAACCGCGCAGTACTCGGCGTAACCTCCGCCATTGGTCAGCGCGCAGACCCGGTCACCGACCGCGAATGTGCTGACACCGCCGCCGATCGCCACGACCTCGCCGGCCACTTCAAGGCCCGGAATCGGATTCATGCCGGGCTTCATCGGGTATTTGCCGGCGCGTTGCAGGGCGTCCGGGCGATTGACGCCGGCGGCGTGCACGCGGATCAGAACTTCGCCTTCTGCGGCGACCGGCAGCGGCACGCGTCGGGATTGCAGAACCTCGGGCCCACCCGGTTCGGTGATTTCGATGCGGGTCATTTCAGTGGGCAACGTCATTTTCGATTCCTCTTGAAAAAGTGATCAGTAGATGGGAACGCAGACAGGGCGCAATGATTCCCGTCAATGGACACAGCAACGCAGTGCGGCAGAAGAAGGCAGCAGTCTCATGGCGAACTCAAGTATCAGAGCGATCAAGATGGCGCCGCCGGCTATCACGAAGAGCAACACATGCTGTCCGCCCGTGACGTTGAACAGCGCCGAATAGGCGAACCCGGCCAGCGCTTGAAACGTGGCGAACGACACTGTGGCCCGGCTCCACGCCACCTGTTGGCGATGGTGATCCGGCACCAGTTCATGCACTCGGGCCAAGGCCAGCGGCACAATGCCTGGTGGAAAGGAACCGAGGACCACCGCCAGCAGGGCCAACGCCATGAACGAATGCGAAACCGCCAGCAAACCCAGGGTGATCGCCTGCACCACCAGCACCAGACGAATGCCGGTCCGCGCGCCGAGATGATCAGCGAGAAAGCCATAACTTACCGGGCCGACGATGGCGCCCAGACCGTACATGACCCAGATCAGCGCGCCGACGTGTGCCCCGGCGCCCAGTCCACGGGCGACGTAATCCACCAGAAAGACCATGGCCGGTACCAGCCCGGCAGCCATGAATGCGTACTGGGCAAACAGCAGATAAACAGCAGGCGGTGTCGGCTCGACCCGCTCCACTTGAGCGGTGGTGGTGATTGCGTGGGGCAGCTCCGAGGGCCAGCCGAACCAGCTCAATGCCGTCAGCGCGAGCGACAGAGCGCCCAAGCCCAGCCAGGTCGCTTGCAGACCCAGACCCAGCAGCAGCGGAACGATCGTGCCCGAGCCGGCGATGCCCAGACCGATGCCGAGGAAAATCGCGCCACTGGCCAGACCTTTGCGTGCGGCGGGCACATGGGGCAGTACGGTCGCGGCCACCAGCACCATGATCGCGCCGCCCGCGATTCCGGACAGCAGGCGCCAGCCGAAATACCAGCTCACCGATACCGGGTACGCACAGGCAAAAAACGCCACGGTCACCGCCAGCATCATCAGGCGCAGAGCGTTTCTCTGGGTAAGCCGGCGTGCCAGCGGACGGCCGAGGAGGGCGCCGATCAGGTAACCGACCAGATTGGCCGCGCCGAGATAGACCACATCATGGGCGGAAAACCACTGCGCCTGAATCAGCGAAGGGATCAGCGGTGTGTAGGCGAAACGCGCCAGACCGATGCTGACCAGGCTGGCGCAGAGTCCGGCGAAGATCGCCAGCCAGACACTCGTGTCCGGATGTTCGGGCGAAGCAGTTGAAGTGCGCATGACGGCAATCCTGTGGAAAGGTTTATGGCGCCCAGCATATCGGCTATCGTTGCTGCGTTAATGCAGCGAGTTTGCGTGCTTGTGATGCGTTTATGCATCAATGGAGAACGGTATGAACTGGGATGACGCACGGGTATTTCTTGCGGTCTGTCGCGAGTCGACGTTGCGCGGGGCCGCCCGTGTACTGGGCGTGGATCAGGCGACAGTCGGGCGCCGCATCACGGCACTGGAAAAGTCGCTGGGCGCAACCTTGTTCCTGCGCACCTCCGAGGGCTATGCACTGACGGCAGTCGGCGAAGCGGCGCTCAAGTCGGTGGAAAAAATGGAGCATTCGGCGCTGGAGCTGGAGCGGCGTATCCAGGGCCTGGACGATCGCCTGACCGGCAGCGTGCGGGTCAGCACCACCGATTCGCTGGCCATCGATTTCCTGATCCCGGCGATGGCGCAGTTGCACGAACAGCATCCGGACGTGCGCGTGCAACTGGACGCCTCCACACAGATCCTCAGCCTGGCCAAACGCGAAGCGGACATCGCCGTGCGCAATACCCGTCCGGACAATCCGGACCTGATCGCCCGGCGCATCGCGCGTTGGCCGGTGGGGCTGTTTGCCTCGCAGGCCTATGTCGACAGCCACGGCGTACCGGCACCGGGCAGTGCGTTCGAGGGCCACGATCTGGTGGTCTACGAGCCGTATCTGCAGGGCAACAAGGATCTGATCCTGGTGTCCGAGCCCATGACTCGCGGGCGGATCGTCGCCGGTCTGAGTTCCAGTCTGCTGGTGCGACGCTCGATTGCCGCCGGTCTGGGTGTAGGAGAAATCCCGGTCTACATGGGCGAGCGTGATGGTCTGGTCAGGCTGTGGCCGGAGCGCACGCGGCCGTTGCCTTATGAAGTGTGGCTGGTGACCCATGCGGATTTGCGCCACACCGCGCGGGTCAGGGCGGTGATCGAACACATTGTCGAAGCGTTTGTGCTGGAAAACGAGTAGTTGTTCTGCCAATAAAAAAACGGCCTTCAGTGAAGGCCGTTTTTTGTGGGCGCCGAAACCTGCGCCTCATGGCATTTCCGGCAATTCCTGCGGGCGCAGATCAAACACCAGGACTTCGGCATCCTGGCCATTGCTCAGGGTCAGTGCCTGTTCTTCACGAACCCGAACGCCGTCGCCTTCCTTCAACTGCACGCCGTTCAGTTCAACGCTGCCGCGAGCAACGTGCACATAGGCATAGCGGTTGGCAGGCAGTTTGAGGGTGGCGCTTTCTTCGCCATCGAACAGCCCGGCATACACCCGTGCATCCTGCCGTACTTTCAACGAGCCGTGGCTGCCTTCGGGCGAAATGATCAGTTGCAGGCGACCGCGTTTTTTCTGTTCGCTGAAGTGCTCTTGCTGGTAGCGCGGTTTGGCGCCGCTGACGTCCGGCACGATCCAGATCTGCAGGAAGTGCACCGGCTTGGTCGCCGAGTGGTTGAACTCGCTGTGGGCCACGCCGCTGCCGGCGCTCATCAGTTGCACATCGCCGGGGCGGATCACCGAACCGGTGCCGAGGGTGTCCTTGTGTTCCAGCGCACCTTCGAGCACATAGGAGAAAATCTCCATGTCACGGTGCGGGTGCTGGCCGAAGCCCTTGCCGGCGGCGACGCGGTCATCGTTGATTACCAGCAGGTCGGAGAAACCCTGTTCACGCGGGTCACGGTAGCTGGCGAAGGAAAAGGTGTGGAACGACTTCAACCAGCCATGATTGGCCAGACCACGGTCGGAAGCTTTACGAAGGGTCAGCATGATGAAATCTCCTTTCAGGACGTTGATTCGTCCGAGTGAGGAGAAGGTTACTGGTTACCCTGCGATGCAATAAGTAGATGAAAATTGAAATACTGTCCCTTTATGGTTGACAGTTGTGTGGGCTGGATCACGCATTCTTTTCCAACGGTTTCGCCTGTTCCGGCCATAATGCGCAAACTTATGACTTTGCATGGATTTTGGTGATACCCCCATGAAGACCGTGGCCATGGTGCTGTTTCCCGATTTTCTGCTGCTCGACATGGCCGGGCCGCTGGAAGTTTTTTCGGTTGCCAACCGCTACCTGAAACCGCAATCCCACTATCACCTGACCACCCTGGGCACCGAGCGCGGGCCGTTGCGTGCGTCCAATGGCGTGCTCGTGCACACCGATCGGCACATTGATCAAGCCGATGAGCGCTACGACTTGCTGCTGGTGCCGGGCGGCCCTGGCGCCTACAACGAAAAACACCCGCCGTTGCTCGCCTGGCTGCAAGGCGCGGTCACGCGCGCCGGGCAATATGGCTCGATCTGTACCGGCGCCTTCGTGCTGGGCCATGCCGGACTGATCGACGGCTATCGTGTGACCACTCACTGGAATTACACCGAACGCTTGATCAAGCGCTTTCCGAAGGCAAACGTCGCCACCGATCAGATTTTTATTGAAGATCGCAACCTGATCACCTCCGGAGGTGTCACCGCCGGGATCGATATGGCGTTGGCGGTGGTCGCTCGCGATCATGGCAAAAAGATTGCGCAGGACGTGGCCAAGGTGCTGCTGGTTGTCATGAAACGTCAGGGCGGGCAAGCGCAGTTCAGCCCGTTGATGGCGGCAGTGGCGCCCCAGGAAACCCCGATCACCCGGGTGCAAAACCATGTGCTGGAACACCTGGAGGAAGCTTTTACCGTCGAGCGCATGGCAAGTCTTGCCAACATGAGTGCACGGCACTTCGCCCGGGTGTTCGCCCGCGAGGTCAACATGACGCCCATGGAATTCCTGCAAAGTGCGCGCATCGATTGCGCGCGAAATCTGTTGGAAACCAGCGATCTGCCGCTGAAAACCGTGGCCTACAAAAGCGGTTTCGGCAGTGTGCGGCACATGCGTTTTCTGTTCGGCGAAAAGCTCGGGCTGACTCCGACGCAATATCGCGAACAGTTCAGCTAGAGCGGTTCTGTCCGTTACGGGCATCCGGATGTCCGTGCTGGACCCCGCGTGGTGGTTGTACCGTCATCGAGGCCTGCGAAGATAACGGACATGAACAGCCTCAACGAATTGAACTCGGCGTCGGCCCTGCGTTTCGGGCCGTACGCCTTCCATTTGCGCCAACGGCTGATCCTCGAAGGGGATCGGCAATTGCGCATGGGCGGTCGTGCGCTGGACATTCTGCAAGTGCTGGTCGAGCGCGCCGGCCAGGTGGTCAGCAAAGAACAATTGATCGCGCTGGTGTGGCCGACCTCGGTGGTCGAGGAGATCAACCTGCGGGTGCACATCGCCGCGCTGCGCCGGGCCCTCGGTGATGGTGAAAACGGTCAGCGCTACATCGTCAATGTGCCGCAACGCGGGTACAGCTTCGTGGCTCCGGTGCAGGGCGACAGCGTCACCCAAGTGGTGTTCGAAAACCTGCAAGCGCCCCAGCACAATTTGCCTGCACGACTGACGCCGGTCACCGGGCGCGATTCACTGGTCGGCGGTCTGGTGCGGCAACTGCCGTTGTCCCGGCTGCTGACGGTGACGGGACCTGCCGGTGTCGGCAAAAGCACCGTGGCGCTGCGCGCAGCGGAACTGCTGCTGCAACATTTTCGTGACGGCGTGTGGCAGGTGGATCTGTCGCTGATCGATGAAAACATCCCGCTCCTCGATCACGTGCTGAAAACCCTCGACCTCGACTTCCCCACTCTGGCAGCGCGCCATGCCTTGCTGGTGCTGGACAACTGCGATCACCTGCACCAGGCCTGCCGGAGCCTGCTGCAAACATTGCTTGATGCTGCGCCCCGTCTGTCGATCCTGGCCACCAGCCGCGAGCCGTTGCGTCTCGCTCTGGAAGTCCTGCAGCCACTGCCGCCCCTGACCCTTCCCAAAGCTTCGGCCCTCAACAGTGTCGCCGAGGTCATGGGCTATTCGGCGGTGCAGCTGTTTGTCAGTCGTGCCCGCGCCCGTCAACACGGCTTCAGTCTGCGTGAGCAGGCTCTGGAAACGGTGCGCGATATCTGTCGACGGCTCGACGGTCTGCCGCTGGCGATCGAGTTGGCAGCCGCGCAGATCGATGCGCTGGCGCTGGTCGGCCTTCAGACCCAACTGGACCAAGGCCTGCAAGTCCTGAGTCACGGTCGCCGCACCGCCGTGCCGCGCCACCAGTCAATGAAGGCTGCGCTGGACTGGAGTTATGAGCGCTTGAGCGAGCAGGAACAGCGCGTGCTGCAACGCTTGTCGGTGTTCAAGATGGCATTCACCCTGGATGCCGCCATCGGCGTGATCAGTTGCGCACAACTGCCGCCCTCGACGCTGGTGGGCGTGGTCGAACAGTTAGCGGCCAAATCGCTGCTGACAACGGACCGGTCCGGCGGAGCACTGCGCTACCGAATGCTCAACACCACGCGCCGCTATGCCCGCGAACAGCTGGAGCAGGGCGGCGAACTCAATGATGTCGAGCGTCGGCACGCGCGTTACCTGGGCCGTACCCGACCCGTCTCAAGCGGCCGACTGACCGCGCAGTTCGTCGAGCAGTAAGCGCACTTTGCGCAAGTCCGGGGTGGCATAGCCTTCGGTGAAGCGCTGGTAGACCGGCGTCAGCAATTCGATAGCCTCACGATAACGCGACTGGCGCTGCCACAGCTGCGCCAGCGAAGTCGCGCTGCGCAACTCCCAGGCCAGGGCACCTTGGGTCCGGGCAATCTCGAGCGCTTGCTGCAAGGCGCTTTCGACCGTGTGATGACAGGGCGATTCAGCGGCCAGCAATCGCTCGGCCCTGGCCCGAAAAATCTCCGCAGTACTCCAGCCGGCCGCGCCGCTTTGTGCTCGTTCAAGCAGGGCATCGTCAACGAAGCCTGGATCCAGCGTGACCATGATTTCCCTGACCAGACCGCTGTCGGCGGGCGGGATGGCGGGGGATTTGTCGGCGTCGATCACCTGCGCGTAGTGCCGCGCCCACGTGTAGAACAGCAGCACCGAATGCTTCTGCGCCTGTTCGAGCAACAGTTGCAGCAGCGCGCGGGCGTTCTGTGTATCTCCGTTGTAATGGGCGATCAGGCACGAAGCGAGTGCCAGGGTGTAGCAGATCGAGGTGCCGTGATTGATCTGCACCGCGATGTCCAGCGCCTGCCGTGCTGTACGCCAGGCTTGCTCGGGGAAACCTTGCAGCCATAGCACACGGGCAAGGACGGTCAGCGAAGCAACGCTCTGGTCGTATTGCACGCCGAAACCGTGAGTGAAACGGTTGAGATGGCCACTGTGGGCCATGCGCTGAATGACTTGCTCGGCGTGGATTCGCGCCTGGTGCTGATCGCCGGCGTAATGCAGCGCGAGCACCCGCAAGCGGTGGGTACTCAGGGACAGCTGCGCATCGCCGTGCACTCCGAGGCTTTCGAATTGCTCGCTCTGCTCCAGCGCCATCCGGTAATGCCCGCAACTGAGATTGACCGCCATGTGCCCCGACACGGCGCGCAACTGACCGGCCATGTCGTCGTGCTGTTGTGCCAGCAGCCGGGCGCTGACGAAGGCCTCGATGGTTTCCGGCGTGCCGCCCCAGGTGTGGTAACAGGCGCTGCCCAGGGCCAGTTTCAAGGCGATTTCCAGTCGCGGGCAGGGCTCGTCGGATGAAGCCAGCAGCGCCAGTGCCCGGCGCACATGAACGCCGTACTCCTTGAGCAAGGACAGTTCCTGCCACAACGGCGCCGAGGTCGCCGTCAGTCGAACGCCGAGCGCGCGCGAGCCTTCGTCATTCAGCGTCCACTCAAGCGCCGCCCGCAAGTCTTCAAGGCCACGGGCGTAACGCTCGATCCAGACTTCAGTCGCCGTGTTCTCCCAATCGGCCTGGGCCTGATACATCAGCGCCAGGCTGCGTTCGGCATGGCGTTCGCGGGTTTCGCCGAGTTCGGCGGCCTGGTCGAGTTTTTCCAGCGCATAGCGGCGAGTGGTGTCGAGCAGGCGATAGAACACTTCTTCATCGCCAACCTCGACGTTGAGCAGCGACTTGGCGACCAGTTGCGTGATCGAAGCGAAGACTTCGTTCGGCTCGATGTGCTGACCGACGATGACCGCCGCCGCGGACTCCAGCGTGAACGCACCACGAAACACCCCCAGTCGGCGCAGACCGGTCTGTTCGCAGCTGTTGAGCAGGTTGAAGCTCCAGTCCAGCGTAGCGCGCAGGGTTTCATGCCGACCCAGACGAGTCTGATTGCCCGCCGGCAAGCGTCCCTGGAGTTGACTCAGCAAACCCTCCAGCCCGAGGCCCGCCACCTGCGCAGCGGCCAGTTCCAGTGCCAGCGGGATGCCGTCCAGTCGCCGACAGATGTCGATGATCAAGGGCAGATCAGCGTTTCCCGGCTCAAAATGTTCGTGGGCCGCCATCGCCCGTTCGACGAACAATTGCAGCGCGGAGAATTCCATCGCCTGATCGCGATCCAGCACCGCAATCGGCGGCGGGCAGTCGAGGGATTCCAGGCGCTGCACATACTCGCCCTCGGCACGCAGGCTTTCGCGGCTGGTGGCCAGAATGTGCACCTGCGGTGCGCCGCGCAGAATGTTTTCACTCAGCATCGCCACGGCGTCGATCAAGTGCTCGCAGTTATCGATCACCAGCAGCATCTGCCGCTCGCGCAGGCTGTTGATCAGGCAGGCCATCGGTTCACTGTCGTGCAGCGAAAGGTCCAGCAGGGCGGCGAGGTGCGAGCAGATCGAGCCCGGATGTTTGAGCGGGGCCAGATCCAGCAGACGAATACCGTCGCGATAACGGCCGATCAGTTGCTCGGCGACGCGCAGGGCCACGGTGGTCTTGCCGATGCCGCCGGGGCCGACCAGGGTGATGCAGCGCTGACGCGGCAGTTGCGTCATCAGGCTGTCGACCACCGACTGGCGACCGATCATCCGAGTGCGGCGCAGCGGCAGGTTATGCCGGCCGAGGTTGGCGGTGGCGGGACGTTGTTCAATCGATTGCAGCACGACCGGCGCGACGAAACTGTATCCGCGCTGCGCCACCGTGACGATGTAGCGCTGCCCGGCCTGACCGTCGCCGAGGGCCTTGCGCAGCGCGGCCATGTGCACCCGCAGATTGATGTCCTCCACCACGCTGTCCGGCCAGACTCCGGCGATCAACTGTTGCTTGCTCACGACCTCGCCGGCATGGGCCAGCAGGATCAGCAGAATGTCCATGGCGCGCCGGCCCAGGCGCAAAGGCTGGTCGCCTTCAAGCACCAGCCGCTGGCCGGGGTGGATCCGATAGGGGCCGAAACCGATGGCCTGATTCGGGGAAAGACTCAACCGCTCACTCCTTCGACGCTTTTTATGATCCTGATCCGTCAGGGTGAAGAATCCGTGACGGGCAGGGCGAATAGAGGTTTGAGGGGCACGCAAGCCGTCTGATCCGCAGTATCCGAGCATATTCCTCAGGATTTGACGCCAGCGCAACTTTCGCGAAGGACTCGGTCCTTTGCATCACTCGGCATCCAGTACCGTCACCACTGTATTCAAAGGCCGGAACCCGTGCCGTTTTACCCGATAGCCGGGGAAAATTAACAACGATTAACTCGTCCGCGCCGGCTTCAGAGCCAAAACTCCACGGCAATGGAATGCATACGTCCGGAGGACGCTGCGATGAGCAAGGTAGTAGTGGTTTATCACAGTGGCTACGGGCACACCCGCGTCATTGCCCAGGCTGTGGCCCAAGGTGTAGAGCGCCACATGGGCAGCACCTGCCTGTTGCTGGCGGTAGAAGACGTGGAAGCCCACTGGGATGACCTGCACCGCGCCGACGCCATCATCTTCGGTGCGCCGACCTACATGGGCAGCGCTTCGGCGGCGTTCAAGCAATTCATGGAGGCCACGGCCTCGTTCTACCTCGCCCGGCCGTGGCGCGACAAACTCGCGGCGGGCTTCACCAATTCCGGCAGCCTGTGCGGCGACAAGCTCAATACCTTGCTGCAAATGGCGGTGTTTGCGGCCCAGCATTCGATGATCTGGGTCGGGCTCGATCTGTTGCCGGCGCGTGCGTGCGCAGGTGTTTTCGACGGGCAATTGAATCGCCTCGGCAGCTCCCTCGGCGCCATGTCCCAGTCCTGTGTCGAGCAACCGCCCGAGCAGGCGCCGCCGCTGGAAGACCAACAGACCGCCGCGCACCTGGGCGAGCGGGTGGCGCGACTGGCCCAGCGGATGGCTCGAGGGTAAAACCGCCTCAGCGGTTTTTCATGACCTGACAACGCCACGCAAACGGATTGATCCCTTCGCTGCGGGTGAAGATGTGGCAGAAGTGCGCCTGATCGCAGAAGCCGCATTCCAGGCTGATCTGCGTGAGGCTGTGGTTGGTGTGCTGGATCAACTGCTTGGCCCGGGCAATGCGCTGGGTGCGGATCCAGTCTTGCGGCGAGTACCCTGTGCTGCATTTGAACGCCCGGGAAAAATGGCTGCGCGAGAGTGCGCAGGCGTTGGCCAGTTCGGTGACTTCAAGGCTGTCGCCGAGGCGTTCGAGAATCAGCTGTTTCACCAGCCGTTCCCGTTGCGGGCTGAGGCCGCCGGTGCTGGTCTTGCGGTGTTCGCTGGCAGGGGCGAGGGCGACGGTTTGCTGTGAGTGAGCCATGGCCAAGGTCCGTGTCGGTGGGGAACGCACGGTCAGCGCTTTCCCTCAGATCAAAAAAACAACGCTGCGCAGAGGGGTTCATTGTTTGGCGAGGGGCGGGTGCTGACGAGTTAAACGTTGTTAATTCCACCACCAAAGTCGGTTTCCAATGGCCGTCGATCAAGTAAAGTGCGTAGCACTTGCGCCTGGCCAATAAGGAAAACACGCCCATGAACCGTAACGATCTGCGCCGCGTCGACATGAACCTGCTGGTGATTTTCGAAGCGCTGATGTTCGAAAAGAACCTGACCCGCGTCGCCGAAAAACTGTTCATGGGCCAACCGGCGGTGAGCGCGGCGCTGGGGCGTCTGCGCGATCTGTTCGATGATCCGCTGTTGCTGCGCAATGGCCGGGGCATGGAGCCGACGGCGCGGGCGCTGGCGATTCTCCAGGAGCTGCAACCGGCGATGGACGTGATTTCCGGCGCGGTCAGCCGGGCCAAGGAATTCGATCCGGCGACCAGTTGCGACGTGTTCCGCATCGGCTTGTCGGACGATGCCGAATTCGGTCTGTTCCCGCCGCTGCTGCGCCAGTTGCAGGAAGAGGCGCCGGGGATTGTCGTGGTGGTACGTCGCGCCAATTACCTGCTGATGCCGGGGTTGCTGGCATCGGGGGAAATCTCCGTCGGCGTGAGTTACACCACCGATCTGCCGGCCAACGCCAAGCGCAAGAAACTGCGCGACATTCCCTGCAAGGTCCTGCGTGGCGACAATCGTCCGGGCCCGCTGACCCTCGACGAATACTGCGAGCGGCCCCATGCGATGGTGTCGTTCTCGGGTGATCTGAGCGGCAACATCGACGTGGACCTGGCCAAGGTTGGTCGCAGCCGCCGTGTGGTGCTTGGGGTTCCGCAGTTCAGCGGTTTGCGCGCCTTGCTCGCGGGTACCGAGATGATCGCCACCGTACCGGATTACGCCGCATGTGCGTTGGTCGAGGGGTGTGCGTTGCGGGCCGAAGATCCGCCGTTTCCGATCGATGCGGCGCAACTGTCGATGGCGTGGAGCGGGGTGCATGACAACGACCCGGCGGAGAAATGGCTGCGTTCGCGGATCAGTCAGTTCATGTCGGTGACGCTGGATATTCCGGCGGTGTAAGCGCGCCGTTTGTCCGGAATATCGCTCCACCTGTAAGTTCTGACAGTAGCGCAATCTCTCTAACCCCTATCTGATTGGCCCATGCCGATATGGCCAGCGCTATAGGGATGGAAATATGGACGCCCCGGCTCAAACTATTGGCAGCGCTGAGCTGCCGCCTCCGTCGATCCAGGAAAGTCCGGAGACGCAACAAGGCAGCTCATCTGGACTTCTGAATCCGGCACGGTCGAGGCATACATTAACCATGCTCGTCGGGCACCACGGGCAGACTTCTGGCGGTTTTACCGTGACCTGGGCAGGGGCGCCCGGGACGGGAGCAGAGGGGTCGCACACCACGCCGCGCATTCCTTTCACCGGGCAAAATCCCCAAGAGGTGCGTCTGGACACGGAGTTGGTGACCTTCAATCTCGGGCGAACCGCGATCGTCACCTACACCGTTTATCCCGATACCGGGGTGCCGCTGACATCGCAGCCGCTGATTGTCTATGTACTGCCCATCGCGCAAGGCGATCTCACCCGACCGTTGATCAAGCAGGCAGACATGGCCGGTCATGGGGTGTTGCTCGATTTGAATAACCTGACTGACTTCACGCTGCGGATCGACGCCTGGCTATTGAGTAGAAGGGGGCAGTTCTACTGGGTCAAGTTCGTAGGTACCGCTGTCGATGACAGTGTGTTCGAGGCGTGGTATTGGCTGGCGGAGGTCATCGACGACGAATTCATCCGGTTTGGTTTCGTCGAGCAGATTTTTCCTGCAGCACCGCTACTGGGTTTGAAAAATCGCAGCGTGCTTAGGCTGGAGTTCATGGCCGGGCTGGAAAGGAGTTCGGATCTGTCCCGGGCCCAGCCGTTTGCTCACCGAAACTACATCGTCCTGACAGAAGCTGCCAATGCGCCCAGGATATCGTCGGTGACCGACCTCGATGGCGAAGTCGCCGATGGCGCAGACACCCGCTACACCAGCGTTACTCTGAGCGGTAGTGGTTTCGGCGCGATAGACGTCTTCGATGGTCAAACTTTTCTCGACACCGTCAACGCAGTGGGCGGTATCTGGACCTATGTGGCAGATGCACTGACCGGAGGCCTGCATTCGTTCACGGTCCGGCTGGCGGATGGCAGCGGGGGAGTGTCCAGTCCGAGGCGCATCAATGTCGTCATTCAAAACCTGGAAGTAACGATTGCCGAGGCGCCCGATAATGGCAATGTTGATCCTCTGGCGGTACTGACCAGTCTGACGGCTGTCGTGGATTACGACATCCAGCCCAACGACCGGATCAGAGTCCGCTGGACTGCTGCGCCGGGAACCCCGGCGGCGGGCTCACATACGACCAATACCCTCACGGCCGGTACCACGCGTCCCAGAAGAGTCCCATTGCCGCTTACGCTCGTGGCGTTCAGCCTGGGCAAGCGGGTAACGGTGAGCGCCGAATATGATCGCGGTACGGCCCAGCCTGTGCCTTTGGGGCCCATTCATCTGAATGTGGGGATGATCCCGGCGGACAGGTTCATTCCGCCCGTCTTCCTCGAGGCCAATGGTACGTCGGACCTGATTCTGGCCAATGTGCAGGGCGGTGCGACCTTGCGCTTTGGTGTATGGCCGCATATCGCGAGATTGCAGGCACTCTGGCTGGATCTGGAGGGCGAAGACATCAACGGCGCCCCCCATAATCTCGCGATGTGGACAGGCAATGTCACCGTCAACCAGAGCTGGGTCCTCAATAGCGGGTACAGCGTCATTGTCTTATTCAGCTATTTGAAGGATTTGCGTCCGGGCAGCACGTTGACCGTGCGCTTCAGGGTCAACCTGGACACCGTCGCGAATTCGTCAACGGCTCAGGCTTTTGTCCTGCGTCAATACACGATTCGGTAGGGCGGGCGATCAAGAGCAAAGAGAGCACACCCATCCAATTTCCCCCCGATCAATCGTTGCACCATTGCCTGCAATGATTGATCAAGGGTGGGCCCATGAACGCTGTACAACGCAATGACCAGGCGCAAGATCTCGGCCTGCTGTTCCTGCGGGTCGCCGGCGGACTGTTTCTGCTGTTCGTCCACGGCTTGCCCAAGCTGCTGGACTTCACCGCGCAGCTGCAACTGATCGAGGACCCGTTCCACCTCGGTGCCCATCTCACTTTGATTCTGGCGATCTTCGCCGAAGTCCTCTGTCCGCTGCTGATCGTCGCCGGGGTGCTGGCGCGTCTGGCGTGCTTGCCTATTCTCTTTGTGCTGCTGGTGGCGCTGCTGGTTGTGCATCCGCAATGGAGTGTGGCCGAAGGGCAGTTCGGCTGGTTGCTGTTGATCCTGTTTACCACTGTTCTGATCGCCGGGCCGGGACGGCTGGCGCTCAATGTTCGTTTGCCCGGAGTGCTCCGTTATGCCTGATGCCCAGACCCCGAAAAAACCGGGACCCGAAGAAACCGTGACGCTCATCGTCAAGCACCGGGTCAAGGCTGGTTTCGAACAGCCGTACGAAGCGTGGCTGCGCAATATCGTCAGCGTGGCAGGGCGCGAAGAAGGGCATCTGGGCGTGGACGTGATGCGCAGCCAGCAGGGCGGGCTCGCGCTGTTCACCTGCGTGCTGCGTTATTGCTCGACCGACGCGATGCAGCGCTGGCTCGACTCGCCGCAGCGTCAGAAACTGATCGATGAAGCCGCGCCGATGCTCGCCGACGGCGATCAGACCGAGGTCAATGCCGCCAACGAGTTCTGGTTCACGCCACTGGCCGATGCCGCCTCGCCACCCCCGCGCTGGAAGCAGGCGGTGGTATCACTTTTCGTGATCCTGCCACATACCTTGCTGGTGCCCTTGATCTGGGGGCCGTTGCTCAAACTCAACGGATTTCTTTCCAACTATGTGGTCGCGACGTTTCTGATCACCCTGACCATCGTGGTGTCGGTGGTCTACGTGTGCATGCCGGCCGCCACCCGATTGTTCGCGCCATGGCTGACCGCCAGTCAGCCCCATGAACACCTGGAATCCAACGCCAACCCGCCGCGCTGAAGCGGTGGGTCCGGGCTCCGTTTCACTTATCTCGAAGGAACTGCGATGAACGCCGATCTGATTCTGTTCAATGGCCAATTTCATACGGTAGACCGCGAAAAACCCCTCGCCAGCGCCGTGGCAATCAAGGACGGGCGCTTCGTCGCCGTCGGTAACGATGCCGAAGCAATGGCCTTCAAGGGCTCCGGCACTCAAGTGGTCGACCTCAAGGGTCGCTGCGTGATTCCCGGCCTCAATGACTCGCACCTGCACCTGATCCGTGGCGGTCTGAACTACAACCTCGAACTGCGTTGGGAAGGCGTGCCGTCGCTGGCCGATGCGCTGCGCATGCTCAAGGATCAGGCCGACCGCACACCGACCCCGCAATGGGTGCGCGTGGTCGGCGGCTGGAACGAATTCCAGTTCGCCGAAAAGCGCATGCCGACTCTTGAAGAAATCAACCAGGCCGCGCCGGACACCCCGGTATTCATCCTGCACCTGTACGACCGTGCGCTGCTCAACCGCGCCGCGCTGCGCGTGGCCGGCTACACCCGCGACACGCCGAACCCGCCGGGCGGCGAGATCGTGCGCGATGCCAACGGCAACCCGACCGGCATGCTGGTGGCGCGGCCAAACGCGATGATCCTGTACTCGACGCTGGCCAAGGGGCCCAAGCTGCCGCTGGAATATCAGGTCAACTCGACCCGCCAATTCATGCGCGAACTCAATCGCCTCGGCCTGACCAGCGCCATCGATGCCGGCGGCGGTTTCCAGAACTACCCGGACGATTATCAGGTGATCGAGCAACTGGCCAAAGACGACCAGTTGACCGTGCGCATCGCCTACAACCTGTTCACCCAGAAGCCGAAAGAAGAGCTGACCGACTTCCAGAACTGGACCGGCAGCGTCAAGTTGCATCAGGGCGATGACTTCCTGCGCCACAACGGCGCCGGGGAAATGCTGGTGTTCTCGGCAGCGGATTTCGAAGACTTCCTCGAACCGCGCCCGGACCTGCCGCAAACCATGGAACAGGAGCTGGAGCCGGTGGTGCGCCACCTGGTCGAGCAGCGCTGGCCGTTCCGTCTGCACGCCACCTACAACGAATCGATCAGCCGCATGCTGGATGTGTTCGAGAAGGTCAACCGCGATATTCCGTTCAACGGCCTGCCGTGGTTCTTCGACCACGCCGAAACCATCACCCCGCAGAACATCGAGCGGGTGAAAGCGCTGGGCGGCGGCATCGCGATCCAGGATCGCATGGCGTTCCAGGGTGAATACTTCGTTGACCGTTACGGCAAACAAGCCGCCGAAGCCACACCGCCAATCAAGCGCATGCTTGCCGAAGGCGTGCCGGTCGGCGCGGGCACCGATGCCACTCGGGTGTCGAGCTACAACCCGTGGACTTCGCTGTACTGGATGGTCAGCGGTCGCACCGTTGGCGGTCTGGCGCTGTACGAAGAAGGTTTGCCACGCAGCACCGCGCTGGAACTGTTCACCCATGGCAGCGCCTGGTTCTCGTCCGAGCAGGGCAAGAAGGGCCAGATCAAGGTCGGGCAACTGGCGGACCTGGCAGCGCTGAGCGCGGACTTCTTCAGCGTCGAAGAAGAAGCGATCAAGTGGATCGAGTCGGTAATGACCGTGGTGGGCGGCAAGATTGTGTACGCCGCCGGCGACTTCGAAGACCTCGGCCCACGTTCATTGCCGGTGCTGCCGGACTGGTCGCCGGTAGTGAAAGTCCCTGGCCACTGGCGCCCGAATTCGCCCTTGCAGGCCCAGGTTCATCAGTGCAGCGGCCCGTGCGCAGTGCATACCCACAGCCATGAAAAAGCGCGGATGTCGAATGCGCCGGTCAGCGATTTCGCCGGTTTCTGGGGCGCGTTCGGCTGCTCCTGCTTCGCGTTCTGATCCTTTTGAAAAAGCGCCGCTCTGTGTGAGCGGCGCTCCCCGCAACAACCATCCATCGAGGAGTTTCACATGAGCAACGTTCCTTACAAACGCTTGAACAAAGACGATGCCGTTGTGCTGTTGGTCGACCACCAGACCGGTCTGATCTCGCTGGTGCAGGATTTCTCGCCGAACGAGTTCAAGAACAACGTGCTGGCACTGGGCGACATCGCCAAGTTCTTCAACCTGCCAACCATCCTCACCACCAGCTTCGATTCCGGCCCGAACGGCCCGATCGTGCCTGAGCTGAAAGAGCAATTCCCGGACGCACCGTTCATTGCCCGTCCAGGCCAGATCAACGCCTGGGACAACGAAGACTTCGTCAAGGCCATCAAGGCTACCGGCCGCAAGCAACTGATCATCGCCGGTGTCGTGACTGACGTCTGCGTGGCGTTCCCGACCCTGTCGGCCATCGCTGAAGGCTTCGAAGTGTTCGTGGTCACCGACGCTTCCGGCACCTTCAACACCACCGTGCAACAAGCGGCGTGGGCGCGCATGTCGGCTGCCGGTGCACACCTGCTGAACTGGTTCGCTGTGGCCTGCGAGCTGCAGGGTGACTGGCGCAACGACATGGAAGGCCTGGCGAATCTGCTGTCGCAGCGTCTGCCGAACTACCGCAACCTGATCAACAGCTACACCAAGTTCACTGCCAAGTAAGCTTGTAACGAAGAGGCCCGCCAAAATGGCGGGCCTCTTTTTGCCTTCAGAAAAGGGCTCAGCGCTTTTGCAACCAGCCCAGAAATCCACCTTTTTTCACCGGTGCCGGTTTGGCCATCAACGCCAGCCGACTGTTCTGCTGCCGTACCGCCTGCAACTTGTTCAACGCCCGACCCACTTCACTGCGCTGTTCCATGCACTGGCGAGTCAGGTTCTTGTCGAGGCGATAAATGATCGAAGACGTCAGCGCGGTAAATGTCGCTTGCGAAGGCGTGTCCGCGAGGATGCTTTGCTCGCCCATGACCTCACTCGGTCCCATGCGTCCGGCCTCGGTGAAACCATTGCCATCCGGCACGCTGGCGCTGACCACACCGGTGGCAATCACGTACAGGCTGTCCGGCACTTCCTCCAGATCGAGCACCACCTGCCCGGCGCTGTACTGCTGCGCGACCATCGACTCGGCGAGGCGATCGCGCTCCTCGTGGCTCAGGGAGCGGAAGATTTTCACTTCATCGAGCAAGGCGCGGGCGCGGGTCGAAGGTTCGATCACACCGTCCGGGTGCCGCGAAATACCGGCCGCTTCGAGATGGCGGTGGGCGAGGTCGAACAATTGATTGCGCACCTCGCTTTTCTTGCCCAGTTCGGCGATGAATCCGCTGGCCACGTATTCCGACATTTCGTCGCCGGCCTCTTTCAGCACCGCTTTCGGCGCGGGCGTCAGCAACAAACTGCTGCTGCCTTGCAGCGTGCGCTCGAGGGCGTCGAGCACCCGGCGCGGGCGAATGTGGTTCGGCACCTTGATGCTGATCGACACGCCGTGCAGGTTGTTCGGGCGGCTGAGGTTGACGATCTTGGCCTTGGCCGCCACCGAGTTCGGCACCACGGCCAGAGTGCCGGTGCTGGACAGCAGGTGCGTGGCACGCCAGTTGATGTCGAGCACCTTGCCTTCGACACCATCGATGACCACCAGATCATCCACCTGATACGGCTTGGTGGTGTTGAGCACGATGCCGGAAAACACGTCGGCCAAGGTGCTTTGCAGCGCCAGACCAATGACGATCGCCACCACCCCGGAAGTCGCCAGCAGGCCTTTGACCGGCAGATCCAGCACATAACCGGCCGCTGCGACGATGGCCGCCAGAAACACCAGCGCCCCGATCACGTCCTGCAGCAGGCGGCCGCTGTGACCGATGCGGCGCATCAGGATCAGACCGATGACTTCGGTCAGCACCCGCGCAGCGTACAGCCACCAGAGAATCCCCAGTGCCGTCGCCCCGAGTTGCGCCACCGGGTCGTCGGCAAACAGCGGCGCCTGCAACGGGCTGACGCCGGCGTTGATGGCCAGCGCGTTGAAGGCCAGGAACAGCACCAGTCGCACGGCGACCCGTTGCGCGCGATGCTTGAACGGTGCGAGGTGCCAGAGCAAGGTGTCGAGCACCAGCAGCAGAGCGCTCCAGGACAGCAGGTGGGCAGAAAAAAGGCTCATGAGGTGAACTCCGGCGGACACAAAAGAAAACGCCACACCCGAAGGTGTGGCGAGGGGTTGCACTCAGTTCAGGTGGGTCTTGAGTTCCGCTGCTGCCTGACGCACGGCGGCTTTCACTTCAGGAATGCCGTTCAGCGGGTTGAGCAGGCCGAAGTCGTGAATCATCCCGTTGTAGCGCACCGAGGTCACCGGCACGCCAGCCGCGTCGAGGTGGCGGGCGTAGCCTTCGCCTTCGTCACGCAGCACGTCGAACTCTGCGGTCTGCACCAGTGCGGCGGGCAGGCCCTTGAGCTGTTCGGCGCTGGCGTTGAGCGGCGAGGCATGGATCTGCGCACGCTCGGCCGGGTTGGTGGTGTAGTTGTCCCAGAACCACTGCATCATGCCTTTGGTCAGGAAGTGGCCTTCGGCGAATTGCTGGTACGAGCCGTTATCGAACCCGGCGTTGGTCACCGGCCACATCAGCAACTGGAAGCGCAGGGCCGGGGTTTTCTGTTCCTTGGCCATCAACGCTACGACCGCCGCCATGTTGCCACCGACGCTGTTACCGGCCACCGCCAGACGCTTGCCGTCGACACCGATGTCCTTGCCGTGCTCGGCCACCCATTTCGTCGCGGCGTAAGCCTGATTGATCGCGGTCGGGTACTGCGCTTCCGGCGACGGCGTGTAATCGACGTACACCGCGACTGCGCCGGAACCCACCACCAGATCACGAATCAGGCGTTGGTGCGTCGGGTAGTCGCCCAGCACCCAGCCGCCACCGTGGAAGAACATGAACACCGGCAACTCGCCTTTGACCTTGGCCGGACGCACCACTTTCAGGTTGATCGTCTGGCCGTCGACCTTGATCGCCTTGTCGCTGACTTCAACCCCGGACAGGTCAACCTTCACCGAAGCCTGGGCGCCGGTCAGCACCGCACGGGCGTCTTTCGGGCTCAGTTGTTCAAGGGGTTTGCCACCGCCGGCGGCGAGGGCGTCGAGGAAGGCCTGAGTGTTGTGTTCGACACCAGTGCTTTCGGCGGCGAAGGCGTTGCCGATGGACAGGGCGAGGAGGGAAGCGGCGAGGGTTTTCTTGATGTTCATGTGCAATTCCTTTTTAAGTCGTTTGAGTTTTTGTATGCCTTGGGATCGGGCTGCTGTGGCGCTGGGCTTCAGGCCTCAGCAACACCGTGAGCACAGATTAATGAGGTGCCGGAAAGTGAAAAAGCGGCTATAAAGCGTTTAACTGTCAACCAGAGAGTGACAATGAACCCGTTCGAAGACATGCGTATTTTTTGCCAGGTGATGGACTCCGGCAGCTTCACGGCGGCGGCCGATCAGTTGGGCCTTTCCAAGCAGTTCGTCAGCCGTCGCCTGATGCAATTGGAGGAACGCCTCGGCGTGCGATTGCTCAACCGTTCGACCCGGCGCCTGGACGTGACGCCGCTGGGCCAGAGCTATTACGAGTCGGCGCTGCGTTTGCTCGGTGAAATCGAGTCGGTGGAGCAGGGCATCGCCGGGCAGACTGCCGAGCCGCGCGGAGCGATTCGCGTGAGTGCGCCGCTGTCGTTTGCGCTGGCCCATCTGGGCTGTCTGCTGCCGCCGTTTCTGCAGCGTTATCGCGAGGTCACGGTGGAGGTGGACTTGAGCGACCGGCCGGTGGATCTGCTGGGCGAGGGTTACGACCTGGCGCTGCGCATCGGCGTACTGGAAGACTCGACCCTGATCGCCCGACGCATCGCGTCAATCGAACGGGTGTACTGCGCCAGTCCTGCGTATCTGGCCGAGCGCGGTACGCCGGTCAAACCGGAAGATCTGCTGGGCCACGACTGTCTGCCTTACGGCCACGGGCGTTCGGTGCAGTGGCGGTTCAATGCGGGGCAGGGCAAGCCGCTGCTGGTGAATGTCACCGGGCGGATGCGCGTCAACAACGGTGAGTTGCTGCGGGATGCGGCGGTGGCGGGGATGGGAATTACCTATCTGCCGACGTTCATTGTCGGCGCGGCGCTGAAGGATGGGCGGCTGGTGCCGGTGCTGGACGAGTTTCGGCCGGAACCGCTGACGCTGTCGGCGGTGTACCCGCAGCATCGCCAGGCATCACGGCCGGTGCAGGCGTTGATCGAGTTTTTGCGTGAGCGGCTGGATCAGAATCATGTCGCTCTCTAGGTTTTGCGGTGAACGGGTGGGCACCGATGAGCCCTGTGGGAGTCGGGCTTGCCCGCGATAGCGGTGGGTCAGTCAGTGATGCTTTAACTGACCAGGCCTCATCGCTGGCAAGCCAGCTCCCACAGGGATTGCGGTGCTTTCAGTTCGGGTCAGTTGGCGCGCTTGTCATCGCCAAGCTCGCCGCCAACGTGTACGCCACGGTCATCACCGATCTCGCCAGCGCGATGTACGCCACGGTCATCACCGATTTCACCAGCGCGATGTACGCCACGGTCATCACCGATTTCACCCGCGCGATGCACGCCGTGGTCATCACCGACTTCACCGGCCCGATGTACACCGTGGTCGTCGCCGGGTTCAGAATGCGTGCCGCTGCGGCCCGATGACGCCGTGTTGCCGGAATGTCCCGAACCGTGGTCACTGCCGCTGTTGCCACCGCCGCCACTGCCACTGTTGCCGCCACCGCCGCTGCCGCCGTGACCCCCACCATTGCCTCCGTTGCCGCCCCCGCCATTACCGCCACCACCGCCTCCGCTGCCACCCCCGCCATTACCGCCACCACCGCCTCCGCTACCGCCCCCTCCATTACCCCCGCCACCTCCACCGTTACCACCGCCGCCGCCGCTTCCTCCACCACCACTTCCCCCTTCCTTGGCCTGAACACTCGACACCCCGGACAGGTTGTCCGGAATCAGTACGGTAGACGCCGACAGGACTGCGCCGATGGCCATTGCGAGCACGAGCTTTTGAATGTGCATATCGTTCTCCGTCTTTGTTGTCTTGATTGGGAACGTGGATGTGGCTTGTTGCGTGTGATCCGACCCGTTCCCGAGGTCAGTGGATACTCGAAGCCAGTTCGAAGATCGGGATGTACATCAGGATCACGATCACCCCGATCAACAGGCCGATGAAAGTCATGAGCAGCGGTTCGAACAACCGCACGAACCACTCGATCCAGCGGCTGATTTCCTCGTCGTAGAAATCGGCGCTGCGTTCCATCATTTGCCCAAGGTTGCCGGACTGCTCGCCAGCGCGCAGCAGGCGCAGGGACACGGGCGTCACCAGATGGTTGAGCTCAAGGGCAGTGGACAACGATTGCCCCTCGCGCACCCGCTCGCAGGCCTGGTCCAGCCGCGCTCGCGAGGCCACGGTGAGCAGGCCGCGCACCATGCCCATGGCGGTCACCAGCGGAATCCCGCCTTGCAGCAGAATCCCCAGTGACCGGTAAAACCGCGCCAGCTCATACATGAAAATCCGCTGGTGCACGGCAGGCAGTTTCTCCACCAGCCGATCCAGCCCACGGCGAAACGCCGGTTGTTTCTGCAGCACGGCGAGGGCGATGACGATTGTCGCCAACAGGCCGAAAAACTCACCCTGATGGGCGTGCAGAAACATGCCGCTGCTCATCAGGATCTGCGACAGCCACGGCAGGTTCGAGCCCAGCCCTTCGAACACCAGGCTGAAGCGCGGCACCACGTAGCCCATCAGAAACAGCACCACGCCACCGCCGACCACCAGCAACAGCAGCGGGTAGATCGAAGCGCTGACGATCTTCTGCCGCACCTCGTCCATGCGCTGGCGATAGCTCACGTAACGGCCCAGCGCATCGCCGACCGCGCCGGTCTTCTCGCTGGACTGTACCAGCGCCACGTACAACGGCGGGAACACCGCCGACAACTGGCCGAGCGCCTGGGAGAACGATTTGCCCTCGTACAGCAGCCGCACCAGCTCGCTCAAGGTTTTACGGGCGGCGGGGGCCGTTTCTTTTTCGGCCAGGCTTTCCAGCGCATCGATCAGCGGCAGGCCGGCGTTGAGCAAGGTGGTCAGTTCCTGGCTGAACAGCACCAGGTTGAAGGTTTCACGCTTGCTCAGGCGTAACGAACGCCAGTGGCGCTCGGCGTGCAGGCTGACCACGCGCAAGCCCTGATCCTCGGCGATGCGCCGCGCTTCGCTCTGGCCGGGCGCCTCGACGCTCAGCGACACCACCCCGGCCTTGCCCACTGCTTTGAGTTGAAATCGCATGCCGTGAGCTCCGCTTATTGCCAGTTGGTGACTTCAGCGTTTTCGCCTTCGCCGCCGGGCTGGCCGTCCTTGCCCATCGAGAGCAGGTCGTACTCGCTGTTTTCGCCGGGATAGCGGTAGGTGTAATTACGCCCCCACGGATCCTGCGGCAGTTTTTTCTGCAAGTACGGGCCGGTCCATTTGGCTTCGTCGCTCGGTGCGGTCACCAGCGCCTGCAAGCCTTGTTCGGTGGACGGGTAGTGGCCGACTTCCAGCCGGTACAGATCCAGCGCCTTGCTCAGGCCTTCGATCTGCGCCTTGGCAACCTTCACCTCGGAACGCCCCAGCTGGGCGAAATATTTGGGCGCGACGATCCCGGCCAACAGGCCGAGCACCACCAGCACCACGAGCAATTCGAGCAGGGTGAAACCGCGTTGGGCACGCGGACGAAATTGCAGCTTCATGATGACCTCCCGTGAGTGGCAGCCGTGTCGCCGAAAGGGCTTATGCAATTGCCATGCTCAGCCCCCGATAAATTCGGCTGTCCGGCTGGAACCCTTGTATTACGGGCTTTTCAAGAGTCGGCACAGTGCTTGCGTACGGCTGGTCAACGACGGGTCAGTGGGGCATTTCCCCCAATTTTTCGGGGCCTGTCAGGGGAGGCCCAATGATCCATTCATTCACTGCTGGACTGCTCGGCTGCGTGCTGTCGGTCGGTGTCGCGCAAGCCGATGTCTTCGTTTCCATGGACGCCAAGGGCAGCTACGTGCTGTCGAACGTCCACCGTCCCGGACGCACTTACGAGCGGGTGATTCGCGAGTCCGATGCGCCGCTGGTCAGCCTTGACCAGCAACCGCAATTGATCGCCAACCAGCCCTACGCCGAGCTGGTGTCAGCGGCGGCCAGCGCCAATCACCTGCCCGAGGCTTTGCTGCACGCGGTGATCAAGTCCGAATCCAATTACAACCCCGGTGCCACCTCGCCCAAAGGCGCTGGCGGACTGATGCAATTGATGCCCGACACCGCCCGCGAGCTGGGGGTGAAAGACGTCTACGACCCCAAGGCCAACATCCAGGGCGGGGCCAAATACCTCAAGCGCCTGATGACCCTGTTCGACAACGACATCGCCCTGGCCGTGGCGGCCTACAACGCCGGGCCGGACGCGGTGCTCAGCCGGGGTCGGGTGATTCCGCCGTTCGCCGAAACCCAGCGCTATGTCCCGAGCGTGCTGCGTCAGTACCGGCGCTTGCAGGGGCTGGCGGTGGATGCGCCGTTGTAGCCCCCAGTCCTGGTTTTCCCCACTTTCGGGGCAAACCCGAGGGGCTCGGAAAAGTGGGGAAACGGGTGGGGAATATCCCCCGGATTCTCAAGTGACCTGTGTAACCGTTTGAGTTGGAACGACATTTTTTGTGGCATGCGGATTGCTCCAAGGGCTTTATCGAGAATCGTTCCCTGTGAGCACCCACTACGAGGTTTCCGATCATGGTTGGCATTCACCACGCACCGCCCCTGTTGAACTGGCTGCTGTTGCTGGTCTCGATGCTCAGCGTCGAACTGGCCAGTGCCGCTGTGCGCTGCGAGCGCAATCTGGTGGCCAATGTGGTCGCCTTCGATCAACCGCTGATGTTCAACCGCCTCGGTGCCCAAAATGCCAATGGCATGATGTACGCCCTGCGCCGCGATGTGGTCGATGAGCATGACGTTTCGCTGGCCTACGGCGGCAGCGCGGTGCCGGGCAAGGTGTCGCTGCGTGCGGACAAACGTCCACGGCCGCTGGTGCTGCGGGTGGCCGCCGGTGATTGCCTGACGATCAACCTGCAGAACCTGCTCGATTACCAGGCCAACCCGAACAAGCACTTCGAAGGGCCTGAAGGCGAGGAGGGCACCGTGAACCCCGGTGGCGCCGATGCCTTCAAGGTCGACGAGCAGGTCGCCGACCGCCATGTCGGCTTCCAGGTCAACGGCCTGCAAGCGGTGAACAGCATCGACGACATTTCCTCCTACACCGGGCGTAACGCCAACACCCTGGTGCCGCCGGGCGCGAGCCGGTCGTACGTGCTGTACGCCGAGCGCGAAGGGGCGTTTGCCGTCAGCAGCCGTGGTGCGACATTCGGCGGGGAAGGCGCGGCCGGCAACACCGCCAATGGCCTGTTCGGCCAGGTCGTGGTGGTGCCGAAGTCGGGACGCACCTATCGCAACACCCTCACCGAAGAAGAAATGCGTCTGGCCACCACCGGCCGCACACCAGCGGGTCACCCCATCGTCGATTACCAGGCTCGCTATCCGCAGCGTGAACCGTGGCTGCGCGAAGGCAAGGCCGGTACACCGATCATCAGCATGGTCGACGGCAACGAAATCATCTCCAGCGAAAGCGATGCAATTGTCATGGGCAGCAACGCCGATGGCAGTTTTGCGCCCAGCACCTATCCGCTGGAATCGATGGGCAAACGCAACCCGGCGATCCCCAACCGCCTCGAGCCGTTTCGCGATTTCGCCTCGCAGTTCCAGGACGAAACCGCCGCTACCCAGGCATTCCCTGCCTACTGGGCCGACCCGGTCATGGCCCATGTGCTGGAGCCGACCCGCGACTCGTTCATGATCAACTACGGTTCCGGCGGCATGGGTGCCGAAGTGGTCGCCAACCGCCTCGGCGTGGGACCGATGCACGATTGCCTGTCGTGCGCCTACGAAGAATTCTTCCTCAGCTCGCATACCGTCGGTGACGTGGCGATGCTGGTGGACGTGCCGGCCAATACCGGGCTTGAGAACATCGCCCCCGGCCAGACACCGAGCGCCGATCAGGTTGGCGTCAAGGCCACCATGGCCCTGTATCCGTCGGAGCCGTCGAACGTCAACCACAGCTACATCGGTGACTTCGTCAAATTCCGCAACACCCACAATGGCCACGAGCAGCACATCTTTCACCTGCACGGCCATCAGTGGCTGTTCAACCCCAACGACGACAACTCCGATTACGTCGATGCCCAAGGCATTGGCCCAGGCGCCGGCTATACCTACGAAATCGCCAACGGCGGCTCCGGCAACCGCAACCGGGTGGCCGGCGATGCGATCTATCACTGCCACTTCTACCCGCATTTCGCCCAGGGCATGTGGTCGATGTGGCGGGTGCACGATGTGTTCGAGGAAGGCACCCGGCTGGAAGTCTCGCAACAGGGCGCCGATGGTTATCACAGCGAACCTTACGCCCTGCGCAGCGGTAAACCGGCTGCCGGTGCCCGCGCCTTGCCGGATGGCGAGATCATTGCCGGCACGCCGATTCCTGCCGTGGTGCCGCTGCCCGGCAAAGCCATGGCGCCGATGCCGGGCAAAGTGGTGGTGGTGCCGAAAATCGGCGAAACCCTGGTCGCCGGCAACGACGACGATGAAGAAGAGGACGACGGCGAACACCACGGCGGTAACGGTGGTTCGCAAGCCATTGGTTCCCTGGCGTTGGTCGATCGCAGCGAAGCCAACCGCAACGCCGACGGCAGCCTGAAAAACCCTGGCTATCCGTTCTGGATCGGCGGCATGGAAAGTTCGGTGGGGCAGCGTCCGCCAACCCCACCGCTGGACATGCTCGACGCCGCCACCGCGCAATCGTTGAAAGCCAGCGGCAAAGCGCTGTGGGCCAACCTCGACCCGAATCAGTCCGGCGGCTGGGACGGCGGCTTGCAGCGTCACACCCTCGACGGGGTATCGGCCGGAGGCGCGGCGCACACCGTGACCACCTCGCTGGACTTCTCCAAGGAAGTCACCCGCGCCAAACCGATTTACCTGCCGGAAGAGGGCACTGAAGTCGAACAGGCCGCGATGGCGTTCCACGCGAAAAAGGATCACCCAAGCTTTGCCTTGCTGCCCGGCAACCAGATCGTGGCCAAGGCCTTCCGCACCAACGGCGCCTTGCCGATGGCCGGTGCGCCGTACTACGAACCGTGCATGGACGACCGGCAAAAACGCCTGACCAGCAGCGCCGGCAGCGGTGAATTCGCCAGCGGTGACCGGCTGGACGGCATGTCCTTCGTCGGCGCCTCGACTTTCACCGCCGACCGGCCACGGATCTACAAGGCCGCCAACATCCAGTTCGACGCGGTGTACAACAAGGTCGGTTATCACTTCCCGCAAGCCCGGATTCTGGCGTTGTGGGAAGACGCCTGGCCGGTGATCACCAAACAGCGTCCGCCAGAGCCGCTGGTGATGCGCATGAACACCTTCGACTGCGTGCAATACCAGCAAACCAACCTGGTGCCCGCCACCTACGAGATGGACGACTATCAGGTGCGCACGCCGACCGACGTGATCGGCCAGCACATTCACTTGCCGAAGTGGGACCTGACCTCCGCCGACGGTTCTTCCAACGGCTGGAACTACGAGGACGGCGTGCTCTCGCCCGGTGCTGTTCAGGAACGCATTCATGCGATCCGCGAATTCAACCAGTGCGAGGGCAGCGATCCGCGCGACGGCACCCAGGCGTGCCCGAAAGCCAAGGCGCATCCGTTCTTCGGTCAGTTCGGGCGCAGTGACTGGATGGGCGCACGCACGGCCATGCAACGCTGGTTCGTCGACCCGGTGGTCAACGCCAAGGGCGTGGATCGGGGGCTGGGCACCATCTTCACCCACGACCACCTCGGCCCATCGACTCACCAGCAGATCGGCCTGTATGCCACGGTGCTGGCGGAACCGGCCGGTTCCACCTGGTTCCACGCCGAAACCGGCGAGCCTCTGTACAGCGGCGCACGGCAGGACGGTGGGCCGACTTCATGGCAGGCGGTGATCAACACCGGCGACCTCGACGGCGACGGCAAGAACGACAGCTTCCGTGAGTTCTTCCTCGAATACAGCGACTTCCAGCACGCCTATGAAGCCGGTGTGTACGTGGGCGCCGGCCCCAACGGCGTGCCCAATCCCCAAGCCTTCCCGGCCACCGCCGACAGCTTCCGCTACGCGATCAACCCGCCGGTGCGCAACAACGCCAGCACTCTGCTCGAAGGCGTATTGGAAGTGCAGGGCGGTCAGGTGCCGGGCTGCCCGAGCCGGCCTTGCCCGCAAGCGATCTCCGTGGATGATCCGGGCATGTTCGTCGTCAACTATCGCAACGAGCCGCTGGCCCTGCGGGTCTACGACCCGAACAAGGTCGGCCCGGACGGCAAGCGCGGCATGCAGGCCGACGGCCTCGGCGGCGATCTGGCGTACGCCATGCAAAGTCGTACCGACCGTGCGATCCCGGCGATGAACCTGGCGCCGAATCTGGTGACGGCTGCCACCGGACCGACTGGCGGCACCACGCTGTTCCCGCCGCACATCAACAAGGGCGGCAGCGAGCCGGGCGACCCGTTCACCCCGATGCTGCGTACCTACACCGGTGACAACGTGCGCCTGCGGGTGCATGCCGGCGGCCACGAGGAAGAGCACAACGTCACCCTGCACGGCGTGAAGTGGCTGCAGAGCGGTTCCGGTTTCGGCAACAGCTCCAACTCCGGCTGGCGCGCCTCGCAGATGATCGGCATCTCCGAACAGATGGGCTTCATCGCACCCGTGTCGATGCTCTCCAGCTCCGCCGCCACCACAGGCGACTATCTGTACTCGATGGACGCTTCGATCGAAGGCTACTGGAGCGGGATCTGGGGCGTGATGCGCAACTACACGGCCAAACGCAATGACCTGTTCGCCATCCCCAACAACCCGAGTCCGGCCGGCATGCGCAACACCGTGGCCTTCGAAGGCAGTTGCCCACGGATCAGCGCCAACCCCAACGGTATCGGCACCCGGCCGACGGTGCAGCGCAATTATGAAGTGGTGGCGGCGCTGGCCAACGACATCCTCGGCAATTCGCTGGGCCTGAGCATCGGCGATTCGGCCGGGCTCGGTCAGCATGTCGGCGGGCCGCTGAATCCGGCGGGCGGCACCCTGGTGCTGAACTCGCGCACGGTGAGCATCCCGCAAGTCACGGTGACCGATCCGGAGGACGGCGAGACCATCACCATCGGTGGCCAGAGCGGGCCGCTGCATGATCCGACGGCGATCCTGTACGTGCGCAAATCCGACCTCGATCCGGTCAGTGGCAAGCTCAAACCCGGCATTCCGGTCGAACCGCTGGTGCTGCGCGCAGCGGCCGGGGACTGCATCAATATCACCCTGGAAAACCGTCTGCCGAGCGTGATGCCCGACCTGACCCAGACCGCCGTGATGCAGGGCATCGTCAAACGTGATCGCAACAGCGGCCTGGGCTCGACCACCTTCAGCAACAACCTGATGCGGCCGTCCAGCCATGTGGGTCTGCACGCGCAACTGCTGGCCTATGACATCACCAAGTCCGACGGTGCCAACGTCGGCGCCAACCCGACCCAGACCGTGCCGCCACGGGTGGGCAGCAGCGGCGCCTACCCGACCCGGACCTATCAGTACTACGCCGGGCACCTGGAGCGTGAAGGCAAACCGGTCACGCAACTGGGGCGCAGTGTCGACAACATCAATGCCACGGCCGTGGAGTTCGGAGGCCTGAACATCACCCCGGCGGATGTGATCAAGCAACCGCAAAAAGGCCTGGGTGGTGCGATGAGCATCCTGCCGATCGGCGCGACCTGGGTCGACGATGCGCGCAAGGTCAACGCCACAGTCACTGCACCGGGGCAAACGACTTACCGCGACTTCGCGATGGTCTGGCACAAGGCGCTGAATACTCGCTGGGCCAATGGCCGGCCTGTCGAAGGCATCGCTGCCGAGGGCTTCGGCGTGCCGACCGATCCGCAGGACAACTCGAGCATGGCCATCAACTACAAGACCGAACCGCTGTGGTACCGCTTCGGCCTCGCTCCGGATGCACCGTTCGGCCATGCCGATGGCGCGGGTTACGGCGACATGAGCAATGCGCACATGGCCTACAGCAATGCGCTGGTGGGCGGCGATCCGCAGACGCCGGTGCTGTATGCCAAACCCGGCCAGCCGTTCCGTACGCACATCCTGATGCCGAGCGGCGGCAGTCGCGGCACCACGTTCCAGCTCGACGGACACGTCTGGTCGCTCAACCCGTTCCAGGCCGAGAAGAGCGACACCGGCGGCTATCCGATGGGCACGCCGGGCGTGGGTTCGGTGCGCTTCGGCTACAACCCGATGTCGATGTACATCGGCGCTCACGAAAGCATCCTGCCGGCGGCGCACTTCAGCTTCATGATCCCGAGCGCCGGGGGCAGCAACGCGATACCGGGGGACTACCTGTTCCGCGATTACGCGGCCTATGGCAATACCTCGGGGCTGTGGGGATTGCTGCGGGTGACCAATGAGCCGGAGCCGGCGCCGCCTGCTCAGTAGGTGCCAATGCGCGACCTGTGGGAACCGGTGAACCCGCTCCCAAAGGTGGGGACAGGATTTGTAGGGGAGAGCGACATGAACAGGATCATCAACATCCTCGGCATCTGCCTGCTGGCGATGGCCGGCGCACTGCTCACGCTGAGCGAGATTGCCCTGGCGCAAACCGGCGCCGGGCAGGTGCTGACCCGCGACGGCGTGTCGATCGCCTTCGATCTGAAGCCGTTGGCCAGCGATGGTCAGTTGCGTGAGGGCGAGTTCGCCGACGTGCAGTTTCGTGTCACCGACGGCGCCTCCGGCCAGCCGTTGTCCGGTGTGGCACCGGGGGCGTGGATCGATCCGCAAGCCGTCGCCGCCGATCAGGCCCAGGGCCGTGACCAGAGCTGCAAGTCGCGGGTCGGCACGTTCCTCAAATCCAACATCGGCGCGCGGCCGCTGCTCGACCTCAACAGCTATTTCCTGCTGGTGATGAATCGCGATGCCAGCGCTTCGGTGGTTGATCCAGCAGTCTCGGTCGGCGGCATCACCAGCACCCTGGCGCGGATCGAACTCAAGCAATCGCCGATGGACTGGGTCACGCCCAAGGACAACAAAAGGGTCTTCGTGTCGATGCCGACGGCGGGGGAAGTGGCGGTGATCGACAGCGAGCAATTCAAGGTCATCGACTCGGTGGCCGCCGGCAGCCAACCGGTGCGGGTCGCGCTGCAACCGGACGAGCGCCTGCTGTGGGTCGGCAACAACGCGAGCAAGGCTGAAGAATCCGGGGTCACGGTGATCGATACCCAGAGCCTCAAACCGCTGAAACACCTGGCGACCGGACGCGGCCACCACGAAATCACGTTCAGCAAGGACAGCCGTTTCGCCTTCGTCAGCAACCGCGACGACGGCACCCTGAGCGTCATCGACGTCGCCAGCCTGAGCCTGCTGCAACAGGTCAGGACCGGCTCCAGCCCGTTGTCGGTGGCGTACTCGCCGCTGTCCGGCGCGGTGTACGTGGCCGATGGCAAGGACGGCACCGTCACCGTGATCGACAGCAACAGCCGCGCCGTACGCCGGGTGATCAAGCTGCAACAGGGCCTCGGCCCGATGGGTTTCAGCGCCGACGGCCGGTTTGGCGTGGTGCTGAACACCGTGGAAAACCGCGCCACGGTGATCGACGCGGCCAACGATTCGGCGATCCATGATCTGGACGTCTCGGCCGAACCCTATCAAGTGGTGTTCACCCAGGCGTATGCCTACGTGCGCGGACTGGCCTCGCCGAAAGTCACCATGATCAACCTGTCGTCGCTGGGCGAAGGGCGTCAGCCGATTACCCAGGGTTTTGAAGCCGGGCCGCAGCCGCCACGGCTGGCCGGGGATCTGCCGCTGGCGTCAAGCCTCGCGGTATCGCGCGATGACAACGCGGTGTTCGTGGTCAACCCGGTGGACAACACCACCTATTTCTATGCCGAAGGCATGAATGCGCCGATGTCCGGTTACCCCAACCGGGGGCAAATCGCTCGCGCCGCGCTGGTGATCGACCGCAGCCTGCGCGAAGTCTCGCCGGGGCTCTATAGCGCCCGGGTCAAGCTGCCGGCAGCGGGGCGCTTCGACGTGGCGTTTCTGCTCAACCAGCCGAACATCATTCATTGCTTCAGCGCCCAGGTGGCGACCGATGGCGCGCCTGAAAAACACCTGGGCGCGGCAAAAGTCGAGTTCCTGCTGGACAAGACTTCGGTGGCCCTCAACGACCCCTACGTGGTGCGGTTCCGCATCGTCCAGGGCAAACAGAAGACCCAACGCAGCGGCGTGACCGACGTGCAGTTGCGCTACTTCCTCGCCCCGACCTCCCGGCCCCGTGAAGTGGCGGCGCTGGAAGTTGCCGACGGCGTGTACGAAGCACCGGTGACGCTTGATCGCAGCGGCGCCTGGTACCTGCACGTGCGCGCGGCCTCGCTGGGCGCCGGTTTCGACGACAAGACCTTTGCCAGTGTCCGGGTACTGCCCGGCCAGACTCAGTGACGAGGAAAAGACCATGAACCGATTTGCATCCCGTGGCCTGCTGACCCTGTGCCTGTTGGCCGTCGGTATCCAGCAGGCCAGCGCCCACTCGGCGGACGAGCATGCCGGGCACACGGCTCCGGCCGCCAACAGTCAGGAACACGCCCAGGTCAAGTTCGCCGATGTGCCGCTGCTCGACCAGAACGGCAAGACCGTGCACCTGGAGCAGGATCTGGTGCACAACAAGATCGTCGTCATGAGTTTCATCTACACCAGTTGCACCACGGTCTGCCCGGTGGTCTCGTCGATCATGGGCAAGGTGCAGAAACAGCTCGGTGCCCGGGTAGGCACCGAAGTGCAACTGGTGTCGATCAGCATCGACCCGCAGCGCGACGACCCGAAACGCTTGCAGGATTACGCCCGCACCTTTCAGAAAGGCCCGGGCTGGAGCTGGCTGACCGGTTCGCCGCAATCGATCACCGCCACCCTCAAGGGCCTCGGCAGTTTCAGCGGCGACTTCAAGAATCATCAGCCACTGATCCTCGTCGGTGACGGCAACAGTCGCCACTGGACGCGCTATTACGGCTTCACCGACCCGGCATTGCTGGCCAAAGAGGTCGAGAAACTCAGCGGCCTGCGCACCCACGCAAAACACACTGCGATTGCCATGGAGCAACAACCATGAGAACCCTGGACTGGCTCACCCTGACGGTTTGTTTCTGGATTTTCAGCACTATGGCCCTGGCCCACGAAGGTCACGAACAACCGGCACCGACAACGGCCAGCGCTGCGCCCGCACCGGCCAAAGGCACACACGACGCGAAAACCTGGTTCACCGACACGCCGCTGCTGGATCAGAACGGCGACGTCCAGCGTTTCTACAGCGATGCGCTGCACAACCGTGTGGTGCTGCTCAACGTGATTTTCACCAGCTGCAATGACGCCTGCCCGCTGATCACCCGCAAGCTCAAGGAAGTCCGCGAGCTGCTGGGCGACAAGGCCGACGGCATCACTTTCATTTCCCTTACCAGTGATCCGCTGCGCGACACGCCGGCGGTGCTCAAGGCTTACACCTTGAAGCAGGGCGCCGATGACCCTCACTGGCTTTTCCTTACCGGCGACAAGGCGCAGATGGACCTGGTGCTGGGCCGCATTGGCCAGATCGTGCCGACGCCCGAGCAGCACTCGACCCAGTTGATCGTCGGCGACGTGGCCAACAAACGCTGGAGCAAAATCCGTCCCGACGCCCCGGCCGCCGCCATTGCCCAGCGCTTGCAGCTGCTGACAATGCCCGTGGCCGGCCGCTGAGTCCGCGCCATGAACCTCGGCCGCGTCCTCGCCCTGATCCTGCTCGCTGGCGTCAGCCTCGGCGCGGCCGCGTTGCCGCTGACCGATGAAGAAAGCGCCGGCAAGCGCCTGTACCGCGAAGGCCTGTCCGCCAGCGGCGAGCCGATCATGGCGCGGGTCGGCGCGGCGGATGTGTTGCTGCCGGCCACCAGCCTGCCGTGCGCCAACTGCCACGGCGCCGACGGTCTCGGCCGGCCCGAAGGCGGGGTGCGTCCGCCGGAACTGAACTGGTCGCGGCTGACCAGCATCCACGGTCAGCAACAGGTCAACGGGCGCAACTACCCGGCCTACACCGACAGCAGTCTGGCGCGGGTGATTCAGCAGGGCCGCGACCCCGGCAACAATCGCCTTGACCCGAGCATGCCGCGCTTCCTGCTGTCGATGAAGGATCAGCGCAACCTCACCGCGTACCTCAAGCGTCTGGCCGATGACCGCGATCCGGGGCTCGATGACCAGACCTTGCACTTGGGCACCTTGCTGCCCAGCCAGGGGCCGCTGGCCGAGGAGGGCGCCACCATCGCGGCGGTGCTCAACGGCAGCGTTGCGCGGATCAATCAGGCCGGCGGCATTCACGGCCGGCAGTTGCGCCTGACCGTGGCCGATCCCGGCCCGGATCGCGCCAGCGCCGAACAGGCCCTGCAACGGCTGATCGAGCAAGAGCAAGTCTTTGCCCTGATCGCGCCGCTGGCCCCGGCGCTGGACAGCGAACTGGCGCCGCGCCTGGAGCAGTCCGGCGTGCCGCTGATCGGGGCCCTGTCGTTGCTCGGCCCGGTGCAGGCCAGCCCACAGATTTTCGAACCGCTGCCGGGGCTGCGCGAGCAACTGATCGCGCTGGCTGATTACGCCACCGCCAGTTTGCGAGTGCTGCAAGGGCCGACGCTGATTGCCTATCCCGATGACCCGGCCCAGGTGCTGGCGGCACAGGTCCTCGGCCAATATCTACAGGATCACGGCTGGGAAAAAGTCCATCTGCAGGCCTACGATCCGGCGGCGGACAGCTTGCCGCTGGGCTCGCGTTCAGTGTTCTACCTCGGTAGCGGCGGAGGTTTCAGTCGGCTGGCGGCCGGATTGCAGAATGCCGGGCAGGTGCCGTACCTGTTTGCTGCGTCGAGCCAGGTGGCGGGGGATCTGCTGCAAGTGCCGGAGGGTTTTTCCCGGCGGGTGTTTCTGGCGTATCCGTTCGTGCCCAGCGACTGGACCCAGGCCGGACGCATGGCGCTGACGCTGTTGCGCGAACATCAGGGCCTCGGCGCCCAGCACGCGGTGCTGCAAGTCGGCGCCTACGCCTCGATGCTGTTGTTCAGCGAAGGCATGAAGCAGGCCGGTCGCGACGCCAGCCGCGAAAAACTGGTGGCGGCCCTCGAAGGCCTGCACGACTTCGACACCGGCCTGACCCCGCGCCTGAGCTTCGGCCCCGGCCGACGATTGGGCCTGAGCGGGGCGCACGTGGTCACCGTTGACTTGCCCGACCAGCGTTTTTATCTGGTCGCTCCCTACAAACCGATTATTGCCACGCCCTGACCGGAGGCCCTGATCATGAAGCTCAAAACCCTGTGTTGGCTGCTGACAGGCTGGTTGTCGGTGGGAATGGCGAACAATGAACCGGTGGCCGCCCGGGTCAACGGCGAGGCGATTTCCGAGTTTCGCCTGGAACGTTTTTTCGCCGAGTACCTGGAAGATCAGGGGCGTGCCGTGGCGAGCATCCGCAACCCCAAGGCCTATAAACAACTGCGTCAGGCCGCGCTGGACACGCTGATCGACAAGGAACTGCTCTGGCAGGAATCGCGCAAGCGCGGGGTGAAAATCGATGAGCAAGCCGTGCGCGAACAGGTCGAACAGACCCGCACCGCCATTGGAGGCACCGACAAATTCCTCCAGCGTTTGCAGGACGCCGGTTTCGATGAGGCCTCGTTCACCGAGTACACCCATCGCGAACTGGCGGCGCAGCGGATGTTCGCCGAACTGACCCAAGTCCAGGCCCCGGACGAGCAGACCGTGCGGGCTTTCTTCAACGAACACCGCGCCGAAATGGCCGCACCGGAGCAGGTCCAGGCCCGGCACATTCTGATCAAGGTTGCCGGCGATGCCGATGCCGCCACGGTTGAAGCGGCGCGGCTACGCTTAGAAGAGTTGCGTGCCGCTATCGCAGGGGGGCAAACCTTTGCTAGCGTCGCCCGATCGGGATCGGAAGATGTCACCGCCAGCCAGGGCGGGGACCTGGGGTATTTCGCCCGTGGGCAGATGGTGCCGGCCTTCGAAACGGCAGCGTTTGCCCTCAAGCCTGGTGAAGTCAGCGAGGCGGTGCGCACACCGTTCGGCTGGCATTTGATTTTTGTCGAGAACCACAAGGAGGCGGCCGATGTCCCAGAGGAGCAAGGGCTGGAAACAGTCAGGGCGTACCTCGCCCGACAGCAACAGACCCAGGCTCGTCGTCAGGTGCTCGCGCAATTACGGGCAGAGAACAGGATCGAACGAATTGACGACGACTGAAGGTTCCCCCCCAATAGTGGGGAATGGCTTCGATGCCCATTCAGGTGCTTCCCCGTTTCTGGGGAACGGGGTACCGGGACGAGCGGGCATTTCCATTCAATTCAAGGACATGAAGACAAAAAATTACCGGCATTCAGCCTGGCATGAAGTGTGCGTTACCTCTTGTGAGGCGCACTCCAGCAGGTTCGGGTCATTGAATTTCAATTGCCGGCACTTGAGGTTTCAGGGAGTCCACCTTGGTTAACAAAGTACTGGTTGTCGAAGACGAACAGCTGCTTGCACAGAACCTTCAGGATTATCTGTCGGCGCAAGGGCTGGAAGTCCGGATTGCACATGACGGCGCAGAGGGAATCGGCCTGGCCGAGACTTTCGCCCCCGACGTGCTGGTGTTCGATTACCGCTTGCCCGATATGGAAGGGTTCGAGGTGCTCGACGCGGTCCGCCAGAACAGGACGTGTCATTTCGTGCTGATAACGGGTCACCCGACCGCTGAAGTCTGTGAGCGGGCGCGGCAACTGGGGGTCAGTCACATCCTGTTCAAACCGTTTCCCTTGGCGGAACTGGCCCGAGCTGTCTGCGACCTTCTGGGGATAAAGCGCGAAGCGAAACCCGGTGCGAGCCCATCCGAAGGCTTTGTCGAACGACGCCAGAGCAGGACCGAGAGCTTCCCGTTGCAGTTGTACGATGGCAGTTGGGTGCTGGCGGACCGCCGACGAAACCGGTCGGAGGTCATGGCACCGGACGACGATCAAATGCTCACCGGGGAGTAATGGCGCGATAGACGTTCCGGCACTCGCCGAATTCGCCTCCCGCGCCGTCAGGGCCTCAAGCCCCGGGTGTTGGAGAGCAAGCCATGGATCGTCTGTCCGTTGTCGTCGAACCGCTGTTGGTCAACCCTGCGCTGGAGGCCCAGACCCCGCCACGCTTTTCCAGTGAGCAACTGGCCCAGGCCCGGGCACGGGCCAGCACTTCCGGGGAACGGGTGCTCGATGCACTGGCCGTGCTCTGTGAACTGGCGCCGATGCCGTTCATTGCCAGCCTCGGCGCCACCCTGCATTACCCGGTGCTCGACACCGACACGCTGTTTCTGGCGACCCCGGTGTTCGACCGGGTCACCCTCGCGCAATGCCTCAAACGTGAATTCATCCTGCTGCGCCAAAACGACGAAGTCATCGGCGTGTTCGCCGACCCCTTCGACACCGCGCGCCTGGCCTGGATCGACGAATGCCTGCACGGCGCGCCGCTGTACCTGGTGCACGCCGACGACCTCAAGGCCTATCTGGCCCGCCACGAAGAAAGCTTCCACGCCGTCGAATCGCTCAACGCCCAGGCCGACGCCGGCAGCGAGACCGACACCCTGCAAAGCCTGTCGCTGACCAGCATCAGCGAAGACTCGAGCGTGGTGGTGAAACTGGTCAACTCGACCCTGTACGACGCGCTGAAAATGCACGCCAGCGACATCCACCTCGGCACCACCGGCCAGGGCCTGGTGATCAAGTACCGGATCGACGGCGTGCTGAACAACATCGGCAAGATCCAGGGCAGCGAGTTCGCCGAGCAGGTGATCTCGCGGGTCAAGGTCATGGCCGAACTGGACATCGGCGAAAAACGCGTGCCTCAGGACGGTCGCTTCAAGATCGGCATCAGCGGCCGGCAGATCGACTTCCGGGTGTCGATCATGCCGAGCATCTTCGGCGAAGACGCGGTGCTGCGGGTGCTCGACAAACAGGATCTGGCCGACAAGGTCTGCGGCGTGCAACTGCAAGCGCTGGGCTTTGAAGACGAAACCCTGCGCCAGTTGCGTCGCCTCGCCGCCGAACCCTACGGCATGGTGCTGGTGACCGGCCCCACCGGCAGCGGCAAGACCACCACGCTGTACGCGATGATCACCGAGATCAACCACGGCGTGGACAAGATCATCACCATCGAAGACCCGGTGGAATATCAGCTGCCGGGCGTGCTGCAAATCCCGGTCAACGAGAAAAAGGGCCTGACCTTCGCCCGTGGCTTGCGCTCGATCCTGCGCCACGACCCGGACAAGATCATGGTCGGCGAGATCCGCGACCCGGACACCGCACAGATCGCCGTGCAATCGGCGCTCACCGGTCACCTGGTGTTCACCACCATTCACGCTAACAACGTGTTCGACGTGATCGGTCGTTTTACCCAAATGGAAATCGACCCCTACAGCCTGGTCTCGGCGCTCAACGCGATTCTCGCCCAGCGCCTGATCCGGCTGGTGTGCAGCAGTTGCAGCACGCCGGTCAACCCGAGCGATGAAGAGCTGCGCGCTTCGGGCCTCGACCCACAGAAAGTCGATCACTATCACTTCGTCCACGGCAAGGGCTGCGGTCACTGCCGGGGCAGCGGCTATCGCGGGCGCACGGCGATTGCCGAGCTGCTGCACCTGGACGACGAACTGCGCCAGATGATCGTCGAGCGCCAACCCATCACCCAGATCAAAGCCCTGGCCTGCGCCCGTGGTTTGCGCCTGTTGCGCGAATCGGCGCTGGAGCTGGTGGAGCACGGTCGGACCACGCTGGAGGAGATCAATCGTGTCACTTTTATCGCGTGATCAATTTATCGCCGTGCTCGGCGCCAGCGGTGTCGGCCTCGGCCAGCGCCGGGGCAGCGACACCCTGTGGCTGGGCAGCGTCGGCTACATCGACGAAGGCTTTCAGAGCTACGCGGTGGCGCTGGACACCCTCGACCGTCTGCTCGGCGAACACACCCGTGCCGGCGCCGAGCTGAGCGTGGTGATCTCCGGCCACTTCAGCCGTTTCTGCCTGGTGCCGTGGAGCGAGCAGATCAGCAGCCCTGAGGAACTGCGCGGCTTCGCCCAACTTTGCTTCGAAGACCTGTTCGGCGCCCCGACCCAACCGTGGAGTCTGGTGTTGTCGGCCGAGCCGGCCGGGCATGACCGGATCGCCAGTGCCTTGCCGCAGGATTTGTTGGAACGCCTGCGCACGCTGGTCACGGGTCGCGGCCTGCGCCTGCGTTCGGTGCAGCCGTACCTGATGACCGCGTTCAACCGCTTCGACAAAAGCCTCGACGCCGGTGACTTCCTGTTCATCGTCGCCGAACCGCAACGCAGCGTGTTGCTGCTGGCAAGGGAAGGGCGCTGGTCGTCGGTGCGTTCGGTGGGCGGCAGCGACAGCGACGCGGCACTCAGTGCGCTGATCGGTCGTGAACGGCAACTGCAAGCCTCCACCAGCGAACGCGCCTTCAACGTTTATCTGCACGCCCCGGCGCGCCTCGATGCGCAACCGGAGGTGGCGGGGGTGCACCTGCGCACCCTCGAAGACAACTCGATGACCGTGCGTGACGCCTTGTACGTCATGTCCCGGGCGGTGGCCTGACATGCGCGCCTTGAACCTCGACTTCCAGCCTCGTCCGCGCTCAGGCCCGTTGGGCTGGAGCCTGCTCGGCGGCGGTGTGTTGCTCGCGCTGGTGTGCTTCGGCGTGCAGCAGCACCTCGGCGATCAGGCCGAACAACAGCAAGGTCACTTGCAGCACACCCAACGCCAGCTCACCGGCGACAGCGGCAGCAAGACAACGCTGAGCCCGGCAGAAACCCGCGAGCAGGCGCAGAACCTCGCCGAAATGCGCAAGGTCTCGCAGCAACTGCGCCGCCCCTGGGAACGCCTGTTCGCCATGCTCGAAGCCATGCCGCGCGACGACATCGCCTTGCTGACCCTGACCCCGGATGCGCGCAAGGGCCAGGTGCGGATCAGCGCCGAGGCGCGGGATCTGCAAGCGATGCTGGATTTCCACAAACGGCTGGAGGCCAGTGACGAGCTGTCCGACGTGTCGCTGCTGAGCCACGAAATCGTCGTCAAATCGCCGGAGCAACCGGTGCAATTCAACCTGTCGGCGACCTGGGAGATGGGCGATGCGAATCCCTAGACTGATCGTTCACGAATACCTGCAAGGCCTCGGCGTTCCGGGCCTCGCCGGTCTGGCGCTGCTGCTGGTCACGGTTGCCTGGGCACTCGGCGGTTTGCTGCCGGGCTGGCAATCGCTGCAACAGCTCAGCCAGCAAACCCAGGAAGCCACCGAATACCTGGCCAAGGTCGAGGACGGCAGCATCGCGCCGCCCGTGGTGCCGCAACGTCAGCTCGATGATTTCCGTAACAAGCTGCCGGCCCAGCCGCAGGCCACCGTCGCCATCGACCGCATCTACGCGTTGGCCGCGCAGGAACACATCACCCTGGCGCGCGGCGAATACGCCCTCGGCGTCGATCCCAAGACCCATCTGGCGCGCTACCAGATCCTGTTGCCGGTGCGCGGCAGCTACCCGCAACTGCGCCGTTTCCTGCACGCCTTGCTCGGCCAGTTGCCGGCGGTGGTGGTGGAAGACGTCGAGTTTCAACGCAAGAAGATTGCCGACACCGACCTCAGCGGCCGGATCCGTATGACCCTCTATCTGTCGAGGTCGTGATGGACACCAAACGCGTAACCGGCTGGGTGGCGTTCTTCGGCGTGGCGGCGGCGCTGGCCTGGTTGCCGGAATATTTCTCGCCGAGCGACGAGGCGGATTCGACCGAAGTCGCCGTGGCCAGCCCGGCGAAAGCCAGCGCCCGTGGCGCCTTGCCCGCCAGCAACGCCAAGGCGAATGCGGCACCGATCAAGGACCTGAGCCCCGCCGGCGACCTGTTTGCGAGCAAATCCTGGAAGGCCGCGCCGACCCTGGCGACGGTCACCGAACAAGCGATCAACCCGACCCCGGTGGTGCAAGCCCCGAGCCTGCCACCGGTGCCGTTTCAGTTCGTCGGCAGGCTGCATGACCGCAGCGACCTGCAAGTGTTCTTGCAGGACGGCGAGAAAATCTACGTCGTGCGCAGCGGGGATGTGATCGACGACACCTGGAAGATTGCGGCGATTTCCGATGTGGAACTGAGCCTGGTCTACCTGCCTTTGCATTTGTCGCAGACCTTGTCTGTGGGGAGTACGCAATGAACAGATCCCGTTTGCTGATGAGCCTCGGCCTGTGTGCCGGGCTGGCCGCGTGCAGTTCCGCGCAGGTCGCCAACAAGGAAGCCGCCGACCTGATCGATCAGGGGCAGTACGAGGCGGGCCTGGCCCGGATCGAGGAAGGCTTGCGGGAAAATCCGCGCGACACCGAGCTGCACCTGCTGCTCAACAGCGGCCGGGCCAAGGCGATCACCGCGCTGCTGACCTCCGGCGACACCGACCGCGCCCGCCGCGATTTCGCCTCGGCCCGCACCGCCTACAGCCGGGTGTTGACCATCGAGCCAAACAACCGCCGCGCCCAGGATGCCCTGCGCCAGCTCGACTACCTGCGCAGCATGGACGAGAAGCTGGAACTGGCCCGTGGCGACCTGCGCCGGGGCGACATCTACGGCGCCGACCGCCAGGTCAAACAGATCCTCGAACTCGATCCGAAAAACGACGGCGCGCTGGAACTGCAAGGCAATATCCGTCTGGTGCAGAGCCGCAACGTGATCCAGTACCCGCAACTGCGCACCCGGCTCGACCGCCCGGTGACCCTGGAATTTCGCGACGCCAACCTCAAGACCATTTTCGAAGTGCTGTCGCAGGTTGCCGGCCTGAATTTCATCTTCGACAAGGACCTGCGTCCGGACATGAAAGCCACGATCTTCGTGCGTGACGTGCGCATCGAAGACGCCGTGCAACTGCTGCTGCAACAGAACCAGCTGCACCAGAAAGTGGTGAACGAAAACACCTTGCTGATCTTTCCGGACTCGCCGCAGAAACTGAAGGATTACCAAGAGCTGGTGATGCGCACCTTCTACCTGACCAGCATCGACGCCAACACCGCGCTGAACATGATCAAGACCATGCTCAAGACCCGCGATGTGTTCGTCGACGAACGCCTGAACACCCTGACCATGCGCGACACCGAAGACGCCGTGCGCATGGCCGAGAAACTCCTGCAATCGCAAGACCAGTCCAACCCCGAAGTGGTGCTGGAAGTGGAAGTGATGGAAGTCGCCACCCAGCGCATTCTCGATCTGGGCCTGCAATGGCCGAGCACCTTCGGTGTGGTCAACAGCGACGGTTCGGCGGTGAGCATTCTTGATCAGCTCAAAGGCATCAATTCCAGCCGCATCTCGATCGCGCCGTCGCCGCAAGCCAAGATCAACGCCCAGGACAACGACATCAACACTCTGGCCAGCCCGGTGATCCGCGTCAGCAACCGCGAACAGGCGCGCATCCACATCGGCCAGCGCGTGCCGATCATCAGCGCCACCTCGGTGCCGTCGACTCAGGGCCCGGTGATCACCGAAAGCGTCACTTACCTCGACGTCGGTCTGAAGCTTGAAGTGCAACCGACCGTGCACCTGAACAACGAAGTGGCAATCAAGATCGCCCTGGAAGTGAGTAACGCCACGCCGCTGGAGCCGACCCGCCAAGGGACGATCCCGGTGCAGGTCGACACCCGCAACGCCCAGACTTCGCTGCGTCTGCATGACGGCGAAACCCAGATCCTTGCCGGCCTGATGCGCAACGACCACGGCGCCACCGGCAACAAGATTCCGGGCCTCGGCGACATTCCGGGTCTGGGTCGGTTGTTCGGCAGCAACAAGGACACCATCGGCAAATCGGAACTGGTGCTCTCGATCACCCCACGGATCGTGCGCAACCTGCCGTACCAGAGCCCGTCGGACATGGAATTCCCCACCGGCACCGAAACCAGCATGCACATCCAGGCGCCGGATCGCTCGCAAAGCTACTCGATGCCAGCGCCTGCCGCGCAGCCTCGTGCAGTCGGTGAAGCGGCCGTGGCAACCACCCGCGTAACCGTCGAGAAGCCTTGATCATGAACGCCTCCCAACGCGGTTTTACCTTGATCGAAGTCGTGGTGACGCTGGCCCTGATCGGCCTGCTGGCCGGCATGGCCGCGCCGCTGACCGAGACCCTGGTACGGCGTGGCAAGGAGCAGGAACTGCGCACCGCGCTGTATCAGATTCGCGATGGCATCGACGCCTACAAGCGTGCCTTCGATGCCGGCTACATCGAGAAATCCCTGAACAGCAGCGGCTATCCGCCGAACCTGAAAGTGCTGGTCGAAGGCGTGCGCGACGTGCGCAGTGCCAAGGGTGCGAAGTTCTACTTTCTGCGCCGGATACCGCGGGACCCGCTGGTGCCGGCCAAACGTGACGACAACGGCGGTTGGGGCCTGCGGGCCTACAACAGTTCGGCCCAGAACCCGCGCGATGGCGAGGACGTGTTCGACGTCTACTCCCACGCCCGGGGCAAGGGTCTCAACGGCATCGCGTACCGCGAGTGGTGATTCTCATGCGCCGGGAAAAGGGGTTTACCTTGCTCGAGCTGATGGTGGTGATGGCGATCATCGCGACCCTGATGACCATTGCCTTGCCACGCTACTTCAACAGCCTCGAGGCCTCGAAAGAGACCACGTTGCACCAGAGCCTGTCGGCCATGCGCGAGGCGCTGGATCACTACTACGGCGACACCGGGCGCTATCCCGATTCCATCGAACAACTGGTGGAGATGCGTTACCTGCGCAACGCGCCGCTGGACCCGATCACCGAACGCAATGACCAATGGGTGCTGATCGCACCGCCAGACGGTGTGGCGGGCGGCGTCGCCGACATCAAGAGCGGAGCTACCGGGAGGGCGCGTGATGGCAGCCAGTATTCCGAGTGGTAAGCACGTGGAGCAGGGTGGGTTCACCTACCTGGGCGTGCTGTTCCTGATCGTGATCATGGGCATGGGCCTGGCCAGTGCCGGCGAGTTGTGGTCGACCGTGTCGCGCCGCGATCGCGAGAAGCAACTGCTTTGGGTCGGCACCCAGTACGCCCAGGCACTGCGCAGCTACTACCGCAGTTCGCCGGGCCTGGCGCAGTACCCGAAAGAGCTGGTCGACCTGTTGCAGGACGAACGTTTTCCGGAAGCCCGCCACCATCTGCGCCAGCTCTATCCGGACCCGATCGGCGGCGGCGAATGGGCCCTGCAACGGGGTTTCGACGGGCGCATCACCGGGATCAACAGTGCCTCCACCGAGGTGCCGTTGAAGCAGGCGGACTTCCCGTCGCAGTGGTCGGATTTCGAAGGCATGCAGCGTTATTCGGACTGGCAGTTCGTGGCTGAAAAAGCCTTTCTCGATGGCACCAACGGCCCGGCGAAGGGCCAGTCGGCATTGCCACAGGCGTTGCAGCCATGAGCCGCCACGTGTGGTGCGCGTTGATCCTCGCGGCCGTGGCGTCTTTGGCCAGCGCCAGCGAAGAAGACGAAATGATGGGCTTCATCGTCGACGACACGATCTCGCACATCGGCCACGACTTTTACTACTCGTTCAGCGAGCGCCTGCGCGACACCAGCCGCATGGATTTCAACCTGGTGGTGCGCGAGCGCCCCGACGCGCGCTGGGGGAGCCTGGTGACCGTCGAATATCAACAACGCCTGGTGTATCGGCGCTTCCTGCCGCCGAACACCGTGGAACTGAAGGACGAGGCCTACGAGGCCGCCGACTCGGTTCGACTGGAGGTCGTCCGGCGCAAGCTGGAAGCCCTGTTGCAGGACACCACCGACCTTGAGAAGGACGAACTATGAACACGACAACGTTCTCACGGCGCAGCGGATTCTGGATCTCGGGGTTGTTGATCGGGCTTGCCAGCGCCGCTGCCGTCCAGGCCACCGAACTGGTCTACACGCCGGTCAACCCGTCGTTCGGCGGTAACCCGCTCAACGGCACCTGGCTGCTCAACAACGCCCAGGCGCAAAACGACCACGACGATCCGGACCTCAAGAAACGCTCGACGGTGGCCGGCACTTCGGCGCTCGAACGCTTCACCAGTCAATTGCAGTCACGGTTGCTGGGGCAACTGCTGGACAACATCTCCACCGGCAACACGGGGAGCCTGTCCACCGACGCTTTTATCGTCAATGTCGTTGATGACTCGGGGGCTCTCACGATCGAGGTGACCGACCGAGCGAGCGGCGAAGTTTCCGAAATTCAGGTGAACGGCCTCAACCCATGACGGGATGACGGTTCCGGGGAGAGATGGACATGAAAAAAATAATTGCGCTAGGGCTGTTGTTGGCAGCATTACAAGGGTGCAGTCTGCGCGAGCCGATGCCGGCCGAGCAGGACACCGATACCCCGACCCTGACCCCCAGGGCCTCCACTTATTACGACTTGCTGAAAATGCCGCGACCCAAGGGCCGGCTGATGGCGGTGGTGTACGGCTTCCGTGACCAGACCGGGCAGTACAAACCGACGCCGGCCAGTTCGTTTTCCACCAGCGTCACCCAGGGCGCGGCGTCGATGTTGATGGACGCGATGCAGGCCAGTGGCTGGTTTGTGGTGCTTGAGCGGGAAGGGCTGCAGAACCTGCTGACTGAACGCAAGATCATTCGGGCTTCGCAGAAGAAACCGAATACGCCGGTGAACATTCAGGGTGAGCTGCCACCGTTGCAGGCGGCGAACATGATGCTCGAGGGCGGGATCATCGCTTACGACACCAACGTGCGCAGCGGTGGGGAAGGGGCGCGGTATCTGGGGATCGATCTGTCCCGTGAGTACCGGGTGGATCAGGTGACGGTGAATTTGCGTGCGGTGGATGTGCGTAGCGGGCAGGTGCTGGCGAATGTGATGACCAGCAAGACGATTTATTCGGTGGCGCGCAGTGCGGGGATTTTCAAGTTTATCGAGTTCAAGAAGTTGCTTGAGGCTGAGGTGGGGTATACGACGAATGAGCCGGCGCAGTTGTGTGTGTTGTCGGCGATTGAGGCGGCGGTGGGGCATATGGTGGCGCAGGGGATTGAGCGGCGGTTGTGGCAGGTGGCGGGGGATGCTTCTACGCCTTCGCAGGATGATGTTTTGAATCGGTACCTGACTCAGAACAAGGTGGATCCGGAGGCTGAGTGAACTTGGCGGCCTTTGGGCCGACCAGGTTCTCTGGGTGGTCTGGGTGAATATCCGTTTCTTCGGGTGTTGCGGCTGGCGGTTTCGCCCTTACGGCGAGTCCCTTTTGCAAACGCCCAAAAGGAACCAAAACGCTGGGCCCCGGCGTTCGGCCCCTCGCTGGGGCTCGGGGTTCCTTCGCTCCGGGATTCATCCGGGGGCATCGCCTACGGTTTGCTTCGCTGCACCTCCTCTCGATGTGTTTGGCTTCGCCAAACGGTCGCTGCGCTCCCACCCCCGGATGAATCCCTCCACTCAGCCTTCCGAAGGGGCCGGCACGTCAAAATCTTTACTCGAGCTAACGCTCATTGTGTTGAGTGGGGCGGCTGCGCCGCGTGTTGTGGTAGGTGGATGGTGATGGTGGTAGTTGCTGTTGCTGTTGCTGTTGCTGTTGGTGGTTGCAATGGCAATTCCAATTCCAATTCCAATGGCAATGGCAGATTCACTTGTTCTTAAAACCTGAGCGCAACTCGGTATTTCACGTCGGCGTACCTCTCCCAAACAACTCGATCGGCTCCCTCTCCCTCCGGGAGAGGGCTGGGGTGAGGGCCAGCGTCCTAAAGTCTGTTTAAAAACGTGTCTGAATACACCGAACCTTCCCACAAGGTTTTCAGGTTGTCCGTCGGAAGCGCGGGCTCTAGCCTGTTTCGGTCGCTGCCAATTCAGCGATCGGGATTGGAAACCCCGACTAGAACCGAGCGCACAAGCGCTTTTCATAACGTATGCTTGCGCACCTTGAAAAGTGTGCACTCCGTTATGGCGGCTGTGCGCGGGAGACCTTCGGGTCAACCGGGTTCTCCGTTCCCCGGGTTTCCAGCCTGCGTACAGCTGCCACCCCTTCGTTCGGAAACCGAATGGGCCAGCTTCATTTCAGGATCGGAGATTCACTATGTTCAAACCAACACCCAACCCACCCGAAACCCAAGCCAACCCCGAAACCGACCCAACCTCCCCATACACCTCCACCACCTCCAGAAAACTCCACGAAGCCGCCGAACGCGCGCTCGATCATTACCTCTGCCCCGGCGCCCACATCATGGGCAGCGTCAACGAACCCGCCCCGATGTACCTCGCCAACCCGGCCTACAACACCGAATCCCTGCTCGCCAACGCCAGCGAATCCCTGGGCTCGGCCAGCGAAATGCTCAACAACTTCGCCGCCACCCTCGACCCCGCCCACCGCAAGACCGCCCTGGGCATCGCGCAGATCCTCATGCTGGGTGAACTGGCCGTGAATCAGGCCTTGGATCACGTCGAGCTGAAGGACTGATCCAGCACATCCCCAATAAAAAAACGCGGCCCAGCAATGGGTCGCGTTTTTCACATTCAAACTGGAGTCACCATGGATCCCCTGATCTCCCCAATCGTTTCAGACTTCGAAAGCGAAGGGCAGGCCGCCAGCTACGACCGCTGGTTGATTGCCAAAATACAGGCTTCAATCGATGACCCACGACCCAGCATTCCGAATGAGCAGGTGATGGCTGAAATGTCGGCCCTGATGGAGGACAAACGAAGAAAGCATGAGGCTAGGTAAGTGCTTTGCGTTGCAGACGGCAAGAAGGCTCGAGCCGCTATAAATCGCATGTTTCATCTCAATTAGCTGAGTACTGAGATACAAAAAAACCGTACCTCCATGGGAAGCACGGTTTTTTGTGTTGAGACGAGGACGGGATCTAACTGGGGTCGCGTCGAGGGTATTCCTGACGCGCATGCAAGATGCTCACAATCTCAATTCGGTCCGCCACTTGATAAACGACGAGATAGTTCGGGCTTACCACAATTTCCCGAGTGCCGGGAGAGCGACCTTTGCGATATAGGTGTGGATGCCAAGGAAGCGCAGATGTAGTTTTTACGACTGACTTGTGAAGTGCTGTCGCCGCTACAAAATTTCGCTCGCCAATGTACTTCAGTATTTTCGAGAGTTCGACCCGAGCCTTGGGTCGCCACTTAATCTGCATCAGCGCTTTTGCGCATTGATTCCATCAAGGCGTTTATTTCCGCCATCACTTGCTCATGGGGAATACTCGGACGCGGATCATCGAGAGAGGCCTGTACTTCGGCCCGAAACCAACGGTCATAACTCGCAGCCTGCTCCTCAGGACCAAGATCCGAAACAACCGGGCACAGTGGGTCGATCAAAGACGGGTCGATCATGGAACCTCCGGGTTGGGTGCCTGGAAGTCTATTCGGTAACGGTATCGCTGTCGTCGCTGTCTGGATGAATTGCATGTAGGCCAAGCTCCATGGGGATCAAGTTGTCCCGGCAAATCCTAGAGCCTGCACTTCCGACGGCCAACCGCCAGAATTCGTCAGAAAACTCCCTGAATTTTTTGAAAACGTTCCGTTTTCCGTAGGACGCCACTCAAGCGTCAGCGCAAAAAAAACCGCGACCTCAAGATCGCGGCTTTCCAACACTCAACACTTACTGCTGCAAAACCGTCGCCTGGTTAGCCGACCCGAACTGCTGAATGGTCGCGGTCTGCGTCATCCCGCTCTGATCCACATTGGCAATGTTCCCGGTGCCGCCCTGGGTTACATACGCCACGTTCATGGTGTCAGCCTGTTTCACGGTGATCATGTTGTCGCTGCCATACAACTGCGCGGTGTAGGCCTGGTTGCCGGTGCCGGACTGGTCGAATTCGGCGCTGTTGCCCGAGCCGTTCGATGAGCCCTGCACCAGGTTGGTGGTGCCGCGCTGGTCGGCGATGAGGATGTTGTCGCTGCCGTTCTGATCGAAGTACAGCTCGTTGTAGGAATCCGCCTGGCTGACCGTGGTTTTGTTGCCAGTGCCGGTCTGGTGGGTGGTCATGATCTGGCCGATGCCGTCCTGGGTGAAGCTGGCGATGTTGCCGTTGCCGGTCTGATTGACCGTGGCGCGCTGGTTGCTGCCGAACTGGCCGCCGTGTTGCGGGCCTTTCCAGTTGCTGGCGTAGACCTTGTTGTCGTTGCCCACCGACGTGGCGTTGAGGGTGTGGCTGTCGCCGTTCTGGTAGGTGAAGTGCACGTTGCCGTTGCCGACTTGATACAGGGCCAGGGTCGAGTTGACCGATTCGAACTGGTCGGCATAGATGGCGTTGGTGTTGCCGACCTGGGTGACGGCGGCGGTGTTGTTTTCGCCGAAGCTTTGGTCGACCACGGTTTCGTTGCTGTCGCCGTACTGGTTGACGGTGGCCTGGCTGGCCAGTTGCGAGTCTTGCCAGATTTCGGTGCCGTTGAGGTTGCCGAACTGGTTGATGGTGATGTTGCCGCCGGTGCCGTTGCGCTGGTCGCCGTAGGCGTAGTTGCCTTCGCCGGCCTGGTTGATGCCGATCTGGCCACCGTTGTGCAGCACTTGTTCGGCGGTGCCGTAGTTGGCGGTGCCGTACTGGGTGATCACCGAGCTGTTGCCGGTGCCTTCGTACAGTTGCTCGATGTTGGCTTCGTTGCTGTCGCCGAACTGGAAGGTCTTGCCTTCGCTGCCGTTCTGCGAGTCCTGGTAGACGAACGAGAAGTTGCCGCTGCCTTGCTGTTGTTGCAGGGCCTGGTTGCCGGCGCCGAAGCCGAGGGACTGGCTGGCGTGGGCGGTGTTGAAGGCGCCGGTCTGTTGTTGGGTGATGGTGCTGTTGTCTTCGAACAGCTGCTCGGCGTAACCGGCGTTGTAGTCGCCGACCGCGTCCTGGGTGATGACGCTGGTGGCGGTGTCCTGCACGGCGGCCGCGTCGTTGCCCTGGCCCAGTTGGGTCTGGGTGGCGGTGCTGAACGGCGCCTGGGTCTGCTTGACGTTGGCGATGTTGGCGGTGCCGAACTGGCTCTGGGTGGAAAGGCTGTCGTCGGCCATGGCCTGGGCACTGATCATGACCAGGATGGCGGCGGTGAGGGGCGTCAGTTTGAACATGATGAACTCTCCGATGATTGCAGTGCTTAGCGATATTGCTTGACCGAAACGCTCATGCCGTTGCCCGACTGGGTCACGGCGCTTTGCAGCCCCGTGCCCGCCTGCTCGATGCTGGCGTCGTTGTTGTTGCCGTTTTGCGAAATCTGCGCACGGTTGTGGCTGCCGGTTTGCGTGATGGACGCGGCGTTGCCGGAGCCGTTTTGCGTGAGCAAGGCCATCAGGTCGCTGCCTTGTTGCAGGATGTACGCCTCCTGATTGCTGCCCGACTGCACGATCCTGCCCAGCAGCGACTGACCGTTCTGCGACAGCAGCGCGAGGTTGACCTGACCGTTCTGGTCGATCAGGGCTTGCTGGCCCACGGGCGGCGGCAGTTCGCCGAGATCGGCGCTGTTGGGCGCCAGGTCATCGTTTTCCATCAGGTCGTCGGCGCGCACGCCCGCACTGACGCACAGGGCGAGCAGGCAAAGCAGGGCGGCGGTCGGCGTGTTCATGGCAAATATCCTCTCGGGCGTTAACCGTTGAGCGTTGCCCCGCCTGCCCGAAAGCAGGCGGGGCACTGGCTCAGAGCGTGGTCACCGACACCGTCCGCACGGTGCCCTGGGACGAACGGATGGTGGCGGTCGGGTTGGCTGATGGCACGACCAGCGTGTTGTTCAGCGTCAGCCGCCAGCGTCCGGTCACCGGTACCGTGGTGGTGCCCAGCGTTACCAGCCCGGTCGGAGTGGTGACCTGCACGGTGATGGTGTTGCCGGTGGTCACCGACGAGGTGCCGGCGAAGTCCCAGTTGAAGCGGCCGCCGGAACGGGCCTGCACGGTCGAGGTGGTGATCGTGAAGGTTTCCGCCGCTGGCCGTGGCGACACTTGCACCGTGACGGTCGCCGGCGTCGACTGAGCGCCGAAGCTGTCCCGGGCGATGTAGGTGAAGGTCGCGGTGAAGGCCGTGGTCACGGTGGCCGGTGGGGTGTAGGTGATCACCGTGCCGTCGGTACTGACCGTGCCGCGTCCTGCCGGCGGTTGGGTCAGGCTGGCGACGCCCAGCGGCACGTTGCCCTCCGGATCGGTGTCGTTGGCCAGGACGTTGATCGGGATCGCGACACCCAATGTGGCGACGCTGTCGGCGACGGCGGTCGGTGGCCGGTTCGGCGCGACGCTGATCGTTACCGTGGCCGGGTTCACCGAGGCCAGGCCTTTGTTGTCCTGGGCCTTGTAGGTGAAGGTGGTGGTCAGCGGAGTGTTGACCACGGCTGGCGGGGTGTAGACCACCGACGTGGTGCCGTTCAGGGCCACGGTGCCTTGGCCGGCTGCCGGTTGAGTGAGAGCAGTGATACTCAGCGGCACATTGCCGTCGGGGTCACTGTCGTTGGTCAACAGGCTGAGCGTGATCGGCACGCCGAAGCTGGTGCTGCCGGTGTCGGCGACGGACAGTGGCGCCTGGTTCTCACCGGTGTCCGGTGCGCTGCCGACCACCACTACCGGCTCGGTGTCGCTGCCGCCGGCGGCGGATTTGACCGTGACGGTGGCGGGTGGCTGGGTCAGGTCGGCCACGGTGATTTTTTGCAGCGTGCCGGTTTTCGACAGGCGTCCGTAGCCCTGGGCAACCATGTCCGGCACCGCGACTTCATCGGTCGAGGTGGCTTCGATCAGCAGGCTGTGGCTGGCCCAGCTGTAGCGGGCAGTCTGGATTTTCACCACGTCGGTGAGTTTGGCCGAGACAGCCGTCGGACGGGTGGTGCCGGCCGGGTTGGTCGCGGTCACGACGACCACCGACGGCAGGGTGCCGTTGCCCAGACGCTGGCCGAAGAACAGTCCGTTGTTGTCGCCCAACAGAGTGGTCTGGCACGGCGTCGGCGGTGGTCCGGGCAGTAAGGCCAGGGTTTCGCGGAAGCACAGGGTCGAGCTGCTGTCGGCCTTGGCGAACACTTCGGCGCGCACACCGGCCGAGGTACGGCGATAGGTGGCGCGGTCGACGGCGACGTGGGTTTGCTGACGATTGTCGAGGACCTTGCCGGCGACGGTGAACAGGTTGGTCTGAATCGAGCCAACACCCGACGGACCGTCGATCCGCAGGAAGTTGGTGTTGAACGGGCTGCCGGTCACCGCTTCGGTGAGGTTCGGGTCGCCGACGAAGGTTTCGATGCCGCCGGTGTCCGGGTTCACTTCGGTATACGGGCCGTTGATGCTGCGCAGGAACGGTCCAATGGCACCGTTGAGCGCGCCACTGAAGTTGCCCGGCGCACCGATGCCGATGTCTTTGGTGATGTTGATCGCCCGCCGGCCAGGGGTGGTGACGTTGACGGTTTCAACGCCGTACGGGTGGGTGATGGTGTAGGTGCCGGCCACGGGTACGTTTACCCGGATGCGGATCCGCGCAAAGCTTTGCTGATCGCCATCCACCGGATTCCCCGAGGCGAACGCCGCTTCGACCCCCGCCACGTAGGCATCCACACCGAAACCGGCGCCGTTGTTCGGGATATTGGTTTCCGCCAGGAACCAGAACGCTTCCGGCGGCCAGTTGTCGGGGAACACCATCGGCAGGGCGTCATCGAACACGCCCGGTTCCGGCAGCAGGGTGCACATGTACGCCGGCGGGGTGCTGACCGGGACGCGCGAACTGGCGGCGCGGGACTGGCAGAGCTCCATCGACAGCAGGTTATTGTCCTGGTACCACATCGGGAATTTCCCGGTGGCGAAGGTGTAGGGGCCGGGATCGACGGCGGCCAGTTGCGCGAACGCACTGCCGGTCAGCGAGATTGTCAGCCCGAGCGCGTTGAGCGCGAAGCGTGGCCACTTGTTCATGATGCCTCCTGATGCGGATCTGGGCATGTGAGCGTTCATTGCACGATGACCACTTCTTCGGTATCGCTGCCGCCGTTGGACGACGTCACTCGAACCTTGGCCGGTGGTATCGGCGTGATCCCGGTGGCCAGGGTTTTCTCCGCACCGTCGCCACCCAGCGCACCGATAGCGGCGCCGGTGTCGGAGGTGGCGGTGAGCACCGGTGGCGAGGTTTCGTCACTGGTCGTGGCCACCACGGTCAATTGCCCGGAACTGAGGCTGTACTCGGCACGCTGGATCACCACCAGGTCGGTCAGGGTCATGGGCAGGGTGGTCGGCGAGCTGGTGGCGATCGCCAGGTGGTTGTCGGCGGTCACTTGCAACACGGCCGGCAAAGTCGGGTTGACCGCCGATTGCGCATACCAGCTGCCGGTGCTGTCGGCTTCTTTCATGTTCACCACGGGCGTGCTGCTGGTGATGGCCGCGGTGCCCGGTGCTGGCGGGGCTTTGACGAACACGTCTTGTTGGGCCACTGGTGCGCTTTCGCCGGGCTTGCGCGAGTAGGTGCTGCGCTCAGTGATCAGAGGCGTTGGCCGCACCACTGTCGACAACTTGCCGGACACGGCGAAAGTTGTGCTGCGCAGGTCGATGCCACCGGGGCCTTCGATGCGTACGAAGTTGGTGTTGAACGGGCTGCCGGTCACGGCCTCGTTGAGGTTCGGATCGCCCACGAACTGCTCGGCCGCACCGGTCAAAGGGTTGGTCTCGGTGTAAGGCCCGTTGACGCTGCGCAGGAACGGGCCGATGTCACCCTTGAGCGCGCCGTCGTAGGTTTGCGGGGTACCGATGCCGATGTCGCGGGTCATGTTGATCGCGCGCCGGCCGGGGGTGTCGACGGTGAACACATCGACGCCGTAGGGGTGGGTGATGACGTAGGTGCCGGCAGTGGGCACATCGACCCGGATGCGGATCCGCGCGAAGCTGATCTGGTCGCCCTCCACCGGATCGCCGGCGGCAAAGGCAGCCTCGACGGCGCTGACGTAAGTCAGATTGATGCCGCGTGCCGCATCGACGATGGAGGTATCGCCAGTGAACCAGAAGGCTTCATCGGGGAAGTTGGTGGGGAATACGAGCGGTTGCGTGTCATCGAACACGCCGGGGGTCGGCAGCAGCGAGCACATGTAAGACGGGGCGCCCGGGGTGCTCGGCACGCGTGAGCTGAGTGCTTTGGACAGGCACAGATCCAGGGTGCGACCGTGTGTGTCCTGATACCAGCTGGCGAAACCGCCATTGGCCGGTGTGTAGGGACCCGGGTCGACGGCGAACAGAGCGGCCTGGGCAATGCCCTGGGCCAAAGCGCTCACGACCAGGACGGTCGCGGTTTTGGACAGTAAAGGGTGCATGAGTTAATCCCTCTATCAAAGTACCTGCCCCTTGGGGATGGGTCAGTTGCAGAGGGGCTTTACAACTTCCATACCAACGACCGGCCAACCGGCGGCAAAGGCCCGTGGCGCAAGGGCTGGAAGCTGGACGCGCGGGAAGAGGGCGAACGTCCGGACAGGGCGACTGTCCCCAGCATTGGGGATTGTGGGGGCATGAACGCCTGGCGGTTTTCGCCTGACCGGGAAATCGGCTGAGTGTGGGGCCGTTCACCCCCCGCATCCGGGCAAACACCCAACCGTGGGCTATAACCCTATAGGGACGTATCGGGAAGTCGCGGCCATGAACATGCAGTCAAAAACGCTACCGGTCGAGGAGGGCAGCCAGCAGCTGAGCGCGCGCAAGCAGCCGTTCAACCTGTTGCGCTGGTTTTCATTGATCAGCATGGCGGTGATCGGCACCGTGGCGGTGGCGCTCGGGGCGGTGTCGACACGGTTCGTGATCGAAGAAAGCGTGCAGCGCGATGCCTTGCTGACCGCGCAGTTCATTCAGGCCATCGCGTCGGCGGAAGTGCGCCACGTCTCGATTCCCAATATCCGCACCATGGGCGAGTTGCTCGACCCGCGTCAGGACAATGACTTTCCCGATGTCGACCCGCAGGCCCGAGCCAGCGCCAGGGGTGAGTTTCTTGATCACATCGAGCATTTGCCGGATGTGATCCTCGCCAATGTTTATGCGCCGGATCGTACCGTGATCTGGTCGACCAACCCGGCGCTGGTCAACACCCGCATTCATGCCGACGAAGACCTCGACCGGGCGTTCGATCAAAGGATCCCGGTGTCGGCGAGTTACCACAACGTAGACAAGGGCCGTGAAGAACAGAAGTTCGTGGTGCCGCCGGAATACATCTTCATTGAAAACTACATTCCACTGTTCGACGCCGAGGGCAAGAACGTCACGGCGATGGTCGAGATCTATAAGGAGCCCAAGGACCTGATCGCCCGCATGGAGCGCGGTCTGGCGCTGATCTGGCTGGCCACCGCGCTGGGCGGCGGGCTGATTTACCTGGGGTTGTACTGGATCGTGCGTCGGGCGGCGATTCTGCTGGCGGCCCAGCAAAAACAACTGATCGCCAATGAAACCTTTGTCGCGCTGGGCGAGATGTCTTCGGCGGTGGCCCACAGTCTGCGCAACCCGCTGGCGACCATTCGCTCGAGCGCCGAGCTGGCCCTGGAATTCGATGCGGGGCCTGCGCAGAAGAACATCAAGGACATCATCGGCCAGGTCGACCGCATGTCGAAGTGGGTGCGCGAACTGCTGCAATCGCTGCGACCGCTCAATGACGCACCGGAGCCGGTGAACCTGGTGGCGGCGCTGCACGACAGTCTGATGGCGTTCGAGCAGCAGATTGCCAAGGCTGGCGTGCACGTGGTGTTTCAACCTCAGCAGACGCCGATGGTACTCAGCCATCCGGTGCAGCTCACACAAATCCTCAACAGCCTGCTGGCCAACGCGCTGGAAGCGATGGACAAGGGCGGCACACTGACTATCACCCTCGAGCCGAGCGACAGCCGTGGCGTAAGCGTTGTACTCAGCGACACCGGCAAAGGCATGAGCGAAGAGCAGCGCAGCATGGCGTTCCGGCCGTTCTTCACCACCAAACAGGGCGGCCTCGGCGTGGGGCTGGTACTGGTCAAACGGATCATGGAGCGCTTTGGCGGAGGCGTGAGCCTCGACAGCCGGGAAGGCAAGGGCACCACCGTTCGTCTGGCGTTTCAACTCATTCAGTAAATTGGGGTGAACTTCTCCCCAGCAGTGGGTGTCAGGCCCCAGTCACCGGGGAGTGGGGCATGCAACAGCGCTCGCAAGCCCCTGTAACAACTGGAAATGATTTTTTGGCGAGTTAATTGCAAAACACCATCACCCCTTCCTTAGATGAGGCGGCTGATGATGGACAGAGCAATGCGTGACCCCAAAAAGCTGTTCCTGTTGACGCCACTGAGCGTCTTTCTGATGTTGGCCCTTGGCCAGATGACCGGGGTGCGAGCGAGCCCGATCGACGACGAGAATCAGCCGGAAGCGTCCGACCCGTCGGCCTATTACGACGAGCCCGAAGACCGCGCTGGCGCGCTCAATGCAATCCTGACGATGCCCGAGGCCAACGTAGACTCCTTCGATCTGCCTGACGGGGTCAAAGGCACGCGCAACACGACGCGCATGGAAAACATCCTGCCGCCCACCGTCCAGACCAGTTTCAATTACCCCACCAACGGCAAGCCGAGCCCGCTGTACGGTGCCCAGCCGTTCACTCAGCAACTGGTCCTGTTCGAAGAGTTCGGCCCGGAAAAACTCGACCCGACCACACCGGCCGCGCCGTTGAGTTTCCCGCCGGCCGCCATCGGCCCGGCGCCGGCGCAAGACCCGAACAACATCGCCCGCAGCGCGCCACCCGGCACCGCGCTGGATGCGTTCCTGCGTCAACCGGGGCTCACGCCATTCCCGAGCCAGTATGCCAACGTGGTTGACCGCAACCCTTGGCAGGCGCAGATCGAAATCTTCCTCAACCGTCACATCGGTTCCTCCGCCGAAGGCCGGCCACCGGGAAAAGGCTGGGCTCATCAGCGCTGGAACGAGTTCTACCCGCAAGTCGCCTACAAGACCGTGCAGACCGGCGCGCGGCTGAACGGTGGTCTGCGTGACAGTCGGCAGATGCACGGTTATGCCGTCGGCGAATTCGGCCCCGGTGGTCTGTACCACAACGTCGCGGGCGTGCCGGCGACCGATGGCACGGCCAAGGGTGTCGATGCGCGATTCCACCCGGCGATGCCGGTGCAGGACCACAACTCGGTGTGGACCTTCGACGGCACGCTGCCACCGAAACTGTTGATGGTGCGCTACGGCCAACCGGTGTTGATGCGGCATTACAACGGCTTGCCGATCGATCCGTCGGCCAACCGTGGTTTCGGTCTGCACACCATCACCACCCACGAGCACAACGGCCACGCCCCGGCGGAAAGCGATGGTTATGCCAACGCGTTTTTCTTCCCCGGGCAGTACTACGACTATCGCTGGCCGATCCAGCTCGCCGGCTACGACAGCATCAATACCAAGGCCGAAGATCCGCGCGCCGCGTTTCCGTGCGCACCGGGGGAAACCCTGTGGGTCAACGACATGCAACCTGCGAAAAAGACCTGCGACCACGGCACCATCAAGATTCGTGGCGACTGGCGCGAAACCATGAGCACTCACTGGTTCCACGACCATATGCTCGATTTCACCGCGCAGAACGTCTACAAGGGCAACGCGGCGATGATGAACTACTACAGCGCCCTGGACCGTGGCAACGAATCGGTGAACGACGGCGTCAACCTGCGTTTCCCCAGCGGCAGCGCCTTGCCGTGGGGCAACCGCGACTACGACGTCAACCTGGTGTTCGCCGACAAGGCCTGGGATCAGCAGGGCCAGCTGTGGTTCAACCCGTTCAACACCGACGGTTTCATCGGTGATCAGGTGCTGGTCAACTGGCAGTGGAAACCGACCCTCGATGTGCGGGCCCGCAGTTATCGCTTCCGCCTCCTCAACGGTTCGGTGTCGCGCTACTTCAAGCTCGCGCTGGTGCGTGAAGTCAAAGGCACCGGCGGCGAATTCCAGGGGCCGAAAAACTCCGGCGTGTCGTACAGCCGGGTGCCGTTCCACATGATCGCCAACGACGGCAACATCATGGAACACAGCGTGCCGTTCGACGGCTCGATGGACCTCGATGCCGACGGCGACAAACAGAACCACAACGCGATTCTGCCGACCCAGGGCATCGCCGAGCGGTTCGACATCATCGTCAACTTCGCGAAAAACGGCATCAAACCGGGCGACAAGCTGTTCTTCGTCAACCTGCAAGCCCAGGACGACGGCAAGGGCCCGAAAGAAGTGATCCCGCTGGCCGACGTGCTGTCGGAGAAATACCTGGCGGTCATCAAACAGACCAGCAAAGGCCCGCAATGGGACCGGGGCGACCCGGTGGTGGGCAAGGTCCTGCAACTGAACGTCAAGGCCTATACCGGCCAGGATCTGTCGATGAACCCGGCCGCTTATGAGCCCGCCAAACCGGGCAAGGCCGAAGGCCTGGTGATGATTCCGCTGAAGATCCACCGCGACAACGCTGCCGACAAGGCGTTGCTGGCCAAGGCGCTGCACCGGACCTTCACCTTCGGCCGCGCCGACGGCACCGATGAAGCGCCGTGGACGATCAAGACCGACAGCGGTTTCGGCTTCCACATGGACCCACGCCGGTTGAACGCCTCGACCAAACTGGCCAGCGGCCCGACGGACGCCGGGGTCAACGGCATCGGCACCCTGGAAGTCTGGAACATCAGGGCCGGCGGCACGGGCTGGAGCCATCCGGTGCACGTGCACTTCGAGGAGGGGATCATCCTCAGCCGTGGCGGCAAGGCCCCGCCGGAATGGGAAAAATGGGCGCGCAAGGACGTCTACCGGATCGGTTCGGAGGCCGACGGGCTGGACAACGTCGAGATGGCGATCAACTTCCGCGAGTTTGCCGGGACTTACATGGAGCACTGTCACAACACCCAGCATGAAGACAACTCGATGCTGCTGCGTTGGGACCTCGAAAAACCCGGGCAACTGCAGTTGATGCCGACACCGCTGCCGAGCTGGGATGGCGTGCGCTACGTCAACTCCGCCGCACTGCCAACCTTCCGCACCGGCGACGGCTTCGGCCCGCAAGTGACCGTTAAACCATGAAAAGGGAGGGAGCCGACATGACCCAGCCAACGCCGCGCTCCCGCGCCCTGGGCATGCACCTGATTCTGGTGTTGGTCACCTGCCTGCTCGGCAGTCAGGTGCTCATCGCCCATCAGACGCAGCCCGAAGGCGCCAGTGAATCCGCCACCCCGTGGGGTGGCGACTATTTCCCCAACACCCTGCTGACCGACCAGGACGGTCGGCAGGTGCGCTTTTTCGATGACCTGATCAAAGACAAGGTGGTGGTGATCAACTTCATCTTCACTTCGTGCAGCGACTCCTGCCCACTGGAAACCGCGCGTCTGCGCCAGGTGCAGAAACTGCTGGGGGACCGGGTCGGGAAAGACATCTTTTTCTACTCGATCACCATCGACCCGTTGAGCGACACCCCCGCAGTGCTCAAGGCCTATGCGCAACGCTTCAAGGTCGGCCCCGGCTGGAAATTCCTTACCGGCGAGTTCGAAGACGTCACCGAGCTGCGCAAGAAACTCGGGTTGTTCATCGAAGGCGTCGACAACGGGCGCACCAAGGACCACAACCTGAGCCTGATCGTCGGTAACCAGAGCACAGGGCGCTGGATGAAAGCCTCGCCGTTCGAGAACCCGTGGATCCTCGCCGACCAACTGGCCAATACGCTGCAAAACTGGAAACAGGCCAGCACCGAAGAAAGCTACGCCGACGCCCCGCAGATCCGGCCGCCGAGCAATGGCGAAGAACTGTTCCGCACCCGCTGCGCTTCGTGCCACAGCCTCGGCCCGCAGGATGGCGAAGGCATCGGTATGCGCAACATCGGCCCGGACCTGATCGGCGTGACCCGTCAGCGCGACGCGGCCTGGCTCAATCGCTGGATCCGCGAACCGGATCGTGTGCTGGCGGAGAAAGACCCGATCGCAGTGCAACTGTTCGAGCAATACGAGCGAATTTCGATGCCCAACTTGCGTCTGGATGAAGCTTCGGCGCAGTCGATCATCGACTTTCTGAGTGCCGAAACCGAGCGTCAGCATCCGACCGTGCAGCCCTTGGCTGACGGGGCGTTGACGCCAGTAAAACCGGGTTCTGCGAGCGAAGCGGTGAGTCGTATGCAGTAGCGGCTAAATAGCATCATTGAACCGTGTGTCACGGTCATTGCCACCTACACTCATTCGAGAAGGCGGCTGTAACGGGCTCGACACAAAAAAGCCAGGGCAATCCCATGCAGCAACTGGAAGAACAAAAAACAGCAGCGCCGAACATAGCGTTGGCAGCCATCAAGAGTTGGGGCAGGCAGTTCAATCTGCTGCGCTGGTTCTCGCTGGCCAGTTTTTTCATCATCGCGGCCGTGGCGCTGGGGCTGGGGTATATCTCCACGCGCTTCGTGGTCACCGAAAGCGTGGAGCGCGATGCGCTGCTCACCGCGCAATTCGTGCAGGCCATCGGCGACGCGGAAATGCGCCACGCCAACATCACGCCGCAACGGACCATGGGCGAGATGCTCGACTCGCGCCAGGACGGGAACTACCCCGACGTCGATCCGCTGTCCCATGCAATGGCCCGTGCCGAGTTTCTCGATCATGTCGAACACTTGCCGGATGTTCTGCTGGCCACGGTGTACGCCCTGGACCGCACGGTTATCTGGTCGACCAACCCCGAACTGATCAACGTCAAGTTTGAAGACGACGACGAGCTGGATGAGTCGTTCGAGATGAAAGTCCCGGTGTCTTCCAGCTACCACAAGATCGACGATGAAAAACCCGAGCAGCGGCTGTCCCGCGAACCCAAGTACCTGTTCATCGAAAACTACATTCCGATGTTCAACGCCGACAAAAGCAAAGTGGTCGCCATGGTCGAGATCTACAAGGAACCGGCGGATCTGGTCGACCGTATCGACCGTGGGTTCGCCTCGATCTGGGCTGCGACGATCTTGGGCGGTGCGGCGATTTACCTCGGCTTGTTCTGGATCGTGCGGCGCGCCTCGACGCTGCTGCAGAGCCAGCAGCAGCAACTGATCAGCAATGAAACCTTTGTCGCTCTGGGCGAAATGTCCTCGGCGGTAGCCCACAGTCTGCGCAATCCGCTGGCGACCATTCGCTCCAGCGCCGAACTGGCCCAGGAAATCGCCAGTCCGGGCGCACAGCGCAACATCGGCGACATCATCAGCCAGGTCGACCGCATGTCGCGCTGGGTTCGCGAACTGCTGGTGTCGTTGCGCCCGATGAGTGACGACGGCGAGACGGTGGACCTGCTGGCGGCGGTCGAGGACACCCTGGGGGCGTTTGATGCGCTGATCCGGCGCAACGGCGTCGAAGTGCGATTCACGCCACAAGATTGCCCGCCGGTGGTCAGTCAAAAGGTGCTGCTCACGCAAATTCTCAATAGCCTGTTTGCCAATGCCCTGGAAGCGATGCCCAGAGGCGGCGTACTCAGTGTCGAGATTGAAACAGCGCAGACCGGTCAGGTGCGCATGACCCTGAGCGACACTGGCAAAGGCATGAGCGCGCAGCAGCAACAACTGGTGTTCAAACCGTTTTTCACCACCAAGCAGGGCGGCCTCGGGGTCGGCCTCGCGCTGGTCAAGCGAATCATGGAGCGGTTTCAGGGTTCGGTCATGCTGACCAGCCGCGAGCAGGAAGGAACCCGCGTCAGTCTCAACTTTAGAGTGGCATCGGGAGGGGAATATGGAACACAGCATTCTGCTGGTCGAGGATGACGAACTGCTGGCCGAGAATATTCAGACCTACCTGGAGCGCAAGGACTTCGAGGTGACGGTCTGCCACTCGGCCGAGGACGCGCTGGGGCAACTGGAAAGCTTCATGCCGGACATCGTCCTGACCGACAACTCGCTGCCGGGCATGAGCGGTCACGATCTGATCCAGAAGCTGCGCATCAGCGCGCCGGACCTGAAAGTGATCATGATGACCGGTTACGGCAACGTCGAAGACGCGGTGGTCGCGATGAAGGAGGGCGCCTTCCATTACGTCACCAAACCGGTCGCGCTGCCGGAACTCAAACTGCTGCTGGACAAGGCCCTGGCCACCGAACGGATGGAACGCACGCTGTCGTTCTATCAGGAGCGCGAGGCGCAGAAATCCGGAGTACAGGCGCTGATCGGCGAATCGGCGCCGATGCTGCACCTGAAAAACACCATCGGCCAGTTGCTCGAAGCCGAACGGCGCATGACCAACGGCGATCTGCCGCCAGTGCTGGTGGAGGGCGAAACCGGTACCGGCAAGGAACTGGTCGCCCGTGCGCTGCATTTCGACGGTGCGCGCAGCAAAGGCCCGTTCATTGAATTCAACTGCGCGTCGATTCCGGCCAACCTGGTGGAGTCGGAGCTGTTCGGTCACGAGAAAGGCGCGTTCACCGATGCCAAGGACCGCCGGGTCGGCCTGGTGGAAGCCGCTGATGGCGGGACGCTGTTTCTCGATGAAATCGGTGAAATGGATCTGGTGCTCCAGGCCAAGCTGCTGAAACTGCTGGAGGATCGCACCATTCGCCGGGTCGGCTCGGTGAAGGAGCGCAAGGTCAACCTGCGGGTGATCAGCGCCACCAATTGCAACCTTGAACAGATGGTCCAGCAGGGCAAGTTCCGCCGCGATCTGTTTTTCCGGCTGCGGATCATCTCGATCAAGGTGCCGCGTCTGTACGCCCGTGGCGAAGACATCCTGCTGCTGGCCCGGCACTTCCTCGCCAGTCACGGCAAGCGATATGGCAAACCGAACCTGCATTTCAGCGATCAGGCCGAAGAACTGCTGCTCAGTTACACCTGGCCGGGCAACGTGCGCGAGCTACGCAACATGCTTGAACAGACCGTGCTGCTGGCGCCGAACGACACCATCGCCGCTCATCAACTGAACGTGTGCATGAGCCTGTGCGATGAGCTGCCACCGCAGCATCAGCACGAGGTGCAGCACCCGCACTTCGAACCGCGCCCGGCGAGCAACACCGAATCGATGAACCTGCCGGAAGTCGAGCGCGACATGGTGCGCAAGATGCTCGACAAGACCGACTGGAACGTCACCAAATCGGCGCGCCTGCTGGGCCTGAGCCGCGACATGCTGCGCTACCGCATCGAAAAGCTCGGCCTGGCGCGGCCGGACAAGCGTCAGTGGTAAACGGTGGTGCTGCGCGGATTCGGCGAGCCGAGGCATTCCAGCACGCACGTCGGGTCCAGCACCTCGTCGTTGACGTAAATGCCGCGCTCGGCATCGTAGGTGCGGATAAACACCCGTACCGTCGCATCGGCCACGGTCGGCAGTTGCGAGTCCTGGAATACATGGCGATCCGGGATAACGATGAAATCCTGCGGCGGCGTGTCATCGAACGGCCGGGGCGGCTGGGCCGACAGCGACGGTGGAGCAGGGTGGGCAAAGGGCTGGTCCGCCCCGTAGTAGTTGAAATTGCTGTCCAGCGCCTGCGCCTGGGCGGCGGCGAGCAGACAGGCGGACAACAGCAGTCGATTGAACATTCCCATGGCAGCACCTGTGGAAGCGGATTTCCCCAAGGCTATTAACTATAGCTGCACGCGTTGCAGGCGTTGGTGCAGGCGTTGTCGGCTTACAAGTTCGCAACAACCTGTTGCGCGAGGCTGAAGTAGACTCGGGCCGCTCAATGGTGAGCATCGCCCGGAGTGCGCCATGGAAGTGCCAAACCATAGAAATGCCGTCGAGAGCAATCGACAGGCGTGGAATGATTCCGCCCGTCATCACCAGGACTCTGCCGAGTGGCAGGCCTTGCTGACCGAAGTTGCGCAGGCCGATTTTTCCTGCCTCGACGACACCCTGCGCGGCTTGCTCGAGCAGGTCGGTGTCGATGGCAAAGACGTTGTGCAGCTGTGTTGCAACAACGGTCGCGAAAGCCTTTCGCTGTTTGCCCTCGGCGCACTGAGCGTGGTCGGCATCGATCAGTCGAGCGCGTTTCTCGAACAGGCCCGCGAACTGAACAAGCGTTCGCCGCACAACGCCGAGTTCATCGAGGCCGATATCCATCATTTGCCTGACGCGCTGCGCGGCCGTTTTGACGTCGCGCTGATCACCATCGGCGTCTTTGGCTGGATGCCTGACATCGGCGAGTTCTTTCGCCACGTCGCCTCGACCCTCAAGCCGGGCGGACAACTGGTGATCTACGAGACCCACCCGTTCCTGGAAATGGTCGACCCCGAGGCCGACGATCCGTTTCGCCTCGCCAGCTCGTACTTCCGTGAAGAACCGTTCGTGCAGGAGGAGCCGATCGTCTACGTCGGCAAGGTCGAACAGCCGGCGGCCAAGTCCTACTGGTTCGTGCACACCCTCGGCGCGATCTTCACCGCCGCCCTCGAGGCCGGCCTTAACATCACGCACTTCAAGGAATACCCGCACTCGAACCGGGAAGAAGTCTATGACCAGTACCAGAACCGCGAGGCGCAGATGCCGCTGTGTTTTACGTGGGTGGGGGTGAAGCGCTGAGGCAGGTACAAGAGGGGGAGGCGAGAGGCGCTGTCTCTTTTTCGGTGAGTCGGATACGGGCTTGCGTCACGTATCCGATTGCTCGGAGCAACTCTTCATCGTCACCCTCTGCCAGTATCTGAGAGAGGTACTCACGGATGGCATTCAAATCAACCAGCAATGCTGTCATGTCAAAATCGGATGTTTTTTGATCCATCGGTTTGTCTCTGCGTTTCTGCATGAATGTATTCATTCACATGATTGCGAGCAGCCAGATGGAGCTGAAACTGAATGACGCTGGTTCCTGTACGAGAGTAGGAAGATTCTGCGACGCCGTCCCGGCCGTCGCAGGTTAAACCCGTCAAGCCTGCGCAGCCGCCGTCACCACCGGCCGTCCCGGTTTGCGCAGTGGGTCCAGGCGTGAGCCTTCGTAGCGGGTTTCGCGGAAGAAGCGCCATTTGCCGAACAGGCAATAGACGTGCATGACGCGGCCCTGTTCGTGGTAGCCCATGCGGATGTGCAGTTTCAGCGCCGGGATGTTGTGGGTTTCGCAGACGTCCACCACTTTGTTGCAGCCTTGGGCGGCCATGGCTTCCCAGAGGGCGACCTGGACGTCCACCGACAGGCTGCTGCCGAAGTAGGCGCGGGTCATTTCGCCGCCGAATTCGAAGAACTCGCCGGGTTTGACCGGGAAGGTGCAGCCGTAATAGTGGCGGTCGTGGTAGTCACGAATGCTGCCCCAGATAAACGCCACCGCATGACCGTCGGCGTCCAGGTACATGTGCCCGGTGTGGCCTTCGTTGGCCAGCTCGGCCATGGTCTGCACGCGGTCACCGAAATGCCTGGCGAACGCGCCGGCATTCTCGGCGGTGATGTCGACTTTGCGCAGACCGTCGTAGGGGCGCAGCTTGTGCAGCGGTACCGGGCTGACCAGGTCGCGCTCCATCCACAACAGTTCCCAATGGAAGAACACGTAGCGTTTCCACAACGTGCCGAAGGTGCGGCCCAGGCCTTTTTGCTTGATACGTTCGCGCAGCTTTTCAATGACGCTCATGATGCCCTCCGAGGCCGGAGCCCGGGTGTTGTGGATGACGCTTTTGTGGGTATAGATCAGCCCTGCAGGTTCATGTCAAAGCGCCAGCTTTGAATGTATTGCAAGTTGTGTAACCGTTCAGAGTGCCGCGGCACCGCGTAGAAATTCCTTGTTCAGATCGGCATAGGAAACCCGTGGAACCCCCGCCAGCCGCAGCTCTAGCACGCGGCTCAGGGACTCTCCGGGTTGCAGATAGGCGTCACCGAAATCCGCCCCGAGCTGGTTCGGATGGGCGACGATTTCCAGCACGCCGTCGGTCGGCGCGGGAGCGTTGCGCAGGTCCACTGGGGTGCAGACGTAATCGGCAGTGACCCCGGCCAGTCCCTGCAAACGACGGTTGAGCAAGCCCTTGAACACACGTTTGGGCAGGCTGAGGTTTTGTCCCAGGTTGCGTGCCAGGCGCACGGGCACGCCTTGGTGGGCAGCGAAGCGCGCGACGATCTCGCCGATCGGCCAGATGTTGTGCACGTGCTGATGCGAATCGAGGTGGCTGGGACGCACGCCGTGATCGACGCAGCGCTGCCACTGCGCCTGCAATTCTTCCTGCACCGCCTCACGATCTTCACGGCCCAGCCACAGGCTGTGGCGAGGCAGGTTGAGGTCGAACACACCGTGGCTGTCGCAGAAGGTGCGACGCTGGAGAATGGCCCGGCTCAAGGGGCGGCCGTAGGTCAGGTTGAAATGCAGGCCGATCCGGCCTTCCAGCAGCGGCAGTCGGGCCATGGCGCAGGCCGCTTCGAACGCCGGCATGTTGGCCATGGCGGTGGCGGAACTGATGACCCCGGCCTGGAATGCACCGAGGATCACCGCGTTTTCGTTCGGACTGAGGCCGAAATCGTCAGCGTTGACTATGACTTGGCGAGGCATGTTCGCCCTCCTTGGTGGGGTTGATCACAGGTGTCGCAATGACCGCCGCTCTGGCCGCCGCACGCTTCGCCCGCCATTGTTGCAACCCAGGCTTGAGCCGGTGCCAGACGCGCAGCCCCAGCCCCAGCAACAGGCCGCTCGGGCGCCACGAGTAGAAGCTCCAGCGCCAGTGTTCCAGATGCCCGGTCATGCGTTCGTGCAGTTGATGGCTGGAGTTTTCCAGGCTGACCCGCGAGGCATCGATCCAGCGCCAGTTGTCATCCAGCCCCCAGCGAATCCATTCCTCCAGCAACACCCGGCCGCTGCCCAGATCGGCGTATTGCGGCAGGAAGGCGAGGTTGTAATCGTAGAGCCGGCCCTGCTCGAACAGGCCGAGCCGATAGCTGATGCAACGTCCGTCCAGCTCCAGCATCACCACGCGCACCCGATCCGAAGCGGCGAGGGCGGTGAAGGCGTTTTCCATGCAACGGCGGCTGCGCTCGCTGGTAAAGATCCCGACGCCTTCGTCGCCTTTCCAGCTCACCGCTTCGACTCCGCTGATGGCCTGCAGCAACGGGCCCATGCTGGTCGCATCGGGAGTGATCCGCCGGACCTCGGCGCCGCACGCCGCAATGCGCTTGCGCGCCCGGCGCAGTTTGTAGCGCGGGTCGCCCGAAACTTCCTGGCGGTCAGCGTCACTGATCAGGTGCACCGGCACCCGGCAGCTCAAGCGACGTTCGCCGGTGGAGCTGTGGGCCATCCATTCGGTGAGCACGCTTTGGGCGCCGACCGGCTCGGCGATTTCGTTGAGTTGCAGCAGGGCGTGGGGCACTCGCTGGCGAATCAGCCGCAGGGCCTGGCGCATATCGTCGGCGTTCAGCCGTGATAACAACGCCAGGCGATCGGCCAGCGGATAACCCAGGTGATGCACCACCCGAAACGGCACACCGAAAAACCGTTCACGGCTTGTCACCAGCGGCAGGCACAGGCGCAATTCGTCCGCTTCCCAACCCAGCAAAACGTGCAGGCGCTCGTGTGTGTCGAGCGTCTGCTCTGCCGCACCCAGCCAGTCGAGGCTGTTGAACGGCGTGTGATCCGTCACCCGCAGGCGCAGCGCTTCATAGGCCGCTGCCGGAAAGTCAGGTGCGCACAACGAGGTGCGCCATTCGAATTGCGCCATAGGCTCAGGTCGCCGTTGCTGTGACAGGTGGACGGGAAGGTTTGCGTAACGCATCCAGGCGCGATCCGCTGTAGCGGGTTTCGCGGTAGAAGCGCCAGCGACCGAACAACTCATACACATTCATGATCCGGCCCTGTTCGGTATAGCCCATGCGCAGGTGCAGCTTGAGCGCCGGGATGTTGTGGAATTCGCAGACGTCCACGACCTTGTCGCAGCCCTGGGCGGCCATGGCTTTCCACAGTTCCAGTTGCAGGTCCACCGACAGTTCCGTGCCCCAGTACGAGCGGGTCAGCTCGCCGCCGAATTCGAAGAACTCACCGGGTTTCACCGGGAACAGGCAGCCGTAGTAGTGCCGGTCGAAATAGTCTTGAGCGGTGCCCCAGATGAACGCCACCGCATGGCCCTGATCGTCCAGGTGCATGTGCCCGGTGTGATGTTCCCGGGCAAGCTCCGCCATGGTGCTGACGCGATCGCCGAAGTGCCGGGCGAAGGCGCTGACGTTGTCCGGGGTGATCTTCACCACCCGCAGTGGCGGGTAGGGCTTGAGGCTGTGGGGTGGCACCGGACTGACCAGATCGCGCTCCATCCACAGCAGTTCCTGATGAGAAAAGACGTAGTGTTTGCACACCTTGGCCAAGGTGGCCCGCAGGCCTTTGTGTTTGATGTGATCGCGGATTTTTTGCAAAACATTCATGGTCGTGGCTCCTGATGACGTGTCATCGCGCGGCACAGGCCAGCGCGGCCGGACATCAACGGGGCGGTCATGAGGCGCTCCAGCTCAGGGCAAACAGGGTCTGTCCCGGCAGTTCGAAGCGCACGCGGCCGTCCTGGCAGCGAAAAGGCGCGTCGCGGCTGCGGTTGTCGGCGCCGAAATAACGCAGTGCGCCGCCGCTTAGCGGGCATTTGGCGCCCGCCAGATCGACATGCTGCAAACGCGTGCCTTTGTTCACACCGAGCAGTCCACGCTGATCGTCGCCGGCCATCGCCAGCACATCGACTTCGAACGCGTCGTTCTCCAGCCACAACACCTTGTGCAGCCAGTGCTGCTGAATGAACTGCTGGGCCAGGCCCACCGGCTTCAACTCGAAGCGGTCATCGCCCAGTATCCGCAACATGCCTTTGGGGTATTGCGGCTCATCGGCGGCCTGAAACCAGTTGAGCATGCTCAGCAAGCCGTCCTGGGAGGCGTTGATCACCACCGAGGCCCACCACAGCGAAGTGAAATGGGTTTCCTGATCGTAGGGGCTCAGGCTCGAGCCGCTGGACAGGTTGGTCTGGTCCAGCAGCAAGGCTTTGCGCGGTTGCCCCTTGGCGTCGAGACCGACCAGATCCGCCGCCCGACGTACGCTGTCGCGGTACACGCGGGTGGCGAGCAGGTCGCGAATCATCCACTCGTGCCAGGCCAGCGCATCGACCTGATCGGCGGATTCACCGAGCAGGCGCCGGGCCCAGTCGATGCCACGCTTGTTCGCGGCGTTGTCGGCGAACGGGCCGTTGACCAGCCGCGAACTGGCCGGCATCGCGATACGCACGCCGGCCTTGGCATTGGCCGGATCGCTGCGCACTTGCCGGGCCATGCTGGTGAAGATCGAACGGTATTGCTCGTAACTCGAATAATTAAGATTGGGCTCGTCGGCGAACCCGATGTAGTGCGTGCCTTTGCCGCCCAGCGCACGGGTGCTGGCGAGCCAGGCGTCGAGGCCGTTATTGCTTTGCACGTCGGCGCGCAGATCGGCCTGACGCTGACTGCCGGCGAGCAAAGTGATGTCCAGACGAATGCCGAAACGATCCTGATAGACCTGGCGAAACGCATCTTCGAAGTGCGGTTGTCTCGCCGTCACGTCGACAAAACTGTAGTAACTGGCGGCCGTCGGTTTCAGTGCATCGAGCAGCGGATGGCTGGCCGGCGGCGGCATCACGTAGGGCAGGGCGATGCCCAGATCCGGGGTGCGCCCCAGGACTTTGTCGTGCAGGATCAGGCGCGTGTGGCCGTCGTCTTCGCGCAGCGGTTTGAGCTGTTGCGGGGTCTGTGCGAACAGATTGGCCGTGCCGTCGAGCCAGAACGCCGCTTTGCCGCTGCCTTGCAGACGCAGGCGCCAGACCTGCTCGCGTTCGCTGACCGGCAACGCCAGCTGATCGAATTGCCAATAGGCGCGATAGGGTTTCAGCGCCAGTGTCAGGGGCTGCCCGTCACCGACCCGCTGCGCTTGCAGGGCGCTGACCCCGCCGTGAAACTTGCCCGCCAATACCGCGTGCTCACCGGCGGCAACCTTGAAATACAGTTCATCGCCGTTACGGGTTTCCGCGCTGAAGTGCACCTTGGCCGGGGCGAACAGCGCCACGGTGTTTTCGTCGTGCTCGACCCGATAACTGCGGAAGCTGTAGCCGGGGATTTCCAGCTGATAACTCGCGGCCCCCGGCGCCAATGGCCAGCTCTGACTGCCACGGGTTTCACTGGCCTTGATGAAGCGCTCGCCCTGCAATTGGCCGCGGCCGTCAAGCAGGTAAATGTGCTCTTCGTTGGCCTCCGCCTGCCACGCCGGCGCCCAGCGCACGGTCACCGTGTCGGGGCGATCCGCTTGCAGGTACAGGCTGCCGTCGCGAATGTCGCCCCAGCGCATCGCCGCCGCGAAGGCGTCCAGCGACAGGCCGAGGCCGAGCAGCAGGGCCAGGCCTTTCATGCTGCCTTCCGACGCTGCAACATCAGCCACATCGGCGTGAGGTCGCTGGGCAGAATGATCAGGGTTTGCCAGAACGCCACGCCGCTCAACCGGCAGTACAACACCAGCATTGCCACGGTCACCGCCAGATAGGCAATCGACGACGCTGCCGCTGCACCGACGATGCCGTAGGCCGGAATCAGCAGCAGGTTCAGCGCAAGATTGAGCAGCGCACCGAGCCCCATCAGCAGCGACACCGTGCCGGGGTGGTTCTTGCCGATCAGGTCCAGGCGCAGGATGCTCGCGTAGCACAGGCCCAGCAGCCCCGGCAGCAACGCCAGCAGCGCCGGATACGCCGGTTGGTAGGCGACGCCGAACAGGGTGACGATCAGCCATTCGCCGATCACGGCCATGGTCAGGCAGGCGCCGAGCATCACCGTGGCGGTCAGGCGCAGGGCCAGTGGCGTAACCTTGTCCATGCCTTCGTCCTGTTGCAGCAGGCGTTTCATCAGCGGCGTGGTCACCGCTTCCGGGACGATCAGCAGCAGCTCGGCGGCGGCGCTGGCCATCGCGTAATGCCCGAGGGCGGTGCTGCCAAGCAGGGCGCCGATGAACAGGTAATCGGAACGCAGGATCACTTGCTGGAACAGCAGGTCCGGGTGACTGCGGGCACTGAAACGCAGCAGCTCGTTCTGGCTGGCGCGGTCCCATTGCAGCTGCAATGGCTGCGCGCGTTTGAGCCACAGCCAGCCGACCAGCACCACCAGACTGATCCCCGCCAGCCAACTGATCAGCGCCGCTTCCAGGGCCGCTTCTTTCCACATCCAGAACAGCGCGAGAAACAGCAGCAGCGGCGCCAGGGATTCCACCAGCCGCAAGGCATTGAACGCGACCACGCCGCCGGACGCATTGTGCAAGGTCAGCAGACCGCTTTTGAGTACGGTCAACGGCACCGCCAGCAGCAACAGCCACGCCAGCAGACCCAGTTGCATGGTCACGTCCAGCTCACTGCCGAACTCGCGCACCAGCGCCACCACCAGCAAGGTCAACAGACCCGCCAGCAAACAGCCGAACACCAGCACTTGTGCGAGCAACAAGCCCATCGGCCGCTGCTTGGCCGCCTGATAACCGACCGCCGAATTCAGGCCGCCGCTGGTGGCCGCGCTGATCAGGTCCGGCAGGGTGCTGAGCAGGGCGAACAGGCCCCGTTCGCTGGGGCCGAGAATTCGCGCCAGCAGCACATTCCTCAGCAGGCGCAGGGCGATCATCGCCAGTTTGGTGCCCATGCTCAGCGCCAGGTGCTTGAGGTAACTGCCTCGACTCATGGCCGCGCCCCGCGATAGATCCGCCACGACAGCAGTTGCGGATTGCGCGCTGTGCGCTGGCTGACACCGAAGCGCGGCAGGTTCAGCGGATCGCCGTTACCGCGATAGATGCCACTGCCGGTGCCCAGCGCAAACGGGAAATCGTGATTGGCGATCTGTTCGCGCACCCGCTCATCGTTGTCGCCGTTGGGGTAGCAATACACCGGCAGCGGCCGGTTGCAGCCATTGAGCATGGCATCGCGGCTGCGGCTGATTTCTTCGCTCAGGCGCACGTCGTCCAGGCCGGTGAGGATCGCGTGACTGGCGCCGTGGGGGCCGAAACGCACCAGCCCTGACGCTTCCATCGCCCGCACCTGATGCCAGTCCAGCGCCTGGGGTTGCGACTCTTGCGGGCACTCGTCGGTCAGGCGTTCGAGCAGCATCGGGTCAAGCGCTTTCAGCCCTTGCAGGTAATGCAACAGGGTCAGGCTGCGCCGATCCACGTCGATGTCGTCCAGCAGTACCGGCACCGGATGGTGCAGAGACCGCAAGCATTCGATCAGGTGCATGCGCGGCTTTTCGCCGTGGCTGCCCCACAGGGTTTCACCGATGCTTTCCCACCAGAATCGCTGACGACTGCCGATGAAATCGGTGGAGAGAAAAATGCTCGCCGGCACCTGATGTTTCTGCAGCAGCGGGAAGGCGTTGGCGGCGTTGTCGCGCCAGCCGTCGTCAAAGGTCAGCGCCACCTGCGGACGCTCGGTGCGCAAGGCATTGGGTTGGAGGATCTCCATCAGCGGCACGCAATCGAAATGCTTGCGCAGCCACACCAGCAAGTGCTCGAAGGCCTTGGGCCCGACACACAGTTCGTTGCGGTGCGGCAGGTCGGCGGCGCGGTCGTTGGTCAGCACCCGGTGCAACATCAGGATCACGCCGGCGCCGTGCAACTGGTTGCGTCCTATGGACGAGTTGAGATAGAACCAGCCGCTGGTGCGTTTAATCAGTTGTTTGATCGCCATGGCTCTGTCCCTCTCAACGGTTTTGGTCAGGGTTCCACTGGGCATAACGCTGGCCGCGCAGGAACTGCCACAGGCCGATGCTCATGCCCGCCAGTGTCACCAGCAGGAACGCCGCGAGGCGGAACGGCTTGGGCAAGCGGTGCTGCGAATCCAGCAGGCCGGCAATCGCAATGGCGTAGCCGAGCAGTTGTGCGATCAGGCTCAGGCGATAGAAACCGTGGTCTTCCCACAGCCAGAAATTGCTCAGCAGCAGCGGCAGCAACAGGATCGGCGCCAGACGGCGGATCAGCTTGTGGCTGATCAATGCAATCGAATACAGCCCATGCTTGAACGGATTCAGCAGTTCACTGCGTTGCGCCAGGCTTTGCAGGCCGCCGACCGTGACCCGCTGGCGCCGGCGGAATTGCTTGTCCGCTTCGTCGACGCCGTGGTCGATCACTTGCGCTTCGGGTACGTAGACGATGCGTTTGAATTTCACTGGCGCGCAGGTGCTGATGAAAAAGTCGTCATTGACCTCGGCCGGCACGTTCTCGAACAGTTCCCGGCGCAGGGCGAGCAGGGCACCGTCGGCGGAGACCATGCAGCCGGTGCGATTCTCGACCCTGCGCAACCATCCCTCGTAGTGTCGATAAAGGCTGTCGCCGACGCTCAAGCCACCGCCGGTGACCGGAATCACCATGTGCCCGGCGCAGGCGCCGACCTGTGGGTCGCTCAGGGGCGCCAGCAGGTAGCCGAGGGTTTCCCGCGACCATTGGTTGTCGGCATCGGTGAACACCAGAATGTCGCCCGTGGCCAGCGCCGCGCCGGCATTCAGGGTGGCGGCCTTGCCCTGGCGGGGCAGGTCGAGCACGGTGATTCGCGGATCGACGACCTTGTGAGCGCAGGCCACGGTGGCGTCGGTGGAACCGTCGCTGGCCAGAATGATTTGCAGGGTCGCCGGCTGATAATCCTGGGACAGCAGCGAGCGCAGCTTGTGTTCGATGTGCCGCGCCTCGTTGTGGGCGGCGATGACGATGCTGATGTTCAGCGGCGGTGCCGGGCCGTGGCGCCACGCCGGGAACAGCGGCGCCAGCAGCGTCAGCAGCAGTGGATAGCCGACATAGGCGTACGCCGGCAGCAGCAGGCACATCCAGAAAATGAATTCAGCCACGGGCAGGCCTCCTGGCGTTCCAATGACACAGACTGAGAATGAACGCCGCGCCCGCCAGGTGCAGGCGCACCCAGTGCAGGCCCCACAGTTGCAGGGTGAAACCGAGGTCATGTTGCCGGTGGCTCTGGCGCACGCTGAGCACCAACCCTGGAATCAGCGTCAACATCACCATGATCGCGGCGTGATGGGGAAAACCGTCGAGCAGGGCAGAAATCGCCAGGAAATCGAGAATCCAGACGAAGATCGACAACATTGGAAATCGCAGCAGGCGCAGGCTGAACCCGTGACTGCGCAGCAGTTGCAGATGGCTGCCCTGGCGCCACAATTCCTTGCCCATCCATTCGCGCCAGTTCATTTCGTAGCCCCAGTGCAGGGCCACGCTTTCGTTGACCGAGAGCAACTGGGCGCCCCGTTCGCGCAGACGCAGGGTGAACTCCTTGTCCTCGCCGGTGCGCAGGGTTTCATTGAAGCCGCCGACCTTGTCGAACCAGGACCTGCGCATCAGCAAATTGGCGCTGGGCAGCCAGTCAACGACATGGGCGGCATGGTTCGTCGGACGCAAGGTGCGGCGCTGCCACGCGGTGGCGTACCACGGCGCGGCGGCGGGGGTGTGCAGATCCAGCCCGAACACATCGGCCTGGCCTTCGGCTTCGAGGGCTAATAATCCCGTGAGCCAGTCTTCCGGCATTTCGATGTCGGCATCGATGAACGCCAGCCATTCCCCGGTGGCAATGGCGGTGCCGCGATTGCGCAGCGCACCGATCAGCAGGCCTGGCATCACCAGCACATGGGCGCCGAACTGCCGGGCGATCTGCGGACCGTCGTCGCTGGAACCGTTGTCGACCACGATCAGCTCGCATTCGACATTCGCCGCGTGGGCGGCTTTCTGCGCGGCCAGCAGGGTGCGGCCAATGTGCCGGGCCTCGTTGTACATCGGAATGACGAGACTGATCCGGCTCATGCCCTGGCCTCCGTCAGTGGCGCCTGTTCGGCTTTAAGGCGCAGGACGCTGGTCATGGCGAGCATGATCCACAGGTATTTCTGGTTCGGCGCGCTGAGGAACATCAGGAACAGCGTCAGCGACAGAAAACTCACCCCCAGGTGGGTCATCAGATCCGCCTGTTGCCAGTTGCGCCGCAGCATCCATTCCTTGCGTGCGCGCATCAGGTTGTACAGGCCCAGCGCGAGCATGCCGACGAACATAAGGCCGGCAGGAACCCCCAGTTCGCTGAAGATTTCCAGGTAGGTGTTGTGCGCCCGGCGGTACAGGTCGCCGATCTTGCGGTTGGCGGAAAACGCCTTGGCGTAGCCGGTGGTGGCGTAGTGCAGCGGAAAGGTGCCGGGGCCGGAGCCGAGCAGCGGATTCTCGCGGATCATCTGGCTGCCGACCACGATGTACGAGGCGCGGCGGCCGAGGGACTCATCGTTGTGACCCTTGGCGCCGGCGCTCAACACGCTGAGGGACTGGATGCGGGCGATGTAACCGGCGGGCATTGCGTAGATCGCCAGCGGAATCACGATCGCGGCGCCGAGCATGGCAAAGCCCAGATGCCGTGGGCGAATCCGCGCCAGTTGCGTGCGGTAGTGCCAGCAACCGATCACCAGACTCAAGGCCAGCACCACCAGCCCGGAACGCGATTCGGTCTTGGTCATGCCGCCAAGCAACAGCAGGCAGCAACCGCCCCAGAACAGCCGATGCAGCAGGTTCGGGCTGCGGATCACCAGCAGCAGCCCCAGCGGAATGGCGAAGGCGATGAGCAGGGCGAAAGCGTTGGGGTCTTCGAGCAGGCCGGCGGCGCGGCCCTGATCCTGGAATTTGGTAGAGAACATGGCCATGGCGCAGGTCGTGCTGACAGCCAGGGTCACCAGCCGGGCGAACAGGTTGAGGTTCAGCTCGCGGCCGATCAGCAGGGTGATGACGAACAGAATCAGGCCGACGCTGATTTCCCGCAGATGACCGAGCGACATGCCCATGTCGTCAGTGTTGAGCAAGCTGAGAAAGTACAGGGTCATGAAGGCGATCAGAAAGCGCCAGATATTGCTGCGCAGGCGATCCGAGGGAATCTGGTGCATCGCCAGTTGCAGCATCAGGATCAGGGCCAGCGAAGCACCGATCAGTTTGCTGCCGGACAGCGAACTGTCCTTGAAGAAACCCTCGAACGGTACCAGGGCGGCAATACCAAGCAGGCCCCAGGTCGGTTTGCGGTACAACACCGCGAACCCCACCAGACCGAGCACTGCACCCGGCGCGAGGTAGGGCCAGGGACTGGCCAGCAGAGCAATGCAGGCCAGACCCAACAGACTGACGATCGAGAGCGGGAAAATCATGCGCGTGCCTCCCGTGCCGTGCGGATGTACAGCTGCGACCAGCGTTCGGCCAGGGCCTTGAGGTCGTAGCGGTCCTGTTGCGTGCGTTTTGCGTTATCGCGCAGTTGCCGTGCCAGTCCGGGCTCGGACAGCAAGGTGTCGAGCTGACGGGCGAGGGCGGCGCTGTCGGTGGGGGCGGCGAGCAAGCCGTTGTGGCGGTGCTCCAGCACATCGGGAATTCCGCCGACGCCGAATGCCACCACCGGCACCCCGGCCTGCATCGCTTCCAGCAGAATCATCGGCGTGCCCTCGGTGCGCGAGCTGATCACCAGTGCATCGAGTTGCTGCCACCAGTGACGCATGTCGGTCTGGTAACCCGGCAACCGGATGCGCCGCTGCAAACCGGCGGCGTCGATCCGCGCCTGCAAGTCTTCGCGTTCCGGGCCGTCGCCGAGCATCACCGCGTCGAGTTGCGGGTGCTGATGACACAGCGGGATCAGTGCGTCGAGAAACAGATCCGGGCCTTTCTCACTGCTCAAGCGTCCGACGTAACCGGCGAGCCAGCGGGGTCCTGGCGCGTCGCAAGGGAAGGCGGCCGCCGCGGGCAATCCGTTGGGGATCACTTGCAACTTCTCCGCACGCACGCTGGCCTGACGGTGCAACACCGCGATGCTTTCGGCGACGCACACCACCCGGTCCACCGACGCCGTGCGGCACAGTTGCAGGCTCAGCCAGGTGTAGAACTTCTGCTTGCGGCTGCGCGGGGTGAAACCGTGTTGGGTAATCACCAGCGGCAGGCGCAACAGCGTGGCGCCGACCCAACCGAACAACAGCCCTTTGAAATTGTGCGTGTTGATCAACGGACGCTCGCTCCGGCGCTGACGCAAGTGCCGCAGCAGGGCAGCCAGCCCTGCGCAGCCTTGTGCGTCGACGCCAGCCTCGCGAAAGCGCGCGATCAGTTCCGGCGGCGCATCGAGGAACAGCACCTGGTGCTGCCCCGGCGTCGCCAGGCAATGATCGAGCAACATCCGCTCGGCCCCGTAGAAGCCACCGCTGCTGAGCAAATGCATGATCGGCAGGGCGGCGTTCGGGGGGGAGGACGTGTTCAATTGCGCACCCAGTGCACAAAGCTCGGCACGGTCCAGTTCTTGTGCGGGTTGCTCGGCTGCGCGTTCTGGTCGTTGATCACCAGCAGCACCGGCAGGCCCAGCTCGTGGCTGATTTGCGCCGGGTGTTTGAAGCGGTGATCGAAGAACTCACGCACGTAGACCAGTGCAATCGCCAGCAACAGACCGGTGAACAGACCGAACGGAATGATCAGCATCGGTTTGGGGAACGCCGCTTCGGTCGGCTCGAACGGCGGGCTCAACACCCGGGCGTTGGACAGGTCATCGCTCAGCGAGCGGGTGGTGCTGCTTTCAGCAAAACGCTGGGCGTAGGTCGAGAACGCGGCGTGCAGGGCATCGATTTCGGTGTCCATCTGCCGCAGCTTGCTCTGGGTTTGCTGCAGCTCGTGGATGCGGTTCTTGAACTCGGCGATGCGCGCGGTTTTCTGATCGATCACCTGCTGAACCACGGCCAGATCATTGGTGCGTTCCTGGATACGGTTGCTCACCACCTTGAGGAACTGCTGACGGGTACGGGCAATTTGCTCGCGGGTCAGCAACATCGGTTCGCTGCCGGGCTGGAACACCGCCAGATCGTTCATGTAGCGGCTGACCTGGGTGGTCAGTTGCTCGCCCATCTGTTTGATTTCCCGATCCTCGAACGCCACGTTGTCGACGGTGGTGGTGAAGGTGTAGGGGAAGGTGTAGTCGTTGAGTTTGCTGTTACTGGCGGCGGCCAGCGCGGTCTTGAGGTATTCGAGCCAGCGCTGGCTCTGCAGCAGGCGGTCGCGGTAAAGGTTCAGCGCCTGCTCTTCGGTGTTGATCGCGTTGAGGCGGAAGGTGATTTCCTCCTTCGGATCCGACGCGCCGACGCTTTCCAGCAGCGCCTGACGATTGCCTTCCAGTCCATCGAGGCGCACCTGATACAGATGCTTCTTGGTTTCGTAGAAGGACTGCGGCAGGTCGATCGATTGCAGCGCCTGACGGCTCACCAGGTAGTTCTGCAACAGGGCGGCGACGAACGTCGTGCCTTGATGCGGGTCGGGGAAGCTGTAGACGATCGAAATCACGTTGGAGCCAGGCAGGGTTTCGATCTTCAGGCTGTCGATGGCTTGCTGGGTCAGGGCATCCAGCGCAGTGTCGCGTACCGGATCGGTCTCAAGCCCCAGGGCGTTACGCACCGGGTTGATCACGTACTGGCGCAGCGGCGAGCTGATGTAACGTTTGAACGGCTCGCTCACCAGTTTGTTGAACATCCCGGGCGACGGGGTGTATTCGCCCTTGTCGCGCAGTTCGCTGATGGTCTGACGGATCAGCGCCGGCGAACGCAGGATGTTGCTCTCGGTTTCCATGTCCGCCAGCGATGGCGGGATGAAGGTGGCGTTGTCCACGGTCAGCGACGTGGTGGCGTCGCCCTGTGACAGCTTTTTCGACTGCACGATCACCTGAGCGGTGATATCGAAGCTCTGTTTGAGCAGCAGCGGCAGCACCAGCGCGATCACTGCGAAGATCAGGAACACTCGTTTCACCAACTGCTTGTTGGCGAAGAAGATCCTGAAGAACTCATGCAGGTAGTTTTCCTTTGGATTCATGTCAGGTCACCCGAGAGTCAGTTGTTGTTGCTGCCTTTGTTGTCGACGCGGTAGCCGAAGCTGAACCCCACGCCCTGGAACAGCACCACGTCGGCCAGTTGCCGGGCCAGATCGCCGGCGCTGGCCAGTTTGGTCTTCGGCACGAAAAGCATGTCGTCCGGTTGCAGGTAGGCGATCTGCGAGGCATCGCCGGACAGCGCCTTCTCGACGTCGTAATGCACGGCCTGCACCTGATTGCCGTTGCGGCGCATGATCACCACTGAGTCCAGCCGCGCCTTGACGTTGGTGCCTCGGGCCAGGGTCAGCGCTTCAAGCACCGAGACTGGCCGCCGGATCGGGTAGGAACCGGGCTGGCCGACTTCACCCAGCACATAGATTTCGTTGCCGGCGGTGGACTTGAGCAGCACGTCCACGGTCATCCTTCCCGGCAGTTGCGCGTAGCGCTTGTTGAGGAAGGTTTCCAGTTGATTGACGGTCATGCCTTGCAGCGGCACGGCGCCGATTTCCGGGAAGCTCGCGTAGCCGTCGGTGCCCACGGTGATCTCGCGGCTCATGCCGGTGGCCGGGTGGTTGAGGGCGCTCTTGAGGTTCTGTTCGTTGGTCAGCGGGCTGATGATCTGCACGGTCAGCTGATTGCGGTTGGGCTGGAACAACTGCTTGCGCTGGTAAGCGCGCTGGATTTCATCCCGCGCCTCGTCGCTGGTCAGCCCGGCGATCTTCACCGACGTGTTGGCGCCCGGCAGGTTGATGGTGCCGTCGGGCAGCACCAACTGGTTACCGTTGAGCTGGCTGGCGGCGGTGAAGTTCAGGCCGATCTGGTCACCCGACTGCACGCGGTAAGCGTCCGAGCCGCTGGTGCTGATGTGGAAGATCACGTCCAGCACATCCTGCGGGCGCAGGGTCTGCTCGACCTTCGGCATGTCGGTGGCCTGGGCGTTGGCCGGCGTGGCGGTGAGAATGTTCACCGGCATGTTCTGGGTTTCGGAGGTGCTCGAGCAGCCTGCAAGCGGCAGCATCAGCAGCACAAGAATCCTGGCGTTCATGGCGTCATCCTTTGCGGTTGCTTACAGGTTTTTGTAGAGCCATTTAGGCATGTAGTACTTGCGTCGGTTGAACACGCTGCCGACCACTTTGGCCCCGGCCTGGGTCAACCGTTGCACGGCTGCCTGGGCAACTTCCCAGCGGGTGTCTTCGGCACGTACCACGAACACCACACCGTCGACCTGGGTGCTGATGACCAACGTGTCGGCGGCCGAATACACCGCGTCGCCATCGATCACCACAAAGCGGTACTGAGCGCCCAGTTGATCCAGCAGCGGGCTCAGGCGCTCGGCAGTCAGGTGTTCAGTCGTGCGGATCGGCCGGCCATTGGGCAGCACATGAAACGGCAGGCTCGACACCTGCACCACGCAGTCCTGCAGCAGCGGCGGGTTGTCCGGGTTGAACAGCAGGTCGCGCAGGCCGCGCTCCTTGCTCAGGTTCAGTTGCTGGGTCAGGTTGCTCGCCGACTGGCTGGCGTCGACGTACAGCACCTGGCCGCTGCTCATCTGCGCCAGTTGACTGGCCAGCGCCAGGGCGCTGGTGGTGGTGCCGGCGCCGGGGTTGGCGGCGGTCAGGAACAGGATCCGCAGATCCAGGTCCAGCACGGTCGAGGTCAGGTTCGACTCGCTGGGGCTGGCAATGCTGAGGCTTTTGTTGGTTGAACCGTCCATTAGCTTGCTCCGTGGCCGCTGAATACTTTGAAAGGGGTTTTCAACAGAATCTTCAGATCAAGCAGAAGGCTCTGCTCGGCGATGTAGCTGAGGTCCAACTCAACGCGCTGGTCGAAGTCGATATTGCTGCGTCCGGAGATCTGCCACAGGCCGGTCATGCCGGGGTAGATCGCCAGACGGGCGAGGTGACTGTCCTTGTAGCGATAGGCGTTGAACGAGGTCGGGCGAGGGCCGACCAGGCGCATGTCGCCGGTCACCACGTTGATCAGGTTGGGCAATTCGTCGAGGCTGGTCCGCCGCAAAAAACCGCCGATCCCGGTGATGCGCGGGTCCTGGTCGATCTTGAAGTCGATGGCGTCGGCACCGTGCTTGTTCAGATGGCGCAGCGACTCCTTGAGCTCTTCGGCGTTGGCGACCATGGTCCGGAACTTGTACATGCCAAATTTGCGCCCGCGATAACCGGTGCGTTTTTGCACGAACATCACCGGGCCCTTGCTGGTGAATTTGATGGCCAGCGCCAGACCGATCAGCAGCGGCGAAATCATCAGCAGAATCATCAGTGCGCCGAGACAGGCGACCACCCGATTGGTGCGCGACAGCTGCCATGGGCGACCGCCGTCGCGACCGGTCATCCAGCCCTGGCCCTGGCGGTGGATGGCCGCATCCAGGCGCATTCGCTGTTCCGGATCCATGCGCTTATCACGGACCAATTGTTGCATCGGTACACCTTTCTCATGTCCAGTCATGGAGTCCTCCGCTGATGTTCAGCCGCGAGCGGCGCGTGGGCGATAGGCAGTGGGGTAGTAATCGCGGAACCAGGCGATGAACCGCCGAAGTCCCTCATCCAGCTCTATCCGGGGCTGGAACCCGGTGGCCTGGGCCAGATCATCGGTATCGGCACAGGTGTTGAGTACGTCGCCCGGTTGCAGGGGCAAGAGCTCGACCACGGCTTTCTGACCGAGGTGCTTTTCCATCAGCGCCAGGTAGGTTTTCAGTTCCACCGGGTGGTGGCCGCCAATGTTGAACAGGCACCACGGGGCCATGCTGCTGCCCGCGTCGGGGTGTTCGCGATCCCACTCCGGCTGCTTTTGTGGCGGATGGTCGGTGAGGCGGGCGATGCTTTCGACGATGTCGTCGATGTAAGTGAAATCACGCTGGTGCCGACCGTAGTTGAACAGCTTCAGCGGCGTGCCTTCGGTGATGGCCCGGGCGAACTGGATCGGCGACATGTCTGGCCGGCCCCATGGCCCGTACACCGTGAAAAAGCGCAGGCCGGTGCAGGGAATCCCGAACAGGTGGCTGTAGCTGTGGGCCATCAGCTCGTTGGCTTTCTTGGTTGCGGCGTACAGCGATAGCGGGTGATTGACGCCGTCATGCACCGAGTACGGGGTGTGCTGGTTGGCGCCATACACTGAACTCGACGAGGCATAGATCAAATGCTCGACCGGGTGATGCCGGCAGCTTTCCAGAATGTTCAGGAAACCGCTGAGATTGCTGTCCATGTAAGCCCGTGGATTTTCCAGCGAGTAACGCACCCCGGCTTGCGCTGCGAGGTGGATCACCACTTGCGGGCATTCACGGACGAACAGCGCGTCGACGGCGGCGGCATCGGCCAGATCAACCCTGGCGATCTGGAAATCACCTACCTGGTGGCGCACCCATTGCACGCGATCCAGTTTGAGCTGCGGGTCGTAGTAGCCGTTGAAGTTGTCCAGACCAACTACCTGATGCCCGTCACGCAGCAGTCGCAACACGCAATGGGCACCAATGAACCCGGCCGCACCGGTGACGAGGATTTTCATGAGCGCAACCCGTCAGGCGCGATGTGGCGCAGGCCGATACCGCTGTAGTGCAGGCCGGCGGCTGCCACTTGTTCCGGGTTGTAGAGGTTGCGGCCGTCGATGATGACTTTCGAGCGCAGCTTGCTGGCCAGCAGCTCGAAATCCACCACGCGGAAATTCTTCCACTCGGTGCAAATCACCAGTGCGTCGGCATCCTCCAGGGTGTCGTCGCGGGTGGCGCACAGGTGCAGGTCATTGCGGTAACCGTAAAGGCGCCGGCACTCGGACATCGCTTCCGGATCGTAGGCCTGCACGCTGGCGCCTTCGGCCCACAGCGCTTCCATCAGGTAACGACTCGGGGCTTCACGCATGTCATCGGTATTCGGCTTGAACGCCAGGCCCCAGATCGCGATGGACTTGCCGGCCAGGCCTTGAGGAAATTGCGCCCTGAGTTTGCTGAACAGGATGTGCCGTTGCGCGTCATTGACGTCGGTGACGCTGCGCAGCAGTTTCAGCGGCATGCCGTTGTGTTCGGCGGTGTGCAGCAGGGCGCGCAGGTCCTTGGGAAAGCACGAGCCACCGAAGCCGCAGCCCGGGTAGATGAAGTGATAGCCGATGCGCGGATCGGAGCCGATGCCCTTGCGCACGGCTTCGATGTCGGCGCCGAGCAGTTCGGTGAGGTTGGCCAGTTCGTTCATGAAACTGATGCGGGTGGCGAGCATCGCGTTGGCCGCGTACTTGGTCAGCTCGGCGCTGCGGTTGTCCATGAACATCAGTTTTTCGTGGTTGCGGCAGAACGGCGCGTACAGCTCGCTCATCTGCTCGCGGGCCAGTTCGTCGCGGGTGCCGACGATGATCCGGTCCGGGCGCATGCAGTCGGCGAGGGCGCTGCCTTCCTTGAGAAATTCCGGGTTGGACACTACTCGCACCGCCAGACCATTTTTGCCGCGCCGCTGCAGTTCTTCTTCAGCGGTGTGCAGCACCTGATCCGCCGTGCCGACCGGCACCGTGGATTTGATGATCAGCGTCCGATCGTCTTCCATGAAACTGGCGATCTGCCGCGCCACGTTGAGCACATGGCTGAGGTCGGCGGAGCCGTCTTCGTCGGCCGGCGTGCCCACGGCGATGAAGATCAGCCCGGCATGTTCCACCGCATCGCTGGCCTGGGTGCTGAACAACAAACGCCCGGCCTTGATATTTTCTTCCAAAGTTGCCGAAAGACCCGGCTCGCTAATAGGCGGTACTGCCTGTTGCAGTTGTTTAATCTTGTTCGGGTCAATATCAACGCACAATACGCGATGTCCAACATCGGCAAGTGCGGCTGCTTGTATCAGGCCAACATAGCCCGTACCAAATACGCTCACGTCCATATTGGCGTGCCTCGTAAGACGGTGAAGGAAGATCGAAAATGGAACTGTCAAAAGGGGTATAGCGCAGCGTGGGGAAAGCGTGTCAGCAAAATGACATGTTGCAAGGGTATAACACCCCCATTTTTGGGGGCGAAAGGCCATCAAGTGCTTGCTGTAGATGGATTTGTCCCGTTCTTGACGTGTTTTTCATACTTACAAGAAAACGATAAACGGTCGTAGGCCGCGAAATTCAAGGGTTTTAACGACTTGGGTGTGTCAGGTTTGAGTCAACAGTTTTTTGACGCTTTTTGATTATGTCCGACATTTCTTGCGCTTTAATGGCCCGGTGCTAGTGTCAGTTTTTGACCGACAAACCCTTGACAATGCCTCGTCGGACGCACCCCGGAATCGCCATGTTTCGATATCTGAAAGAACTGCTTTTAATTATTTATCTATTGCTTTATTCCGAATATTACCTTGACCGTTTAAGTGCGATGGGTATTGGTCTGGCAGTACTTCTTTTTGGCGCGATGTTTTTGACGCTGACTTTCGCATTATTACTAACGGCCTATATACGTCAGACTTTCATTCGGCATTTGTTCGCATTAACCCTGTTTGTTTCGGCGGTGTTCTTCGATGTTTATACGAGGGTGACCGCCGATTACCTGACCTATAGCAGTTTTGTCTCGCTGGTGTACTCCGGCGGCTTCATTCAGGAAGCGGCGTATCAGTATCGGGGGGCGATCATTCACGGGCTGCTCAACGGCCTGCTGCTGTTGTTCGGGATCGGTCTCAAGCCCCGGCACGCAATCCCGGTACCCAATGCCTTGCGGATCGCTGCGCCGTTGTGCGGTGTGTTGCTGCTCAGCGCCGTACTGTTCGTGCGCGCCGGCGAGGGGGCACGCGGGTTGCCGATCATGTACACGCCGCTGGCCTATCTGAACCTGTTCGGCTACGAAGCGCTGCACAACACCGTCGGCCCGCGTGAGCCGGTGACCCTGGCGCGCAATGGCCCGGCGGTCGGTCACGACATCGTGCTGATCATCGACGAAAGCATTTCCGGCAATTACCTGGACATCAACGCGCCATTCGGTGTGCACAGCAACCTCAAGCAAGCGCATCCGGGTGTCGAGATCTTCAATTACGGTTACGCGGCGTCCATCGCCAATTGCAGCGCCGACACCAACGTCACCCTGCGCTACGGCGGCACCCGCGCCGACTACATGCGCATCAACAGCACGCTGCCGTCGATCTGGCAGTACGCCAAAAAGGCCGGCCTGCGCACCGTGTACATCGACGCTCAGCGCACCGGCGGCAACCTGCAGAATCTGATGAACGATGCGGAAAAAAAGGATATCGACGAATTCGTGCAATTCGACCAGACCAGCGTGCGCGACCGCGACATGGCTGCCGCCGCCAAACTGATCGAACTGCTCAACGACGACAAGCCGGAGTTGGTGTTGATCAACAAGGTCGGCGCGCATTTCCCGGTACACGACAAATACCCCGACGCCTTCATGGCCTACCGCCCGACCTTGCCGCGCGGGCAGTTCACGGAAGTCGCCGACACCGGCGAGCGCACCGGTTTCAACGGCCAGCCGGATGACTGGGTGCTGTATCGCAATGCCTACAAAAACACGGTGCTGTGGAATGTCGGCGAGTTCTTCGCGCGGGTGTTTGCCCAGGCCAATCTGAACAACGCGCTGCTGATCTACACCTCGGATCACGGCCAGGATCTGCACGAACGCGGTAATCCGGGACTGAACACCCACTGCGGCGGCGATCCGGTGGAGGAAGAAGGGCTGGTGCCGCTGGTGGTGATTCAGGGCGAGCAGTTGCGGACGCTCGACTGGTCGGCGCAACTGGCGGCGAACAAGGATCGCTCCAGTCACTACAACATCTTCCCGACCCTGTTGCAGTTGATGGGCTACGACCTGCCGGGAATCGAAGCGGTGTACGGCAAACCGCTGAGCGTGGCGACGGCGGATGCATTCACCTTCAACTACCGTTTCAACGCGCGGCTGGGGGCCAAACCCGAGTGGAAACACATCGACCTGAACAGCATCGTCACGCCGGGTGAAGCGCCGACGAGTGTGGCGGTGGGTCAGTAACGCGTCGGTATCCGCTATCCTTGGCCGACACGGATCGATCGGATGGCGGCATGCTCCAGGTTCACAACGTCTTCAAAAGCTACCTCACCCCACAAGGCCCGTTGCCGGTGTTGCAAGGTATCGACCTGACGCTCAAGCCCGGCAGCAGCCTGGCGCTGATGGGTGAGTCGGGCAGCGGCAAGAGCACGCTGCTGCACCTGATCGCCGGGCTCGACAAAGTCGACAGCGGCAGTATCAGCAGCGGCGAACATCGGCTGGACCGGATGAACGAGGCGCAACTGGCCAACTGGCGGCGCACCGAAATCGGTCTGGTGTTCCAGCAGTACAACCTGATCGGCAGCCTGCGCATCGAAGACAATCTGTCGTTTCAGGCGCGTCTGGCGGGGCGGCATGACCCGCGCTGGCAGCATCATCTGGTACAGCGTCTGGGGCTGAGCGAATTACTCAAGCGCTATCCCGAACAACTCTCCGGCGGCCAGCAACAGCGGGTTGCGCTCGGTCGTGCGCTGGCGGCGCAACCGAAACTTTTGCTGGCCGACGAGCCCACCGGCAGCCTCGACGAAGCCACCAGCGATGAAGTCTTGCGACTGCTGCTGGAGTTGCTCGACGACACACCCACCACCTTGCTGATGGTCACCCACAGTCAGCGCGTGGCGGAGCGGCTGGCGGAGCGCGTGGTGCTGTCCAGCGGTCGGTTGACGTGAAGGTTTTCCGCTACGCGCTGATGGCGCTGCTCAGTCACTGGCGGCGCCATCCGGTGCAGTTTTTCAGCGTGCTGACCGGGTTGTGGCTGGCCACCAGTCTGTTGACCGGAGTCGAAGCCCTCAACAGTCAGGCGCGGGACAGTTACGCCCGTGCCAGCCAGTTGATTGGCGGCGAACCCCAGGCCAGCCTCAGCACGCCGAACGGCGCGACGTTCCCGCAACAATGGTTCGTTGATCTGCGGCGTCTGGGCTGGCCGGTGTCGCCGGTGCTGCAAGGACGCCTGAGTCTCAAGGGCCACGAAAACCAGCGCCTGCAGTTGATGGGCATCGAACCGGTGTCTTTACCCGGTGACAGCGCGGTGGCCGGGCAGGCGATGCCGATCGAGCGGATTGTCGAGTTCTTCAGCCCGCCGGGCAGTACCTGGATTTCTCCTGAAACCTTGCGAGCGCTGAACCTCGCCGAGGGCGCGACACCAACCACCGAATCCGGCCAGACGCTGCCGCCGCTGCGAGCGCAAACCGACATGGCCCCCGGCGTGCTGCTGGTGGACATTGGCGTCGCTCAGCGCGTGCTCGAGCAGCCCGAGCAACTGTCACGCCTGCTGTTGCCTAAGGATTTTCACGCCGACGTCCCGGCCGCGTTCAAGGGCCAGTTGCAGCTCAAGAGCAGTGGCGAGGAAAACAACCTTGCGCGGTTGACCGAGAGCTTCCACCTCAACCTCGATGCGCTCGGGTTTCTCTCGTTCATTGTCGGTTTGTTTATCGTCCACGCGGCTATCGGTCTGGCGCTGGAGCAACGTCGGGGACTGCTGCGCACCTTGAGGGCCTGTGGGGTCAGCGCGCGGATGCTGATTGCTTGCCTGATCGTCGAGCTCGGCGCGCTGGCGTTGATCGGCGGGTTGTTCGGCGTAGTCAGCGGTTATTGGCTGGCGAGCGTGCTGTTGCCGGATGTCGCCGCCAGCCTGCGCGGTCTGTACGGCGCGGAAGTGGCGGGACAGTTGCGTCTGAGTCCGTGGTGGTGGTTCAGCGGCATCGGCTTGAGTCTGCTCGGCGCGTTGCTGGCCGGGGCCAACAGTCTGCTGCGGGCGGCGCGTCTGCCGTTGCTGGCGGTGGCGGATCCGCAGGCCTGGCATCAGCAACATGCGCGCTGGTTGCGGCGTCAGGGTTGGGTAGCCGGCGTGTGTGCAGTGATTGCGTTGGCGGCGCTGGTGTGGGGCAACAGCCTTGCCAGCGGTTTTGTGTTGATGGCGGGGCTGTTGCTCGGCGCCGCACTGGCGCTGCCGGTGTTGCTCAGTGCGCTGCTCAACGGGTTGCTCGGGCGCAGCCGCTCGGTGCTCGGGCAATGGTTTCTCGCCGATTGCCGCCAACAATTGCCGGCGTTGAGCCTGGCGTTGATGGCGCTGCTGCTGGCGATGGCGGCGAACATCGGCGCCGGCAGCATGACCGCCGGTTTCCGCCAGACCTTCAACGACTGGCTCGAACAACGGCTCACCGCCGAGCTTTATCTGAACCCGAGCAACCCGGCGCAGGCGCGAGAGCTGTCCACCTGGCTCAAACAGCAACCGAGCGTCACCGCGATCATGCCTAACTGGCAGGTTTCGGTGACGCTGCAAGGCTGGCCGGCGGACGTGTTCGGCATCATCGATCATCCGCACTATCGCCAGCACTGGCCGTTGCTCGAATCTCGAGGAGACGACCCGTGGGCGGCGCTGGCCAAAGACGATGCGGTGATGCTCAGCGAACAACTGGCGCGTCGTTTGAGAGTGACGCCGGGCGATCACCTGACGATTCCCACGCCGGGCGGCTCGTGGACGCCGCGCATCGTCGGGATCTACGCCGACTACGGCAATCCCAAGGGCCATGTGCTGGTCAACAGCAATCACCTGTTGCGCGGCTGGCCGCAACTGACGCCGAACCGCTTCAACCTGCGTATCGACCCACCGAACATCCCGGCGTTGCTCACGGCCTTGCAGGTACGCTTCCAGCTTGATGACAGCCGGATCGTCGATCAGGCGCGGCTCAAGGGCTGGTCGGTGCAAGTCTTCGAACGCACCTTCGCCGCGACCGCCGCGCTGAATAGCCTGACCTTGGCCGTCGCCGGCGTAGCGCTGTTCATCAGCCTGCTGACCCAGAGCCAGAGCCGCCTAGGCCAGCTCGCACCGTTGTGGGCTTTGGGCGTGACGCGGCGACAATTGATGCTGCTCAACCTCGGCCAAACCTGGCTGTTGGCGCTGCTGACGCTGGTGCTGGCATTGCCGTTGGGCCTCGGCCTGGCGTGGTGCCTGGACGCGGTGATCAACGTTCAGGCCTTTGGCTGGCGTCTGCCGCTGCGGGTGTTTCCGTTGCAGTTGCTGCAACTGATGGGGCTGGCGCTGCTGGCGACCTTGCTGGCCTCGGCGTGGCCGCTGTATTCGCTGTACCGCACGCAACCGGCGGACTTGCTGAGGACGTTTGCCCATGAGGACTAGGCTTGCGGTGGTGTTTCTGGCGGTTTTTCTGGCGTTGTTGCTCAGTGGCTGCGACAACCCGGCACCGGAGCAGAAGGGTTTCGCCGGGATGGGCGCTCAGGCACAGGCGTTTACGCCGGTGGTGCCGGGGCGGGTGTTCAGCTTCCCGGCGGATCACGGCGCCCATGACGGTTTTCGTATCGAGTGGTGGTACGTGACGGCCAATCTCAAGGATGCGCAGGGCAACGATTTCGGCGTGCAGTGGACGTTGTTTCGCAGCGCTCTGAACGCCTCGCCGCAGCAACCGGGCTGGGCCAACCAGACGATCTGGCTCGGGCATGCGGCGGTGACTTCGGCCAGCGTCCACCATGCCGCCGAGCGTTACGCCCGTGGCGGCGTCGGGCAGGCCGGGGTGCGTGCGGCGCCGTTCGACGCATGGATCGATGACTGGCGTTTCGTCAGTCAGGCGAGCGATCCGCTGAGCGACATGCAACTCAGCGCAAAGGACAAAAATTTCAGCTACCAACTGCGGCTGACTTCCAGCCGCCCGCTGGTGCTGCAAGGCGACAAGGGTTTCAGTCAGAAATCCGAACAGGGCCAGGCGTCGTATTACTACAGCCAGCCGTTTTTCCAGGCCAGCGGCACCCTGCAGATCGACGGCCAGACCTACACCGTCAACGGCCCGGCCTGGCTCGATCGCGAATGGAGCAGCCAGCCGCTGACCGCCAACCAGACCGGCTGGGACTGGTTCTCACTGCATCTGGACGGCGGCGAACACGTCATGCTCTACCGCATGCGCCAAAAGGAAGGGGCGCCGTACCTGACCGGCACGTGGATTGCCGCCGATGGCCAGACCGAAACCCTGCACGCCGATCAGATCAAGTTGACTCCGCAGGACACTGCAAAAGTCGCCGGCCGTTCGATGCCGGTGCGCTGGTCGATCAACATTCCGCGAAAAAATCTGCAGATCACCCTCGATGCAATCAACCCCGATGCCTGGATGAACCTGCGCATTCCGTATTGGGAAGGGCCGGTGCGCCTGAGCGGCAATCGGGGCGGGCAGGGCTATCTGGAGATGACCGGGTACTGATTTCGCGCGCCATGCCTGCCAAGGAATCGATTGGAACTCTGTCGAGGATGCTCCCTCTACCGAGAAACATGGCCGAGGATCCGATCCATGAGCGAGGAACTGAAATCTCCAGACCTGACGACCTGGCAGCAGATGTTTGACGATCAGACGTACTGGCAACAATCCCCGGATGCCCATTACTTCGATCTGCAGCGCATTGCTGACGATTTGCTCGGCCAAGGTGCCATCGATCTTGAGCAGTGGCAGATTCTCAGAGCCAAGGCCGATGACCTGCACAAGGACACACCCGCCGTGAACGTTGCGCGGGAACTCGACGACCCTGAAGCCTGAGGAGGCCCGACATGAACACTGTCCCTGATAGCGAACACCCTGACGAACCTCGTCCGCCGGGTGAAACCGAGCGCGACAACGACGCACTGCGTCCCACCGATCCCAAACAGCGGCAGAGCTCCGGAAAAGGCACCTTTAGTGGCGAGTCAACGGCGCAGGACACTGCGCAACGAGCGCGGAACAAACCCTGAAGGGCGTCTATGCTCAGTGGCACATCCGTCGCTGACCACATTGGCGATGGGTGCTGCCATCCATCACAGGGAACGTACCGCTTATGAAGCTCCAAGCACTGACGCACGCCATAGCACTTGCTACCGTCCTTTCTGCTGCCAGCCTTTCGGCGACGGCCGCCGATATCCCGCTGTCGGCCGCTGTCGAGGCCGACCGAGTCACCACCAAAGTGCTGGCGGTTGACCCGGCCAATCATCAGGTGGTCCTTGAAGGCGCAGAAGGTCGCCAGGTGCACATTCAGCTCAGCGACAAGGCGAAAAATCTCGGTAATTTGAAAGTGGGCGATCTGGTTCAGATCGAAGTGACCCGCTCTGTGGCCGCTTATCTGGACACCGACGTGGATAAAGGTCTGCCAGGCTCCACCGAGCGCACCGGTGAACTGCGCAACGCCGTGGGCAGCAGCAACCCCGGTGGCGAGGCATTCCGCCAGGTTCAGGTCCAGTTGAAAATCACCAAAATTGATTTGGCGACAAACCAGGTCACCCTGGAAAACCCTTCAGGCCAGTCGAAAACCCTCAACGTCGAAAAGCCTGAGATTCAGGCCAAACTGAAAAATCTTAAAGTCGGACAGAGCGTCGTGGTCACTTATACCGATGTATTAAAAGTGACCAGTCAGCATGAAAGTTGAGTATTGACTCTACAGAATGGCTGTTCTTGTACAAGTAATTGTATGAGAGCAGTCATATGAAGTATTCGAGGTGGTGATGTCAGAAAGTTTGTCGGGAAAAATCGGTAAGCAATGTCCTTTAACTTTTCAGTACATAAATTTCATCTTCAATTAGGACGACATATCCGCCAACTTCCATTAAAATCCCTCCCGTTCGCCCAGTGTCAGGGCTCTTTACCGGTGCATGGATTGCCAGGCCATTACACTGGGCGAACACCTCCTCGGAGTGGAAACCAAAGAATTCAGATGCAAAAAAGGGCGACTTTGAAGTCGCCCTTTTTTATTGTCTTACGATTTGGCGGGCCGCATGCCCTGTTGTGACTGAAGGCGCTTGAGCGTTTCCTGATACATGGTGGTGCGGCGGTGTTGTTTGCCGTATCCACCGATCGCGGCCACGGTGCCGGCCTGGATGTGATCGAGGTAGCGAAAGATCGTCCGCGGCGAGAGGCATTTGATGCCGTAGCCAAGGCTGCTTAAACGATCCTGCAGCGTGTATCCCGGGACCCGGTCGTCCATCGAAAAATGCAGCCCGTGAGCCTTGATCAGCCGTGCATTCCACAAGGTGCAGAAGCTTTTCAGGTGAGTTTCCCGGTAGGGTTTTGGATCTCGGGAGGGCAACCCCAAGTGCTGTTTTGCCCGGCGGAAATAGTGTTTGAAATAACGCGAAGACAAACGCCAGGTGTCTCTAAGGACGCCGCGATCCAATTGCTCGACGCAACCGACCGCCGCTGTATCCAAAGATTGCATGCACTCATTCATCATCATCGAAAAGACAGTACTGTCAAAAACGAAAGTGTCGGTGTGCAGCAAAAACAGGTAATCGGTTTCAACTTTCGCAAGTGCCAGATCAAGTGCCTTGCCATGAGCAATATGTCCCGCTTCCTTGCCGGGTGAAGGGCGCTCGATCAAGTTGATCCAGTCCAGAGACCGCAAGTAGATCAGGCTTTCATCGGCGGAATCGTTGTCCACCACCCACACCGGAATTTGATGCTCCTTGACGTATTGCTGGAGAAACTCCAGGCACATCCGGGTTATTTCCGGCGTCTTGTAATTGACCAATACAAGACTGAAGGCGGGCAGTTGTTTAGAGGTGGAATCGATCGCACTCATGGTCCGGGCTCACTTCAAGTTGAAGGGTTCTGCTGACGGCAATCAGCCCACAGAACCGCTGCTTTGTGGCCCGGATGGTAGGGACGCAACCTTAGTTCAAGCTTAATTTTCGAGCGCCCGGGCCGGGCGACGTGTTACGGCTTGCGACACCGGCGAAGCGCTTGGCGACCCAGCGCGGTTCCACGGTAAGATGCGCCGCCCTTTCAAGTTCAAGGAAGACAACGGCCCGCGCCGTTCGCCACGGATGAAACCACTTTCCCTCTACCACCCGGCCCTTTACTGGCTGCGCGTGTGGCAAAAAAGACTGTTTCGCCACATCGCCTGGCACTGCTCGAGCAAACGCTACGCGCGACCTGCCGCGACGTCCGAGCGCTTGCCTTATCGCTACCTCAAGCACACCTCAAAACTGATCCGCAAACTCGGCGACTCCGACCTCGCGCTGCAACACAACAAAGTCATCAACCTCAAACTCGCCGTCGCTGCCATCGACGGCGTCACCATCGCCCCCGGCGAATATTTCTCCTTCTGCCGCCTCGTCGGCCGCCCGACCCGCCAACGCGGCTACGTCGAAGGCATGGAACTCTCATTCGGCGAAGCCCGCACCGGCATCGGCGGCGGCATCTGCCAACTCAGCAACCTCATCCACTGGATGGCCATTCACTCACCCCTGATCGTCACCGAACGCGCCAACCACAGCTTCGACCCCTTCCCGGACGACGGCCGCGTCCTGCCATTCGGCTCCGGCGCGGCGATCTTCTACAACTACATCGACCTGGTACTGCACAACCCGACGGATCGCAGCTTTCAGCTGAAGCTGAAGGTCGGGGAGACGCAGTTGGAGGGGGAGTTGTTGTGTGATCGGGAGCGGGCTTATCGGTATCACGTGTTCGAGGTGGGGCATCGGTTTGTGCGGGAGGGGGAGCGGGTGTATCGGGAGAATGAAATTTGGCGGGAGGTGAGGGAGAAGGGGCAGGTGGGGGCGTTGGTGGAGAGGGAGCGGTTGTATGGGAATCGGGTGGTGGTTAAGTATGAGGTTTTGGGGGAGATGATTGAGGGCGGATAGCGGTGATGTTGTTTTGGTCAGTTGGTTTACTCCATATATCCGAAGCGTTTATCGATACTAGCTTTCCAGATTTTTCAATATGTTCTCTAGCGCGATTTTGAACTCTTCCCAGTTTTTGGCTTTTTCACAATGAGTCGGATTTTGCCAGTCTTGATTGCAGATTAGAGAGATTACAAAGGAACCGCGTGTGCTGAATTCTGGATACCATCCGATATCGAGTATTTGGCCGCATGGGAAAGTCGCTTGAAAAAGGTCTTCCTTCAAGTTTTCTATTTCGAGCGAGATGTCGAGTGTTTGATCAAGCTGGGAAATGTCATCGAGAGTTATTTTGGCTCCGAGAGTGGTGATTTTGCTTGTGTTCATTTAGTGATCTCCAAGGAGGGCGGATGTGCTTTTTGAACATTGCTCAGGTGTTGGTTGGGTAAAGGATGATTTGAATAGCTGAGATCTCAACAAAACTCGGCAAAATAAGATCTTTATTTTCGTTTTTTAGTGAGATGAAGATGATGGGATTGCCAAATTTTAGCGACCCGCATCCATCTTCGGTAATAGAAATAAGCTCTGCTGTTATATAGGTTTTTTCGGCTTCATGGCGAGTTGAGGGTGTGTTGCTCATTGCGGTGAAGATGTTTTTGTCCCAGTAAAAAAACATCATCAATATTTATTTCGACGTCATAGTGACGTTTTTTTCTTGCCTCTAGAGTGAATAAGCTTGAAAGACCTTCTCCATAAGGGGTGGAGAATTCAACAAGGGTCTTTTCTGTGTAGATTTTAACTATGCGCGATATTGTGATTTTCATGAGTTTATTATTCGGAGGGTTTTTGATGAGGTTTTTCTTTGATTGGAAAATCTAAAAATGCCCAATAGTTTTTTGAAAAAAAAAGGGGGGCAGATTTATTTTCTTCAGCGAAAAATAAATTTTGGTTTGTTATGCTTCAAGCATAAAGTCTTCGATTTTTTTAATAAACTCCATCTTGTTTTTTGTTTTGAATTCCCCTAGGGATATCTCAGAATTTTTTAACGGGTTCCCTTTGTTGTCGTACTTGATCGTTAGAAATTCAATTACAAACTCACCCGATGGATCTCCTTCTGGTTCAACTCTGGAGTCAAAGCAGTGTCCCGTAGTTTGTCGTGCACCACCTAGTAAAACTGAACTACTAAACCAATCTGCAGTTTCAGGGGTGAGATCAACCTCATAAAGGTTGTTGATTGTGATTGTCCATCCGCTTGGTACTCGGAGGGGTTGGAGTTCGTATTTAAGTTTTGTTCTCATGTTCTTTGGTTTTTTATCTGTAAAATGGGCGTTTGAATAAGCGGATGGGCCACAAGGTAGTGGGTGTTTAGTAGTAAATTCAATTAGTGAGTTCTCGCTGGATGCACTTATTCTGAATTTTTTCTCGTTGGATGTGATTTTGATTCTCAGTTTTTCATGGGTGGGGATGTTTTTTATTAAAAGACCTTCGATGTTGCTGCAATTTAAACCTATGCGGCATGTGTTGAATCCAGACTGTTTCCATTTGTCTGGCGGTGCATCTGGATACTCTGGGATGTCAAACTCCATTAATATAATTGGTCTGCTGTTGTCAATGTTTATGGAGAACAGCTCTATCTCACCAATTAGGATGGGTGAGGTGAATACCTTGTTAAAAAAGGTGCTTCCGTCTAATTTGTTCCAGGAATTCAATTTTTTATTCCTTGAAATAATAGTGCTATCTTGAAAAGAGGACAGATTTATTTTCTCCAAAGAAAAATAAATCTGTCCTCTTTTTGTTCTAGATTTGTAGTCATGTTTTTATTTTTAGATTTGTTGCTTTGATTTTAGCTACATGGCTCCGTTGTTGTAGTATGCTTTTATGTTGGCTATTGTGATGTTTTTTGCACTAAACATGGCTTTGCATGAGTTTGCAAATCCTAATTCGATTTTGTAGCTTGGTCCGTCTTGTTTGATAGATATGTTAATAGAGCCGCTGAAGTTGAAATTTTCAACTATGAAGTCCTCTATGTTGACGATGTAGAGATTGAATTCATACTCGTTGTAGCTTTTCTTTAGCCATTTTTTTGGGGCGGTTGCTTGTTCTATTGAGCATCGTAGATTTAAGTTTATAGATGTTCCGTCCAGCATTGCGTAAGAGACGTAAATGTTGTTGGGTAAATGGTGCTCTCCAAAAATTGAAGTCCATTGTTTTTTGTTTGATATTGCTGAAGTCCACATTTATAGGTCCCGTTTTGTTGCGTTTATTTTGCTAGATTTCCTTTTTATAGATGGCTAATTATGGTTGGTAGATCGGTTTCTGTTGTCTTTGTAATGTTTATTTTTTCGAGTATTGAATTGATTTTTGTATGGTATTCAATTGGGCTGATAAGTTGTGCGGTTGAGTGGGTATCGCTTTCTAAGAAGCGACATATCAGAGCTTCTCGATCAAGTGTCAAAAAGTTAAATAGGCTATTTGAAGTTACACCTTTATCACCATTGCTAAGTTGATCCCATAGGACTTGCATGTCTGGAGTTTGCTTTTTAAGTATGAGGAAAGTATTTCGATATTGTGTTAATTCGTTTGGGTTTATTTGGTTTTTTTCGGTTTTTTCGGGGTTTAAGTATGAGTAGATTTTTGTTTGTTCGTTCTTTTTAATAAATCCGTTTTTACCTAAGGTTTTTTCGATATCTTTGCGTAGGCGAATTTCTTGTATTTTTTGCTGTTCGAGCGAATCTCCAACTGTTCGCCATTTTATAGTTACGGGCCATTCAGTTGACAAGGCGATACTCAACTTTTTCCAAGTTGACCATGCCTCCGACAATGATGCGGAATAAAACGAATAACTTACGAATCCGGGAGCGGTTGTGTAGATAGGTTGCTCACAGAGCTTTATTCCCGGTTCACAGATGTAAAATGTATTCATGGTTATTCTTTTTTAAAGTAAGTATGGGAGTTGTCGCCCTCTTTTAGGGCCGCTTTCGTACCAGTAGTTCCCGTAACCTCTGTATTGAAGTGAGGTCCCTCATTTCCTTTTACGTGCCCAAGTGAGTGCTCTCGAATCGTAACAGTTCGGCCATCCTTCAAGCGAAACTCATATACGCGGCTCATTACTCGACCCTTTTGGTCAGTAAGCACTTCCTTATATGATCTCGTTGGCTGCTGTGACAGCGGAATTCCTCCGACTTTCTTGGCCTGCCTGAATGCTGCTTTCCTTGTAAGGGTACTTTCATGGCCTTTTGGAAGCTCAGGTTCACCAGTTTCTGCTTTGGCTCCGCTGGTGTCATCTGCCTTGTTTTTTGTTCCGATTTTCGAGTTTTTAGGGCAGTTAGCACTTAACCCCAAAGGGTCCACCCATCCCGTAGGGTTAGGCACGTACTGGTAGTTATTCAACCCACCCGCAAGCTTGATCGGATCCGGTGTCAGAAACCGCCCAGTCCCCGGATTGTAGTAGCGATGACGGTTGTAGTGTAGGCCCGTCTCTGCGTCGAAATACTGACCCTGGAAGCGCAACGGGTTATCGATTTCGCTGACGTCCAGCGCCGCGAGGTTGCCGTAGGCGCGGTACTTCGCGGACCACATGATCTCGCCACTGTAGTCGGTGAGTTCCTGCGGTGTGCCCAGATGATCGAGTTGGTAATAGAACGGGGTCGCCTTGCGAGGCCCTTCACCATCGAGCATGGCAAGAGGGCGGAATGTGCCCGGTTCATAGATATAGCTGCGGTAACGATTGTCAGCGCTTTCGGCGATCAGGCGTTCGCCTTGCCACAAGAATTCGGTGGTATGGCCATCGACGGTTTTCTCGATGCGGCGGCCGAAAGCGTCGTATTTGTAGGACGCGGCGCTACCATCCGGCAGGCTGACACGGATTAGTCGGTGCTGGGAGTCGTAGCTGTGTTCGGTGACGAGTTTTTGTCCGGTGCCACGGCGTTCGCGGATCAGGTTGCCATAGGCGTCGTAGTCGTAGTGGCGGTCGCCCTGCATCAGCAGGCGGTTGCCTTTGACGTTGGCGAGGTTGGCTGTGCCTTCGTTGTTCTGGCCGAGCAGGTTGCCGGCCGGGTCGTGGGCGAAGGTTTCCGGTGTTGCGCCACGTACGCTGGTCAAGCGGTCCAGCGGGTCGTAGTGGAAGCTGCGGTTGCCCTTGCGGCTGTCGTCGATACCGGCGAGGTTGCCGTTGGCGTCGTAGTTATAGCGACGCTGGAACAGGTTTTTTTCACGCTGGCTGACGTAGTGAGCCTGCAAACGGCCCTGTTCGTCATATTGATACTGGCTGAGCAGCAGGCCCTGCTGGCGCTGCTGTTCGCGACCACCGCTGAACTGGTGAGACGTCAGGCGCGAGCCGTTGAGGTCAATGCCGCTGAGCAGGCCGCCGGGTTGGTGGCGGTAGTCGAGTTTGCTGCCATCGGGTAAGCGACAGTGCTTGAGCTGGCCGACGCTGTCGTACTCATAGCGCAAGGTGCCCCAGCCCTGGTGTTCGGTGACGAGGCGATCTTGCAGGTCGTATTCGTAGGCGAGCGGCCAGTGCCCGTCGTCGACGTTGACCAGGCGACCGAGGGCATCGTAGCTGTAGTGGATTTCTTCGCCGTCGGGAAGTGTCTTCACCAGAAGCCTGCCTGCGGCGTCGCGTTGGTATTCAGTCACCAACTCGCTACGGTCATCGCCGAATTCGGTTTTCTTCAGCAACTGGCCATTGAGGTCGTATTCGTACGCAGTGCGACGACCGTCGAAGCCGGTTTCCTGCTGGATCAGGCCATTCGGGAAGTAGTCGAGGTTGTAATGCTCGCCGCGCTCGTTTTCGATTTCGGTCAGCAGCAGGCGCGAGTTGTCGTAGCGGTAGCGCAGTTGGCTACCGTCAGGATTGATACGACGGCTGACAAGGTGCAGGTTGTCGGCATATTCGTAACGGGTGACGCGGCCGAGTTCGTCTCGTTCGGCAGTGCCATTGCCGTAGGCGTTGTAGGTAAACGCGCGTGTTGCACCGCCCGGCAGGGTAATTTGTGCAAGGCGGTTGGCGGTATCCCATTGGTACTGAATAGAAAAGGGGACAGATTTATTTTCTATTTTCTATTTTCTATTTTCTATTTTCTATTTTCTTTAACGAAAAATGAATTTGTCCCCCTTTAAGGCTTTGACTATTCCATATTGAATTTGGCTTAGTACGGTTTCTCAGAAATTTATTGTCTCTACATTGCCGAGTATTGAAGTTATTTTATCAAAAAACTCTTTTTCGCTTGTGAAGTGTGTGTTGTCGATTAGATCTAGAAACCAGAGCGCATCTAGGGCTAAAAATATTTCAAGCCACTCTGGTCTTTTTGCTTTTGCTTCAGGCATATCATTTGCGGCGAATCCGTGGCCTTTACCTTCCGATAGATAAAAATATTTATCTGTAAATGAGTAACCTATAACCTTCGGCCAGCTTGAGCTATGAGGAAAATTTGGTTCCATATCATTTTTGGCAATTATGTAAAAGGTTTTCATTTTTCCTCCGGTAGTACGTCAACTTTATCGAAGTTTACTTTTTGACCGTCAAGATGAAGTTGTTGTGCTCCTCCGTCGCCGTATTTTTCATAGGCCTCAGCTAAAGGCTCTAATTTGGATTTGTCAGTATCACCTTTCCAAAAAGGAACACGTGCTCTCGGCTTTCCATCAGTGTAGAGCTGCAAAGTATCAAACTCTGCCCTGATGCGCGCATCACTCCATGAGCCAGGACCATTTTCGTCCGGTCCATGTTCTGGCCCTTTAACCTGAAATGCGTTTCGCGCGTCTTTACCAGATTCATGTTTTTCGAATCCGAAGTAGGTTACCCCCTGGCTTTTCGTTTCTATTGCGTCCTGACCCCATTTGTTAAGAGTTCCATCATCATTTTTGTATCGGATATATCGATATCCAGTTGAGGGCATTGTAGAGTCCGGGCCTGAGGGACCTACGTAGAAATCAGGTTTAGGCTGTGCCACCTCAGGGGCTTTAGTGAGTTCGTTTACGCTCGAATTGGATATGGGGTCTTCGATACCGGTGGGGGGCTTGCATCCATCTCCTCCAGGACAGGTATCTAGGCCCAAAGGGTCTACCCATCCTGTCGGGTTAGGCACGTACTGGTAGTTGTTCAACCCACCCGCAAGCTTGATCGGATCCGGCGTCAAAAAACGCGCTGTGCTCGGATTGTAGTAGCGGTGCCGGTTGTAATGTAACCCCGTCTCGGCGTCGAAGTACTGACCCTGAAAGCGCAGCGGGTTGTCGATTTCGCTGACATCCAGTGCAGCAAGGTTGCCATAGGCGCGGTATTTTGCCGACCACATGATCTCGCCGCTGTAGTCGGTGAGCTCCTGCGGAGTGCCGAGGTGGTCGAGTTGATAGTAGAACGGCGTGGACTTTAGTGGACCCTCGCCGTCGAGCATCGCCAAGGGGCGGAAGCTGCCGGGTTCGTAGATGTAGCTGCGATAGCGGTTGTCGGCACTTTCGGCAATCAGACGTTCGCCTTGCCACAGGAATTCGGTGGTATGGCTGTCAACGGTCTTTTCGATGCGTCGGCCGAAGGCATCGTATTTGTACGACGCCGTACTGCCTCCCGGCAGGCTTACGCCGATGAGACGATGTTGGCAGTCATACCGGTATTCAGTGACGAGTTTCTGGTTAGCGCCGCGCCGCTCGCGGATCAGGTTGCCGTAGGCGTCGTAGTCGTAGTGGCGGTCGCCCTGCATCAGCAGGCGGTTGCCTTTGACGTTGGCCAGGTTGGCAACGGGCATGTCGGTCTGACCGAGCAGGTTACCCGCCGGGTCATGGGCGAAGCTTTCGGGTGTTGCGCCACGTACGTTGATCAGGCGATCCAGCGGATCGTAGTGGTAGCTGCGATTGCCTTTACGGCTGTCGTCGATGCCGGCGAGGTTACCGTTGGCGTCGTAGTTGTAGCGACGCTGGAATAGGTTTTTGTCGCGTTGACTGACGCTGTGCGCTTGCAGGCGACCTTGTTCATCGTATTGATATTGGCTGAGCAGCAGACCTTGCTGACGTTGCTGTTCACGACCGGCGCTGAACTGGTGGGAAGTCAGGCGTGTGCCGTTGAGGTCGATACTGCTCAGATGCCCGCCAGGTTGGTGGCGATAATCGAGTGTGCTGCCATCCGGCAGGCGGCAGTGATTTAGCTGTCCGACGCTGTCGTATTCGTAACGCGTGGTGCCCCAGCCCTGATGCTCGGTGATCAGCCGATCCTGCACATCATATTCATAAGCTAGCGGCCAATGACCATCGTCCACGTTGACCAGGCGGCCAAGTGCATCGTAGTTGTAGTGAATTTCCTCGCCGTCGGGCAGGGTCTTCACCAGTAGTCGGCCAGCGGCGTCGCGCTGGTACTCGGTGACAAGTTCGCTGCCGTCGTCGCCGAATTCGGTTTTCTTCAGCAGCTTGCCGTTGAGGTCGTACTCGTAGGCAGTGCGGCGTCCGTCGAAACCGGTTTCCTGCTGGATCAGCCCGTTCGAGTAGTAATCCAGCTGATAGTGTTCGCCGCGTTCGTTTTCGATGTCGGTGAGCAGCAGGCGTGCGTTGTCATAGCGATAACGCAGTTGACTGCCGTCGGGGTTGATACGACGGCTGACCAGGTGCAGGTTATCGGCATACTCGTAACGGGTTACGCGGCCCAGTTCATCGCGTTCAGCCGTGACGCGACCGTACGGGTTGTAGGTAAACGCGCGCGTGGCACCACCGGGCAGGGTGATCTGTGCCAGACGGTTTGCAGCATCCCACTGGTAGTGGGTGATTGCACCGGTCTCAGTCTGACGTGTGATCTGCCGACCGAGCGCGTCGTAGCGATATTTGCGTTGACCGCCGTCGGGCAGGCGCTCCTCCAGCAACTGGCCAAGGTTATTCCAGCCCAGTTGATGACGGCTGCCATCAGGGTGTCTGATTTCCAGCAAACGTCCTTGGCGATCGTAGCTGTAGTGGGTCGAGTTTCCATCTGGATCAATTTGTTCGGTGATATCGCCTTGGTCGTTACGCCAGTAGATCCATTTGGCCGGGCCACGATTAACCACACGGACGTAGCCGTGGTAGTACTCGTAGGAGGTCGGCATGTCTTCCGGCGGGATGATCGCGACCAGTCGACCGGCCTCGTTGTATTGGTATTCAGTGACTGCGCCGAGTGGATCCTTTTCGGCGATTAACCTACCTTGATCGTCGTAAGCCTTGAGGTGTTCCGCGCCATCCGGATCGACCCTGGCGACGAGTCGAGCCTTGTCATCGTGGGTGTAGACCTCTTCACTGCCATCTGCGTTGGTAACCGTGACGCTACCTTTGTCATCCCACGCGTAGTGCGCGTCCATTTGCGAGAAGCTGGCCCAGTGATGGATGCAGCGCGCTGACTTGCCTTCCTTTTCCCATTCCCAGTAGAAGCTGGCGCCACCGGCGAGTTGCCGCTCGAGAATGACGTTCTGTTCGTTGTAGGCGTAACGCTCCGACTCACCGGCAGCGTTCGTGGCTTTGATCAGGCGTTGTTGAGCATCGTACGTGTAGGTGACCAGCGTCTGGACGGTGCTCCATGCATCTTCCAGATTGTCTGCCGGTAGGAATTGCTGATAGTCGATGGCGACAATGTGTTTGCGGTCGTACCGAACCAGAAGTGCTCGACCGGCCCCGTTATCCACGCGCTTGATTCGACCGTGGATGTCACGGGTGATGTGCAGGCGATTGTCGTAGTTGTCGCTGATGGCGATCAGCGTCGCGCCTTTGCTGTTGAAGCAGAAGTGATAGAACTGCTTGCGTTCACCAGCCTGTGTGAGGATAAGTTCGGAAGGGTCGTTGCCGATGAAGATCGCGGCTTCCGAAAGGCTGTTGGTGATTGCCGGACGCTGCTCGCTCGGCATAGGAAAAGTCGTGACACGGTTTTCGTGGTCGGTCCAGATGACTTCATCGCCATTGATGTCCACCCGTTGGGCGAGGGCATGGCTCCAGCCAAAGCCGAGGCCGCAATCCATTTCCGCCGCACTGGTGCGATAGAGACGCGTCCAGGTGAAGGGCAGTAAACCGCCGAGTTCGCCGTCGGTAATAGTCAACAGTTCTTCACCCGTCACCATCGAAACCGGGCAGCCATTGGTGCAGGTTTTCTTCGCGCAGGTGGCGCTTTTGTCGTCAGGTGTCTTCGATTGATCAGGAACGTCGTCGATTTTTTCCTTTGGCTCAAGCGAGGTTTGTTTCTGCTTTTTGTCCCGTGGAAACGAGGAGGCGTCCTTGACCTCTTGTTTCGGTGTGTCTGAAGTTTTCGGCAGCGGGCCTTTGGCTGGTTGCTCCGCTACCTGGCTCTTCGGTGCGGCTTTGCCTGGTTGGGGTTTGGGCTTGGGCGCTTCAGTGGCGGCTTCGTCGATCTTCAATGCTGCCGTTTTGGCAGGCTTCATCGGCACATTCTTGGCGCTGGCGATGATTGGTTTCGACACCTCCGCATGAGCGGGCAGGGCGTGTTTGTTGCTGAGTGTCATCAGAGTAGAAGCAAGATCATCCAGGTACTTGATCGCTTCACCCGATTTGACCGTGGACAGGACTTTCGTCCCTGCTCTTACAGCCAGTCCGGCACCACCCGTCAGGCATATACCCACCAGTACGTTGATCAGAAACTCCGAAGCAATCGCCGTCATAACGTCGACGATGACCTGCGGCGGAAGCATGCCGACCCAAGCCACAATTGCCGAGACGTAGATGAACATCAGCGGCTCGTCGCTGAGGATCAGCAACCCTGAAGCGATGGACTCTTTCGACGCGGCATAGAGCTTGTCGATTTCGATATCCGAGAGATATTTTTTGAGTTTTGCGTAGTTTTTTTGCGGATTAGCGAGCAGCTCGAACAGGCTTTTGATGTCGTCCCACAGACGAAGCAGAGCTTTCTCAAAACCATCCAGTGCCCGTTTAAGCAAAATGACCGAACGCCCGGCGCGATCTGCCGCTGAGTAGCTGGCCCATTGCGGCTGAAACTTGTTCGACCATTCGCTTTGCAGCCAGCTGTCAAGTTTTCCGATAACGCCTTGATAGGAGTCATAGAGCGCTTTGACGTCGTTCTGCGAGACATTGGGAAAGAACGTGATGCGATAGGTCTGCCCCTTCTTGCAACCTTCAACCACCTTGATACCGCTTGGACCTATCATGGTTTCGATGACCGGTCCGGTAACGTCGTCGTAGAAGGTGCCCTTGGTCACTGGCTCCAGTTTTACTGGAGTATTGCCAATAGGGACGAATCGCGCTGACTCGAACATGTGGATCAGCGTGAAATCACCCACCAGTGGGCAGGTTGCATAGGTTTCCACTGCGCCGGTTTTGGTCTTGCGTTTAGTGACACTGACTTCGTTGCCGACCTTGAAGGTCTGGTCGACATCCAGCGCCCAGCCCGTCCAGAAACCGTCAGCCCAGTCCTTGTAATCGCTCAGGCAGTTTTTGAAGTCTTTGAGAATCAGGCTCACGTCAGGTGTTTTGGCGTCCAGCACACGCAGGACCAATGTACCAATCGGGGTATTCATGACGTGACTTCCTTTGTCAGCTCAGCAGCAAGACGCTCTGCCATTTCTTCTGTATTTGGGTTTTGGCGTACGAAGCGCTCGACCTTTCTACGCAGGTTGGCTTCGGGAAATTCGAAGTACAGCTCCGGACAATCCTCTGATAGCCACTGCATCAGGTTCTCGACTACGGTGGTGTGATCCTTTTTCGCGAGGACATCCAACAGCGTTTGAGGCACTTCCCACCAAGGCCACTCTTTCGCAGGCGGCACTGCTCTTCGGCCCACTTCAACGCTTTTGCCATTGATCAGATATCGCTCGAATACCGGTAAAACTTCTCCGGTGGCGGGACCAAGCGCCTCAATGATCGGGTAGATATGCCGACCATCCCAAAATCGAAAAAATACTTCCGTGGCATCCGGCATACGCACTTGGGTCAGGCTACGTAAATGTTCCATTACCAGGTCTGGATCGCAGGTAGACACGGCGAGCCATCCCCAATCCAATGCGTCAGTTTCAGCAATCCACGACAAGAATTCAGCGTTCGGGGTGATTTCTGCGAGGTACGGCATCACCGGTTTCCAATCGGCGTACGGTGTTCCGCTCCAGATAGGTAGAAGTTGCGGAGCCGTATCATGCTGATAAAAGGGCTTGAGTGGCTCTGCATCGCTCGCGGCGCTGATGACCAGATACAGACGTTCATCTTTTTGCAACGGCTGTTGTGCCAGCCAATCCTTGGGTGTCATTCGATTAGATGGCACAGGCACCTGCCTTGCATTTTTCACACTCTGCGCAGAACGGCGCATTACGTTTGAGGGTGTTGATTTGCGCCGGGGTCAGCACGGCGCCAGCCTTGTCGGCATCAGCCTGTTTCAGCACGCCCGGCATCAACGGGGCGGCACCCGTGCCGCTGCCTGGTCCGCCGCCGGAGTTGATATTGATCGCCGGCCCGCTCATGGTCACGCCGCCACCATCAATCTTGA
>NZ_JASCAF010000028.1:0-149618 GCF_029967985.1 Pseudomonas sp. V88_4
CCCCCCCCCCCCCCCCCGGGCCGATTATTCGCGGAACCTTCCTTCGGGCTGGCATACTGAGCGCCTTTTTCGGGCCTGGTGCCTGATCCGGCTCATGCGCGTCAGCGCTCACAGGAACTCCGGTGAAAAAAATCGCAGTGTTCGCCGATGTGCAGAACCTCTACTACACCGTGCGTCAGGCCTATGGTTGCCACTTCAACTACGCGGCGCTGTGGGCGGACATCAGCAAGGACGGGCAGATCGTCGAGGCCTACGCCTACGCGATCGACCGGGGCGACAGCAAACAGCAGCAGTTCCAGCAGATCCTGCGCAACCTCGGTTTCACCGTAAAACTCAAACCCTACATCCAGCGCAGTGACGGCTCGGCCAAGGGCGACTGGGACGTGGGCATCACCCTCGACATCATGGACGCCGCCGACCACGTCGACGAAATCGTCCTGGCCTCCGGTGATGGCGATTTCGACATGCTGCTCGAACGCATCATCAACAAACACGGCGTGCAAGCGGTGGCCTACGGCGTGCCCGGCCTGACCGCCAACTCGCTGATCCGCGCCGCCAGCCGTTATGTGCCGATCGAAGGCGCGCTGTTGCTCAAGAATTGAACGGAGTTGAACCCGGTTTGGAACGCATTGCAGTCATCGACTTTGAAACCACCGGCATCTCGCCGAGCAGCAGTTGTCGGGCCACGGAAATCGCCGTGGTCATGCTGGAAAACGGCCGCATCGTCGAGCGTTACCAGAGCCTGATGAACGCCGGCGTCCGCGTCCCGGCCTTCATCGAACAACTGACCGGCATCAGCAACGCCATGCTGCGCACCGCGCCATCGGCCGAACAGGTGATGAACGAAGTCAACGAATTCGTCGGCTGTACACCGCTGCTGGCGCACAACGCCGCCTTCGACCAGAAGTTCTGGGACTTCGAACTGGGCCGGATCAAACGCACTCGTTTGCAGAATTTTGCCTGCTCACTGCTGCTGGCCCGCCGTTTGATGCCTGCTGCGCCGAATCACAAGCTCGGCACGCTCACCACCTTCGCTCAATTGCCGCATACCGGCCAGGCGCACCGGGCGATGGCGGATGCGGAGATGGCGGCGAACCTGATGGCGCATTTGGCGGATGAGTTGCGGCACAAGCACGGCGTGCGCGAGCTGTCGCACGACTTGCTGTGCAAATTGCAGAAAGTCCCGGCCGCTAAAGTCGGCGAACACCTGCAGCGCTATCGCTGATTTTCAGGCAAACACATTTCCCTGTGGGAGCGGGCTTGCCCGCGATGGCGTATTGTCTGTCAGCCAAATTGTCGGAGGTGATGGCCTCATCGCGGGCAAGCCCGCTCCCACAGGGAACACCATTGCCTCAGGGTTTGCCGTTGCCTTCGATGTGGCCGAGTGGCACCCGCTTCTCTATCGCACTCGACAACACGATCGACGTCTTGCTGAAGCCGAATTTCGCCACCCGGTTGATCAGCTCTTCCAGCTCGGTCATCGAGCCCACAGCCGCCTGCATGATCACGCACGGGTCGCCGGTGACGCGGTGGCATTCGGTGAGTTGCGGAATTCTGATCAGTTCGTCGTACACCTTCGGGTTGCCGTGCTGGTTCAGGCGCAGTTCGATGACGCATTGGATCGGCAGGCCGAGTTTGGCCATGTCGACCTTGGCCGAGTAGCCGGTGATGACGCCGCTGGCCTCGAGTTTGGCCACGCGTTCGGCGACGGCGGGGGCGGAGAGGTTCACTTTGCGGGCGAGGTCGGCGTAGGACGCGCGACCGTTTTCGAGCAGGGCGCTGAGCAGCATGCGGTCGTATTTGTCCAAGGTCGGACTCCTGAAAATGCCAGACTTTCGAAATCGCGGTTTAAGCCGTCGATCTCCGTTTTTTCAAAAGTGTACCGGCGCTATAAACAGGTTTTGTAACTTATTTTTAGCGGTTGGCCTTTCTAGAATAACCAGTCTCCCTGCCTTGATGTCGAGTCGTCTCATGTCTGCCGTGCGCCGTTTTTCCTTGCCGCTGATCGCTGCGTTTTTTGCGTTGTACGTGATTTGGGGATCGACCTATCTGGTGATCCGCATCGGCGTCGAATACTGGCCGCCGCTGATGCTCGGCGGTGTGCGCTTCGTGATTGCCGGCACTCTGATGTACGCGTTCCTGCGCTGGCGCGGGGTACCGGCGCCGACCTGGGTGCAGTGGAAAGCGGCGGGGATCATCGGGATTTTGTTGCTGAGCTTCGGCAACGGCGCGGTGACCCTGGCCGAGCACAGCGGCGTGGCGTCGGGTGTTGCTGCGCTGGCGGTGGCGACGGTGCCGCTGTTCACTTTGCTCTGCGGTTATCTCTGGGGGGCACGCAACACCCGCCTGGAGTGGGCCGGGGTGGTGATGGGGATTATCGGTATCGCGATGCTCAACATGGGCTCCAACCTGCAATCGAGTCCGCTGGGCGCTGCGTTGCTGATCTTCGCCGCGGCGAGCTGGGCGTTCGGTTCGGTGTGGAGCAAACACCTGCCGCTGCCTCAAGGCGCAATGGCCAGTGCCGTGGAAATGCTGGTCGGCGGCGTGGTGCTGTTGATCGGCAGCGCGGCCAGCGGTGAACACCTGCAGGCCATGCCGCCGCTGGAAGGCTGGCTGGCGCTGGCGTACCTGATCTTCTTCGGCTCGATCATCGCCTTCAACGCCTACATGTACCTGTTGAAAAACGTTCGTCCGGCGGCGGCCACCAGTTATGCCTATGTGAACCCGGCGGTGGCGGTGTTGCTGGGGATCGTGTTTGTCGGCGAGACCATCGGCATCGAAGAGGCGCTGGCGATGCTGGTGATCATCGGCGCGGTGGTGCTGATCAGTCTCCCACAGTGGCGGCGTCCGGCGCGGCCACCAGTGGTCAGCGAGCCGACTGCCGCAGCGAAGGTCATAGCGACGGAGCAGCGTGCGAATTAGGGTAAACTGCGCGCCATCGCACACATGCTCTGATTTTTCCTACGGTACTCCCATGACTTTCGCCACCCTTGGCCTGATCGAACCTTTGCTGCGCTCCCTCGAGAAGCTCGGCTACCAGACCCCGACGCCGGTGCAGGCCCAAGCCATTCCGGCCGTGCTGGCCGGTCGTGACCTGATGGCCGCGGCCCAGACCGGCACCGGCAAGACCGCCGGTTTTGCCTTGCCGCTGTTGCAACTGCTGGCGATGGAAGGGCCGAAAGTCACCGCCAACTCGGTGCGCGCGCTGATTCTGGTGCCGACCCGCGAGCTGGCCGAGCAAGTCCACGAAGCCGTGCGCCAGTACGCCGAAAACCTGCCATTGCGCACTTATGCGGTGTACGGCGGCGTCAGTATCAACCCGCAGATGATGAAGCTGCGCGGCGGTGTCGATCTGCTGGTCGCGACGCCGGGCCGTCTGCTCGACCTGTTCCGCCAGAACGCGCTGAAGTTCAACCAGCTGCAAACCCTGGTGCTGGACGAAGCCGACCGCATGCTCGACCTGGGCTTTTCCGAAGAACTGGCGAACATTTACCGCGCGCTACCTTCGAGACGTCAGACGCTGCTGTTCTCCGCGACCTTCTCCGATGATATCCGCCTGCTGGCCGGGCAGATGCTCAACGATCCGCAGAGCATCGAAGTCAGCCCGCGCAACGTTGCGGCCAACACCGTCAAGCAGTGGGTGGTGACGGTGGACAAGAAGCGCAAGCCGGAACTGTTCGTGCACCTGATGCGCAAGAACAAGTGGAAGCAGGTGCTGGTGTTCGCCAAGACCCGTAATGGTGTGGACGCGCTGGTCGAGAAACTTCAGGGCCTGGGCGTGAATGCCGACGGCATCCACGGCGACAAGCCGCAAGCGACCCGGCAGCGGGCGCTGGACCGATTCAAGCTGAGCGAAGTGCAGATTCTGGTGGCCACCGACGTGGCGGCCCGTGGTCTGGATATCGAAGATTTGCCATTGGTGGTCAACTTCGATTTGCCGATCGTCGCTGAGGATTACATTCACCGTATCGGCCGTACCGGTCGTGCGGGTTCCACCGGTGAGGCGATCTCGCTGGTGTGCGCTGATGAAGTGAACATGTTGTCGGCGATTGAAATGCTGACCCGCAGCACATTGAAGCGTGAGGTTGAGCCGGACTTCGTGCCGGAGCACCGCGTGCCGGACACCGATGCCAGTGGTCAGGTGATCAAGAAGCCGAAGAAACCGAAGAAGCCGAAAGCTTCCGGTGGCGGTGGTGGCAAGCGCAATCTGGGCAAGTGGGTGGACAGCGGCGACACCCAGGCGCCGGAGCCTTCGATCAAGCCTGTGCGCAAGGTGCCGGTGTTCAATACCGGGCCGCGCAAGCGTAAGCCATAAGGGCAGCGGCGAGTTTCAAGCTGCAAGCTACGAGTTAAGGGCGGTTTGTCGTTAGCTTTTGGCTTGTAGCTTGCCGCTGTTGTTGAGCCACTTGAGCATTCCAGCTCCGGCCGCCCGGCCACTGGCAAAACACGCCGTCAGCAGATACCCACCCGTCGGCGCTTCCCAATCCAGCATTTCCCCCGCACAAAACACCCCCGGCAACGCTTTGAGCATCAATCGCTCATCCATCGCCTCGAACGTCACCCCGCCGGCACTGCTGATCGCCTCATCCAGCGGCCGGGTTTTCACCAGCGTCAGCGGCAAGGCTTTGATCGCCCGGGCCAACAACGCCGGATCGGCAAACGTTGCAGCGTCAGTGAGTTCTCGCAGCAACGCCGCTTTCACCCCATCAATCCCCACCTGACTGTGCAGATGCTTGGCCATCGAGCGTGAACCCCGAGGTTTGCTCAATGCCGCCTGCAATTTATCCACAGGTCGGCCGGGCAGCAGGTCGATGTGAATGGTCGCGGCACCGTGCACATTGATCGCCTCACGAATCGGCGCGGACAGCGCGTAGATCAGGCTGCCCTCGATGCCGGTCGCAGTGATCACGCATTCACCCAGACGCGGAACATCATCATTCAAACCAATGGCGATATTTTTCAACGGCGCACCGGCGAATTTGCTGACCATCACTTCGCTCCAGGCCGGCACCTCGAAGCCGCAATTGCTCGGCTGCAACGGCGCCAGTCCTACGCCGCGTTGCTCCAGCGGCAGCATCCACGCGCCGTCGGAACCCAGTCGCGACCAACTGCCGCCGCCGAGGGCGAGCAGGGTGGCATCGGGGTTGAGGGTTTTCTCGCCTTCCGGGCTGTCGATGCGCAGCGCGCCGTTGTCATCCCAGCCGAGCCAGCGGTGGCGGGTGTGGATAACCACGCCGCTTTCGCGCAGGCGCTTGAGCCATGCGCGCAGCAGCGGCGCGGCTTTCATGTCGGTGGGGAACACCCGGCCGGAGCTGCCGATGAAGGTTTCGATGCCCAACTCGTGAATCCAGCGGCACAGTGCGTCGGCGTCGAACACGCGTAGCAGCGGGGCGATGTTCGGGGCGCGTTCGGCGTAGCGCGAAAGGAAGGCCGGCCAGGCTTCGGAATGGGTGATGTTCATGCCGCCGACCCCGGCCAGCAGGAACTTGCGGCCCACCGAGGGCATGCCGTCGTACAGATCGACGCGGACTCCGGCCTGGCTCAGCACTTCAGCGGCCATCAGGCCGGCGGGGCCACCGCCGATGATGGCGACGTGAGCGGGAAGGGCGGCGGGAGTCTGGGTCATGGCAGCGGCAATAGCGTGGCGGAATAAGCCGCGCATTCTAGCAGCAGCGACCATCGTCAGGCCTGATCAAAAAACAACCAGCGAGTTGCAGGCCATGTTCAGCGAGGCCTGTAGTCCCTTTCGCTCAGGTTATCCACAGGCCGTTCCACAGCCATTGTGGGTAACGCAGCACAACTCAATGACAACCCGATGACTGCCAGACGCGCTGCGCACTGTGATGCAGGATGCCGTGGCGGCGGGCGAGGGCGTGGCGATCCTTGCTGTAACCGCCGCCGATCACCCCAACCACCGGAATATCGCGGCCCAGGCAGTGGCGCATCACGCTTTCGTCGCGGGCAGCAACGCCTTCGTCGGTCAGTTGCAGATAACCGAGGGCGTCGTCCTTGTGCACGTCGACGCCGGCGTCGTACAGCACCAGGTCCGGCTGATACAGCGGCAGCAGATAGTTGAGCGCGTCGTCGACGACTTTCAGGTAATCGGCGTCGCCCATGCCGTTGGGCAGCGGAATGTCCCAGTCGCTTTCGGCCTTGCGTGCAGGAAAGTTCTTTTCACAGTGCAGGGAAACGGTGATCGCTTCCGGGGTGTTGTGCAGAATTCGTGCAGTGCCGTCGCCCTGATGCACGTCGCAGTCGAAGATCAGCACCCGGTTCACCCGGCCGCTTTGCAGCAGGTAGTGGCTGATGATCGCCAGGTCATTGAAGATGCAGAAGCCGGCGGGGTAGTCGTAATGGGCGTGATGGGTGCCGCCGGCGAGGTGACAGGCCAAGCCATGTTCCAGGGCTTTTTCCGCTGCCAGAATTGAACCGCCGACCGCCCGCACCGTGCGTCGCGCCAAGGCTTCGTTCCACGGTAGACCGAGGCGCCGCTGGTCTTCGCGGGACAACTCGCCACTCATGTAGCGTTCGATATAACCGCGGTCATGGGCCAGGGCGAGAATGTCGGCAGGGCACAGTTCAGGACGCAGCAGGTCTTCATCGCGGGTCAGCCCGCTGTCCACCAGGTGATCGCGCAGCAGGCGGAACTTGTCCATGGGAAAGCGGTGATCCGCCGGAAACTCGGGGCTGTAGTCTTCGTGGTAGATCAACGGCAATGGCATGGCGGACTATTCATAAAGGCTGTAGGAAAGAGTGCAAAGCCTACCAGCGATGTAGACTTGCGGCATGGAAACGGAGGGGCACGATGGAGCCGATACTTGAGCTGGAAAGCGCGAGACTGCTGATGCGCCAGTGGCAGGACGCAGATTTGCCGGCATTTGCGGCGATGTGCGCCGATCCGCAGGTGATGCGCTACTTTCCCGCGCCCTTGAGCCGGCTGGAAAGCGCCGCGCTGATCGGCCGGGTACGCGGGCATTTTGCCGAGCACGGTTACGGCCTGTGGGCGCTGGAGCGCAAGGACAGTGGCGAGTTCATCGGTTTTACCGGGCTCGGCGTGGTCGGCTTCGATGCGCCGTTCACCCCGGCGGTGGAAATCGGCTGGCGGCTGGCCAAGGAACACTGGGGCCTCGGATATGCCAGCGAGGCGGCGTGGACCGCGCTGCGCTGCGGTTTTGACCGGTTGGCCCTGAAGGAGATCGTGTCCTTCACCGCGCAGAGCAATCTGCCGTCGGAAAAAGTCATGCAGGCGATCGGCATGCATCACGATCCAGCCGACGATTTTGATCACCCGAAACTGGCGGTCGACCATCCGTTGCGTCGACATGTGTTGTACCGCATCACCCGGGAGCAATGGCTGCAGACCTTGCATGGCTAAGCCGACACGGACGTTTACAATGGCGCGATCAGTGGCTCGCGCCAGAATCTGAATTGGCCGCCGCAGCCGAGACTGCGCGGCATAGCGTTGTGTGAGGAGAGTCTGAATGAGCCAAGTGTTGGAAGATCTGGTGGATCTGCTGACCCTCGAACCGATCGAGGAAAACCTGTTCCGTGGTCGCAGTCAGGATCTGGGCTTTCGCCAGTTGTTCGGCGGCCAGGTGCTCGGCCAGTCGCTGTCGGCGGCCAGTCAGACCGTTGAAGAAGCGCGTCATGTGCATTCGATGCACGGTTATTTTCTGCGTCCGGGCGATGCCAAGTTGCCGGTGGTCTACTCGGTGGACCGCGTGCGTGATGGCGGCAGTTTCAGCACCCGCCGCGTGACCGCGATCCAGAAGGGCCACCCGATTTTCACTTGCAGCGCGTCGTTTCAGTACGACGAGGAAGGCTTCGAACACCAGAGCCAGATGCCGCAAGTGGTCGGCCCGGAAAACCTGCCGTCTGAGCTGGAACTGACCCAGCAACGCGCGCACCTGATCCCGGAACACATGCGCGAAAAGCTGCTGTGCCCCAAACCGATCGAAGTGCGCCCGGTCACCGAAAAAGACCCGTACAACCCGCAACCGGCGGACCCGATCAAGTACGTGTGGTTCCGTGCCGACGGTGCCTTGGCCGACATCCCGGCGCTGCACAAATACCTGCTGGCGTACGCTTCGGACTTCGGTCTGCTGACCACCTCGATGCTGCCCCACGGCAAATCGGTCTGGCAGAAAGACATGCAGGTCGCCAGCCTCGACCACGCCTTGTGGTTCCACAACGACCTGCGCGCCGATGACTGGTTGCTCTACGCCATGGACAGCCCATGGGCCGGCAATTCCCGTGGCTTTTCCCGTGGCAGCGTGTTCAACCGCGCCGGGCAACTGGTGGCGTCGGTGACTCAGGAAGGCCTGATCCGTCATCGCAAGGACTGGGCATGAGTCTGGCGGAAGTGCGGCACTGGGTGTTCGACATGGACGGCACCCTGACCGTCGCCGTGCACGACTTCGCGGCGATTCGCGTGGCGCTGTCGATCCCGCCGGAGGACGACATCCTCACCCATCTCGCGGCGTTACCCGCCGAGGAAGCGGCGGCGAAACATGCATGGCTGCTGGAACATGAGCGGGATCTGGCGCTCGGCTCGACCCCGGCGGTCGGCGCGGTGCAGCTGGTGCGCGACCTGCACGCCCGGGGCTATCGCCTCGGCATCCTGACCCGCAATGCGCGGGAACTGGCCCATGTGACGCTGGAGGCGATCGGCCTGGCCGACTGCTTTGCGGTGGAGGATGTGCTGGGCCGCGATGAAGCACAGCCAAAACCGCATCCGGGTGGTCTGCTGAAACTGGCCGAGGCCTGGCAAGTGCCGGCGAGCGAGATGGTGATGGTCGGTGATTACCGGTTTGATCTTGATTGCGGCCGGGCGGCGGGCGCACGCACGGTGCTGGTGAATCTGCCGGATAATCCGTGGCCGGAGTTGACCGACTGGCATGCGAAGGATTGTGTGGAGTTGCGGCGAATGCTGTTCGCCTGATTCATCGGTTGTCGGAGCGGGCCCCATCGCTGGCAAGCCAGCTCCCACAATGATTTGCGTGAATGCAAATTTTGTATCCGCTACAAATCCCCTGTGGGAGCTGGCTTGCCAGCGATGGGGCCAGAGTAATCACCACTGAATTTATTGGTCGAATATTGCTTTCTGGCCTTCCGGCGAGGTCAGCATGCCGTCGCCGTTATGCCCGACGCCGGGCACTTCGATCAGGCGCTGATTCACCCCTTCAGGGTGACGACGCAGCAAGTAACCGAAAAACAGCTTGCCGCGTTCCAGTCGATAAGCCCCCTGGGCTTTGGCAGCGCAGCTCTTGTCCAGCGCCGGATGTTGCGGGTCGGTGTCCTGCTGGCCCAGCAGATAAATTACCTCGCGTTTGACGTAACGGGCTTCAAGCTGCGCAGGCGTTTGCCCACCCGCGTAGATCGGCGGGTCCACCAGACCGTACTTCCAGCGGTTGAATCCCGGACACTTGGCATGATCGAAGGCCACCGGCCGTTGCTCATTGAAATAGGCGTACGACGACGGGTTGGCCACCACATAACGCAAGCGAATGCCTTCGGTCTTGAGCGCCGGTTGTTCCTGGGCCAGCAGCGCATAACGCTGCACCACCTGCGCGCCGCCGGAGTGACCGAAGATCACGATCTGCTTCACGTCCGGAAACTGCTTGCGATCGCTCAGCCGCCCGACGATTTCGTCCAGTGCGGCGTAGGAACTCAGCGGGTTCGACCCTGTGGATAACCCGCCGCCCATCCAGTCGTTGCCTTGCCAGCGCAGTACGCTGGCGGGTAACGAGTAGAGCGCCACATCGCTTTCGTTGAGAAACTGCGGGGCGATCACCAGGGTGTTGGCGGTTTGCCCGGCCAGTTCCGCCGCGGCTTCGCCGCTTTTGCGATAGGTCTCGGCGTTGCGCAGGCGGCCATGAATGACGATCAGCACGCGCTCGATTTTCGCCGGCGCCGGGCCGATGCCCACTGCCATTTCGCCGGCCTGCAATTGCAGGCGCCCGGGACTGATTGCGTCGACGCCGGCCGCTTGGGCGGTGCCGCCGATGAACAGTAAAGCCAACAGCCATTTATGCATTTACAGGTTTTTCGCCGCAAAGGTATCGCACTGGCCGACCTGGCCCTGGGCGAATCCGGTTTTGAACCAGCGCACCCTTTGCGCCGACGTACCGTGGGTAAACGAGTCCGGCACCACACGGCCCTGACCCTGTTGTTGCAGGCGATCATCACCGATGGCGTTCGCCGCGTTCAAGGCTTCTTCGATATCGCCGGGTTCCAGCCAGTTCAGACGCTTCTGCGCGTTGTAGGCCCAGACCCCGGCCAGACAATCGGCTTGCAGTTCCTGACGCACCAGCAGTCCGCCGTCACCTTCCATCTGCCGGCCTTGCTGGCGGGCTGTCTGAATTTTCGCCGAGACGCCGAGAAGCGTCTGCACATGGTGTCCGACTTCGTGAGCGATCACGTAGGCCTGAGCGAAGTCGCCGGCGGCCTTGAAGCGTTGGGCCATTTCCTGGAAGAACGCCATGTCGAGATAGACTTTCTGGTCCGCCGGGCAATAGAACGGGCCGGTGGCCGAGGTCGCCAGACCGCAGGCGGAATTGACCCGGTTGCTGAACAGCACCAGGGTCGGATCCTTATATTGCCGGCCGGCCTGCTGGAAGATCGCGCCCCAGGTGTCTTCGGTGTCGCCGAGGATCGAGCGCACGAATTCGGCCTGTTCATCGTTGGCCGGCGGTGCCTGACGGGTTTGCGAAGTGGGTGCCGATTGTTCGGTCATCTGCCCGGTGAGCTGGCCGAGGATCTGCAGCGGGTCCTGGCCGGTGATCCAGCCGATGCCGACGATCAGCAGGATCGCCCCGAGACTCAGGCCCTTGCCACCGCCGAAGCGCATGCCGCCACCACCGCCCATGTCATCGCCACGGGCATCGACGACGTTGTCACTGCGTCGGCCTTTTTTCCATAGCATGTGGGAATCCTCTGTCTGATCGTGGTGATGAGTGTTGCTGGTGTGTGAGTGTGGCGCCAGTCCGGTCGTCCGTCTATTCGTCCACACGCACAAAGGCCCGGCCTCGGGGTGACGAGGTCGGGCCTGTTATTGACGAGCACGAGCGCCGGGAATTCAATTCGCCGGCGGTTTTCTTTCGCCGGGTCGGGTGTCAGCGGTCGAAGGCATCCCACACCGGCGCGAAGTCCGGGCTGACCTGACGTTCGCGCTTGGACAACCCGGCGATCAACGCTCGGTCGTCGTTATCCAGTTCGACCTTCAACGAGGCCAGGTTGGCCAGTTGATTGGTTTTGCTGCTGGCCTTGGGAATCGCCGCGACATTGTCCTGATCCAGCAGCCACTTCAGCGCCACTTGAGTCGGCAGCACACCGTGTTTTTCGGCGATCTGCTGAATCTGCGGAATCTCCGAGACCTTGTTGCGTGCCAGTGGCGTGTAGGCCGTCAGCGCCAGATCGTGTTGACGGGCGTAGTCGAGCAGGGCGTTTTGTCCGAGCAGGACGTGGTACTCGACCTGAATGGCTGACAGAGGCATGCCGTATTCCTCGACGACTTTGCGCAGCAGCGGCAGCGGAAAATTCGCCACACCGATGTTGCGAGCCAGACCTTGCTCCTTGAACAACGCGAGGGTTTCAAGGGTGCGCGGCAGGTCCCAGTCAGTGGTTGGCCAATGGATCATGAACAGGTCGACGTACTCGCTGCGCAACGCCTTGAGGCTGCGATCCAGCGAGTGACGCATGGCGTCCGGTTGCAGCTGGTCCCACCAGACCTTGGTGGTGACGTGGATCTGCTCGCGGGGTGTCGGCGTATTCGCCAAGGCTTGTCCGACGGCGTCTTCGTTGTTGTAGGCGGCTGCCGTGTCGATGTGTCGGTAACCGAGTTCCAGCGCTTGCTCCACGGCGCGGGTGCATTCGTCGCCGAGCATCGGCCAGGTGCCGAGGCCGAGTTTGGGCAGGTTCAGTCCTTGTCGATTAACGATGTGCTGCATGGTCGATCTCCTGTTCGAAAGCCGTGACGCCCGTCATGTGCCGAGCTGCGATGTAACCGAAAGTCAGCGCCGGGCCGAGGTTGATCCCGCCCGCCGGATAATGCCCGCCCATGATGCTGGCCATGTCGCCACCGGCGGCGTACAGCCCGGGGATAGGCCGGTCTTCGGCGTCGAGCACTTGTGCATGCGGGTTGACCTTGAGCCCGGCGAAGGTGCCGAAACAGCCCGGCTGCACCTTCACCGCGTAGAACGGGCCTTGTTCGATAGGGGCCACGCACGGATTGGGCTGTTGCGCGGGATCGCCCTGTTTGCGGTTGTAAGGGGTCGAACCGCGACCGAACAGCGGGTCTTCGCCGTCCCGGGCATGGTGGTTGTAGTCATGCAGGGTGGCGCGTAAACCGATCGGATCGATGCCGCATGCACCAGCCAATTCCTCAAGGGTATTACCGGTTTTCATATAGCCGCTGCGGATAAAACCTGACACCGGAACCGGAAACGGACGAGACATGCCGAGCCCGTAACGCCGCTGGAACGCGCGGGTGCAGATCAGCCAGGACGCGACCTCTTCGCCCTCGGGGGCGGCGGCGACCATGGCGCTGACATAGTCGTAATAGCCGTTGGCTTCGTTGACGAAGCGCTGGCCGTTGCGCAGCACGCCGATGACGCCGGGTTTGCCGCGCTCGATGATGTGTGGGAAATGGCCGATGCTGCCGTCGGAATGTGGCACCTGCGAGACCGGCGCCCACGCCACGGGCGAGGCCACATCGGTGTTGACCCGGGCTCCGACGGTTTCTCCCAGTCGCAGGCCGTCGCCATTCACTCCCAAAGGTGGCAGCGCCCAATGCTCATGACCGGTGGGCGTACGGGGAAACAAGGCCTTGCGCCGCTCGATGTCGTTGGCAAATCCGCCAGCAGCGAGCACCACGGCTTTGCGGGCATGGACATTGAGCGGGCCTTTTGTGGTGTTCAAGCGAGCGCCGGTGATGCGTGATTCGTCGCGCAGCAGTTCCGTCACTGGCGCCGATTCCCACAGCAGTACGCCGAGGTCTTCGGCGGATTTCGCCAGCCGCGCCACCAGCGCCACGCCGTTGACCAGTTGCATCGCCCGGCCATGCAGCGCCAGATCCAGCAGGTGGCGAGTGAAACGCCGGGTCACGTGCCAGGCTGCCGACAACGAGCGAGTCAGATTGAGAAACGCCGACAGGTCCGCACCGGCCATGATCGGCATGCCCATGAACGATGTTTCGCGCATCGTTGTACGAAGACGCTTGAACAGGCGCCCGACCTTTCGCCCGTCATAGGGGGCGGCAATCACCGAGCGCCCGCCGCTGCCGGCGCCCGGTGTTTCGCCGTGGATGTCGGCGATGGCGTTGCCGTCCGCGAATTGCAGGGCGGTGTGCTGTTCGAAGAACGCCACCATGCGCGGGCCGGCTTCAAGGAAGGCGTCGATCATGGCCGGGTTGTAGTGCTCGCCGAGTTCGTGGCGCAGATAGGTGCGCGGCAGTTCCACGTCTTCCACGATCCCGGCGCGCCGGGCCAGCGGATTGCACGGCACCCACGCCCAGCCGCCCGACCATGCGGTGGCGCCGCCGAACACCGGATCCTTTTCCACCACGATGACTTTCAAGCCATGCCAGGCGGCGGTGACGGCGGCCGACAAACCGGCGGCGCCGGAGCCGACCACCAGAACGTCGCAGTCGATATCGGGAAGGGCAGGCATCAAAAAACGCTCCAGCAATCAATTGTTTTTAGAATCATGTTCCAGAAAATAACCAGCGCGGGCGAAGCAGATCAACCGACTGGCGCGCAAAGTGGGCGGTTATCGGACGCCAGGCTCCAGATTTCGCATTCCTCGGGATGTCTTCTAGAATCGGCGAAATTTCACCGAGAGCGCACCATGGCCGGCAGTCAAATCGAACGGGTTTTCAGCGTGCTGGAAAGCCTCACCAGTGAGCCGCGCGGGCTGCCGATGCAGACCCTGGCCGAGCAACTGGACATTCCGAAGAGCGCGACGCACCGCCTGCTCGCCGAGCTGATCCGCCTGGGTTACGTGCGACAGAACCCGGAGACGTTGCGTTACCACCTGTCGACCAAACTGGTTGCGATGGGCTTTCAATATCTGTCGAGCAGCGGGGCCGATATCGTGCAGCCGGTGCTCGATCGGCTGGCCCAGGAAACCGGTGAGCTGGTGCGTCTGGGCGTGATCGACGGCGAGCGCCAGACCTGGATCGCCAAGGCGCAGGGCGCGCGCATCGGTCTGCGTTACGACCCGGACATGGGCCGCGACGCGCCGCTGTTCTACACCGCGTCGGGCCATGCGTGGCTGGCGTGCATGAGCGATGCCGAGGCGTTGTCGCTGGTCGAGCGCCAGGGCGCGGAGGTGCCGGCGGATATCGGGCCCAACGCGCCGCGCTCCAATATTGAACTGCTCGAACGCCTGCGCGTGGCACGGGAACAGGGCTATGCCTGTGTGGAAGAAAGCTCGGCGGTGGGTACTTCGGCGATTGCTGCCGTGGTCAAACATCCCGCCGATGGCCGGGTGATCGGCGTGCTCAGCATCGCCGGCCCCAGCGCCCGGATGCCAGGGGCGCGATTGCATGAACTGGCGCCGTTGCTACTGACGTTTACCGAGGAATTGTCGGCAGCCAGCCTGGCCTCGGAGTTGTTCGTTTAACCAAAGCTGTGCGCTGTTCGCCCACTTTTCAGTCAGGCGGGTGGGAGAATCTGGAACCGGGTTCTAAATTGTCGATTGAGTGAGTTTTCCCACAACAATCACAAGAGGATCGCACCTTGAACCCGCCCCTTCGCATCGGCATTGGCTACGCCACTTCACCGGAATTGGCCGAGGCGCGGCTATGAGCGAGCGAATTCTGTCCCTGGCCAGCCTGACCGTCCTCGAATTGTCGCCCCCCGACATGGTCGAGGTCGCGGCCCGTGCCGGTTACAGCCATGTCGGCCTGCGTCTGGAGCCGGCGACGCCCGAGGAATATCACTTCCCGTTGGTAGCCGATGGCGACTTGCGGCGTCAGACACTGGCGCGCTTGCGTGACACCGGAATCGGCGTGCTCGACGTGGAAATCCTTCGATTGAAGCCGCAGACAGTGGTCGCGGATTTCGAGAAGCTGCTCAGCGTCGGCGCGGAGTTCGGCGCCAGCGAGTTGCTGGTCGCCGGTAACGATCCTGACGAGCAGCGGCTCACCGATCATTTCGCGGCGCTGTGCGATCTGGCGGCGCCCTACGGTTTGCATCCGCATCTGGAGTTCATGCCGTGGACCGATGCGCGCAATCTCAAGCAGGCGTTGCGCATCGTCGACAACGCGGGGCGCGAAAACGGTGCGGTGCTGGTGGATGCGTTTCACTTTGACCGCTCCGGATCGCGGCTGAAAGATCTGACCGGTGTGCCGGCCTCGCGGCTGCGCTACGCACAGTTGTGCGATGTTGCCGGGCCGAGGCCAACGGACATGGCCGAGATCTTGCGTCAGGCTCGCAATGAGCGCCGGTTTCCCGGCGAGGGCGATTGTGACCTGATCGGGTTGTTGCACAGTCTTCCGGCTAACCTTCCCCTGAGTCTGGAAATTCCCACGGTCAAATTGCTGGAGCAGGGCGTGAGCGGATTGCAACGCGCGCAAATGGCGATCGATCGGACACGGGAATTGTTGGCCCGGCTTTGAGTCTGCTCCAAGGGGCGAGAGCCGCCTCGTCACCGTTTATTTTTTTCAGAGAGAGCCCATGACCGTCAGCACCCCGCTTTCCGGCGTCAACCAACCCTTCAAGGGGATCTTGCTGATTGTCGTGGCGACGTTCCTGTTCTCCAGTCACGACGCGCTGTCGAAATACCTTTCGGGTTTTTATCCGATCGTGATGGTGGTGTGGGCGCGGTATCTGGTGCACACGCTGCTGATGGCCGGGATTTTCCTGCCGCAGTCCGGGCTGCGCGTGCTGCGCACCAAACGCCCGTTGTGGCAGTTGGCGCGGGCGTTGTGCCTGTTGGGCACCAGTCTTTTTTTCACCACGGCGTTGCTGTACATCCCGCTGGCCGAAGCCACGGCGGTCAACTTTCTTGCCCCGGTGCTGGTGACGGCGCTGTCGGTGCCGCTGCTCAAGGAACGGGTGACGCGCGGTCAGTGGATCGCGGTGGTGTGCGGATTCATCGGTGTGCTGATCATCGTCCATCCGGGCGGTGAACTGTTCACCCCGGCGATTTTATTGCCGTTCTGCTCGGCGCTGTTTTTCTGCTTCTATCAGTTGCTCACCCGCAAGCTCGCGGAAGTCGACAGCCCGACCACCAGCAACTTTTTCGCGGGGTTGTGCAACACGCTGGTGATGAGTGCGCTGGTGCCGTTCTTCTGGCAGGTGCCGAGCGTGGGGCATGCGTTGTTGATGCTGGCGCTGGGCAGTTGCGGAATGACCGCGCACCTGTTTCTGACCCAGGCATTCCGCCATGCCGCACCGGCGTTGCTGGCACCGTTCGGCTATTGCCAGATCGTGTTCGCGGGGTTGCTGGGCTGGTTGCTGTTTGCTCACACGCCAACCCTGATGACGGTGATCGGGATCGCGGTGATCTGTTGCAGCGGACTGGCGGCAGCGTGGCAGCAGAGCCGGCGCTGAAAGCAAAACCGGCCTGAAATCAGGCCGGTCGGTGCAGGAGGGTTATTCGGTAACCGTAGGAATCTTGCGCGGTGCCATGAAGTACATCCAGGTCAGCGCGATGAAGTACATCGCGGGGATCAGGGTGAACAGCACGGTGTAGTTGTTGTTGGTGACGGTCAGGATGTGGCCGACGATCTGGGTCATGAACATCCCGCCGATCGCCGCGCACATGCCGCCGAAACCGAACACCGTGCTCATCATGTGCTTGGGCGTGTAGTCCATCACCAGGCTCCAGATGTTGGCGGTCCAGGCCTGGTGCGCGCCGATGGCCAGGGAGATGGCGGCAACCGCGATCCACAGGTTGGCGGAGCCGGCGGCCATGACCACGCCGATGATGCAGCAGGCGAACAGGAACATCGACAGCAGCCGCGCCTTGATCGAGTTCATGCCACGACCGATCAGGAACGAAGACAGAATCCCGCCGCCCACGCTGCCGAAGTCAGCGGTGACGTAGATGATGATCAGCGGAATGCCCATCTGGGTGACGTTGATGCCCAGGTTGTATTGCTGATTGAGAAACGGCGGCAGCCAGTACAGGTAGAACCAGAACACCGGCGCGGTCAGCGAGTAGGCGAGGGCGAAGGCCCAGGTGCCGCGCATGCGCAGGATCTTCGAGAACGGCACGCGGGCCTGTTCCGGTTCGACTTCTTTCTGGATGTATTCCAGCTCCGACTGTTTCACGCTCGGGTGATCTTCCGGGTTGAAATACTTCAGGCCCCAGAACAGCAGCCAGATCCCGCCCAGTGCCGACATGCACAGGAACGCGGCCTCCCAGCCCCACACGTGAAGGATCAGCGGCAGCAGCATTGGGGTGAACATCGCGCCGACGTTGGTGCCGGCGTTGAAGATGCCGGTGGCGACGGCGCGCTCGCCGGCCGGGAACCACAGGCGTGTGGTCTTCACACAGGCCGGGTAGTTCGCCGCTTCAGTCAGGCCGAGGATGAACCGGCAGACCATGAAGCCCACCGCCGAAGTCGCCAGGCCATGGGCGCCGGTGGCCAGGCTCCAGAGCAGCACCGCGCAGAAGAACACGCGCTTGACGCCGACCCGGTCGATCAGCCGCCCTTGAAGCACGAAGCCGATCGCGTAGCCGACCTGAAACCAGAAGTTGATGTTGGCGTAGTCCATCGCCGTCCAGCTCATTTCCTTGGCAAGGATCGGCTGCATGACGCCGAGGGCGGCGCGGTCGATGTAATTGAGGGTGGTGGCGAAAAACACCAGCGCCAGCATGCCCCAACGGGTCTTGCCGACGGCCATGGCGCCGCGGATCTTGTCGCCGATGCCACCCGTGGCAGTGCTCATGGCCGGAGCCATGCGGGAAGTCTGTGAAGGAATCATGTGTTCCACCCGTTTTTGGATTTGTTATTTGGTGTGCTTTTTTTGTGCACGCTGCGACCGGCGGTTCAGTTCCGGACTCAAGGTGAGACGGATGTTGGGCAGTGGACGAAAAATCGTCAATTCGCCGAACCGGCATTGTGTTCGATAATCGCACGCAAAACTAACCGGGTAGTACAGTTTAAATTGCTCAATGAAAAACCGGGACCAATAATTCGCTCACCCTATAAAAGCGGCGCAATTTCCGTAGCCGACGTCTCCACCGGGAGTTGAAACATGCAGCGATCCATTGCCACCGTCTCCTTGAGCGGAACCCTGCCGGAAAAACTCGAAGCCATTGCCGCCGCCGGGTTCGACGGGGTGGAGATTTTCGAAAACGATCTTCTGTATTACGACGGCAGCCCCCGGGAAATCCGGCAGATGTGCGCCGACCTCGGGATTGCCATCACGCTGTTCCAGCCGTTCCGCGATTTCGAAGGCTGCCGCCGCGATCGTCTGGAGCGCAACCTGGAGCGGGCCGAGCGCAAGTTCGACCTGATGCAGGAACTGGGCACCGACCTGGTACTGGTCTGCAGCAATGCCTCCCCCGACAGTCTCGGCGAGCAACAGATCCTCATCGACGACCTGCGCCTGCTGGCCGAACGCGCCGGCGCTCGCGGCTTGCGCATCGGTTATGAAGCGCTGGCCTGGGGCCGTCACGTCAATACTTATCAACAGGTCTGGGACATCGTGCGTCAGGCCGATCACCCGGCCCTCGGCGTGTTGCTCGACAGCTTCCACACCTTGTCGCTGAAGGGCGATCCACGGGCGATTGCCGAGATTCCCGGCGACAAGATTTTCTTCGTGCAGATGGCCGACGCGCCGATCCTGGCGATGGACGTGCTTGAGTGGAGCCGGCATTTCCGCTGCTTCCCGGGGCAGGGCGAATTCGATCTGCCGGGGTTTCTCGCGCCGATCATTCAGAGCGGCTACACCGGGCCGCTGTCGCTGGAAATCTTCAATGACGGCTTCCGCGCCGCGCCGCCTCGGGCCAATGCGGCCGACGGTCTGCGTTCGCTGCTGTACCTGGAGGAGAAAACCCGTCAGCGTCTGGAGCAGGAAATCCGTCCTGTGGATAACCGCGACATCCTCTTCGAAACGCCGAAGGCCAGCGAATACAACGGCATCGAGTTTCTTGAATTCGCCGTGGATGAAAGCCTTGGCGCCAAGCTGTCGAACTGGCTGGAGCGGCTGGGCTTCGTCAAGGCCGGCCAGCATCGCTCCAAGAGCGTCAGCCTGTTGCGCCAGGGCGATATCAACTTGATCCTCAACTCTGAACCTTATTCATTCGGCCACAGCTTTTTCGAGGCCCACGGCCCGTCGCTGTGCGCCACCGCCGTGCGGGTCAAGGACAGCGCCAGTGCGCTGGCCCGCGCCGTCGCCTATAAAGGTCAGCCGTATCGCGGACTGGTCGGCCCCAACGAACTGGAGCTGGCGGCGGTGCGTGCGCCGGACGGTAGCCTGATCTATCTGGTGGATCAGGAGGCGGATGTCTACGGCACTGACTTCAATCTGCTGCCAAATGCCGTGGCGCGCGGCGGTCTCAAGCGCATCGACCACATGGCCATGGCGCTGCCGGCAGACAGCCTCGACAGTTGGGTGCTGTTCTACAAGAGCCTGCTGGATTTCGAGGCCGATGACGAAGTGGTGCTGCCGGATCCTTACGGGCTGGTGAAGAGCCGTGCGCTGCGTAGTCGCGACAGTTCGATCCGTCTGCCGCTGAACATTTCCGAGAACCGCAACACCGCGATCTCACACGCGCTGTCGAGTTATCGCGGCTCCGGGGTGCATCACATCGCGTTCGATTGCGACGATATCTTTGCCGAAGTCAGCCGGGCGAAAGAGGCGGGCGTGCCGTTGCTGGATATCCCGCTCAACTATTACGACGATCTGGCGGCGCGCTTCGATTTCGATGACGAATTCCTCAGCGAACTGGCGTACTACAACGTGCTCTACGACCGCGATGCGCAGGGTGGCGAGTTGTTCCACGTCTACACCGAGCCGTTCGAGGGGCGCTTCTTCTTCGAGATCATCCAGCGCAAGAACGGTTACGCCGGTTATGGCGCGGCCAACGTCGCGGTGCGGCTGGCGGCGATGGCCAAAGCACGCAGTGGCGCGGTTCGCCAGGCGAAGTTGTAGGAAATTCGTAAACGCGGGATTAAACACCGGTCGCGCGGCTTCCTTCACTGGGGCGCGCGGCCCATAATCGCCAGCCTGTGCAGTGATGGCCGTGAGCCCGCAATGACAATGACTTCAGAACTTCCCGCAGCTCCCGCTCTACCCGCGGTAGAGCCGCGCAAGAGTCGCAAGAACAACCCGGAAAAGACCCGCGAGAATATCCTGCAGGAGGCGATCGTCGAGTTCGTCCAGCAGGGGCTGTCCGGCGCCCGCGTCGATGCGATCGCCGAGCGCATCCACACCTCCAAGCGCATGATCTATTACTACTTCGGCAGCAAGGAGCAGTTGTACGTCGAGGTGCTGGAGAAGCTCTACGGCGATATCCGCAGCACCGAGAACCGTCTGCACCTGGCCGAGTTGCCGCCGGTGGAAGCGATCCGGCGCCTGGTGGAATTCACTTTCGATCACCACGATCGCAACGTCGATTTCGTGCGGATCGTCAGCATCGAAAACATCCACAACGCCGAGTATGTGAAGCGTTCAGACGCGATCAAGGCGATGAACAACACCATCCTCGATTCCCTGGGCGAGATTCTGCGTCGCGGTGCTGAAGAAGGGGTGTTCCGCGCCGGGCTCGACGCGCTGGACGTACATCTGTTGATCAGTTCGTTCTGCTTCTATCGCGTGTCGAACCGCCACACGTTCGGTGAGATCTTTCAGATCGACCTGCCGGACGAAAGCATCAAGCAGCGTCATCGCGAGATGATTTGCGAGTCGGTGCTGCGCTACCTGCAAGCGTGACTGAAGTCGAGGGGGCGTCGCCCCCTCACGGTTTTACCCATTCATGCTTTGAAAATGCGCGAGCATCCGTTGTGCATCCGGCGCCCTGCCGCTGAACAGTTCAAACGCTTTCACCGCCTGGAACACCGCCATGTTGCCACCATCCAGGGTTCGGCAACCTAGGGCGCGGGCGCTGCGCAGCAGTTCGGTTTCCAGCGGGAAATAGACGATCTCCGCCACCCACAACTCGGGCCGCAGCAGCGCCGTCGGCACGGGCATGCCCGGTAATTTGGCCATGCCCATCGGCGTGGTGTTTACCAGGCCGTCGGCCTGATTCAGCGCACTCGCCAGATCATGCCCGGCAACGGCCCGGCCAGCGCCGAAATGCTGGTTGAGGTTGTTGGCCAGACTTTCGGCGCGCTCCACGTCCACATCAAAAATGCTCAGTTGTTGTACGCCTTCGCTCAATAGGGCGTGGGCCACGGCCGCGCCTGCACCGCCGGCGCCCATCTGGACTACGCGCTCGCGGGCAACGTCTGGCAGGCCGCGACGAAAACCTTCGGCAAAACCCAGGCAATCGGTGTTGTGGCCGACGCGTTTGCCGTCCTTCAGCACCACCGTGTTCACGGCGCCGATGCCTCGGGCTTCCGGGGACAATTCATCGAGCAGCGGGATGATTGCCTGCTTGCACGGGAAGGTGATGTTCAGGCCGGTGTAATTCATGCGTTCGGCGGCCAGCAGCAGGTCGGGCAGGGCGTTGCTGTCCAGTTGCAGTTGATCGAGATCGATCAGCCGGTACAGGTAACGCAGGCCCTGTTCGTCACCTTCGTGTTCATGCAGCGCCGGGGTGCGGGAGGCCTGGATGCCGGCGCCGATCAGCCCGGCGAGTATCACGTTGTTGCGATTCATGCGGATCACCCCTTCAGCCGCTGGCTGAAATGTTCCAGGGCCAGGCGATAGCCGTGGCTGCCGAAGCCGCACATCACGGCGGTGGCGATGGCGGAGACGAACGAATGGTGACGGAACGGCTCGCGGGCGTGGACGTTGGACAGGTGCACTTCGATCACCGGCAATTCGCTGGCAACCAAGGCGTCGCGGATCGCGACCGAGGTGTGAGTCCAGGCGGCCGGGTTGATCACGATGCCGGCGCAGCGCTGGCGGGCGCCGTGAATCCAGTCGAGCAGTTCGCCTTCGTGGTTGGTCTGGCGAAACTCCACGGCCAGGCCGAATTCTTCGGCGGCACGCCCGCACAGGGCGGAGATATCGGCCAGGGTTTCGTGACCGTAGGTCGCCGGTTCACGGGTGCCGAGCAGGTTCAGGTTCGGGCCGTTGAGCACCAGAACGATAGGGGGCATGGGGGCAAACTCCACTTATTGTTTTTGGCTTGGGCCGAGGGTTTCGACCTGTGGAGTTAAATTGTACTAGATGGTTACTTTAATCAATTGCTCAGCATCGACCGCCCTGATTTGTGTGCGGTGATCGCACACTGATGCAATTCAGTGCGGCAACTGCTCCACCAGAAAATCGATGAAAGCCCTGACGCGCAGCGGCATGTGGCGATTCTGCGGGTACAACAAGGTAAACGGCCGCGAGCGTCCGCTGTAGGGTTTGAGCACTTCTATCAGCGAGCCGTCGGCCAGTTCTTTTTCGACGATGAAGCGATAGGTCTGGAACAACCCGGCACCGTGCCTGGCCAGGGTCACGCCACCGAGCACATCGTCCGAGCAACAGAAATTGCCCTCGGCGAGGATTTCCCGTGGCGCATCATCGTCGTAAAACAGCCAGGTGATCCGCCGCCCGCTGCTGGGCAATTCGTACTGGATGCATTCGTGTTGTTCGAGGTCCTCAAGGGTCTGCGGCGTGCCGGCGCGTTTCAGGTAATCGGGGCTGGCGACCATCACCAGCGCCGCATCTTCCAGATGGCGGGCGATCAGGCCGGAATCGGGAATCGCCCGCACGCGGATCGCCATGTCGTAGCCCTCGCCGACGAAGTCGATGTTGCGGTTGCTGATGTGCATGTCGACCTTCACCTGCGGGAAGCGCGCACGAAAGGCCGGCAACAGCGGCAGGATCCGATGATGGGCATAAGTCGTAGGAATACTGATACGCAGGGTGCCGGACGGTTCCTGCTGCTGGCCCATGACTTCCCGTTGCGCCTCGACCAGTTGCGCCAGCGCCTGGCTGCATTCTTCGTAATAGCGACGGCCGCTGTCGGTCAGTTTCACACTGCGGGTGGTGCGTGCAAACAGGCGTACTCCCAGGCGTTCCTCCATGCGGGATACCGAGCGGCTCACCGCTGCCGGCGTCACCGATGCTGCCTGCGCCGCAGCGGTGAAGCTGCCGCACTCGGCGGCCAGGCAAAACAACTCGATGCTGCCCAGCTGAAGATCGTCGAACTGTCGCTGCATGATTGATTACACCGGGGAATGAGTCTTCGTATGTAGCAAATGCGCGGCCACTGCGAAAGAACTGCTTACCATTTTGCGCGCGGCTTTTGCGGCTCCCGCACTAGGCTCGAAAGGTAACGGCTCCCGCAGGCCTGGGCGCCGGTGGTCGGATTTGCCAGGGAATGGCAAGTGTTGAAACTTTTAAACCTAACGGATGGGTTAGCATGAAGGTATGCAGTTACAAAGGACTGTCAGTGGTGATCATGTTGCGTGACGAACATTGTCCACCCCACGCACATGTGGATGCAGGCGCCTGGAGCGCCCGCTTCAAATTCAGTTTCTGGCACAACGGCGTTGAACTGTGGGATGTGGTGCCGTTGTCGCATCAACCGCCGGTCAGCCTGCTTGAAGGGCTGCGCCAGTCGCTGCGTGAAACCGATCATCTGCGGCGGGCGCGCTGGATCTGGTGGACTCGATTGCGCACCGCCTGCCTCGACAATCAGTGGTGGGACGGGCAGTCGAATCAGGTGGCGGTGCTGCGGGAGGTCACCAGCACGAGTTTCAGGATCGGATCGGCGTATTACGAGCCTGAGGTCAACAAAACCCTGTTGGCCCTGGTCGGCGCCAACGAAGGAGTGGAAATAGAATTATGAAAACAGTCAAAGCCACGCTGCACGCGGATCGACCCGTCACGGAAAAGCGTCTGGACGAAGCGGTCGACCGTGGTGGCGTGCGCCGACGCAGCAGCCTGCAAGCCGTGTCGGTGACCTTTGAGAAACCGTCCCTGGTGATTCGCTTCGAGGACGACAGCGGCGTGCTTTTGCCAGTGAACCTTTACCGCGAGTTCGATGATTTCGAGCCGGAAGATTTCAGCGGACTGAATGTGGGTTTTGCCGGCACCGCGTTGTGCCACGACGGCAAGGATTTGCAGGTTTCCATCGCCGGCATGATCTCGGCCAGTCAGCCGTTGATGGCCATGGCCGCCTCGGTAATCGCCTCTCGCAATGGTCGCCAGAGCAGCACCGCGAAAGCTGAAGCTGCACGGGCCAACGGCAGGAAGGGCGGGCGTCCGCGCAAAGTCGATCCCGTGCCATGAACAGGCACAAAAAAGCCGTCGATGAGGACGGCTTTCTTGTATCTGGGACCTGCAATCAGCGTCGGGTCAACAGCACGCCGGATTCCATGTGGTGGGTCCACGGGAACTGGTCGAACAGCGCGCAGCGGGTGATGCGGTGCGTGTCGTGCAGTTGGGCGATGTTCGCCGCCAGCGTTTCCGGGTTGCAGGAGATGTACAGGATGTTGTCGAAGCGCCGGGTCAGTTCGCAGGTGTCCGGGTCCATGCCGGCCCGTGGCGGGTCGACGAACACGCTGCCGAATTCGTAGCTTTTCAGGTCGATGCCGTGCAGGCGGCGGAACGGGCGAACTTCGTTCAGGGCTTCAGTCAGCTCTTCGGCGGACAGGCGCACCAGGGTGACGTTATCCACAGCGTTTTCGGCCAGGTTGCTCAGTGCGGCGTTGACTGAAGTCTTGCTGATTTCGGTGGCCAGCACTTTGCGCACACGAGTCGCCAGCGGCAGGGTGAAGTTGCCGTTGCCGCAATACAGCTCCAACAGGTCGTCGCTGCGATCGCCCAATGCTTCGTAGGCCCAGTTGAGCATCTTCTGGTTGACGGTGCCGTTGGGCTGGGTGAACGCGCCTTCCGGTTGGCGATAGCTGAAGGTGCGACCGCCGACGTCGAGTTTCTCGACCACGTAGTCGAGGCCGAGCACTTCGCGCTTGCCCTTGGAGCGACCGATGATGCTGACGCCCAGATCCGCCGCCAGTTTGGTCGCCGCCGCGTGCCAGTGCTCGTCCAGCGGACGGTGATAGCACAGAGTGATCATCGCATCGCCGGCCAGGGTGGTCAGAAACTCCACCTGGAACAGTTTGTGGCTCAGCGCTGCGCTGGCCTGCCATGCCGCTTTCAACTGTGGCATCAACTGGTTGATGCGCAGGCTGGCGATCGGGAATTCCTCGATCAGGATCGGCGTGCGTTTGTCGTCCTGGGAAAACATCGCGTAATGCCGTTCGCCGGCTTCACGCCACAGGCGGAATTCAGCGCGCAGGCGGAAGTTCTGCAACGGCGAGTCGAACACCGTCGGCTCCGGTGCATCGAACGGGGCCAGCAGGTCACGCAGGCGCGTGACCTTGTCTTCGAGTTGTGCGGCGTAGGCCTGGGAATCAAAAGTCATGCGTTGAACCAACCCAGCTTGATCACGAACAGAATCGACAGGATCACCAGCGCCGGGTTCAGCTCACGGGCGCGGCCGGACAGCAGTTTGATCGCAGTCCAGGCGATGAAGCCGAAGGCGATGCCGTTGGCGATGGAATAGGTGAAAGGCATCGCCAGGGCGGTGACCACGACCGGCGCGGCGACGGTGATGTCTTCCCAGTCTATTTCCGCCAGCCCCGAAGTCATCAGCACGGCGACGAACAGCAGCGCCGGCGCGGTGGCGAAGGCCGGTACGCTGGAAGCCAGTGGCGAGAAGAACAGCGCCAGCAGGAACAGGATCGCGACGACGATGGCGGTCAGGCCGGTGCGGCCGCCGGCACTCACGCCCGCAGCGGATTCGATGTAGCTGGTGGTGGTCGAGGTGCCCAGCAACGAGCCGGCCATCGCAGCGGTACTATCGGCGATCAGCGCACGGCCCATTTTCGGCATGTGGCCGTCCTTGCCCATCAGGCCGGCGCGCTTGGCGACGCCGATCAGGGTGCCGGAGTTGTCGAACAGGTCGACGAACAGGAAGGCGAAGATCACGCTGACCAGACCGATGTCCAGTGCGCCCTTGATGTCCAGTTGCAGGAAGGTCGGGGCCAGCGAAGGCGGCATCGACGTCACGCCGCCGAACGGGGTGAAGCCCATCACGATCGAGACGATGGTCACCGCGAGAATGCCGATCAGCACCGCGCCGCGTACTTTCAGGGCTTCAAGGGCAACGATCAGGGCGAAACCGAGGGTGGCGAGGATCGGAGCCGGCTGTTTCAGGTCACCGAGGCCGACCATGGTCGCCGGGTTGCTGACCACGATGCCGGCGTTGTGCAGGGCGATCAGCGCCAGGAACAGGCCGATACCGGCGGCAATCGCCGAGCGCAGTGGCAGCGGGATGCTGTTGATGATCCATTCACGGATGCGGAAGATCGACAGCAGGAAGAAGCACACCGCCGAAATGAACACCGCGCCCAGCGCCACTTGCCAGGTGTGGCCCATGTGCAGCACGACGGTGTAGGTGAAGAAGGCGTTCAGACCCATGCCCGGCGCGAGGGCGATCGGGTAGTTGGCGATCAGGCCCATGACCGTGGAACCGATGGCGGCTGCCAGACACGTGGCGACGAACACCGCGCCCTTGTCCATGCCGGTCTCGCCGAGGATGCTCGGGTTGACGAACAGAATGTAGGCCATGGCCAGGAAGGTCGTGACGCCCGCCAGAATCTCGGTCCGCACGTTGGTGTTGTGTGCCTTGAGTTGAAACAGCCTTTCCAGCATGTCTGCTCCCCGTGGCGCGCGTGGCGCCGTGAATGTATCGACCTCAACAGCAAAGCACAGACCGTCGCAAGCGCCTGGAAAATTGTGGTGGGCCGGAAAAAGCCGCGCATCATACCAGCAGCGTGAGGAAGATGGCGGATGTTGGTGTCGATCGTCGGCGAAGTTTTGCACCACGGCCAAGTACGCCATACTGCGCGCTGTTTTTTCGGGGATGGATCGCATGAACAAGGGTTGGACCAACACTGCCGGACTGATGGCCTTGCTGCTGACCGGTGTACCGGCGGTATTCGCGGCGTCGGCACCGCCATTGAGCGAGGTGAAAGTCATCAAGGTTCAGTCGTCGTCCTGCGGGCTCGAAGACATTACCGATGGCCAGGTTCAGACCCGCTGTGATCACAGCGCGCCGGGCATCAAGGTGTATGTGCTGGAAATCGGCTACGGCCAGAGCCAGCCTCAGGCGGCGCTGGACGGTTTCGAAGTGAATGGCACCCGGAGCCCGGTCTGTGCTTTCGATAACGGCAACCTGACCGAGTGCACGCCAGGCGCGAAGACCGTCGGTTCGCTGTACACCTTCGATCTGGCAGCCCGTCAGGAAGGCACCTTTACCTTCAGCAATACGTCGATCAACGCCCCGCGCAACACGATGTCGACCCAGCTTTACATCAAGTAACGGCTGTCGCCGAACAGGGCACGGCAAAGCTGACTACGCTTTAAAGACCACCCAGCGGAAAGCGCCCATGACCTTTAGAGCCCTGATTACCCTCGCCGAGGGCATCGATGATCTGCAATGCGTGACCCTGATCGACGTGCTGCGTCGCGCCGGCGTCGAAGTGGTGGCGGCCAGCATCGAAGGCCGGCGCATGCTGACCTGCGCACGGGGCACGCGACTGACTGCCGACGGCATGCTCATTGATGTGCTGGCCCAGACCTTCGACCTGATTGTCCTGCCCGGCGGCGCTGTCGGCGCGCAACACCTGGCCGCGCACCAGCCTCTGCAACAATTGCTCAAGGATCAGGCCAGCGCCGGACGCTTGTTCGCCGCCATCGCCGAGGCCCCGGCGGTCGCGCTGCAAAGCTTTGGCGTTTTGCGCCAAAGACGCATGACCTGCCTGCCCGCCACCAGCCATAACCTCTCCGGTTGCACCTTTGTCGATCAACCCGTAGTGGTCGACGGCAATTGCATCACCGCCCAGGGCTCCGGCGCCGCGCTGGCATTTGCGCTGACGCTGGTCGAGCAACTGGCGGGCAAGGCTGCCAGAGCAAAGGTGGCGGGGGAGTTATTGGCCTGAGAGCGTCAGGCGTGAGCAGCGATTGGTTGAATGGCTGGCTGCTCACGATGCTCGGCTTGCCAAAGGTCGTAATCGGTTTGAACCCCTAGCCACATTCGAGCCTTGCCAATCCCCGCGCGTTCCAGTCGTACAGCCAGATCCGGGCTGATCGGCGCATGTCCGTGCAAAACACGAGAAAGGTGAGGACGAGCGAATCCCAGATGCCGAGCCAATTCGGTCACGCTGATACCGAGCTCCGGCAATATATCCATCAGCAGTGTTTCACCGGGGTGTGGCGGGTTGTGCATGGGCATGGGATTTGATCATGCGGCGAGTGTAAGGCGATACATTACACTCAATGCGGTATCTATGTACCGCATCTTTTCGAGCTATTTGTGCTTGGGGGATGGCCCCGCTGGTGGAGCCCGTGTAGCTAGGCCTTCACCTCTTCCACCGGCACATGCATCCGGTCGCGGTTGGCCAGGGTCGGGAACAGTTTGATCCAGGTTCCGGTCACCACCAGCGTGCCGATGCCGCCCATCACCACCGCCGGTACGGTGCCGAACCAGTGGGCGGTGAGGCCCGATTCGAATTCGCCCAACTGGTTCGAGGCGCCGATGAACAGGCCGTTCACCGCGCTGACCCGCCCGCGCATTTCGTCCGGGGTCTCCAGTTGCACGAAGGAGGCGCGGATCACCATGCTGATCATGTCTGCCGCGCCGAGCACCACCAGTACCGCCAGCGAGAACCAGAACGACGTCGACAGGCCGAAGGCGATGGTGGCCACACCAAATACGCCGACGGCAGTGAACATCACCCGTCCGACGTTTCGCTCAACGGCAAACCGCGACAGGAACAGCGACATCATCAGCGCGCCAACCGCCGGCGCCGAGCGCAGCAACCCCAGCCCCCACGGCCCGGTCAGCAGGATGTCCTTGGCGAACACCGGCAACAGCGCCGTGGCGCCGCCGAGCAGCACCGCGAACAGATCCAGCGAAATCGCACCAAGAATGTCCGGACGGCTACGAATGAAGCGAATCCCCGCCAGCAACGAATCCAGCGTCGCCTTGCCTTTGTTCAGCGGTGTTTGCCGTGCGGGCAGGTTGAGCATCAAGGTGCAGGCGATGACATACAGAATCACCGTCGGGCCATAGACCCACACGCTGCCGAAGGCATAGAGCAGACCGCCGAGCGCCGGTGCGACGATGGTGGCCGATTGCTGCGCCGACTGTGCGGCGGCGACCGCCCGCGGGAACAACGCACTGGGCACGATGCTCGGCAGCAGCGCTTGAGTGGTCGGCATCTCGAACGAGCGTGCGGCGCCGAGCAGGAACGCCAGGATAAAGATCATTTCCCGGGTGACATGATCGGTTGCACTGCCGATGGCCAATGCCAGCGCGATCAGGGCCTGCAACGACTGGCAGATCGCCGCGACTCTGCGTCGGTCGTAGCGGTCGGCAACGTGGCCGGTGTGCAGCATGAACAATACCCGTGGTGCGAATTCCACCAACCCGACCAGACCCAGGTCGAGCACATTGCCGGTCAATTGATAGAGGTTCCAGCCGATCGCCACGGTGAGCATCTGAAAACCACTGGCGGTGAAAATCCGGGCAAACCAGAACGCAAGAAAGGGACGGTGGTGACGTAACAGCAAGGGCTCTTGGCTGGGCATTTGCGGGCCGGTCGTGATCGAGGGGAACCGCGAGATTATCACCAGTCTGTAACAGGAAGTTGCTATGACAGAAAATTTAGTTAGCCAGACATCGATTTTTCTGCGCCGTGGCACGAAACCCGGCCACCGATGTATTTCAGGGCGTTGCCGTGACTGTGAGGCAACTTGTCACGCGGCAAAAGACCACGCGGTTTCCCGTCGGAAATGGGACTACTCTTTCTACGTTGATTGATCCAGATCAAGACCCTTCGTGGAAACGATCGCGGACCCGTCGGCAGACTCCCTGCGTCGCGATGCCTGTAAAAAGAAGAACGAATTCGAGTTCGCCGCACTCCATACCCGTGGGGGCAGTGGTTCAAGGCCGCCAGTCCTGGAACCGTTATCTGATAGAGGAAAGCTTATGTTCGGTTTAGAGGCCCTGGATCTCGCCCGAATTCAGTTTGCATTCACCATCTCGTTCCACATCCTGTTCCCGGCGATCACCATCGGTCTTGCGAGCTATCTCGCGGTGCTGGAAGGCCTGTGGCTGAAAACCGGTAACGATACCTATCGCGATCTCTACCACTTCTGGTCGAAGATCTTTGCCGTCAACTTCGGCATGGGCGTGGTATCGGGGCTGGTCATGGCCTACCAGTTCGGTACCAACTGGAGCCGCTTCTCGGACTTCGCCGGTTCCGTTACCGGGCCGTTGCTGACGTATGAAGTGCTCACGGCGTTCTTCCTCGAAGCCGGTTTCCTCGGCGTGATGCTGTTCGGCTGGAACAAGGTCGGGCGCAAGCTGCACTTCTTCTCCACGGTGATGGTGGCCATTGGCACGCTGATTTCGACCTTCTGGATTCTCGCTTCCAACAGCTGGATGCAGACCCCGCAGGGCTTCGAGATCGTCAACGGTCAGGTCATTCCAACCGACTGGCTGGCAATTGTCTTCAACCCATCGTTCCCCTATCGCCTGATGCACATGGCAACGGCCGCGTTCGTCGCAACGGCGTTCTTCGTCGGTTCGTCAGCGGCCTGGCACCTGCTGCGCGGCAAGGACAACCCGGCGATCCGCACCATGCTGTCGATGGCGATGTGGATGGCGTTGATCGTTGCGCCGATCCAGGCGGTCATCGGCGACTTCCACGGCCTCAACACCCTCGAGCATCAGCCAGCGAAAATCGCTGCGATCGAAGGCCACTGGGAAAACGTTGGGGACGAAGCGACACCGCTGATCCTGTTCGGCTGGCCGGACATGAAGGAAGAAAAAACCAAGTTCGCTGTCGAGATTCCATACCTCGGCAGCCTGATCCTGACCCACTCGCTGGACAAGCAAGTCCCGGCGCTCAAGGAGTTCCCGCCAGAAGACCGGCCGAATTCCACCATCGTGTTCTGGTCGTTCCGGATCATGGTCGGCCTCGGCTTCCTGATGATCTTCACCGGTCTGTGGAGTTTGTGGTTGCGCAAGCGTGACTCGCTCTACACCTCGCGGCCGTTCCTGTACCTGGCGTTGTGGATGGGGCCGTCGGGTCTGATCGCGATCCTGGCGGGCTGGTTCACCACTGAAATCGGCCGTCAGCCGTGGGTGGTCTACGGACTGATGCGCACTGCGGATGCGTCGTCCAACCACAGCTTCATGCAGATGAGCATCACGCTGATCATGTTCGTGGTGGTGTACTTCGCGCTGTTCGGTGCGGGTCTGGGCTACATGATGCGCCTGGTGCGCAAAGGGCCGAAGACCGACGAAGGCAAGGAAACCAACGAAGGTGGTCCTGGCCAGAAACGCACGCCGGCCCGTCCGTTGTCCGCTGCCGACGACGATGGCGCCGAACACGACCGCAGCCTGACCAAGGAGATTTGAGTCATGGGTATTGATCTTCCGCTGATCTGGGCCGTGATCATCATCTTCGGCATCATGATGTACGTGGTCATGGACGGTTTCGACCTGGGGATCGGGATTCTCTTTCCGTTCATCCCCGGCAAGACCGACCGCGACGTGATGATGAACACCGTCGCCCCGGTGTGGGACGGCAACGAAACCTGGCTGGTGCTGGGCGGCGCTGCGTTGTTCGGCGCGTTCCCGCTGGCCTATTCGGTGGTGCTGTCGGCGCTGTACCTGCCGCTGATTTTCATGCTGATCGGGCTGATCTTCCGTGGCGTGGCGTTCGAGTTCCGCTTCAAGGCCAAGGACGACAAGCGTCACCTGTGGGACAAGGCATTCATCGGTGGTTCGATTGCCGCAACGTTTTTCCAGGGTGTGGCGCTGGGCGCGTTCATCGATGGTCTGCCAGTGGTCAACCGGCAATATGCCGGCGGTTCACTGGACTGGCTGACGCCGTTCACGCTGTTCTGCGGCGCCGCACTGGTGGTGGCGTATGCCTTGCTCGGCTGCACCTGGCTGATCATGAAGACCGAAGGCAAGTTGCAGGAACAGATGCATGACCTGGCGCGTCCTCTGGCCTTCGTGCTGTTGGCGGTGATCGGTGCCGTCAGTCTGTGGACGCCGCTGGCCCATCCGGAAATTGCGACGCGCTGGTTCAGCATGCCGAATCTGTTCTGGTTCATGCCGGTGCCGATTCTGGTGCTGGTGACGATGTACGGTCTGATTCGCGCGGTGGCACGCAATGCCAACTACATGCCGTTCCTGCTGACCCTGGTGCTGATCTTCCTCGGCTACAGCGGTCTGGGCATCAGCCTGTGGCCGAACATCGTGCCGCCGTCGATCTCGATCTGGGACGCCGCCGCACCGCCGCAAAGCCAGGGCTTCATGCTGGTGGGCACGCTGTTCATCATCCCGTTCATCCTGGGTTACACCTTCTGGAGCTACTACGTGTTCCGCGGCAAGGTCACCCACGAAGACGGTTATCACTAAGGGTGATCACGATGGCGCCGACGGCGGCGCCATCTCCCTCAACCGGAGGATGCAAGCATGACCGGCAAACATTCCCTGCACGACATTGAAGAAGCCGAAAAAAAGCCGCTGTGGCAGCGGCTCGGCTGGTTGGCCATGATCTGGGTCGGCAGCGTCGGTGCATTGTTCATCGTCGCCAGCCTGATGCGCCTGTTCATGAATGCAGCAGGCCTGACCACGCACTGAGACTTCCCATCCCGCTGCCTTGCGGCACGGATTTTTGACCCTCCGACCGGAGGGTTTTTTTTTTGCCCGGGTTATTTGCGCGCCTTGAGGATCACGAACTTTGGCGTGGCCGCGACTTGCTCGACTCCGCGGAACAGCCGCGCCAGTTTGCTGTGATAACCCAGATGACGGTTGCCGACGATGTACAGCGCACCACCGACCACCAGCGCTTCGCGAGCCTGCTGGAACATGCGCCAGGCGAGGAAATCGCCGACCACCTGTTGCTGGTGGAACGGCGGGTTGCACAGCACTACGTCCAGCGACTGCGCTTCCTGTCCGGCAAGGCCGTCGCCTGCGCGCACGATCGCTTCACGTTCACCCAGCGCCGCGCGCCAGTTTTCGGCCGCCGATTGCACGGCCATGAACGATTCGTCCACCAGCGTGTAGTGCGCGTCGGGGTTTTGCAGGGCACTGGCGATGGCCAGTACGCCGTTGCCGCAGCCAAGATCCGCGACTCGCGCAGCGCCGAGGTTTTTCGGCAGGTGCGGAAGGAAGGCGCGGGTGCCGATGTCCAGGCCTTCACGGCAGAACACGTTGGCATGGTTGAGCAGTTCGATGGCCGGCTCGTCGAGGCGATAACGGGTCGGGTAGGGCGAGACAGCGGGTGCCTTCGCCTCGGGCGTGGCGATCAGCAAGCGTGCCTTCTTCACCGCCAGCGAAGCCTGAACCGGGCCGATATAGCGTTCCAGCAGATCCCCGGCGGCCCGCGGCAAATGCTTGACCATTGCGGCTGCCACCACTTGCGCACCGGGCGCCAATTGGCCTTGCAGGCGAATCAGTTGTTCTTCCAGCAGGGCGAGGGTTTTCGGGACGCGGATCAGCACCCGGTCGAACGGCCCGACCAACGGGTCGCTGGCGGGAATACCGCGCACAGCATCGAACGCCTGGCCATTACGCAGCAGGTTTTTTTCCAGCCCCTGAAACGCCAGGAACGAATCACCGCTGGTGCTGACCTGCACTTTGCCCAAGAGGCTGATGGCCAGCGCGCCGAAGCTGTCGTTAAGTACCAGAACCCGCGTCTCGATCGGCACGTTCTGTTCGGCCAGATGATTGAGCAGGTATTCGTCGGCCGCATCGAACGCTTGCAGCGGTTCGTTCTGCTGTTCGGGCTGGCGGATCAGATCGAGCTGGGCGAAGGGCGTATCGAGCAAAGGCATGGGGCGGGGACTCTGGGTAATCAACGGGTGTCCCGCAGCCCAGGGTTTCGTGCGGCGGAACCGTCCGAGTGGACAGCGGCGCGAAGTTACGCGTCATCACTCAGGAAGGTCGCAAATGGTACTTTTTTTTCGACTGCAATACTTGGCTGATTTCCGGCGCGCCGACTAGATGATCCCGGCCTTGGCGGCGGCAATGACCGCAGAGATCTTGTTGCAGACGTTCAACTTCTCCATCACGTTGTGCACGTGATAGTTGATGGTGCGTTCGCTGAGACTCAGGATTCTGGCGCACTCATAGGCTGTCTTGCCGACTGCGCACAGCTTCAGCACTTCTATTTCACGGGCCGACAACCGAGGTTGCCGAGTCTGCTCCGCGCGCGTGGGGAGTGTACGGGCGAACAGTTCGCTCAAATGACTGGTGACATAGAACATGTAGCCAAAATGTTCGTACAGCTCCATCGGGGTGATCGGGCAGTGTGGCCGTGCCAGGCTGAGAATGCTGCAAAAACCGCTGTCCGTATTAAGGAATGATTGCGACCAGCCATGCTGCAGTCCCTGGTCCTGAAGTGCCTCCCAGAGTTGTGGCGCTTTGCAGAAGACTTCCTGGGTCCAGACAATCGGCAACATCGAGCGATTGCAATGTGCTATTACCGGGTCAACTTCTTCGTGATTTTTTTCTTCATATTGCCGGCTCCATGATTGGGGATAGTTGTTGATATGCAAGGATTTGAACGCAGTGCTCCGATCTGTCGGAATCACTGAAATACCACAAAAGCTGAATCCGAGATTTTGGGCGAACCTTTCCAGAATCGGATACGCCGTGTCTATGTGCTTGGCATAGGTCAGTTGTTTTAACTGAGACTCCTTCCACATTTCCATTGAGGATTCTCCATACATTCCGAGGGGGTGCTTTGGATCCAAAATCCAGCACGTAATCGAGTGTAGGAGATTTCTTGCGGAATGTTCTGAACATTTCGCTCTTGTTGAACATCGAGTTTGTATAAAGCGTTATTAAGCAAAAGTCGTTTTTGTATTCAGGGTGTAATACTAAAAGAGCGCGTACTGATGGGTTACTTATTGCGAGGTGGGCGGCTTCTATTGGTCAAAATAAGGCTGCTAAATGCCATCATTTACTGTGGGTGTTTAAATGTACAACTTTGCGCGACACTGTTAGCCCATGCCGAAAGGAGTGTCCCATGACCGTCAGTGCAGAAAAGTTCACGTGCCAGACCCTGCTCGACGTGCAACCCTTGACCTCAAGTCTGTTCACCTTGCGTACGACGCGCGACGCCGGCTTTCGCTTTCGGGCCGGTCAGTTTGCCAGACTGGGCGTGACCAAGCCCGATGGCAGCACGGTGTGGCGTGCCTACTCCATGGTGTCCTCGCCGTTCGACGAGTTCCTCGAGTTCTTCTCGATCGTGGTGCCGGGTGGTGAGTTCACCAGTGAGCTGAGTCGACTGCAGGCGGGTGATTCATTGTTGGTGGAACGTCAGGCATTTGGCTACCTGACCCTGGATCGATTTGTCGATGGTCGCGATCTTTGGCTGCTTTCCACAGGCACCGGCGTGGCCCCCTTTCTGTCGATTCTGCAGGACTTTGAAGTCTGGGAAAAATTCGAACGCATCATTCTTGTGTACAGCGTGCGGGAAGGGCGGGAGCTGGCCTATCAACAGCTGATCACCGAGCTGACACAGCGCGACTACCTCGCCGATTACGCCCACAAGTTCCGGTTCATTCCGGTGGTTACGCGTGAGCCGTACGCAGGTGCCCTCCATGGACGCATCACTACGCTGATTGAAAATGGCGAGCTGGAAAAGGTGGCCGGTGTCGAACTCACTCCCGCTTATTCTCGGGTCATGCTCTGCGGCAATCCGCAGATGATCGATGACACCCGGGCGCTACTCAAGCAACGCGGCATGGCCTTGAGCCTGACCCGGCGACCGGGGCAAGTGGCGGTAGAAAACTACTGGTGAAAAAACGGCGCCTTCTGGCGCCGTTCAGCGTATTCAAGGCCGGTTGTTCTGGGCCTTGAGCAGATCGCGGATCTCGCCCAGCAATTCTTCTTCCTTGGTCGGTACCGGCGGCAGGGTCGGGGCCACGGCTTCTTCGCGTTTGAGGCGGTTGATGGCTTTGACGCCCATGAAAATCGCGAAGGCGACGATCACGAAGTCAAGAACGCTCTGGATGAATTTACCGTACGCCAATACCACCGCTGGGGCGCTGCCCTCGGCGGCTTTCAGCGTGATGGCCAGGTCACTGAAGTCCACCCCGCCGATCAGCAGTCCGATTGGCGGCATGATCACGTCACCTACAAACGACGAAACGATTTTGCCGAACGCCGCGCCGATGATGATACCGACGGCCATGTCGACCACATTGCCTTTGACCGCGAAGGCCTTGAACTCGCTAAGCACGCCCATAGTTATTTCCTTGTTACAGATGAGTTTGGTGTCAGCAGTGTAAATCAGCAAAACGCGTCCTGCGCGAAACACCTTCTTACAATGCCCGCTTTTATCGACACATCGATTGATCATTAGTTTGCAAAGTGCCACCAATCGCGCGCGAAATACGCTGCAACGTGCTGATATTCAAGAAAAAACCATCAATCATGTCGTTACGAACTTTCTATTTATGTTTGGCGAGCTGAGCTTCTAGCCTCTGGTTGGCGCACCTGGATGCGCCTCAAAAGAACAGAGGAGTCTGAAATGAATTCCATGCCTGGCCTGAGCGCCTTTCCCTTTCGTCGTACCTTCGGTTTGTTGACTGCCGGTCTACTGACCCTCTCCGCGAATGCCGCGCCCCTGACCCGGGATAACGGTGCAGCGGTCGGTGACAATCAGAACTCACAGACCGCCGGCCCCAACGGACCGGTGTTGTTGCAGGATGTTCAGCTGATTCAGAAGCTGCAGCGCTTTGATCGTGAGCGCATTCCCGAGCGTGTCGTGCATGCCCGGGGTACCGGTGCACATGGCACGTTCACCGCGACCAACGACCTGAGTGATCTGAGCAAGGCCAAGGTGTTCGCCGTCGGGCAGATCACTCCGGTGTTCGTGCGCTTCTCATCCGTGGTGCATGGCAACCATTCTCCGGAGACTTTGCGTGATCCACGCGGGTTCGCGACCAAGTTCTACACGGCAGATGGCAACTGGGATCTGGTAGGCAACAACTTTCCTACCTTCTTCATACGCGATGCAATCAAGTTTCCGGACATGGTGCATGCCTTCAAGCCGGATCCTCGCACTAATCTGGATAACGATGCCCGACGCTTCGACTTCTTTTCCCATGTACCGGAAGCCACCCGCACGTTGACCGAGCTGTATTCCAACAATGGAACACCGGCCAGTTACAGGGAGATGGATGGTAACAGCGTACACGCCTACAAGTTGGTCAATGCCAAGGGCGATGTGAATTACGTGAAATTTCACTGGAAAAGTTTGCAAGGGATAAAGAATCTTGATCCTGAGCAAGTCGTGAAAGTACAGGGGCGCGATTATAGTCATATGAGTAATGACTTGGTGAGCCAGATCGGCAGTGGCAACTTTCCAAAGTGGGACTTATACATTCAGGTGCTAAAACCGCAAGACTTGTCCAAGTTTGATTTCGATCCTCTTGACGCTACCAAGATCTGGCCAGGTATTCCTGAGCGGAAAGTTGGACAAATGGTATTGAACCGTAACCCTTCCAATGTCTTCCAGGAAACCGAACAAGTTGCAATGGCACCGTCGAATGTCGTGCCGGGAATTGAACCTTCGGAAGACCGCTTGTTGCAGGGGCGGATGTTCTCTTACGCAGATACGCAAATGTATCGCCTTGGCGCCAACGCCCAGCAGTTGCCGATCAATGCCGCCAAAACGGCTGTCAACAATGGCAATCAGGATGGTGCCATGAATGCCGGTGCGAGCACCTCGGGCGTCAACTATGAGCCTAGCCGTCTGCAGCCGCGTGAAGAGACGGCAGGCGCGCGATACAGCCAAACCGCGCTGCAGGGCAGCACGCAACAGGCGAAGATCCAGCGTGAACAGAACTTCAAGCAGGCCGGAGATCTGTATCGCTCGTTCAGCAAGAAGGAACGTAAGGATCTGATCGAGAGCTTTGGCGGTTCGCTGGCGAGTGCCGATGACGAGAGCAAGCACATCATTCTGTCCTTTCTCTACAAGGCGGATCCGGAGTACGGCGCCGGTGTGACCAAAGTGGCCAAGGGTGACCTGGCCCGGGTCAAGGTTCTGGCGGCCAAACTGGCCGACTGACCGTGCGCCCCTCAAACCCCGGCAACTGTCGGGGTTTGACCGACAGCAGCGCCGTGCGTCTGGCCAGCGGAGAAATCCGTTCCGGCGCGCCGCGCTGATCGACGATGGCTGCGTTATCATCGCGGTTTTTGCCGGGGGTTCAGATGGCCAAGGCCAAGCGCATGTACGGCTGCACTGAGTGCGGCGCAACCTTTCCCAAGTGGGCCGGGCAGTGCGGTGAATGCGGCGCCTGGAACACCCTGACCGAAACCATGGTCGAGAGCGGCGGTGCCGCCGCCCCGAGCGGGCGCACCGGCTGGGCCGGGCAACAGGCCCAGATCAAGACCCTGGCCGAAGTCAGCATTGAAGAGATTCCGCGTTTTTCCACAGCCTCCGGTGAACTCGACCGAGTCCTTGGCGGCGGTCTGGTGGACGGTTCGGTGGTGCTGATCGGCGGCGATCCCGGTATCGGCAAATCGACGATTCTGTTGCAGACCCTGTGCAACCTCGCCAAGAGCATGCCGGCGCTGTACGTCACCGGTGAGGAATCCCAGCAACAGGTCGCCATGCGCGCACGCCGCCTGGGCCTGCCGCAGGATCAACTGCGGGTGATGACCGAAACCTGCATCGAAACCATCATCGCCACCGCCCGCCAGGAAAAACCCAAGGTGATGGTGATCGACTCGATCCAGACGATTTTCACCGAACAATTGCAATCGGCGCCGGGCGGCGTATCCCAGGTACGCGAAAGTGCGGCGTTGCTGGTGCGTTACGCCAAGCAAAGCGGTACGGCGATTTTCCTGGTCGGCCACGTGACCAAGGAGGGCGCGCTCGCAGGGCCGCGGGTTCTGGAGCACATGGTCGATACCGTGCTGTATTTCGAAGGCGAGTCCGACGGTCGGTTGCGTTTGCTGCGGGCGGTGAAAAACCGTTTCGGCGCGGTCAACGAGTTGGGTGTGTTCGGCATGACCGACAAGGGCCTGAAAGAAGTCTCCAACCCTTCGGCGATTTTTCTTACCCGTGCACAGGAAGAAGTCCCGGGCAGTGTGGTGATGGCAACGTGGGAAGGCACCCGGCCGATGCTGGTGGAAGTGCAGGCGCTAGTGGATGACAGTCATCTGGCCAACCCGCGTCGGGTCACCCTGGGGCTGGATCAGAATCGTCTGGCGATGCTGTTGGCGGTGCTGCACCGGCATGGCGGCATTCCGACCCACGATCAGGACGTGTTCCTCAACGTGGTCGGCGGGGTGAAGGTGCTGGAAACCGCCTCCGACCTGGCGTTGATGGCCGCGGTCATGTCGAGTCTGCGCAACCGTCCGCTTCCCCATGATTTGCTGGTGTTTGGTGAGGTCGGTCTGTCCGGCGAAGTGCGCCCGGTGCCGAGCGGTCAGGAGCGGTTGAAGGAAGCCGCCAAACACGGCTTCAAGCGCGCGATCGTGCCCAAGGGCAACGCGCCGAAGGAAGCACCGCCGGGTTTGCAGATCATTGCGGTGACGCGTCTGGAGCAGGCGCTGGATTCATTGTTCGAGTGATCAGACGTCGATCAGCGCCGCGAACTCGCGTTCCAGCTCGTTTTCGTCGGCCAGATTGAGTTCGATCAAGCGACGCAGGCGCTGAATCGACTCCAGGCTGATATGCCGGCAAACAAAACCGAGCTGGCCGCGATCTTCATGAGCCAGTTGCACATCCATCTCGATGTGCACGTCCTCGCTCAAATGAATCCCGACGAAAAAATCCTGCTCGGGATTGCCCAGCCAAGGCTCGGGCCGCTCGATCAACAACCCCTTGAGCGACAGGTCGATCAGCCTCACCGGCCAGATGTACTCGCCCTGGCTCAATTCGGTTCGGGCATCGAACGCGATACGTTTGAAGCGGCGACGCTCGGACGGGTGCTCGCTCATGGCGCAATCCTCAGGAAGGTCAGCTGACTATAGACCCGACCGGCGGGGTGATGCCAACGTATGGACTGTCTAGACCAATGTCGGGGTATGGCCTTTGCCGCCAACAGCGCTAAACTCGGGGTGGCTGTCTTTCTTGTCCACCCTGGCTGGAATAAAAAAATGAAAAATAATAATAGCCTGCTACGCCACTTACCCTGGCTGCTGCTGGCAATCGTAGGAGCGTGCGCCCTTGGCGTAGTGGCATTGCGCCGAGGCGAGGCGATCAACGCCTTGTGGATTGTGGTCGCCGCCGTGGCCATCTATCTGGTTGCGTACCGTTACTACAGTCTGTTCATCGCTAACAATGTGATGCAACTCGATCCGCGTCGGGCCACCCCCGCCGTGCTCAACAACGACGGTCTGGACTACGTTCCAACCAACAAACACATTCTCTTCGGACACCACTTCGCGGCCATTGCCGGCGCGGGTCCGCTGGTCGGCCCGGTACTGGCGGCGCAGATGGGCTATCTGCCCGGTACGCTGTGGCTGATCGCCGGCGTGGTGCTGGCGGGTGCGGTGCAGGACTTCATGGTCCTCTTCATGTCGACCCGTCGCAACGGCCGTTCCCTGGGCGACATGGTGCGTGAAGAAATGGGCCGTATCCCCGGCACCATCGCCCTGTTCGGCTGCTTCCTGATCATGATCATCATCCTCGCGGTGCTGGCGCTGATCGTGGTGAAAGCCCTGGCTGAAAGCCCATGGGGCATCTTCACCGTGATGGCGACCATCCCGATCGCGATGTTCATGGGCATCTACATGCGCTACATCCGTCCGGGCCGCATCGGCGAGATCTCGGTCGTCGGCGTGTTGTTGCTGCTGGGTTCGATCTGGCTGGGTGGGCAGATTGCCGCCGATCCGGTCTGGGCCAAGGCTTTCACCTTTACTGGCGTGCAGATTACCTGGATGCTGGTCGGTTACGGTTTCGTCGCCGCTTCGCTGCCGGTGTGGCTGATTCTGGCGCCGCGCGACTATCTCTCCACTTTCCTCAAGATCGGTACCATCGTCGCCCTGGCGATCGGCATCCTGGTGACCATGCCCGAGCTGAAAATGCCGGCACTGACCCAGTTCGTCGACGGCACCGGCCCGGTGTGGAAGGGCGGTCTGTTCCCGTTCCTGTTCATCACCATCGCTTGCGGTGCGGTCTCGGGTTTCCACGCGCTGATTTCTTCCGGCACTACGCCGAAGCTGCTGGATAACGAAACCAACGCCCGTTACATCGGTTACGGCGGCATGCTGATGGAATCGTTCGTGGCCATCATGGCCATGGTCGCGGCCTCGGTGATCGAACCAGGCGTGTACTTCGCCATGAACAGCCCGGCCGCCGTGGTCGGCGGTGATGTGGTGTCCGTGGCAACCGCAGTCAGTAACTGGGGCTTTGCAATTACCCCGGAAGCCCTGCAAGCCGTGGCGCATGACATCGGCGAAACCACCATTCTGGCCCGTGCCGGTGGTGCACCGACCCTGGCGGTCGGTATCGCGCAGATCCTGCACAGTGTCCTGCCGGGTGAAAACACCATGGCGTTCTGGTACCACTTCGCGATTCTGTTCGAAGCGCTGTTCATTCTGACCGCCGTCGATGCCGGTACCCGTGCCGGTCGCTTCATGCTGCAGGACCTGCTCGGCTCGTTCGTGCCGGCACTCAAACGTACCGAATCCTGGTCCGCCAACCTGATCGCCACCGCCGGTTGTGTGGCGATGTGGGGCTGGTTGCTGTATCAGGGCGTGGTCGATCCACTGGGCGGGATCAACACCCTGTGGCCGCTGTTCGGTATCTCCAACCAGATGCTGGCCGGTATCGCGTTGATGCTCGGCACCGTGGTCCTGATCAAGATGAAGCGCCAGCGCTACATCTGGGTCACCCTGCTGCCGGCCACCTGGCTGCTGATCTGCACCACGACTGCAGGCTTCATCAAGCTGTTCGACGCCAACCCGGCGATCGGTTTCCTGTCGCTGGCCAAGAAGTACAGCGATGCGCTGGCCGCAGGCCAGGTGCTCGCACCGGCCAAGAGCGTCGAGCAGATGCAGCACGTGATCTTCAACGCCTACACCAACGCTACATTGACCGCGCTGTTCCTGTTCGTGGTATTCAGCATCCTGTTCTATGCGCTCAAGGTCGGCATCGCCGCCTGGGGCAAAAAAGAGCGTACGGACAAAGAATCGCCATTCCAGGCCCTGCCGGACGCGTAACCAGAGGATTGCAGCATGTTCAATGACCTGAGTCGCCTCGGTAAATACCTCGGTCAGGCCGCGCGCCTGATGGTCGGCATGCCCGACTACGACACCTACGTCGAGCATATGCAGACCAAACACCCGGAAAAACCGGTGATGAGCTACGAGATGTTCTTTCGTGAACGTCAGGAAGCCCGTTACGGTGGCAAGGGTGGGCCGAAGTGCTGTTGAATCGTTGATCGCGGTTCACCAGAGATAGGTGGGAGCAGGTCTTTCGGCCTGCTCCCATTTTTATTTGTGCAATTGAAGGAGATCGAGTTTGTTTTCTCCCATTCCGGTCACGGTGCTCAGCGGTTTCCTCGGCGCCGGCAAGACCACCTTGCTGCGTCATTTATTGAAAGCCGAACACGGCCTGAAAATCGCCGTGATTGAAAACGAATTCAGCGACGCCGGCATCGACACCCAACTGCTGGGCGACGAGCCGGTGCAAGTCATGACCCTGGCCAACGGCTGCGTCTGCTGCACCATCCACACCGACCTTACCAAGGCCTTGTACCTGCTGCTCGAACGGCTGGACAGCGGCGAAATCGCCTTTGATCGACTGGTCATCGAATGCACCGGCCTGGCCGACCCGGCCCCGGTGGCGCAGACCTTTTTCATCGACGAAGAACTGCGCGAGCGATATCTGCTCGACGGCATCATCACCCTGGTGGACGCCGCTCACGCCGAGCTGCACCTGACCCAGACCATCGCCCAGGCGCAGATCGGTTTTGCCGACCGCTTGCTGGTGAGCAAGACCGATCTGGTGGACGAGGCCGCGTTCACCGCGCTCAGCGAGCGACTGACCCGCATCAACCGCCGGGCACCGATCCGCGTGGTCGAACACGGCAACATCGATCTGGCTGAATTGCTTGATGTGCGCGGTTTCAACCTGAATGCCGATCTCGGCGGCGGGGTGAGCTTGCGGCCGGTCAGCAAGGCGCCGTCCATTGACCGGATTTCCAGTCTGGTGCTGCGTACCGACCAGCCGCTGGATATCGATCAGCTCAGCGAATTCATGAATGAACTGCTGGAAGAGCACGGCAAGCAATTGCTGCGCTACAAAGGCGTGTTGAACATTGCGGGCGAAGATCGGCGCCTGGTGTTCCAGGGCGTGCTGAAACTCTACGGCTTCGACTGGGACACCGAGTGGGCCGAGGGCGAGGCGCGGGAAAGCGTGATCGTGTTTATCGCCGATGATCTGCCGGAAGAGAAAATCCGGGCGGGGTTTGCTCGGGTCGTGGCAGGCTGAGGGATGTTCGGTGCCCGTGATGAAGTCATCGCGGGCAAGCCCGCTCCCACAGGTTAAACAGCGGGCACACTGTTTTTGATCGCCTCAAACCCTGTGGGAGCTGGCTTGCCAGCGATGGCGATTCAACCGGCAATACAACGTTCGAGGGATGAACCCAGCAACGTCTGCTCAAGGTGATCCAGATGCCGATTCATCAGCATGCCGGCTTTTGAAATATCTCCCCGCTCCACGGCCTCGACAATTGCCAAGTGTTCCTCCCATGCGCAACAGCTGTGCGTCTGCTCACCGCAGCGCGCAATCGCCAGCGACGTCAGCGGCACCAGCGTGCCGAGAAAGTGCGCCAACGGTGCATTCCGCGCCATTTTCGCCAACTGCAAATGGAACTCTCCGGACAGGCGAATCGCCGCCCCGCGTCGATCTTTATCAACAGCCTGGCGCTCGCATTCGATCAACGCTCGCAGGCGCTTCAAATCTTCAGCCTGCGCATGCTGACAAGCCAGCCGCACCAGCGTGTTCTCGGCCAGGCGCCGGGCGTGAAGGGCCTGACGCGTCTGCTCGGCATCCGGCGCAGCCACTCGCGGCCGGTGGTTGGCCCGCAGCACGATGATTTGTTCGTGGGACAGTTGGGTCAGCACCCGACGCACATCGGCGCGGCTGACGCCGAACATCTGCTTGAGACTCTCTTCGGTGAAACGACTGGTGGCATCGATGCGCTGTTCGAGGATCGCATCGAACAGGCGCGGATACAGATCGTCCACCGGCGCGTGCAGGCGGGAGAAGGGCAGGGCCGCCGAGGTCGGGCGAGGGTGCGACGGCGTGGCAAGACTGTTCATGGCCGGTCTCCAGTGTGAGGCGTTTCAGTGGCTCAAGTTGTCATCCGGGATATTCAGTTCGATGCCCATCCGCTGGCCTTCACGCAGGATGTGCCGGCGCATTTCGGCGCTGGCCTGGGCGCTGTTCTTGCAGCGGATCGCGCGCACTACGGCTTCGTTTTCCTCAAGGCGTTCGGCCAGGTGCTCCGGCGAATTGCGCAGCACTTCGGCACTTTGCTTGAGGGCGTTGCTCGTCTGTTGCACCACGCTCTGGAAAATCGGGTTCGAGGTCAGGGTGAACAATTCCTCGTGGAAGGCGATGTAGGCGCTGACGCCGGCCTCACTGTCGCCCGCTTCGAGGGCTTCGCGCATGTCCATCAGGGTCAGGCGCAGTTGCCCGACTTCCTTGCTGCTGATCGACTGCGCCACCAGACCGACGATGAACGGTTCGAGGGTGTAGCGCAGTTGCAGCACGTCTTCGAGACTGGCGCCGGCTACCGCGTTTTCGTGGCTTTGGCTGTCACTGGCCTGGGCATCGAGCACTACCACGCCTTTGCCCGGCATCGAGCGCACCAGGCCGAGGGTTTCCAGCACGATCACCGCTTCGCGCAGGCTCGGGCGGCTGATGCCCAGTTGTTCGGCCAGTTCGCGCTGACCCGGCAGCATCTCCCCGGAGCGCCACTGACCACGGGCCAGCGCGGCCCGGAGTTTTTCTACCACTGAGTTGACGACGGTTGATGTAGTAATCACGTGTTCGCTCCATGAGCCGTGCCTGCATCCGCGCAGGCACGGCGCTCATTCAGAATTCTTTGGCCGCCGCTTGAGCGACGGTTTTTCTCGGCTGAAAGTTATAGCCCTGCTCGCCGTTGAGCACCTTGTTCGCCCGCTGCACGTCGATGTCCTTTTCCCAGCGGGCGATGGCCACGGTGGCGACGCAGTTGCCGATCAGATTGGTCAGCGCCCGGCCGATGCCCATGAACCAGTCCACCGCCAGCACCAGCACCAGACCGACCACCGGAATCGCCGGGATGGCCGTCAGCGTGGCCGCGAGAATCACCAGCGCCGAACCGGGAATGCCGTGGGCACCTTTGGAGGTAATCAGCGATACCAGCAAAATCGTCAGCAGATCGGTCATGGCCAGCGGCGTACCCGTGGCGTTGGCGATGAACACGATGGCCAGCGTCAGGTAGATCGAGAAGCCGTCGAGGTTGAACGAGTAGCCGGTGGGAATCACCAGGCCAACGGTCGAGCTGCCGATGCCCAGATGTTCGAGCTTGCGCATGATCTGCGGCAGCACGGCATCGGAGGACGCGGTGCCCATGACGATCAGCAGTTCTTCACGCAGATACTTGAGCAGCGGCCACATGCGCAGGCCGGAGAGGCGCATCACCAGACCGAGAATCAGCGCGACGAAGGCGATGCAGGTCAGGTAGAACAACCCGACCAGGCTGCCCAGGTGTTGCAGGGAATCGAGGCCATATTTGCTGGTGGTGAAGGCGATGGCGCCGAACACGCCGATCGGAGCCAGACGCACGATCATGCCCATGATCCGGAAGATCACATGGCTCAGCTCGTTGATCAGCCGCGAGATCCCGGAAGCCGCTTCGCCCACCAGATTCAACGCGCTGCCGAACAGCACCGAGAACAGCAGCACTTGCAGGATGTTGTTGTCGGCGAATGCGCCGAGTACCGAGGTCGGGATCAGGTCCATCAGGAACTGGGTGGTGGTGTGCATGTGCTGGCCGCGCTCGGCGATGTCGCCCATGTCGGCGGCGGACAGCTGCTCCAGATGGATGTTGGCGCCGCTGCCGATCCCGGTGGTGAAGGCGAACACCAGACCGATCACCAGGGCGATGGTGGTCAGTACTTCGAAGTAGATCACCGACTTGAGGCCGATACGCCCGACCTTCTTCAGGTCGCCGGCGCCGCTGATGCCGCTGACCACCACGCAGAACACGATCAGGCCGATGAGCATCTTGATCAGTTTGATGAAACCGTCGCCGAGCGGTTTGAGCTGGGCCGAGTATTCAGGAAGGGTCAGCCCGCAGACGATGCCGAGCATCAGTCCGAGAACCACTTGGAGGAAGATTGAACGCGAGCACCATCTGAGCATGGGAGGAATCCTGGTCGGTGTCCTGGCTGCCGTGCGCGGGGCGCATCGGATTCAGGACTTAATTATTGTGGTCTTACCGGTATGTCCAGTGCGGGTGCAGTCTAGGCGCTGTTTTTTACGGATCGCAAGTGAAAAATGACGAATTGGCATGACCGGTCTGACCAGTTGAGCGACAAGTCCCATTCTTGAGCGATTCAAGCGTTTGAAAAAATCCGGGCGAAAAAAAACCGGCCAATCACTTGGCCGGTTTTTCATGCTGCGGTTTTACGTCGCAATCAAGCGCCGTACACCGGCAGTTTCTTGCAGATGGCTTTGACTTTCTCACGAACGGCGTCGATCACCGCTTCGTTGTTCAGGTCAGCCAGGATGTCGCAGATCCAGCCCGCCAGCTCTTTGCACTCAGCCTCTTTGAAGCCGCGAGTGGTCACGGCCGGAGTACCGAAGCGCAGGCCGGAGGTGACGAACGGGGAGCGTGGGTCGTTTGGCACGGAGTTCTTGTTCACGGTGATGAACGCTTTGCCCAGAGCGGCGTCGGCATCTTTACCGGAGATTTCCTGCTTGATCAGCGACAGCAGGAACAGGTGGTTTTGAGTGCCGCCGGAAACCACGTCGAAACCGCGCTCGATGAACACGCCGGCCATGGCCTGGGCGTTTTTCACCACTTGTTGCTGGTAAGCCTTGAACTCAGGCTGCAGTGCTTCCTTGAAGCAGATCGCTTTGGCGGCGATCACGTGCTCCAGCGGGCCACCCTGGGCGCCCGGGAATACGGCGGAGTTCAGCTTCTTCTCGATGTCGGCGTTGGCCTTGGCCAGGATCAGGCCACCCCGTGGACCGCGCAGGGTCTTGTGGGTGGTGGTGGTCACGACGTCAGCGAATGGAACCGGGTTCGGGTAGACGCCAGCGGCGACCAGACCGGCCACGTGAGCCATGTCGACGAACAGGTAGGCGCCAACCTTGTCAGCGATTTCGCGGAAGCGCGGGAAGTCGAGGATCTGCGAGTAGGCAGAGAAACCGGCCACGATCATTTTCGGCTTGTGTTCAACAGCCAGACGCTCGACTTCGTCGTAGTCGATCAGGCCGTTGGCGTCGATGCCGTACTGGACGGCGTTGTACAGCTTGCCGGAGGAGGAAACGCTGGCGCCGTGGGTCAGGTGACCGCCGTGAGCCAGGCTCATGCCCAGGATGGTGTCACCGGCCGACAGCAGGGCCAGGTAAACAGCGGCGTTGGCCTGGGAACCGGCATGCGGCTGAACGTTGGCGTAGTCGGCGCCGAACAGCTCTTTGGCGCGGTCGATGGCCAGCTGTTCAACAACGTCGACGTACTCGCAACCGCCGTAGTAGCGCTTGCCCGGATAGCCTTCGGCGTACTTGTTGGTCAAAACCGAGCCTTGAGCTTCCATCACCGCTGGGCTGGTGTAGTTCTCCGAAGCGATCAGCTCGATGTGTTCTTCCTGGCGCTGGGCTTCTTGCTCCATGGCGGCAAAAAGATCGGCGTCGTACTTGGCAATAGTCAAATCACGGCTGAACATGGCGGTCCTCAAGGATCGGGGGCAGAAAAGGGGGGCATTCTAACCCAACCGCTTTTAGAAGGGCTATGAAACACAATCAGGTTGTGGATAAGCGGGCTTCAAGCTGCGAGCCACAAGCGGCAAGTAAAAGCCGATTCGCTCTTGCTTGTCGCTCGCTACTTGGAGCTTGCAGCTTTCTTCATGTTTGATTGATCGGAGCTGTTATCTCCATCAATCAAACATGAAGAGCGCATCATTGCTGAACTGCGCCTCGAACCGGCCCGCCGGCATCGGCCGCCCGAACAGATAACCCTGGACCTCGTCGCAGCCGTGCTCGCGCAGGAAGTCCAGTTGTTCATGGGTTTCCACGCCCTCGGCGATCACCGCCAGATTCAGGCTGTGGGCCATGGCGATGATCGCTCGGGCGATTTGCGCGTCCTGCTCGCCGGACGGCAGGCCGTCGACGAAGGTGCGGTCGATCTTCAGCACGTCGATCGGGAATTGCTTGAGGTAGTTCAGCGATGAGTAACCGGTGCCGAAGTCGTCGACCGCAATGCTCAGGCCGAGATTTTTAAGGCCTGCAAGAATCTGCATCGCCTCGCTGACTTCGCGCATCAGGATACTTTCGGTCAGCTCCAGCTCCAGGCAGGCCGGCGGCAGGCCGGTTTCCTTGAGGATGGTGGCGATCCGCGTGCCGAGCTGGCCGTCGGAGAACTGCCGCGCCGAGATGTTCACCGAGACTTTCGGCACGCGCACGCGGCTCTGGTGCCACGTTTTGAGCTGGCGACAGGCTTCGCTGATCACCCAGTCGCCGACGTCCACCACCAGCCCGAGTTCTTCGAGCACCGGAATGAAGTCCCCCGGCGGCACCAGTCCGCGACGTGGATGACGCCAGCGCAGCAGGGCTTCGGCGCCGGTCAGGCGTTTACCGTCGCCGCTGAACTGCGGCTGGTAATACAGCACGAATTCGTTCTGCTCCAGGGCGTGGCGCAGATCGCTTTCCAGTTCCAGACGCTCCAGCGCACTGGCGTTCATGTCGGCCTGATAGAACTGGAAGTTGTTCTTGCCGCGTTCTTTGGCGTGGTACATCGCGGTGTCGGCGTTCTTCATCAACTGGCTGAGTTCATTGCCGTCCTGCGGGCTCAGGGCGATGCCGATGCTGGCGGTGACGAAGAATTCGCGACCCTCCAGCACGAACGGCCGCACAAGGCTGGCGAGAATCTGCTCGGCCACGTGGATCGCCCGGTTCAGCGCCATCTCGCGGCTGGAGCGGTGTTGCAGCAACAGGGTGAATTCGTCGCCGCCCATCCGCGCCACGGTGTCGTCATCGTCGACGCAGGCCAGCAGCCGGGTGGCCATGTCCTTGAGCATGCGGTCGCCGGCGGCGTGGCCGAGGGAGTCGTTGATCGGTTTGAAACGGTCGAGGTCGAGGAACATCAGCACCACCCACGACTTCTGCCGTTCGGCCGATTGCAGCGCGGTGTGCAGACGATCCTGGAACAGCGTGCGGTTCGGCAGGTGGGTCAGGGCGTCGTAATAGGCGAGGCGGTGAATCCGCTGCTCGCTGGCCTTGCGCTCGCTGATGTCGCTGAAGAAGCACACGTAACTGGCCAGATCGCCCTCGTCGTCGAGCACGGCGGTGATGCCGACCCACGCCGGGTAGTGCTCGCCATTGCGACGCTTGAGCCAGACTTCGCCTTCCCAGGTGCTGTGCTGATGCAACTGCTTGAGCACGTAGCGCAGGTGCGCGTCCTGCTGTTCGTCGACGGTCAGCATGTTCGGCAACTGGTCGAGCACTTCGCTCACCGCGTAACCGCTGACCCGGCTGAACGCCTCGTTGGCCTGGACGATGTAACCGGCCGGGTCGGTGATCAGGATCGCCGAGGTCGAGTGCTCGAATACCGTGGCCGCCATGCGCAGGTCTTTCTCGGCGCGGCGCTGCTGGCTGATGTCACGACCGACCCCGAGCACGCCTTCGAACGCGCCATGTTCGTCCCACACCAGCACCAGACGCAGTTCGATCGGGATCTTGCGACCGTCGGCGCGCAGGCAGTCGAACAGGAACATCTGGGTCTGCACCTGGCTGCGCAAAGTCACCAGTTGCTCGGGTTTGCCCAGCGCTTTGCTGACCCGATCCATCAGGTGATAGATGCCGCTCAGTTGCTGCGGGTTGGCGATGGTCGATTGCCAGCCATTCTGGAAAATCCACTCGGCGTCATAGCCCAGCACCGCTTGCACCGACGGGCTGACGTAGTTCAGCGAGAGCTTGCTGTCGGTGGAGAAAATCACGTCGCTGATGCTTTCGGCGAGCATCCGGTAGCGTTGTTCACTGTCGCGCAACGATTCGCTGGCTTCGATCTGCTCGGTGATGTCCTTGGCCACGCCGATGATCCGCGTGACCTGATCGTGCTTGTCCCGGGCCAGCGCCTGTTCGCGAATGTCGAAGCGCCGCCACTTGCCGTCGCGGTGACGGAAACGCAACTGACATTGCAGCAACTGGCTGTAACCGGCATGACGCTGCATCTGCCGCGAGCGGTGGTAATAGTCGGCGTCTTCCGGGTGCAGAAGGATTTCCCAGAAGTACTCGCCCATCTGATGCAGTTCGGTGCGGTTGTAACCGAGGGTCTGGCCGAGGTGGTGGTTGCTGAAGATCATCCGCTGGCTGATCACGTCCTGCACGTACAGGTGATCCGGCACGGTGCGCACCACGTCCGACCAGAAACCTTCGCGCTCCAGCAGTGACAGTTCGATCAGTTTGCGGCTGGTGATGTCGTTGATGCTCAGGATCACGGCCTTGTAGTCGTGCTGCTCCTGAGGAAGGCGCAACACCAGCCACAGGTGTTGGTCGCGGCCGTTGATGTCCGGCAGCTTGATTTCCAGTTCCAGCTGTTTCTGCTGCTGGAGCACGGCGTCGAGGACCTGATTGCCGATGGCGCACTGACTGTGCGGCTGACCGTCGATCAATAATTGCCAGGCGTGGTCGCAGGAGTTGACGTTGAGCAGTTGCAACGCAACCTGGTTGACCTCGGTAACCCGCAGTTCCTGGAGCAATTGCTGGCGCTGCGCCGGCTGGTCGAGCCAGGCCTTGAGCTGGTCGCTGGTCTGGATCTGGGCCTTTTCGAACAGCTGCTTGAGCCCCGAAAGATCCAGCACGCACAACGCCACGCCGGTGCCTTCGAAAATATCCTGATAACGCCGACGCCCTTCATGTACCTGACGCTGACGGCGGCGCATGTTGAGCAGTGCGATAAACGGCAGCAGCGAGAGCGCCAGGCCCAACAGGCATTTACCAATGAACGCCGGCAGCAGTTGTTCGAGCACGTGCTGGCGGTCGAACAGGCCACGCAGTTGCCAGTCGCTGCTGCTCAGCGGCACGGTCAGCACGCTGTTGGCCAGATCGTCCGGGGTCAGGACGCTGGTGCTGCCGATGGGCATCGCTTCGTCGCGGCTGATGATCTGATGGTTGATGCGATTCTCCACCAGCCACAGAGGACGGATCCCGGTTTCGCCCTGTTGGGTCAGTGCTTTAAAGAATGTGGGTGTCAGCCGCAGCGCCCAGTAACCGCGAGTGCTGCCACTGGCCTGATGCAGCAGCAGATGCACCACCGAACCGTCTTCGTCGTTGCTGAAGTAATGCGCCTGGGCACGACTGCGGCGCACCAGATCGCTGAGGTAGTCAGCGTCGTGGCTGTCGGTGGCGCTGTCGCTGAGGATTTTTCCGGACGGACTGAGCAAGGCCAGGCTGCGCAGGTCCGGCAGGGATTTCTGAAGTTTGCGCAGGAGTGCCTGCTGTTCGTCGGTTGACTGTGGTTGTTCGACGATCGGTAGCAGATTGAGGGCAATCTGCGCGTTCAACGACATGTTCAGGCTGACCTGCGCGGCGAGGTCAGCGGTGTAATCGATGGTGTACTGACGCTGGTTTTTCTGGGTTTCGCGCAGTTGATCGAGCAGCTGCCAGAACAGCAACGCCAGCAGCAACAGCACCAGCGTCGCCAGCGCGCCTTTCAAGGTTCCGCGCAGGGACGAGCCGGGCGCCGGTTGGGTGCTGCTCACAGAAGCTGGCGGAGTGACATTGGACAAGCTGTAATCCTGCGGTCTGGCTGGACTGGCGCGACGTGCACTATAAGCCGGACGCCCAAGAGGCGGCTAGCATGCCTTGAGTTGTGGCGAAGTGCCAGCCCCGCTCGGCTGGACTGCCTTCCGTCATTCAGGTAGCTTTGCCGGTTACGCGGGAGCGTTCCAGCTCCTAGACTTTCCGCGCGCACGCATTGATATCTTCCAGTGAACGACGCGCACGGTCTGGCCGGGCATTGCCTGTGTCCCAATCATTCATCAGTCACTGACCCAAGGTTCTCCATGGCTCAATACGTCTTCACCATGCATCGGCTGGGCAAAGTTGTTCCGCCGAAGCGGGAAATCCTGAAAAACATTTCTCTGTCTTTCTTCCCCGGCGCCAAGATCGGCGTACTCGGCCTCAACGGTTCGGGTAAATCCACTCTGCTGAAAATCATGGCCGGCGTCGACACCGAGTTCGAAGGCGAAGCGCGCCCGATGCCGGACCTGAACATCGGTTACCTGCCGCAAGAGCCACAGCTGGATCCGACCAAGACCGTGCGCGAAGTGGTCGAGGAAGCGGTCAGCGTGATCAAGGATGCGCAAGCGCGTCTGGACGAGGTCTACGCCGCTTACGCCGACCCTGACGCCGACTTCGACAAGCTGGCCGCCGAACAGGCCAAGCTCGAAGCGATCCTGCAGGCAAGCGATGGCCACAACCTGGAGCGCCAGCTGGAAGTAGCCGCCGATGCATTGCGTCTGCCAGCCTGGGACGCCAGGGTCGAGCACCTGTCCGGTGGTGAAAAACGTCGTGTGGCCCTGTGCCGTCTGCTGCTGTCCGCTCCGGACATGCTGCTGCTCGACGAACCGACCAACCACCTGGACGCCGACTCCGTTGCGTGGCTCGAACACTTCCTGCACGACTTCCCGGGCACTGTGGTAGCGATCACGCACGACCGTTACTTCCTGGACAACGTCGCCGGCTGGATTCTGGAACTCGACCGCGGCGCGGGCATTCCTTACGAGGGCAACTACTCGGGTTGGCTGGAAGCCAAGTCCGATCGTCTGGCCCAGGAATCCAAGCAGCAATCGGCTCACGAAAAAGCCATGAAGGAAGAGCTGGAGTGGGTGCGCAAAGGCGCCAAGGCCCGCCAGTCGAAATCCAAGGCTCGTCTGCAACGCTTCGAAGAAATGCAGTCGCAGGAATTCCAGAAGCGTTCGGAAACCAACGAGATCTACATCCCGGCCGGTCCACGCCTGGGCGACAAGGTCATCGAATTCAAGAACGTCACCAAGGGCTACGGCGATCGCGTCCTGATCGACAACCTGTCGTTCTCCATGCCGAAGGGCGCCATCGTCGGCGTGATCGGCGGTAACGGTGCCGGTAAGTCGACCCTGTTCCGCATGCTGATGGGCAAGGAAACCCCGGACTCCGGCAGCATCGAGATCGGCGAAACCGTGCAACTGGCCTGCGTTGACCAGAGCCGTGAAGACCTGGACGGCAGCAAGACCGTGTTCCAGCAGATCTCCGACGGTTCCGACCAGATCCGCATCGGCAACTACGAGATCCCGTCGCGTACCTACGTCGGCCGCTTCAACTTCAAGGGCGGCGATCAGCAGAAGTTCGTCAAGGACCTGTCCGGTGGTGAGCGCGGTCGTCTGCACCTGGCGCTGACCCTGAAGGAGGGCGGCAACGTCCTGCTCCTCGACGAACCGTCCAACGACCTCGACGTTGAAACCCTGCGTTCCCTGGAAGAAGCCCTGCTGGACTTCCCGGGCGCCGCCATTGTGATCTCTCACGATCGGTGGTTCCTTGACCGCGTCGCGACCCATATCCTGGCGTACGAAGACGACTCGCAAGCGGTGTTCTTCGAAGGCAACTACACCGAGTACGAAGCCGACCGCAAAAAACGCCTCGGCGAAGCAGCGGCCCAGCCACACCGGGTACGCCACAAGAAACTGGCCTGATTTCAGGTTGGTTGCATGAAACAGCGGAGCCTTCGGGCTCCGCTTTTTTTTGCCTGCAATACTGCGCTGGCCTCATCGCTGGCAAGCCGGCTCCCACCATTTCTGCGGTGCTCAACCGTCCAGGGCAAGGCGCAAACTCTGTGGGAGCTGGCTTGCCAGCGATGGCGGATTAACAGTCGATGCAGGTCTGAAATTACAGCCTGTGTACTATTTGTTTTCATAAATGCGACATTTTGTTCTGTTGCTGTGTACATGTCGTTTGTTACAGTCCGGCTCAATCTCTTCCAACGACAATAAATCTGCCGAGACTTTTCCCATGATCGAATCCGTCGAATCCTTCCTTGCCCGTCTGAAAAAACGCGATCCGGATCAACCCGAATTCCACCAGGCCGTCGAAGAAGTCCTGCGCAGCCTGTGGCCGTTTCTCGAAGCCAATCCGCACTATCTGACCTCGGGGATTCTGGAGCGCATCTGCGAGCCGGAGCGGGCGGTGGTGTTCCGGGTGTCGTGGGTCGACGATCAGGGCAAGGTCCAGGTCAATCGCGGTTTCCGCATCCAGATGAACAGCGCCATCGGCCCCTACAAGGGCGGTTTGCGCTTCCACCCTTCGGTGAATCTGGGAGTGCTGAAATTCCTCGCCTTCGAACAGACCTTCAAGAATTCCCTGACCTCGCTGCCCATGGGCGGCGGCAAGGGTGGCTCGGACTTCGATCCGAAGGGCAAGAGTGACGCCGAAGTCATGCGTTTCTGCCAGGCGTTCATGAGCGAGCTTTACCGCCACATCGGTGCCGACGTGGACGTGCCGGCCGGTGATATCGGTGTCGGCGCACGGGAGATCGGTTTCCTGTTCGGCCAGTACAAACGCCTGAGCAACCAGTTCACCAGCGTGCTGACCGGCAAGGGCATGACCTACGGCGGCAGCCTGATTCGCCCCGAAGCCACCGGTTTCGGTTGCGTGTACTTCGCCGAGGAAATGCTCAAGCGCCGTGAGCAGACCGTCGAAGGCAAATGCGTGGCGATCTCCGGTTCCGGCAACGTTGCGCAGTACGCAGCCCGAAAGGTGATGGACCTGGGCGGCAAGGTGATTTCCCTCTCCGACTCCGAAGGCACGTTGTATTGCGAGGCGGGCCTGAGCGAAGAGCAATGGCTGGCGCTGCTGGAACTGAAGAACGTCAAGCGCGGGCGGATCAGCGAGTTGGCGACGGCGTTCGGTCTGGAGTTCCGCGCCGGTCAGTTGCCATGGTCGTTGCCGTGCGACATCGCGCTGCCATGCGCGACCCAGAACGAACTTGACGCGGAATCCGCCCGCACCTTGCTGCGCAACGGCTGCGTCTGCGTGGCCGAAGGCGCGAACATGCCGACCACCCTTGAGGCTGTGGATATCTTTATCGAAGCGGGCATTCTGTTTGCGCCGGGCAAGGCCTCGAATGCCGGCGGCGTGGCGGTGAGTGGGCTGGAGATGTCGCAGAACGCCATGCGCCTGCTGTGGACCGGGGGCGAAGTGGACAGCAAGTTGCACGGGATCATGCAGTCGATCCACCACGCCTGCGTGCACTACGGCGAGGAAAACGGCCGGATCAACTACGTCAAAGGCGCGAACATTGCCGGCTTCGTCAAAGTCGCCGACGCGATGCTTGCCCAAGGCGTGGTTTAAGCAACGGGGCTCAAGAGCGCTCGATGCGGATCACTTCAATCAGCTGATCGCCGGCCGGACGCTGCCACAGCACTTCATCGTTGAGCCGTGCGCCAAGCAGCGCACGGCCCAGCGGTGAGGCCCAGTTGATCAGGCCGTTGGCGGCATCGGCCTGATCCTCGCCGACCAGTTGCACCCGACGCTCGGTGTCGTGTTCGTCGGCGTAGGTCACCCAACTGCCGATCTGCACCTTGTCGTTCGAGGTCGGGGCCGGTGCGACCTGAGCGCTGGCGACCCGTTGATTGAAATAACGCAAATCCCGTTCGAGATCGGCCAGCCGTTGCTTGTCGGCCTGTTCGCCCTTGGCGGACTGTTCGGCATGCAGGGTTTGCAGTCCGGCGAGTTTCGTCTGCAACTGGGCAAGCCCTTGCGGCGTGACGTAGTTGGGCTGGGTACTGACCTGCCGTTCGACCGGCTGATCGGCTTGCGCAGCGGCGTTGTCTTCGTTGACGAAAGCGCGACTCATGGTGGGCTCCTGTTATAGCCGTTGGGTCATGGTCGCAGGCAAAAGGTTTCGCTGGATGTCTGGAAGCGACCTACTGCGAACGATAAGCCCGCGCTGCGCCCTGATCCTTCTCCTGCTGCCAGGCGCGCTCGCGTTCGTCCCAGTGGTCGTTGCGATACTGTTCGCGATCCTTGTTTTCCAGCATCGCCTGACACTGCCGGAAACCATCGCTCCAGCCTTCGGCGTATTGCTTGTCCTTGAGATAACGCGGCACGTTCTTGCGAAACTCGCCGCTGATCGAGCCGGCGGCCTGACGACCGCTGATGCACCCGTCATCGAAACCGTCAGCGAACGCCGGTGGATAACCCTTGGCAATCAGGTCTTCGTGGGTGCTCTGACAGCCACTCAGCACCAGCAACACGCCCGCAAAACACACACACCGCCACATCACACTCTCCCGGGCCGTCATACGGCTGATAGGGAAAGTGTAGAAGGTGATTCATCGGGCTTTGGTGAAAGGCCTGTCAGTAATTCGTTAACCAGTGGAGAGCCCGCTCCCACAGGTTCATGGATATGTTCGGGATCAGTAGTGATACCACTTCATTTCCAGCATCACCTCGGTCTCCGGCGTTGCCAGATGGCTGAACTCGCGCTGGGCGCTCAGGCGCAAGCCGAGGTTGCGCGACAGTTCCCACTGCTGGTTCAGACTCAGGCTACGGCGCACTTCACCATTGAAGAAGTAATCGCCTTTGGCCTCAAGGCTGAGATTGCCCAATGGGTTTTTCCACAACACGCCGGTATTGAAACCGCCTGCGGGGGAAACGAACTCGGCGAAATCATTGTTGTGTTCAACGCGCACCGTGCCGAGGGCGAACCCCAGCACATCGTCACCCAGCGCCCAGGTCCCGCCACCGCCACCGTTGACGTGGCTGACCAACGTCTCGTCATCATGCTTGCCCGGCACCCGTTCAAGACCACCGGTGACTTGCCACGACAGCGGCTGCAACAGCGCATTGCGCGGCGTCAGCGAGCGGATGGTCGCCAGATCCAGTTGTTGGAATTGCCAGTGATTGCCTTCGTACTGACGCAGCTTCATTTGCAGGATTTCGATCTGTGCGCCGAGGGGGAAACTCTCGGCATTGTCGTTGAGGTCGTGATAGGCCATGCGCAAGCCGTACTCGCCGAACGCTCGGTCACCGCGGGTGCCGAGACCGGCCTGCCAGGTGCGCGATTCGTGTCCGTCTTCGGGCAGGCCCGGTTGTGGAATCTGCAGCTCCGGCGCCGGGTTCTTGTTGATCGCCCGCAGCAGTTCGAAACTGCGCTGGGCGCGCTGTGGATCCCGTTCCTGGCCGTTGGCGCGGTAGCGCTCCAGCCGATACGCCGCGTCAACAATCAGCGCCTGGCGATCCCGAGGCAGGGCCTTGAAGGCCGGGTCCTGAAGTTGCTGTTGATCGGCGCTGACCTTCAGCACCCAGTCCTGTTCTTCGCCGCTCAGGGGCTCGGCGCGGCTGAGCAGTTCGCGCTCGCGGGACGGGCGGTATTCGATGTGCTCGACCAGACCGGCTTCCTTCACCGCTTTGACGGTGTCGGTGGGGATCGCCGTCAGCGGGAATTGCTCGGTCAGGCGCAGGCTCGGACGGGCGACCTGCAACAGTTCGAGCAGGCGATAGGAGCAGTTTTCATCGAAGAAGAAGTAGTCGAACTGGATCTGCTTCAACTCCCACACATGCTCGACCATCCGCGCGGTTTCGGCTTGCGTCAGATTGAGCCGGTATTCCCACAGGTCGCGGTTTTCCAGGCTGCGGTATTCCGAGAGCTTTTCCTGATAGGGCACTAGCGCGAACAGCCCCGGATAGCCACCCATCAGGCCTTTCCAGGCGTAAAGAATGCTGTTGTCCGAGCCTTCGATGTAGGCGCCGAAGTTGATCGCGTAACTGAGCAACGAAGTCTTGTCGCTTTGCACGTCGGCCTGGTCGATGCGCAGCAGGGTATGGCCGAACATCGACGACGGGCTGTTGAGGTAGGCCGCCGGGAAAATCATCACTGCGCTGTGGGGAGAGACGTCCTTGAACCATTTCTTGAATTCGGCGCAGTCCGGCGTCGGCAGGTCGGTCAGGTTCAGTTGATCTTTCAGCCAGCGGGTGCGTGCCGGATAGACGCACTGGGCGTGTTGCTCACCGAGACTGGCGGGGGCGTACAGCGCTTGCACGGTGGCGGCCAGTTCATGGTCGGGGTGTTCGTTGCCGTCGGAGGCGAGGAAGAATTTTTTGTCGCTGACATAGCTGCGCCAGCCACCGAGCTTGGCGGTTTCGTAATGACCGAGGGAAATCCAGAAGCGGTCGTTGGCCAGTTGCTGCAAACGTTGAGGGTCGATGTGGGGCGCGGCGGACAGCGGGGCGCAGACACACAGCGCCAGCCAGGCAAGGCGTTTGAGCATAAATGGCAACTTAAGTCGAAAGAAACAAAGACCCAAGGAGGGCGGGCCGAAAAAATAAAACCCGCTTCCCGAAGGAAGCGGGTGGGTCGAGCTTAAGCCTGAGTCGCGTACTTGGCCAGACGTGGGTCTGCCTTCAGAACGGCCAGGGTGTTGGTATGCACGTCTTCGGCGGTCACGTCAGCCTTGCTGAAGATCTGCTGGAAGTGCTCGTGAGTGACGGCGGCGAAGTGCGCACGATCTTCCGGCGCCACGCCCAGTACCACGGCATAGGTCGTCAGCGCTTCGCCGTTGCCTTTTGCCATGTCTTCGGACAGCTCGTTCATCATGCCATTCATGGCAAACCAGGATTTGCCGCCATAGGTCAGCGACGCGTTGGTGGAGCAACCGTTGGTGCCCGACGTCATGCCGAACGTGGCGTTGCCGGAGGTGCCGTTGGTGGTGGATGCCAGGAAGTGAGCCGGGGTGCCACGCTGACCTTCGAACAGCATGTTGCCCCAACCGCAATCCGGACCGCCTGGCGCCTGAGCCATGGCGTTGATGGAAACAGCGGTGAAGAGAGTACCGAGAAGAATCCGTTTCATAGCTTTGTTCTCTTTATGTGCATACCAATGGACAGGGTTCTGGCCCCCCAAGCTCTGTACGAAACAGATCCAAACGAAGCCAGTGGGCCGGTATTAGTTCCAGCCGCGCAGTTTGGAGTTTAGGCACGTTCCGAGGGTTCCGTGAGTTTTTGCACAATATTTGGAATAAACCCCGGTTTCACGGGGCGGGGCCGCGTGCAGGGCGGTTGTCTATGCTTTGTCGTGTGGCGCGCCTTGCCAGTGGGGCTCGGGCAGCGCCAGAATGCCGCTATCTGCCCCGCCTGATTGTTAAGGAAGCCCGATGCCTGATCCTGTTGCTGCCAGCTTGCGTCTAGCGCCCGAAGCGCTGACCCGTCCGTTTTCCGCTGAACAGTTCAGCTTCACTACCACCAATGATCTGGAGCCCTTTCGCGGTGTGCTTGGCCAGGAACGTGCGGTCGAAGCCTTGCAGTTCGGTGTGGCCATGCCACGCCCCGGTTACAACGTGTTCGTCATGGGCGAGCCCGGCACCGGCCGTTTCTCGTTCGTCAAACGTTACCTGAAGGCCGAAGGCAAACGCCTGCAGACCCCGGCGGACTGGGTCTACGTCAACAATTTCGATGAGCCGCGCGAGCCCCGTGCCCTGGAACTGCCATCGGGCACTGCCGGTGCTTTTATCGGCGATATCAACGGCCTGATCGACAATCTGCTGGCGACCTTTCCTGCGGTGTTCGAACACCCGTCCTACCAGCAGAAAAAGAGCGCCATCGACCGCGCCTTCAACCAGCGCTACGACAAGGCGCTGGATGTCATCGAACGTCTGGCTTTGGAAAAAGACGTCGCCCTGTATCGCGACAGCAGCAACATTGCCTTCACCCCGATGCTCGAAGGCAAGGCGCTGGACGAAGCTGAATTCGCTCAATTGCCGGAAGCCGAGCGCGAACGCTTTCACGACGATATTTCCGCTCTCGAAGAACGCCTGAACGAAGAGCTCGCCAGCCTGCCGCAATGGAAGCGTGAGTCGAGCAACCAGCTGCGTCAGCTCAACGAAGAAACCATCACCCTGGCCTTGCAGCCCTTGCTCGCACCACTGTCGGAAAAGTACGCGGAAAACGCGGCCGTCTGCGGCTACCTGCAAGCGATGCAGGTCTATCTGCTGAAAACCGTGGTCGAGCAACTGGTCGATGACAGCAAGACCGACGCCGTCGCGCGCAAGCTGCTGGAAGAGCAATACGCCCCGAGCCTGGTGGTCGGCCATCCGGCCAGCGGCGGTGCGCCGGTGGTGTTCGAGCCGCATCCGACCTACGAAAACCTGTTCGGCCGCATCGAGTACACCACCGATCAAGGCGCGCTCTACACCACCTATCGCCAGCTGCGTCCGGGTGCACTGCACCGCGCCAATGGCGGTTTCCTGATCCTGGAAGCGGAAAAAATGCTCGGTGAGCCGTTCGTGTGGGATGCGCTCAAGCGCGCCCTGCAATCGCGCAAGCTGAAGATGGAATCGCCGCTGGGCGAGATGGGCCGTTTCGCCACCATGACGCTCAACCCGCAGCACATTCCGCTGCAGGTCAAAGTGATCATCATCGGTGCCCGTCAGCTGTATTACACGCTGCAGGACCTCGATCCGGACTTCCAGGAGATGTTTCGCGTTCTGGTGGACTTCGACGAAGACATCCCGATGGTCGACGAAAGTCTGGAGCAATTCGCCCAGTTGCTGAAAACCCGCACCTCCGAAGAGGGCATGGCGCCATTGACCGCCGATGCGGTGGCGCGCCTGGCGACCTACAGTGCGCGTCTGGCCGAGCACCAGGGACGTTTGTCGGCGCGCATCGGCGATCTGTTCCAGCTGGTCAGCGAGGCGGATTTCATCCGGCATCTGGCCAACGATGAAATGACCGACGCCGGCCACATCGAGCGTGCGCTCAAGGCCAAGGCCACTCGCACCGGTCGGGTGTCGGCGCGGATTCTCGACGACATGCTGGCGGGGATCATCCTGATCGATACCGACGGTGCAGCGGTCGGCAAGTGCAACGGGCTGACCGTGCTCGAAGTCGGCGACTCGGCATTCGGTGTGCCGGCGCGGATTTCCGCCACGGTGTACCCGGGCGGCAGCGGCATCGTCGACATCGAACGTGAGGTCAACCTCGGCCAGCCGATCCACTCCAAGGGCGTGATGATCCTCACCGGGTATCTGGGCAGCCGTTACGCCCAGGAATTCCCGCTGGCGATTTCCGCGAGCATCGCGCTGGAGCAATCCTACGGCTACGTCGATGGCGACAGTGCCTCGCTGGGCGAGGCGTGCACGCTGATTTCGGCGTTGTCGAAAACCCCGCTCAAGCAATGCTTCGCGATTACCGGCTCGATCAACCAGTTCGGTGAAGTGCAGGCGGTGGGCGGGGTCAACGAGAAGATCGAAGGCTTCTTCCGCCTCTGCGAAGCGCGCGGGCTGACGGGCGAGCAGGGCGCGATCATTCCGCAGGCCAACGTCGCCACCTTGATGCTCGATGAGAAGGTGCTGGCGGCGGTGCGTGCCGGGCAGTTCCACGTTTACGCGGTGCGTCAGGCCGACGAAGCATTGAGCCTGCTGGTAGGCGAGCCGGCGGGTGAGCCGAACGAACAGGGCGAATTCCCGGAAGGCAGCGTCAACGCGCGGGTGGTGGAGCGTCTGCGGGTGATTGCCGAGATGATCAGCGAAGAGGATCTGAAGGAGGCCGAGAAGGAACTGGCGCAGGAGGCGCTGGCCGAGGCCAAACCGGCGTAAGTCAGGCGGCAGTTAAAACGGGAGCCTTGTGCTCCCGTTTTGTTTTGTCGCGAACGTCGGCAAAAGTGCCATCACTCTGGCGTCAATATTCACACAATGACCATTCGGCGCCTTCTGGTTCTGTGCGGCTTGCGCGCCGGACTTTTCCTCTATTCTCTGTTCAAGGACATCGACAGTATCACTGGATCGAAACAGCTCTTCAGCAAGGGCTGAACACCGGCTTTACCGAGGGTCGCCGCCATGTCGCGCAACCTCTGCCTCACCCGTCAATGCCTGGGTCTTGTGACCCGTATCGAATGCGCCATCAAGCCGTTGGCCGGCGATAACGGCATGTGGACGTTGCTCTTCGCCGCCGGCATGGCCGGTGAACAACCTTCTGCCATCAAAGCCCAGGGCCCGTTTCACGGACCGATCGCCGCCGAATCGATTCTCGACACCATCGTTGAAAGCCTGACGATGCACGGCTATGAACTGGCCAATGATCCACAGATCTGGTCGCTGCATCTGCAGGCGCAGTTGCGGCAGATCAACGGTGGACGCGGACGCAGTATCGGCACTTTCGATCACTAGAGTGCCGATCATCAGCGCCGATCAGGGTGCAGCGCCCTGGGTCTGCGCCTTGTCGAGTTTGACCTCAAAGCCGTATTGCACGGTGGCGAGGTCGGTTCGCTGGTAGGTCTCCACGTGCGTCGGACGGCCATAGAAATAATGCACGCCGAATAACGCCGGCCCTTCCGCGCTCGCGTCGTGGCTGACCGACAGAATCTGCTTCAGATAATTGCCGCTGTCGTCCTTGACGAAGAAGCGCCATTCGTTGGCCGGGTATCGCTTCAAATCCACCACCAGGGCGTTGTTTCTGATGTCCAGACCTTTAGGCAGGGCCTTGGCTTCATAAGCCTGTTTGTCCACCGTAGCCAGGAACAACGGCATCGAGCCGACGGCAATCGCCGGGGTTTCCGGGAACAGGTTCAGGTCGTAGGTGATGGTCGCCTGGAGCGGATCGACCTGATACGCCTCGGGTGGCAGTTCGATGGGCTCGTCGAGTTTGCCGTTGTGTTTTTCAGTGAAGAACGTCACTGGACTTTCGCCGGGGCTGAAGTCGTCGCCGAGCATTTCATCGTTGAAGGTTTTGCGGTGGTCGAACTCGATACGCGCGGCGCTCGGTTCTTCAACCGACTGGCGGATATGAACGCCGCTTTTGAGCTGTTCTTCAGTCAGTGATGCGCCTTTGAGCCATTCGGGTGCCTGATCGTCGTAGACGGTGATCGGCAGATCGAGCGGCTGCACGGCTTTTTCCGTGGTATGCGGATCGAATTCGCGCACCGGCAGGTCCAGCGCCTTGCGGGTGACGGTCGCTTCGGAAAAATCCAGCAGGCTGACTTCGAGGCTGTCGATCGGGCCGTTGAAGTACACCTTGTTGTAGTGGTGCGGGTGCTGCTGCTCAAAGGCCTGCTGCTGATCGTCCAACTGCTTTTCCAGCGCCTCGCTCCAGCTCTTTTGTTGTTGCAGGTACGCCAGTTGCTTTTGATAGAACGCCACCTGCTCGGGGTTTTCGTTGATGGCGCCGGCGCGCACCAGAAACCGGCCCGTCGCGTCGCGGGCCTGGACGATCAACGGATTGAGCCGGGTATTGGCGACCTCCGGGGCGAGCGGCAGCTGGTTGCTGAATTCGAGTTCGGCGTAGTGCTTGTCCAGTTTCAGCAGGGTCACGCTGAGGTTGCCGTCGGAGCGGGTCTGGCCGACGTCCTTTTTGTCCAGGTTGAAACTGTGCAGGCGTTTCGGGGCGATGACTTCCACCTGGCCTTGCAGGCTGACCGGGCGCGGCAGGTTCTTCTTGTCGACATTCAGCCCTTCGATGAACGGGTAGGTGACGGTCAGGTCGTCGGGGTTGGTGACGTTGGAGCTGGACGGGCTCAGCTGAATGCCAGGATCGGTTTCCGACCACTCCGGTTGATAGGCGATCACCCGTTTGTTGCTCAGGGTGACCGAGTGCCACTCCACGCCATGGGGGAACAGAAAACCGCCGGGGATGTTGAGGTTGAAGGGAAACACCGGTTGCAGGTCGGTGAGGTAATCGGAGCTGGAATCCTTGTGCAACACGAACAGGCCATTGATGAAGGTGTCGACCAGTGCCTGGGGTGTGGGGTAATGCCTGAGCACGCCGAGGGCGTCTTCGCCGTATTCGGTGCGCGGTGGGTTGTTGTCGAGCTTCTGTTGCGCGCGTTCGAGCAACAGCAGCGAACCGCCGAGTTCGGTCACGGCATCCTTGAGTTTGGGGTCGGTGATGGCGTCCAGCGACTGCTCGAACTGTGCGGTCTTTTCTTCGAGACTGACCGGGTGTTTTTCATCGCCGGGCGAACACCCACCCAGCAACAGAGCGAAACAAATTCCGGCAGTCGTTATCGGCAATCGCACATCCATTTCCAGTCGTCCTGTCCACTGTCGCTGGGCTGTCAATGGTTTGGACACTAGCAGAAAAACTTTGACACACACACGCAGGTGGCGGATTTCCGGGCGGTTTCTGGCTGTCATGGGCGGCTGGTATACTCGCCGCCGATTTCAACCCTTCTTGTGTGAGAGTCAATGGAACGCTTTATCGAAAATGCAATGTACGCCACGCGCTGGCTGCTGGCGCCGATCTACATCGGGCTGTCCCTGGGGCTGCTGGCGCTGGCATTGAAATTCTTCCAGGAAGTGTTTCATGTCATTCCCAATGTCTTCTCCATGGCCGAGTCCGAGTTGATTCTGGTGCTGCTGTCGCTGATCGACATGGCGCTGGTCGGTGGCTTGCTGGTGATGGTGATGATTTCCGGCTACGAGAACTTCGTGTCCGAGCTGAACATCGATGAAGGCAAGGAAAAGCTCAGCTGGCTGGGCACCATGGATTCCTCGTCGCTGAAGATGAAAGTGGCGGCGTCGATCGTGGCGATCTCCTCGATCCACCTGCTGCGGATCTTCATGGATGCCAAGAATGTCGATCCCGAGCACCTGATGTGGTACGTGATCATCCACATGACCTTCGTGATTTCGGCGTTCGCCATGGGTTATCTGGACAAGCTCACCAAGCACTGATGCGCTGTCGAAGGCTGTAACAAAACCGCCCGTCTGTTGCGAAACAGACGGGCGGTGTCGTTTGTGGCTTGTACTTTGTTCGGCCGAGGCATATCCCTGTAGGTCTCAAGGCTTGCCACCGCGTGAGGTGCGTTCATGAACCTGCAAGAACTGAATGCGTTTGCCGTCGCCAGAAAGGTCGACGAACTGAACCTGATCTCCATGGAAGGCGGAATCTATCTGCTCGAAGCCCGGATGCATGGTGCGGCGTACCCGCTGAGCGATGCGCAGGGAAAAATGCTGACACTGCGTTCGGTCGAGCATGCCCGGGATGTGCTGCATAACTTTCCGGTGTTGCCGTTCAACCTGGTACACACCTCGGTGCACGATGAAATGTGCGGTCTTGGGGCCAGTGGCGAAGAAAGCCTGAAGGTGCCGCTGGCCTGGCGGTCCGCAATGTAGGCCCCGGGGCCTGATCATTGCCGGAACATCTGTGCTAGTCTGCTCGCCCTTTTGGTTCCGGGCGCGCCGGGACGCGCTGTGTACGCACGGCGTGTTCCGAGGCCGTCCGCACAGCGGAGCAGTGTCATGTCCGAAGTAAATCTGTCCACCGACGAAACCCGCGTCAGCTACGGTATCGGCCGTCAGCTGGGTGACCAGCTGCGCGACAACCCGCCACCGGGTGTCAGCCTGGACGCCATCCTGGCCGGTCTGACCGACGCATTCGCCGGCAAGGAAAGCCGTGTAAGCCAGGAAGCCATGTCCGCCAGCTTCAAGGTGATCCGCGAGATCATGCAGGCCGAAGCGGCTGCCAAGGCTGAAGCCGCTGCTGGCGAAGGTCTGGCATTCCTGGCTGAAAACGCCAAGAAAGAAGGCATCACGACTCTGGCTTCCGGCCTGCAGTTCGAAGTGCTGACTCAGGGTGAAGGCGCCAAGCCGTCCCGTGAAGACACCGTGCGTACTCACTACCACGGCACCCTGATCGACGGCACTGTGTTCGACAGCTCCTACGAGCGTGGCCAGCCGGCTGAATTCCCGGTTGGCGGCGTGATCGCCGGCTGGACCGAAGCCCTGCAACTGATGAATGCCGGCAGCAAATGGCGTCTGTACGTGCCGAGCGAACTGGCTTACGGCGCTCAAGGCGTTGGCAGCATCCCGCCGCACAGCGTTCTGGTGTTCGACGTCGAGCTGCTCGACGTTCTGTAATCCCGTTACCCTGCACAAGCGTGGCTTGTGCAGGGTTTCTCCGCCGTTTTCATACTTCGATCTTGTGGTGCAGTTCACTGGTCGGGCGCAAGGCCCGGGCATAGCAGAACAGGAACAGATTGCGCACCAGCTCCTTGAGCACCAATGGCTCGCTGGAACTCAGGCCGCTAACGTCCAGATCCCCCTGATCCTGCAACTCGTGCAGGGCTTCTTCTTCCAGTACGGCGCAGACTTCACCGGTTTCCCGATGCAGGATCCTGAGGTAGGGGTGCGGGCGATCCAGCCAGGCGTCGATCAAATAAGTCATGGGTCTCATCTCCATTGAAAGGGTTTCAATGAGAATAATTCTTATTCGTCAAATAGCAAGCGCCTATTGGCGGTTTGTGATTTTTTGCGGGTAAAGATTGCGTAAGGTCAAAACGGCTGGCGTTTGGCTATCGTGAGGATTGGCTGGGGATTGCGGGGTAGGGCGAAGCTCCATCCCACGGCGGGCGCGGGATGGAAGACAGCAGACTCAGACTTTTCTGACGAACTCGGATTTGAGTTTCATCGGGCCGATGCCGTCGATCTTGCAGTCAATGTCATGATCGCCATCGCACAGGCGGATGTTCTTGACCTTGGTGCCGACCTTGACCACCAGCGAGGTGCCCTTGACCTTCAGGTCCTTGATCACGGTGATGGTGTCGCCGTCCTGCAGGACGTTACCCACCGAATCTTTCTTCACGGCATCATCGGACGCCACTTCGGCTTCACCGCCGGCAGACCACTCGTGGGCGCACTCCGGGCACACCAGTTGGGTGCCGTCTTCGTAGGTGTATTCGGAATTGCATTTCGGGCAGGGTGGCAACGTGCTCACTAAAGCTCCTTGGAGAGGGGATCGCTAAAAGTCGCACATTGTATAGGGTTTTAACCGCTGATGGCAGGCAACAAAAAACCGCAGGCTCCAACGGAGGCTGCGGTTTTTTGATGACGCGATGCTGATCAGTGCGTGCGGGCGACCGCGAACTCGCTCAGCTCAACCAGTGCATCGCGGTATTCGCTGGCCGGCAGCGCGTCGAGGCACTTGATCGCGCGAGCCACGTAATCACGGGCCAGTTGCGCGGTGTATTCCAGCGAACCGGACGCTTCCACGGCGACGCGGATGCTTTCCAGGTCTTCGATCCCGCCTTTCTGGATCGCCTGGCGTACCAGTGCGGCTTGTTCCGGCGTGCCTTCGCGCATGGTGTAGATCAGCGGCAGGGTCGGCTTGCCTTCGGCCAGATCGTCACCGACGTTCTTGCCCAGGGTTTCGGCGTCGCCCTTGTAGTCGAGCAGGTCGTCGACCAGTTGGAACGCCACGCCCAGGTGATCGCCGAAGGTGCGCAGGGCTTCGCTCTGTTCGGCGGTGGCACCGGCCAGCGCCGCGGCGCTGTGGGTCGAAGCCTCGAACAGCATCGCGGTCTTGCCGCGGATGACTTCCATGTAGGTTTCTTCGGTGGTGCTGGCGTCGCGAACCTTGGACAGCTGCAGCACTTCGCCTTCGGCGATGATGCGCGTGGCCTGGGACAGGATCTTCATTACCGGCATCGAGCCCAGTTCGACCATCATCTCGAACGAGCGCGAGTACAGGAAATCGCCGACCAGCACGCTCGGGGCATTGCCCCACATGGCGTTGGCGGTCGAACGACCACGGCGCATGCCGGACATGTCGACCACGTCGTCATGCAGCAGGGTGGCGGTGTGCAGGAATTCGATGGTGGCAGCCAGCAGGCGCATGTCGTCGCCTTCGCGACCCAGGGCCTTGCCGCACAGCAGCACCAATAAAGGACGCAGGCGTTTGCCGCCGGCCGACGTGATGTAATCGCCGATTTTCGATACCAGCGGCACTCGGGAAGTCAGCTGCTTCTTGATGATGCCGTCGACGGCGCTAAAATCGTCCGCCACCGCGCGGTAGAAAGCTTGGGGTTGCATCAGCGACAGGTGCTCCAGAAGGGTTGCGCGGCATGCTAGGACCCGCGTCCGGGCCTGTCAAGGCGCGATGGACGGCCCCTTGCATGACTTTGAAGGCTTGCGTACAATCGCGCACCCTGAACTTCCTGGGCAGCACCTGCCTTACGCAATTGCACTTGGGCCGTTCCAGCCCCATGCAGCCATGCCAGCCAATACCTCTTCTTATAAAGAGCTGGGTGAGCAGGATTATCGGAGAAATACCATGTACGCAGTAATCGTTACCGGCGGTAAGCAATACAAGGTCGCTGAAGGTGAATACCTGAAGATCGAAAAACTGGAAGTCGCCACTGGCGAATCCGTGACTTTTGACCGCGTTCTGTTGGTCGCCAATGGCGACGACGTGAACATCGGCGCACCTGTTGTTGCTGGCGCAACCGTCAAGGCTGAAGTGATCTCCCAAGGTCGTCACGATAAAGTCCGCATCATCAAGTTCCGTCGCCGTAAGCACCACATGAAGCGTATGGGCCACCGCCAGTGGTTCACCGAGATCAAAATCACCGGTATTCAGGCTTAATTACAGCCTAATTCCTCACTAGGAGAATTGAACTCATGGCACACAAAAAAGCTGGTGGTAGTACCCGTAACGGTCGCGACTCAGAAGCCAAACGCCTTGGCGTGAAGATGTATGGCGGCCAGGTCATCAAGGCCGGCAACATCATCGTGCGTCAGCGCGGCACCCAATTCCACGCTGGCTACGGCGTTGGCATGGGTAAAGATCACACCCTCTTCGCGAAAATCGAAGGCGTGATCAAGTTTGAAGTAAAAGGCGCCTTCGGTCGTCGTTACGTGAGCGTTGTCGCAGCCTAACTGCGAGAGTGCTGGAGAAGCCCTGTCTTGCGACGGGGCTTTTTCGTTTGTGGGGTGAGTCTCTTGCAAAGCTGTTTGTATGGGCTGCCGGCGTGCGATGCAGGTCGTGGATTGGGGTCGCTGCGCTCATTTTTGCAAGAGTCTTATGTCTTGATTGTTTTTCGGCTCGTCCGTACGGCGAGAGGCGTTGGTTATGAAGTTTGTTGATGAAGTATCGATCCGCGTAAAGGCTGGCGACGGCGGCAATGGCTGCATGAGTTTCCGTCGGGAAAAATTCATTGAAAACGGTGGTCCGAACGGCGGTGACGGTGGTGATGGCGGTTCCATCTTCATGATGGCCGATGAAAACCTGAATACCCTGGTGGACTACCGTTACACCCGGCACTTCGATGCCGAGCGTGGCTCCAACGGCGGCAGCACCGACTGCACCGGCAAGAAGGGTGAAGACCTGATCCTGCGCGTGCCGGTCGGCACTACCGTTATCGACTCTGCTACCCAGGAAGTCATCGGTGACCTGACCAAGGCCGGTCAGAAACTGATGGTGGTTCAAGGTGGCTGGCACGGTCTGGGTAACACTCGTTTCAAATCCAGTACCAATCGTGCTCCGCGCCAGACCACGCCGGGCAAGCCGGGCGAGCAGCGCGACCTGAAGCTGGAAATGAAAGTGCTGGCCGACGTTGGCCTGCTGGGCCTGCCGAACGCTGGTAAAAGTACCTTTATCCGTTCGGTATCGGCTGCCAAGCCGAAAGTCGCCGATTACCCGTTCACCACCCTGGTGCCGAATCTCGGTGTGGTCAGTGTTGACCGCTGGAAGAGTTTCGTCATTGCCGACATTCCGGGTCTGATCGAAGGTGCTTCCGACGGTGCCGGTCTGGGTATCCGTTTCCTCAAGCACCTGGCACGTACCCGTCTGTTGCTGCACCTCGTGGACATGGCGCCGCTGGATGAGAGCAGCGCTCCGGACGCCGCTGAAGTGATCGTCAACGAGCTGATCAAGTTCAGTCCGTCGCTGGCCGAGCGTGATCGCTGGCTGGTGCTGAACAAGTGCGACCAGATCCTCGAAGAAGAGCACGAGGAGCGGGTCAAGGAAATCGTTGATCGTCTGGAGTGGACCGGTCCGGTCTACGTGATTTCGGCCATCGCCAAAGAAGGCACCGAGCGCCTGACGCGCGACATCATGCGCTACCTGGAGGATCGTGCCGATCGCCTGGCCAATGATCCGGTCTACAAGGAAGAGTTGGCCGATCTCGATCAGCGCATCGAAGACGAAGCTCGTGCGCAGTTGCAGGCGCTGGACGACAAGCGTGCCCTGCGTCGCAGTGGCGTGAAGTCGGTTCACGACATCGGCGACGATGATTGGGACGAAGAAGATGTGGATGACGAAGACGGTCCGGAAATCATTTACGTGCGTGACTGATTCGTTGCAGTAAACTTAAGCGCCGCTCAATCGAGCGGCGTTTTAGTATCTGGAAAACGATTGTTGGTCACGAAGAATCACGAATAACGTCACGGGCAGAGCCAGGTCGCGCTGCCCTCAAGCTAAGGTTGAAGATGATGCGGAGCAAGGTGACAGGTGCGCAGCGTTGGGTCGTGAAGATCGGCAGCGCTTTGCTGACAGCGGATGGCAAAGGGCTGGATCGCGCGGCAATGGGTGTCTGGGTCGAGCAGATGGTGGCTCTGCATGAGGCTGGCGTCGAGCTGGTCCTGGTGTCCTCCGGGGCGGTGGCGGCGGGCATGAGTCGCCTGGGCTGGACCGCGCGACCCAGTGCGATGCACGAGCTCCAGGCTGCTGCTGCAATCGGTCAGATGGGCCTGGTGCAAGCCTGGGAATCGAGCTTTGCCGAGCATGGCCGGCACACCGCGCAGATTCTTCTGACTCACGACGACCTGTCTGATCGCAAGCGTTACCTGAACGCCCGCAGCACCTTGCGTGCGCTGGTCGAGCTGAAAGTCATCCCGGTGATCAACGAAAACGACACCGTGGTCACCGACGAAATCCGTTTCGGCGACAACGACACGCTCGCGGCGCTTGTGGCCAACCTGGTCGAGGCTGATCTGCTGGTGATCCTGACCGATCGCGACGGCATGTTCGACGCCGATCCGCGCAATAACCCTGACGCCCAACTGATTTACGAAGCGCGCGCCGATGATCCGACGCTGGATGCGGTAGCGGGTGGTACCGGGGGTGCGCTGGGGCGTGGTGGTATGCAGACCAAGCTGCGCGCGGCGCGTCTGGCGGCACGTTCCGGTGCTCATACCATCATTGTCGGCGGGCGTCTGGAGCGGGTGCTTGATCGTCTGAAGGCGGGTGAGCGCATTGGTACGTTGCTGTCGCCTGAGCGCGGCATGCTCGCGGCGCGCAAGCAGTGGCTGGCCGGGCACCTGCAAACTCGCGGCACGCTGGTGCTGGATGATGGTGCGGTCTCCGCGTTGTCCCAAGGCAACAAAAGCCTGCTGCCGGTGGGCGTCAAACTGGTTCAGGGCAGTTTCCGTCGTGGCGAAATGGTGGTTTGCGTGGCGCCGGACGGTCGTGAGATCGCTCGTGGCCTGGCCAACTACAGCGCGCTGGAGGCACAAAAAATCATCGGCCAGTCGTCGGATGCGATTGTCGGTTTGCTGGGTTACATGGCTGAGCCGGAACTGGTTCACCGTGACAACCTGATTCTGGTTTGAGGAAAACGCGATGCGCATGGCAAAAGGATTGTTGGGCTTGTTGATGGCGCTGCCATTGCTGGCCTCGGCCGAGGAAATCGGTCAGGTGTCGACGGTGTTCAAGTTTGTCGGGCCGAACGACCGGATCGTGGTCGAGGCATTCGATGATCCGAAAGTCGAGGGTGTGACTTGCTATCTGTCGCGCGCCAAAACGGGCGGTGTGAAGGGTGGGTTGGGTCTGGCCGAGGATCGTGCCGAGGCATCCATTGCTTGCCGTCAGGTCGGGCCGATCAACTTCAAGGGTGAATTGAAGGATGGCGAAGAGGTGTTCAAGGAGCGCACTTCGCTGGTGTTCAAGACCATGCAGGTGGTGCGATTCCTCGACAAGAAGCGCAACACGCTGGTGTATCTGGTCTACAGCGATCGCCTGATCGAGGGTAGCCCGCAGAATGCGGTGACGGCGATCCCGATTCTGCCGTGGGCGTCGGCTCATTAATCGCGCGTAAAAAACAGAGGAGCCGGTTGGCTCCTCTTTTTTTGCCTGTGATTTGCTGGAGTGAGGACAAATCGCAGGCAATAAAAAACCGACCCTGAGGTCGGTTTTTTAATGATTACGTCGCTTAGGCAGCAGCTTTCAGTGCCTTGACGTGACCATTCAGACGGCTCTTATGACGAGCAGCCTTGTTCTTGTGGATGATGCCTTTATCGGCCATGCGGTCGATAACTGGCACAGCCAGAACGTATGCAGCTTGAGCTTTTTCAGCGTCTTTTGCGTCGATGGCTTTAACTACATTCTTGATGTAGGTACGAACCATGGAACGCAGGCTGGCGTTGTGGCTGCGACGCTTCTCAGCCTGTTTTGCACGTTTTTTGGCGGAAGGTGAGTTGGCCACCGTCGAGCTCCTCGAAAGACTTTTTAGGAAATAGCAAACAAAATAGGCCGCGAATCATGCCGATGAAGAGATGTCTTGTCAAGGGCGCTTGAGACGTTCCGCTAAGTGGTAGGTATAAAGAGGCGGGATATTTATTTCCGGCGCTTGACCTGTAAACTCGCGAGCTTTGGCTCTGTGCTGTTGCGGCGCGGAGTATCGCACAAGTAGGCGCATTGTTCGCCTGCTGTTTATCGACAGGCACACATTCCTTCAATGAATCTGCTCAAATCGTTGGCCGCCGTCAGCTCTATCACGATGCTTTCCCGGATTCTCGGGTTTGTTCGCGACACGCTCATTGCCCGCACCTTCGGCGCCGGAATGGCGACCGATGCTTTCTTCATCGCCTTCAAGCTGCCCAACCTGCTGCGCAGGATTTTCGCCGAGGGCGCGTTTTCCCAGGCTTTTGTGCCGATCCTGGCCGAATATAAAAGCCAGAAGGGCGAAGAGGCGACCCGTACCTTTATTGCTTACGTTTCCGGTCTGCTGACGCTGGTTCTGGCGCTGGTCACTGCGTTGGGCATGATCGCCGCGCCCTGGGTGATTTGGGCCACGGCACCGGGTTTCACCGATACGCCGGAAAAATTCCAGCTGACCTCCGACCTGCTGCGAGTGACCTTCCCTTATATATTGCTGATCTCCCTGTCTTCGCTGGCGGGTGCGATCCTCAATACCTGGAACCGTTTCTCGGTGCCGGCATTCGTGCCGACCCTGCTCAACGTCAGCATGATCGTGTTTTCGCTGTTCCTGACGCCGTATTTCGATCCGCCGGTCATGGCCCTCGGTTGGGCGGTGCTGGTCGGTGGCCTCGCGCAATTGCTCTATCAACTGCCGCACTTGAAAAAGATCGGCATGCTCGTGCTTCCGCGCCTGAATCTTCGCGATACCGGTGTCTGGCGGGTGATGAAGCAGATGTTGCCGGCGATCATCGGCGTCTCGGTCAGCCAGATTTCCCTGATCATCAACACTATTTTCGCCTCGTTCCTGGTGGCGGGCTCGGTGTCCTGGATGTATTACGCCGACCGCCTGATGGAGTTGCCGTCCGGTGTACTCGGTGTGGCGCTGGGCACGATCCTGCTGCCGACACTGGCCAAGACCTACGCCAGCAAGGATCGCCACGAATATTCGCGGATACTCGACTGGGGCCTGCGGCTGTGCTTCGTGCTGGTATTGCCATGCGCGCTGGCGTTGGGGATTCTGGCCGAGCCGTTGACGGTTTCACTGTTCCAGTACGGCCAGTTCAGCGGATTTGACGCGGAGATGACGCAGCGGGCATTGATTGCCTATTCTGTCGGTCTGCTCGGGATCATCGTGATCAAAGTGCTGGCGCCCGGCTTTTATGCGCAACAAAACATCCGTACGCCGGTAAAAATCGCAATTTTCACTTTGGTGGTTACTCAGCTGTTCAACCTGGTGCTGATCGGTCCGCTGGCCCACGCCGGCCTGGCACTGGCGATCAGTGCCGGTGCCTGCCTGAATGCCGGGTTGCTGTTCTATCAACTGCGCAAACAACAGATGTATCAACCGCAGCCGGGCTGGTTGAAGTTCGGTTTCAAGCTGTTGGTGGCTGTGGCGGTGATGTCAGCGGTGCTGTTGATCGGCATGCATTTCATGCCCGCGTGGGATCAGGGTCACATGTTGGAGCGCTTCCTGCGCCTGGGCGCCCTGGTGGTTGCCGGTGTGGTGGCTTACTTCGGCATGTTGCTGCTACTCGGTTTCCGCCTGCGCGACTTCAATCGCAAGGCCTTGAGCTGAGGTTTCACCCTTGAAAAGCGGGCGCGAGCCGGCAGTTTTGTCGGCTCGTTCACTTTGGGTTACGGTGTTGCCTGTCGTCGGCCGTCGGGTGTGGTTATAATCGGCCACTTTATGAGCAAGAAGCGCGTTATGCAGCTGGTTCGAGGCCTCCACAATCTGCGCCCCCAGCATCGGGGCTGCGTCGCCACTATTGGCAACTTTGACGGTGTTCACCGCGGTCACCAGGCCATCCTGGCCCGACTGCGTGAGCGTGCGCTTGAGTTGGGCGTACCCAGCTGCGTGGTGATTTTCGAGCCGCAGCCACGGGAATTCTTTGCCCCGGAGACCGCTCCGGCGCGTCTGGCCAGGTTGCGCGACAAGCTGCAACTGCTGGCCGCCGAAGGCGTCGACCGGGTTCTGTGCCTGGCCTTCAACCAGCGCTTGAGCAAGCTCAGCGCCAGCGAGTTTGTCGATACGATCCTGGTTGATGGCCTCGGCGTGCAGCATCTGGAGGTCGGTGACGATTTCCGCTTCGGTTGCGACCGTCTCGGCGATTTCGATTTCCTGTTGCAGGCCGGGCAGGTCCACGGTTTTACCGTGGAAGCGGCGCAAACCGTCGAGCTGGACGGCATTCGCGTCAGCAGCACTCAGGTGCGCAACGCGCTGGCCGCCGCCGATTTTGCCTTGGCCGAGCGCCTGCTGGGTCGCCCGTACCGGATTGCCGGTCGCGTGCTGCATGGCCAGAAGTTGGCCCGCCAGTTGGGTACGCCCACGGCGAATATTCAACTCAAACGCCGTCGCGTGCCGTTCACCGGGGTTTACCTGGTCGACGTCGACATCGACGGCAAGACCTGGCCCGGCGTCGCCAATATCGGCGTGCGGCCCACGGTGCAAGGTGATGGCAAGGCCCACCTTGAAGTCCATCTTTTAGATTTTGCCGGCGATCTGTATGACCGGCGTTTGACGGTGGTTTTCCACCAGAAGCTGCGTGAAGAGCAGCGTTTCGCCTCCCTGGAGGCATTGAAAACGGCGATCAGCGCGGATGTCGCCGCCGCCCGTGCACTAGCCGCACCTAGCGCCCATCGCTAATGAAGAGCCTTAAATGACCGACTATAAAGCCACGCTAAACCTTCCGGACACCGCCTTCCCAATGAAGGCCGGCCTGCCACAGCGCGAACCGCAGATCCTGCAGCGCTGGGACAGTATTGGCCTGTACGGAAAGTTGCGCGAGATTGGCAAGGATCGTCCGAAGTTCGTCCTGCACGACGGCCCTCCGTACGCCAACGGTACGATTCACATCGGTCACGCACTGAACAAGATTCTCAAGGACATGATCATCCGCTCGAAGACCCTGTCGGGCTTCGACGCGCCGTATGTCCCGGGCTGGGATTGCCACGGCCTGCCGATCGAGCACAAGGTTGAAGTGACCCACGGCAAGAACCTCGGCGCGGACAAGACCCGCGAACTGTGCCGTGCCTACGCCACCGAGCAGATCGAAGGGCAGAAGTCCGAATTCATCCGTCTCGGCGTGCTGGGCGATTTCGCCAATCCGTATAAGACCATGGACTTCAAGAACGAGGCCGGTGAAATCCGCGCCCTTGCCGAAATCGTCAAGGGCGGTTTCGTGTTCAAGGGCCTGAAGCCTGTGAACTGGTGCTTCGATTGCGGTTCGGCCCTGGCCGAGGCGGAAGTCGAGTACGAGAACAAGAAGTCCTCGACCATCGACGTCGCGTTCCCGATCGCTGATGAGGCCAAGCTGGCTGCTGCGTTCGGTCTGCCATCACTGGCCAAACCTGCTGCCATCGTGATCTGGACCACCACCCCGTGGACCATCCCGGCGAACCAGGCGCTGAACGTTCACCCGGAATTCACCTACGCCCTGGTCGACATCGGCGACAAGTTGCTGGTGCTGGCTGAAGAGCTGGTCGAATCCTGCCTGACCCGTTACGGCGTCGAAGGTACCGTATTGGCAACAGCGCCGGGTTCGGCGCTGGAACTGATCAATTTCCGTCACCCGTTCTATGACCGTCTGTCGCCAGTGTACCTGGCCGACTACGTGGAACTGGGCGCCGGTACCGGCGTGGTTCACTCCGCCCCGGCCTACGGCGTGGACGACTTCGTGACCTGCAAGAAGTACGGCATGGTCAACGACGACATCCTCAACCCGGTACAGAGCAACGGCGTCTATGTGCCGTCGCTGGAATTCTTCGGCGGCCAGTTCATCTGGAAAGCCAACCCGGCCATCGTCGAAAAACTCACCGAAGTCGGTGCGCTGCTGCACACCACCGTCATCGAACACAGCTACATGCACTGCTGGCGTCACAAGACCCCGCTGATCTACCGCGCCACCGCGCAGTGGTTCATCGGCATGGACAAAGAGCCAGTCAGCGGCGACACCCTGCGCGTACGCTCGCTCAAAGCCATCGAAGACACCAAGTTCGTCCCGGCCTGGGGCCAGGCGCGCCTGCACTCGATGATCGCCAACCGTCCGGACTGGTGCATCTCCCGTCAGCGCAACTGGGGCGTGCCGATCCCGTTCTTCCTGAACAAGGAAAGCGGCGAATTGCACCCACGTACCGTCGAGCTGATGGAAGAAGTCGCCAAGCGCGTTGAAGTCGAAGGCATCGAAGCCTGGTTCAAACTCGACGCTGCCGAACTGCTGGGCGATGAAGCGCCGCAGTACGACAAGATCAGCGACACCCTCGACGTCTGGTTCGACTCAGGCACCACCCACTGGCACGTCCTGCGCGGTTCGCACCCGATGGGCCACGAGACCGGCCCGCGTGCCGACCTGTACCTGGAAGGCTCCGACCAGCACCGTGGCTGGTTCCACTCGTCCTTGCTGACCGGTTGCGCCATCGACAATCACGCGCCGTACCGCGAGCTGCTGACCCACGGCTTCACCGTGGACGAGTCCGGCCGCAAGATGTCCAAGTCCCTGGGCAACGTGATCGCTCCGCAGAAAGTCAACGATACTCTGGGCGCCGACATCATGCGTCTGTGGGTCGCTTCGACCGACTACTCCGGCGAAATGGCCGTGTCCGAGCAGATCCTGCAGCGCAGCGCGGATGCCTATCGTCGTATCCGTAACACCGCGCGCTTCCTGCTTTCCAACCTGACCGGTTTCAACCCGGCCACCGACCTGCTGCCGGCCGAAGACATGCTGGCGCTGGATCGCTGGGCGGTGGACCGTACCCTGCTGCTGCAACGCGAGCTGCAAGAGCACTACGGCGAATACCGTTTCTGGAACGTCTACTCGAAGATCCACAACTTCTGCGTGCAGGAGCTGGGTGGGTTCTATCTGGACATCATCAAGGATCGCCAGTACACCACCGGCGCCGACAGCAAGGCCCGTCGTTCGTGCCAGACCGCGCTGTTCCACATCTCCGAAGCGCTGGTGCGCTGGATCGCGCCGATCCTGGCGTTCACCGCCGACGAGCTGTGGCAATACCTGCCGGGCGAGCGCAACGAATCGGTGATGCTCAACACCTGGTACGAAGGCCTGACCGAGTTGCCGGAAGGCTTCGAGCTGGGTCGCGAGTACTGGGATCGCATCATGGAAGTGAAGGTGGCGGTCAACAAAGAGATGGAAATCCAGCGCGCGGCCAAGGCCGTCGGTGGCAACCTGCAAGCCGAAGTGACGCTGTTCGCCGAAGACGCGCTGACCGCCGATCTGGCCAAACTGAGCAACGAGCTGCGCTTTGTCCTGATCACCTCGACTGCCACTGTTGCGCCGTTCGTGCAGGCTCCAGCCGACGCTGTGGCCACCGAAGTCAGCGGCCTGAAGCTGAAGATCGTCAAATCCGCCTTCCCGAAATGTGCCCGTTGCTGGCACTGCCGTGAAGACGTCGGCGTGAACCCGGAGCATCCGGAAATATGCGGTCGTTGCGTGGACAACATCGATGGCGCCGGTGAGGTTCGTCACTATGCCTAATGCCGTTGGCCGTTTCGGACGGCTGAGCTGGCTCTGGTTGAGCTTGCTGGTTCTGGTCATAGACCAGGCCAGCAAGTTCTACTTCGAAGGCAAGCTCGAGATGTTCCAGCAGATCGTGATCATCCCTGATTACTTCAGCTGGACACTGGCCTACAACACCGGCGCTGCGTTCAGCTTCCTCGCGGACAGCTCCGGCTGGCAGCGCTGGCTGTTCGCCTTGATCGCGATTGCGGTCAGCGCAGTGCTGGTGGTCTGGCTCAAGCGCCTGGGCCGCAACGAAACCTGGCTGGCCATCGCGCTGGCGCTGGTGCTGGGCGGCGCACTGGGCAACCTTTATGACCGCATTGCCCTGGGCCATGTGATCGACTTCATTCTGGTGCACTGGCAGAACCGCTGGTACTTCCCGGCGTTCAACTTCGCCGACAGCGCCATCACCGTTGGTGCGGTGATGCTGGCACTGGACATGTTCAAAAGTAAAAAAACCGGAGAAGCCGTTCATGACTGAACAGGTATTGGCTGAGCAACGCATCGGCCAGAACACGGAAGTCACCTTGCACTTTGCATTGCGCCTGGAGAACGGCGACACGGTCGACAGCACCTTCGACAAGGCACCGGCGACCTTCAAGGTCGGCGACGGCAACCTGCTGCCGGGCTTCGAGGCGGCACTGTTCGGTTTCAAGGCTGGCGACAAGCGTACACTGACCGTCGAGCCGGAAAACGCCTTCGGCCAGCCGAACCCGCAAAACGTGCAGATCATTCCGCGTTCGCAGTTTGCGGACATGGAACTGTCGCCGGGTCTGCTGGTGATCTTCAACGATGCGGCCAATACTGAGCTGCCGGGTGTGGTGAAAGCGTTCGACGACGCGCAAGTGACCGTCGACTTCAACCACCCGCTGGCTGGCAAGACGCTGACCTTTGACGTGGAAATCTGCTCCGTCAAAGCGCTGTAATCGCTGTTCTGCAGGAGCCGGCTGATCGGCTCCTGTAATGATCCAATCTTTCGCGCGCAAGACACGAGGCACCGCATGCAAATCAAACTCGCCAACCCCCGTGGCTTCTGCGCCGGCGTGGACCGGGCGATCGAAATCGTCAACCGCGCCCTGGAGGTCTTCGGGCCGCCGATCTATGTGCGTCACGAAGTGGTGCACAACAAGTTCGTGGTCGAAGACCTGCGCAGTCGTGGCGCGATTTTCGTCGAGGAACTCGATCAGGTACCGGACGACGTTATCGTGATCTTCAGTGCCCACGGTGTCTCGCAAGCCGTGCGCACCGAAGCCGCCGGCCGTGGCCTGAAAGTGTTCGACGCTACCTGCCCATTGGTGACCAAGGTACACATCGAAGTCGCGAAATACAGCCGCGACGGTCGTGAATGCATCCTGATCGGCCACGCCGGTCACCCGGAAGTCGAAGGCACCATGGGCCAGTACGACGCCAGCAATGGCGGTGCGATCTACCTCGTCGAAGACGAGGAGGATGTCGCCGAGTTGCAGGTGCGCAACCCGGAAAAACTGGCCTTCGTCACCCAGACCACACTGTCCATGGATGACACGAGCCGTGTCATCGATGCGCTGCGTACGCGTTTCCCGGCCATTGGCGGGCCGCGCAAGGACGATATCTGCTACGCCACCCAGAACCGTCAGGACGCGGTCAAGCAACTGGCCGATGAATGCGACGTGGTGTTGGTGGTGGGCAGTCCGAACAGTTCCAACTCCAACCGCCTGCGTGAGCTGGCCGAGCGCATGGCCACGCCGGCCTACCTGATCGATGGCGCCGAAGACCTGCAGAAGAGCTGGTTCGACGGTGTCGAGCGTATCGGCATCACCGCCGGTGCCTCCGCCCCGGAAGTCCTGGTACGTGGCGTGATCCAGCAGTTGCAGGCCTGGGGCGCCACCGGCGCCGACGAACTGGCCGGGCGTGAGGAGAACATCACGTTCTCGATGCCTAAAGAGCTGCGCGTACGCTCGATCTGATCGCTTTATCCTTTCGGCACAGCGCCTGTTCAGCCTTTTGGCTGGCCAGGCGTACGCGACCGGTCGCCGCCAGCACCACCTGGAGCTGGCTGACCGGTTCACGAGCCGAACATAGATGTATCGTCCCCGCCTGAAACTTGCGGTCCGGCACCAGTGGCTGGCCCAGGCTGCTGAACCGTATGTAGCGGCTCACCAGCCAGTTGCCGACAATCGGTATCTTTGCGTCACTCGCCTGCTCGATCAGCAATGGATTACCGGCATCCGCCGGCCCCTTTCCATTGAGATCCAGAATGATCCGCCAGCCCTGACCCCAATCACCGTTGATGCCATGAATCACCACGCTCTGATTGCGCGTGATGGCCATGCTCCGGGCATTACGAATTCCGTCGAGCAAAGACTGCGCGGCCTGCTGCCGCCGGTTTGATTCGGTGAGGTCCGCCAGCGCCGGACTGACCAGCGACAGAACAATTGCGCCGATCGCCAGTCCCATAAGCAGTTCGACCAGACTGAAACCCTGTTGCGGCATGTGCGTCTCCTCCCTGGATTGTGCACGGCGGCGCAATCCGTGCGCCGCACGCGGTAAATCAACCGGCGCATGCCGGTTGAATGTTCTAGGTTTGTACAGGTATAGCCGACGGCAACGGAGGGCATCGATGGATCATCGTACAAAAGGTTTCACGCTGATCGAGCTGTTGGTGGCGGTCGCGGTGTTTGTGATCCTGATCACGATGGCGGTGCCGGCGTTCACCCGTTCGGTGCAGGGCAGCAAGGCCGACACCGAGGTCGGCGACCTGCAACGGGCCCTCAATTACGCCAGACTCGAGGCGATCAACCGGGGCGTCACCACTCGCTTGCGGCCCAGCGCCGGCGGCAGCGTCTGGACCGGCGAGTTGTCGGTCTACGACAGTACTGGCACTCCGGCCAATGTATTGCGGGTTGTTCCAGCGATGAGCAGCGGCGCGACTCTGACGCTACCCTCTGGAGTGACCGCGCTGGATTTCAACAATCTGGGCGGACTGGCGGCACCGTCCACGGCGGTGGTTATCAGTTACACGCTGGGAACGCAAAGCAGGACGCTGAACGTGTGTCTGAACGGACGAATTCAATTGGGTGGAAGTTGCGGATGAGGGCAGGGAGCAAGTACGCACAGGAGGGCATGACGCTGATCGAAGTGCTGGTCGCGTTGTTGATTCTGACGGTCGGGTTGCTGGGCGCGGCGGCGGTTCAGCTCAATGCGCTGAAGTACACCGACAGCTCGCGGATGACCAGTCAGGCGAGCTTCATCGCTTACGACATGATGGACCGGATCCGCGCCAACTCGGGCGCCGACTACACTGTCACACCGCCGACCACGGGTAACCTGAGTGTCGCCCGGGATCAGGATCTCTACGACTTCACCACCAATATCGCTAATTTCGGCGGCCCGACCGCCACCGGCAGCATCACCCTCAATCAACGCGTGTACACCATCACCATCACCTGGAGTGACGCGCGCGCCACCAATACGAGCAGTGCGCCCCGCAGCTTTGTGCTGACCAGTCGCGCCGCGGTCGATCCGGTGGCCACGCCATGAAGCGCCAAAACCTGGGCTTCGGCCTGATCGAAATGCTGGTCGCCCTGGCGCTGGGGCTGATCGTGGTACTCGGCGTGGTGCAAATCTTCCTGGCGGCGAAAAACACCTACGTCAGCCAGAACAGCGCCGCCGCCATGCAGGAAGATGCGCGGTTCGTGTTGAGCAAGATGATCCAGGAGCTGCGCATGGTGGGTATGTTCGGCTGCCTGGGCACGATTACCGATTCCAGCTCGGCGGGAGATTTCAATGCGGCCCAGATCACGCCGATCAGTTGGGACAGCGCCAATCTCAAACTGACCCTGGTCACCGCCGATGTCGGCAGCGCGGGCGGGACGCCGACCTGGACCGTGGTCTCCGATTGCCGCAACAGCGCCACGGCTTATACCGGTGCGCGGGTGGCGGCGACAGGACAGATTGCGTTTCCGATCCGGCGGCTGGTCTACAGCTTCAGCAACAACCAGATTCTGATGGGCACCGGCAGCGGTAATCCGGCCCAGCAGGTGCTGGTGAACAATGTCAGTGCATTCACCGTGACGTTCGGTCTGGCGAGTTCCGCGACCGATGTCGCGGCGTCCACCTACAGCGCCAATCCCGGTGACCCAGCGCGGATTCGCAGTGTGCGCCTGAGCCTGACCCTCACCGATCCGAACAATCGGGTCCGCGATCAAACCTTCAACGTGGTTGCCGCCTTGCGCAACCGCTTGCAGTGAGGGGCGAACGATGAACGTTTCCCTCCATCGGCGACAGTTACAGGGCGGCATGGTGCTGCTGGTCAGTCTGGTGTTTCTGCTGCTCCTGACGGTGATCGGCCTGTCATCGATGCAAAGCGCCAACCTGCAGGAAAAAATGGCCGGCAGTGTGAGTTTGCGCAATCAATCGTTCCAGACTGCCGAGGCAGCGCTGCGCATCGGCGAAAGCGCGGTGCAACAGGATGGCTACGCGCTGGCGGTGTGCGCCAGCGCCACCCAATGTGCACCGCCGGCGGAGTCCTCGGTGGTGAGCGCTGCCGGGCTCAACTCGACGTCGGGCGTCACCTGGATCGCCGCCGGCAGCGGGTTCTACGGGGTGCAGAACATCGGCACGACCCTGACGGCGGTGAACGTACCGAGCAATACCTCGGCGACGTTGTACCGGGTCACGGCCGTCGGCATCGCCGGCACTTCGCGCAGTGTGGTGGAGAGTGTCTATGCGAAGTATTGAGCGACGCTTCAAATGGCTGTCGCTGCTGCTCGGCATGCTGACCGGGCTCTATCTGGCGGCACCGGCGTATGCTTTCACGCCGTCCGATTCGCCGCTGTTGAGCGCGGCCGCCGTGCCACCGAACGTCATGTTGATGATCGACGACTCGGGCAGCATGAACAGCATCATCTATGCGACGGGTTTTGATCCGACCGTGGATCGCACGCCGGCCCGCCAGTGCAACGCGGTCATCGGCCTGTGCCTGAGCTCGACCGCCATTACCGGCGATACGATCTTTCTGTCGAGCCTGCCGACCTCCGGCTGCTCCGGCGGTGCCTATGCGTTCTACAACAACAGCCTGACGCCGCTCTGTCTGAAGCTGCCGGATCCGGTGGGCAGCGGCAACACCCGCTATTCGGCTGATTACATTTCCTACGTGGTCGGACTTGCCATCGGCAACGGAACGCGCGATTTCACCACCGGAGCCATTCCCAACGATTACCGGATCAACGTGGCGCGCAACGTTTCCACCGCACTGGTTACCAGCAATCGCAACCTGCGCATGGGCCTGGCCACCTTCAACCCGGTCTCCAGCAACAACCCCGGCAACGGCGGTTTCATTGCGCGCTCCATCAGCGACCTGTCACCGGTCAGCGGCAGCGTGACCCAGGCCCAGGCCGACACCAACTACAACGCACTGATTTCCTCGATCAACGGCCTGAGCGCGGTGGCCAACACGCCACTGGCCGAGACCTATTACGAAATCACCCGCTACATGCGCGGGATGACGCCGTACTACAACAGCACGCCGAGCACCTACACCAGTCCGATCCAGTATCGCTGCCAGAAAAACTACGGGGTGGTGATCACCGACGGCCTGCCAACCTATGACCGCACCTTTCCCAGCAATGACCCGCTGGGCGGCAGCCGCCTGCCGAACTGGGACGGTATCAACAATGACGGGAACAACCTGAACGGGGACGGGGAGGGCGATACGCTGTACCTGGACGATATCGCCAAGTTCGCTTTCGACATCGACATGCGTTCCTCCGGCACCGACGCGGCGGGCAAGAGCTGGAACGCGGTGGATTTCCCCAGGCAGAACATGAACACCTACACCGTGGGCTTCACCGCTTCCAACGACATGCTCTCGGACGCCGCCGATTACGGACAGGGCCGCTACTACCAGGCGACCGACAGCGCCGGTCTGAATGCCGCATTGTCTTCGGCGTTGAGCGATATCACTTCCAAGGCTGGTTCCGGCGGCAGCGGTGTGGCCAGCGGCACCACGCTGGCGAGCGGCACCAGTTACTTCCAGACCAGTTATGACCCCAGGGACTGGCGCGGCACGATCAAGTCCTTTGGTTTTACCTCGGCCGGGGCGGTCAACACCTCGGCGGTATTGTGGACCACCGACACGGCCATCGTGCCCGGCGCCACCGCCCCGACCTACCAGTCGTGGAACACCCTGAACAACGCGGCGGTGACGCTGGCCTACGGCAATTTCTCCCCGGCCCAGCAGACCGTTCTCAGCCAGGGTCTGCCCACCGGCATCAGCGGCATCGACCTGGTCGAATGGAGCAAGGGCACCAACAAGGCCGGGCTCAAAGTGCGCAGCGTGTTGCTAGGCGACATCATCAACTCACCACTGGTGCTGGCTTCGCCCACGGAAAAAACCGCCTCCGATCTGGCCGGTGACACCACTTACAGTACCTACCTGACCACCAAAGCCTCGAACATGAATGCCAGCCTTGTGGTGAACGCCAACGACGGTTTTGTCAGTGTCATCAACTCGGCCAACGGTACCCGACGCTATGCCTACATGCCGTCCAGCGTATTGCCCTCGCTGCGCCTGATTGCCGATCCGAACTACGTCAACGGCGTCAGCCACAAGTTTCTGGTGGATGGTCAGCTCGGTGTATTCGATGCGCAATTCGGTACGGTGTGGAAAACCCTGGCCATCGGCGGCACGGGCGCCGGCGGCAAGACTTTCTACGGGCTCCAGCTGTTCGATGCCTCGGCGGGCAACGTCATCCGTGCCTTGTGGGAGGTCAGCGCTCCAGCCACTGCCAGTACATCCAACGCATTTAATGATCTGGGTTACGCCTATGCCCGCCCGGAAGTGGCACGCTTGGCCGATGGTCGCTGGGCGGCATTCATTGCCAACGGTTACGGCAGCAACTCCGGCGTGGCGGCGCTGTATGTGCTGGATGTGCGTGACGGCTCGCTGATCAAGAAAATCGTCATCGACAGTACGGAAACCACCAACGGTTTGTCCTCGGTGAAGCTGAGGGTCAATTCGCAGAACGTGGTACAGGCTGCGTATGGCGGTGACTTGAAGGGACGGTTGTGGAAGTTCGACCTGAGCGCCACGTCCTCCGACAGCTGGGGCGTGGCGTTTTCCGGCAAACCGTTGTTCACCACGGCTGGCGGGGCGACTCAGCCGATCACTGCGCAACCGTTGCTGGCGGACAACGCTCTGGGTGGCAAACAGATTTTCGTCGGCACCGGCAAATTCAACGAGACCGTCGACAAGACCAACAAGGATTTGCAGGCGTTCTATTCGGTGTGGGATGCCGATGGCGGGTCGGGCCAGATCACGGTCAGCAGTTTGCAGGCGCAGGCGATTACCGGGGTGTTCTCCGGCAGTTCCGGGCAGTTCGTCACCACCAGCCAGAACGACACGGCGTATCCGGCGGAGAAGGGCTGGTACCTGCCGCTGGTGTACAACAACGCATTGACCGGCGAGCGGGTGATCAACCAGGCCAGTCTGGTGCTGGGACGAATCGTGTTCACCACGGCCAGTGTCGATACCACCGACCCGTGTTCCAGTTTCGGTACCGGCAAACTGATCGAACTCGATGCGTTCAGCGGTAAGATGCTCAACTACGCGGTGCTCGACACCAATGCCGATGGCGTGGTCGACAGCAACGACACGATTTCCAGCGGCGTGGTGTTCACCGGCGGTATCCCGACCCTGAACGCCATCGTCAACGGTGCAACACGCAAGGTCGTGAACGATTCCAGTGGCGGTATCACCACCCTGGTGGAAAAATCCGGCGGCGGCAGCCGTCGTATCATGTGGCGGCAAATTCAGTAAGCGAGAGTTCGAGGCATGCGCAGATCCAACCGAGGTTTCACCCTGATCGAGATCATGATCGTGATTGCGATTATCGGGATCATCATCACCATTGCCGCACCGAGCTATAGCGAATATCTGAAGAAGGGCCGTCGCGCCGAGGTGGTATCGCTGCTGTCGGAGCAGGCGCAGACTCTCGAGCGCTTCTACACCAGAAACAATGTTTACACGGGCGTCACCGGTCTCAGCACGGGTAATGATTTCTACACCATCACCCCGACCATCGCTGACCAGACCTTTGTGCTGACCGCGACCCGCAAGACCGGCACGGCCATGGCCACTGACAAGTGCGGGGATTTCACTCTCACCAACACCGGTGTCAGAAGCATGAACAACGCGACCACCGGGCTGACCACCAAGGATTGCTGGGGCCGCTGAGCCGCTCTATTTCGGGTGCCCTTTGCGCCCACTGTCTTTTTTACGGTTGGATCAAACATGACCAGGCAACAGCAAGTGGTGATTGTCGGTGGCGGGGTGATTGGCCTGCTCACTGCGTACAATCTCGCCTCCGAGGTCGGCAGCGTGGTGCTGCTGGATCGTTCGAACGTCGGCCAGGAATCGTCCTGGGCCGGTGGCGGTATCGTGTCTCCGCTGTACCCGTGGCGCTACAGCCCGGCCGTCACCGCGCTGGCGCACTGGTCGCAGGATTTTTATCCACAACTGGGCGAGCGTCTGTTTGCCGATACCGGGGTCGATCCGGAAGTGCACACCACCGGCCTGTACTGGCTGGATCTGGATGACGAAGCCGAAGCGCTGGCCTGGGCCGCGCGGGAGAACCGTCCGCTGCGGGCTGTGGATATCTCGGCGGCGCATGATGCGGTGCCGGTGCTCGGTGGCGTTTTTTCCCGGGCGATCTACATGGCCGATGTGGCCAACGTGCGCAATCCGCGGCTGGTGAAGTCTTTGAAAGCGGCGTTGCAGGCGCTGCCGAATGTGACGATTCATGAGCAGTGTGAAGTCAGCGGGTTTGTCCGTGATGGTGAGCGGGTGGTGGGGGTGCAGACTCCCACAGGTGTGATCGCCGGCGATCAGGTCGTTCTCACTGCTGGTGCGTGGAGCGGCGAACTGCTCAAGACCTTGAACCTGTCGCTGCCGGTGGAGCCGGTCAAGGGCCAGATGATTCTCTACAAGTGCGCGGCGGATTTCCTGCCGAGCATGGTGCTGGCCAAGGGGCGCTACGCGATTCCGCGCCGCGACGGGCATATTCTGATCGGCAGTACACTGGAGCACGAAGGCTTCGACAAGACCCCGACGGACAACGCGCTGGAAAGCCTCAAGGCATCGGCGGTCGAGTTGTTGCCGGCGCTGGCCGATGCCGAAGTGGTGGGACATTGGGCCGGGCTGCGACCGGGTTCACCGGAAGGCATTCCTTATATTGGCCGGGTTCCGGGGTTTGACGGTCTGTGGCTGAACTGCGGTCATTACCGCAACGGACTGGTGCTGGCGCCGGCATCCTGTCAGTTGTTTGCCGACGTGATGCTGGGGCGCGCGCCGATCATTGATCCGGCGCCGTATGCACCGGCCGGACGGATCCAGTCAGTTTTTTAGCGGTGCCTGATAAATCGCTTTCGCGGGCAAGCCCGCTCTCACAGGGTACGGCGCTTTACTCAAAAGTTGAGCACGGCACAAAAAACTGTGGGAGCGGGTTTGCCCGCGAAGGGGCTCAGTCCAGCCCGAGCTTCTTGAGCCTGTAGCGCATCGACCGAAACGAAAGACTCAACCGCTGCGCCGCCGCCGTGCGATTCCAGCGGGTCTCTTCCAGTGCCTGCAGAATCAGTTTGCGCTCGACGCTCTCAAGATAGTCTTCGAGGTTGTCGATCCGGGTGAGATCTGCGACCCCGCCCTCGGCGGCACCGTTGCCCTCACTCAGGCGTAAATCCTCGGCCTCGATCGTGCGGTTTTCACACAGGGTGTGCGCCCGTTCAAGCACGTTTTCCAGTTCCCGCACGTTACCCGGAAAGCGGTAGTTTTTCAGCGCCTCAAGGGCATGGGGATGAAGACGTGCCGCCGGTTGTCCGGTGCCATTGGCCAGGCGTTTGAGCATGTGGCCGGCGAGTGCTTCGATGTCCTCGCGACGTTCGCGCAGGGACGGCACACGCAGTTCGATCACGTTCAACCGGTAATACAGATCCTGACGAAAACGCTCGGCAGCCACTTCCGCGTCGAGGTCCTTGTGCGTCGCGCAAAGGATGCGCACATCAACCACGGTTTCCTGTTGACCGCCGACGCTGCGCACGGCTTTTTCCTGGATAGCCCGCAGCAGCTTGACCTGCATCGGCAGCGGCAGATCGGCTACTTCATCGAGAAACAGCGTGCCGCCATGGGCCGCCTGAAACAGACCCGGTTTATCCTCCACCGCGCCGCTGAAACTGCCTTTGCGGTGGCCGAAAAACTCGCTCTCCATCAACTCAGAAGGAATCGCCCCGCAGTTCACCGGCACGAATGGCCGGCTGGCGCGCGGGCCCTGTTCATGAATCAGTCGGGCGACCAGTTCCTTGCCGCTGCCGGACTCGCCACTGATGTAGACCGGTGCCTGGCTGCGAGCCAGTTTGTCGATCTGCTTGCGCAGGTTGCGCATCGGCGGCGATTCGCCAAGCAACCGGCGGTCGATCGAGGTGCAGACATTACCCGCCGGCGGCATGCGCAACGCCGAGCCGACCAGCTCGCGCAGACGCGTCAGGTCCACCGGTTTGGTCAGGAAGTCGAAAGCCCCGGCCTTCAGGGCGTTGATCGCCGTTTCCAGGCTGCCGTAGGCGGTAATCATCGCCACCGGCAGTTGTGGATAACGTTGCTGGATGTGCTGCACCAGCTCCAGGCCGGTGCCGTCGGGCAGGCGCATATCGGTCAGGCACAGATCGAAACTCTCGCGGTGCAGCAGCGCCTGGGCTTCATTGAGATTGCGTGCGCTGAAGGTGTCGAGTTTCATCCGTCCCAGGGTGATTTCCAGGAGTTCGCGGATATCCGGTTCGTCGTCGACGATGAGGATTTTTTGCCGTGGGCTCGTGTTCAACTTTGTTTCCGTCCGTGAGCAAAGGTGATGCGAAAGCAGCCGCCGCCTTGGCGTGATTTGAAGTCTAGGCGCGCTTGATTGCTTTCGCACAGCTCACGGGACAGATAAAGCCCAAGGCCGGTGCCCTGGCTGCTGGTGGTAAAGAAAGGTTCGAACAGATGACCCTGTTGTTCCAGCGACACACCGGGGCCGTTGTCCTGCACTTCGAGCACGGCCAGCGTGCTCTCGGGGTCAATGAACAACGTCAGCCAGACCTCGGCCGGATCGTGCAAAAGGGCACTGTGGCGCCAGCCGTTGCGTAACAGATTGTCGAGAATCTGCGTGAGCTGGCCGGGATCCATCAGGGTACGGAAGTCTCCCGGACCGATGTGCAGGTGAATATGCTGGCGCTCGCCAGCCTGTTCGCGACTCTCCTCGACGAACTGCTCCAGCCACGGCTTGAGATCCAGCCGTTGCGGCGCGCTCTGCTGACGGCGGGACAGTTGCAGGACGTTTTCGATGACTCGGTTCATGCGCTGGGAGTGGTCTTGAATGATCTGCGTCAGACGCCGATCCGCGCTGTCGAGTTCCTCGGACTCCTGCAACAGCTGTGCAGCATGACTGATGGCCCCCAGCGGATTGCGGATTTCATGGGCGATACCGGCGGTCAGTCGGCCCAGCGCAGCAAGTTTCAATTGCTGGGCCTGTTGGGCGATCTGAGCGAGGTCTTCGAGAAACACCAGGGTTTGACGGTTCGGACTTTGGTCCAGGGCGATGAAACTGGGTTGCAGCTCCAGGCCGTTGCCGGCGATTTTCAGGCTTTGCGGGCGCAGGGTCGGGTTGTTCAGCCACAGTTGCAGGCGTTCGACCAGTGCGCTCGAGTGCTCGTCGATCAAGTCACCTTCAAGATGCGTTTGGCCCAGCAGGATCCTGGCGCTGTGGTTGGCCAGTTGCACCCGGCGCTGTTCGTCGAGCACCAGAATGCCGGTGCGCATGCGTTGCAGGATCAACGCATTGAGGGCTTCGAGCCCCACCACCTCGCTGGCGCGCAGCTCGGCCAGGTTCTCACTGACTTCAAGACGGCGGATCAACCCTTGCACCAGCAGCGAGGCGGCGAAGCACAAGGCGCCGAGGGTGCCGGCCTGCAGATAGTCGTTGGCGCTCAAGGGGTGGCTGAAACTCAGCACAAAGCTGAGCCCGACAATGCCGAGGGTGGCGATGGCGGCGATCAGCAAGCCGATGTGTCGTCGCAGCAACGTGTTGCTGATGGCCACCGAAACGATCAGCAAGTTGCCAATCGCACTGGCCACACCGCCCGCCGCGTAGAACACGCCGCACAGCAGCAGAATGTCGACCAGTGCCAGAGCGAACAGCTGGGCCGGGCGGCGGATATTCTCAAGGAACACCACCAGCAGAATGTTCAGCACCAGGTACAACCAGCTGCCATTGCGCAGCCACTCGTCGTTGGCCGAGGTCAGCAGGCGGTTGTCCATGTTGCTGGAGATCAGCAGCACCAGGGTGATGCCGACACTTAAACGGTACAGATGATAGAGGCGCAGCAGTCGCTGGGCCTGTTTGCTGTCGGCGTTGTCGGCCTCAGCGATCACTGGAGCCGGGGCCTTGCTCAAGGTGAGCCTGGCTGCAATACCACTGTTGTTGAAGGTTCAGCGCGCGGTCGCGGGGCAGGTGCACACCGCAGTGGGCGCAGCGCACCATCGGCGCGGCATCCTGTTCGCGAGGCGATCGGGCGGAAGAGGCGGGGGCCTTGAATTTGCGCCACAACCACACAGCAGCGGCGATCAAGGCAATCCAGAACAGTAAACGAAGCATGATGGGCGGCTTTTCGGCTAATGATCCGGCAGTTTAGCCAAGGACCCGACAAGCGCACAGCCCAATCACGCGCCGCAATAAAAAGGGAGATCCGAAGATCTCCCTTTTTGGCATCACCGAAGTGATCAGTCGAACAGACCGAAGGTCATGTAACTGAAGATGGAACGGTCGCTGTCGCTCGACTCCGGTTCCGGCTCTTCGATCACGTCGCCGTTTTCGTCTTTCGGCTTGAGCTCGTTCGGGATCGCATCTTTCGCGTCCTGGAATTGCTTCTGCACGTCCTGGTTGGCGCGGGTCTCTCCCGGCGGCAGCGGCGGACGGGATTCGATCAGGCCCAGGGTGGCCTTGCTCAAGAACGAACGGTTGTCTGCTTCGGCAACGCGCGGCACGAACTGACCGTCCTGCAGGCTCGGGTGGTTCGGGTAGTTGAGCTTCAGGGTTTCCAGGCTGGTTGCCGCCAGTTCGTCCAGGTGCAGGCGCTGGTAGGCTTCGGTCATCACCGCCAGGCCGTCACCGACCGATGGGGTTTCCTGGAAGTTTTCCACTACATAACGACCACGGTTGGCAGCCGCGACATAGGCCTGACGGGTCAGGTAGTAGTCGGCCACGTGGATTTCGTAGGCAGCCAGCAGGTTGCGCAGGTAGATCATGCGCTGCTTGGCGTCCGGCGCGTAGCGGCTGTTCGGGTAGCGGCTGGTCAGCTGGGCGAACTCGTTGTAGGAGTCGCGGGCGGCACCCGGGTCACGCTTGGTCATGTCCAGCGGCAGGAAGCGCGCCAGCAGGCCGACGTCCTGGTCGAACGAAGTCAGACCTTTCAGGTAGTAGGCGTAATCCACGTTCGGGTGCTGCGGGTGCAGACGAATGAAACGCTCGGCGGCGGACTTTGCAGCTTCCGGCTCGGCGTTCTTGTAGTTGGCATAGATCAGTTCCAGCTGCGCCTGATCGGCATAGCGACCGAACGGATAACGCGACTCCAGAGCCTTCAGCTTGGCTGTGGCGCTGGTGTAGCTGTTGTTGTCCAGGTCCTTTTGAGCCTGCTGGTACAGCTCGGCTTCACTCAGGTTTTCGTCTACGACTTCCTTCGATGAGCAAGCAGCGGTCAATGCGAGGATGGCGATCAGCAGCAGGTGTTTCACTTGCATGGCGGCTTGCGTCCCTATGACGGCCGCTGTCTTGGGCGGGGCCGTCCTGTTATGATGAGCGCCCCGTTGAAAAGCCCCGGGGCAAAAGACGCCGTATTTAACCACAAGCGCGCAGCCGAAACCAAAGGCTGTAGCCGACGCCCAGTCCGAGCATGTCCGATAAAATTGAACTTCGCGCAGAGGTGCCGTCCGAATTGGGCGGCCAACGCCTCGATCAAGTCGCCGCCCAACTCTTCGCCGAGCACTCGCGCTCGCGCCTTTCCGCCTGGATCAAAGAAGGTCGCCTGACTGTGGACGGGGCGGTCATCCGCCCGCGCGACATCGTTCATGGCGGTGCCATCCTTGAGCTGACTGCCGAGCAGGAGGCCCAGGGTGAATGGGTCGCTCAGGACATCGAACTCGACATCGTCTATGAAGACGACGACATTCTGGTGATCAACAAGCCTGCGGGCCTGGTGGTTCACCCGGCTGCCGGTCATGCTGATGGCACCTTGCTCAACGCCTTGCTGCACCACGTGCCGGACATCATCAATGTCCCGCGCGCCGGTATCGTGCATCGTCTGGACAAGGACACCACCGGTCTGATGGTGGTGGCCAAGACCATCCAGGCGCAGACCAAGCTGGTCGCGCAGCTGCAAAGCCGCAGCGTCAGCCGGATCTACGAGTGCATCGTGATCGGCGTGGTCACCGCCGGCGGCAAGATCAATGCTCCGATTGGCCGTCATGGCCAGCAGCGCCAGCGCATGGCGGTGATGGAAGGCGGCAAGCCTGCCGTCAGCCACTACCGCGTGCTGGAGCGTTTCCGTTCCCACACCCACGTTCGGGTGAAGCTGGAAACCGGTCGTACCCACCAGATTCGCGTGCACATGGCGCACATCAACTTCCCGTTGGTCGGCGACCCGGCATACGGCGGTCGTTTCCGCATTCCCCCGGCCGCGAGCCAGACCATGGTCGAATCCCTCAAGCACTTCCCGCGTCAGGCCCTGCATGCGCGGTTCCTCGAGCTGGATCACCCGACCACCGGTGAGCGCATGAGCTGGGAATCGCCGCTGCCGGAAGATCTGGTCTGGCTGCTGACCCTGCTCAAGCAGGATCGCGAGGCATTCGTCGGATGAACTGGCTGACGCCGGACTGGCCCGCGCCGGCCAGCGTCAAGGCCTGTGTCACCACCCGTGAGGGCGGGGTCAGCGAGGCGCCGTTCGACAGTCTCAACCTGGGCGATCATGTCGATGACCGCCCGGAGGCTGTTGCCGAAAACCGTCGGCGTCTGACCGAACACTTCTCTATACAGCCTGCCTGGCTGCAGCAAGTGCACGGGATTGCCGTGGCGCATGCTGATCCGTCCGTGGTTGCAACCGCTGACGCGAGCTGGACGGCGACGCCGGGCATTGCTTGTGCAGCGATGACCGCCGATTGTCTGCCGGCACTGTTCTGCGACCGTGCCGGTACTCGCGTGGCAGCGGCTCATGCGGGTTGGCGTGGATTGGCGGCCGGCGTGCTGGAAGCCACCCTCGACAGTCTGGATGTGCCCGTCGAAGACGTTCTGGTCTGGCTCGGCCCGGCAATCGGCCCGCAAGCCTTCGAAGTGGGTCCGGAAGTCCGGGAAGTCTTCATCAATCAATTGCCCGAGGCCGAGACAGCCTTTGTCCCGAGCCACAACACCGGCAAGTTCATGGCTGACATCTATAAGCTGGCGCGACTGCGTCTGGCAGTCCGGGGTGTCACCGCTGTTTATGGTGGCGGTTTCTGTACCGTGACCGATCCGCGCTTCTTCTCTTATCGCCGTGCATCGCGCACTGGTCGCTTCGCCTCTTTAGTCTGGCTTACCCGCTAAACTCTCTGATCTGCATCAACTCCCTGACGCTTGAATCTTCCAGAATCGACCGCATCTATAGCGGTATCTGGCAGGTTTCTTTATTCAGGATGGTTTTTTAGGTCCGGCCTGCTCAAAAGGAAGGTGACCCATGCGTATAGACCGTTTAACCAGCAAATTGCAGTTGGCGTTGTCCGATGCCCAATCCCTGGCTGTCGGCCACGATCATCCGGCCATCGAGCCGGCGCATTTGATGCAGGCCATGCTTGAACAGCAGGGTGGTTCGATCAAACCCCTGTTGATGCAGGTGGGCTTCGACGTCAACAGCTTGCGTAAAGAGCTGACCAAAGAGCTCGATCAATTACCGAAAATCCAGAATCCGACCGGCGACGTGAATATGTCGCAGGATCTGGCGCGTCTGCTCAACCAGGCCGACCGTCTGGCCCAGCAGAAGGGCGATCAGTTCATTTCCAGCGAGCTGGTGCTGCTCGCCGCGATGGACGAGAACAGCAAGCTCGGCAAGTTGCTGCTCGGCCAGGGCGTGAGCAAAAAGGCGCTGGAGAATGCAATCAACAACCTGCGCGGTGGTGAAGCCGTTAACGACGCCAACCACGAAGAGTCGCGTCAGGCGCTGGATAAATACACCGTCGACCTGACCAAACGCGCCGAAGAAGGCAAGCTTGACCCGGTGATCGGCCGTGACGACGAAATCCGTCGCACCATTCAGGTTCTGCAACGCCGCACCAAGAACAACCCCGTGCTGATCGGCGAGCCTGGCGTGGGTAAAACCGCGATTGCCGAAGGTCTCGCGCAACGCATCATCAATGGTGAAGTGCCGGATGGCCTGCGCGGCAAACGTCTGCTGTCCCTCGATATGGGGGCGCTGATTGCCGGTGCCAAGTATCGCGGCGAGTTTGAAGAGCGCCTGAAAGCGCTGCTCAACGAATTGTCGAAGCAGGAAGGGCAGATCATTCTGTTCATCGACGAACTTCACACCATGGTCGGCGCCGGCAAGGGCGAAGGTTCGATGGATGCCGGCAACATGCTCAAACCGGCGTTGGCCCGTGGCGAGCTGCATTGCGTCGGCGCGACCACGCTCAACGAGTACCGCCAATATATAGAGAAGGATGCGGCCCTCGAGCGGCGCTTCCAGAAAGTGCTGGTGGACGAGCCGAGCGAAGAAGACACCATCGCGATCCTGCGTGGCCTCAAGGAGCGTTACGAGGTTCACCACAAGGTGGCAATTACCGACGGCGCGATCATCGCGGCGGCCAAGCTCAGCCATCGCTACATCACTGACCGACAGCTGCCGGACAAGGCGATCGACCTGATCGACGAAGCGGCCAGCCGCATCCGCATGGAGATCGACTCCAAGCCTGAAGTGCTGGATCGTCTGGAGCGGCGCCTGATTCAGTTGAAAGTTGAATCCCAGGCGCTGAAGAAAGAGAGCGATGACGCGGCGAAGAAACGTCTGGAGAAACTCCAGGAAGAAATCGATCGCCACGAACGTGAGTACTCGGATCTGGAAGAAATCTGGAACTCGGAAAAAGCCGAGGTCCAGGGTTCTGCACAGATTCAGCAGAAGATCGAACAGTCCCGTCAGGAGCTGGAAGCCGCGCGCCGTAAAGGCGACCTGAACCGCATGGCCGAGTTGCAGTACGGGGTGATTCCGGATCTGGAGCGCAGCCTGCAAATGGTCGACCAGCACGGCAAGAGCGAAAACCAGTTGCTGCGCAGCAAGGTGACCGAAGAAGAGATCGCCGAAGTCGTCTCGAAGTGGACCGGCATCCCCGTGTCGAAAATGCTCGAAGGCGAGCGCGACAAGCTGATGAAGATGGAAAGCCTGTTGCATCAACGCGTGATCGGCCAGGACGAAGCGGTGGTGGCGGTTGCCAACGCGGTGCGACGTTCGCGCGCCGGGTTGTCCGACCCGAATCGCCCGAGCGGCTCGTTCATGTTCCTCGGCCCGACCGGGGTCGGTAAAACCGAGCTGTGCAAGGCGCTGGCCGAGTTCCTCTTCGACACTGAAGAGGCGATGGTGCGGATCGACATGTCCGAGTTCATGGAGAAACATTCCGTGGCGCGACTGATCGGGGCACCACCGGGCTACGTCGGCTACGAAGAGGGTGGTTACCTGACCGAAGCGGTGCGGCGCAAGCCTTACTCGGTGATCCTGCTCGACGAAGTCGAGAAGGCGCACCCGGATGTGTTCAACATCCTGCTGCAAGTGCTGGAGGATGGGCGCCTGACGGACAGCCATGGCCGCACGGTGGACTTCCGCAATACCGTGATCGTCATGACCTCCAACCTCGGTTCGATGCAGATCCAGGAACTGGTCGGTGATCGTGAAGCGCAACGGGCAGCGGTGATGGATGCGATTTCCACCCACTTCCGTCCGGAGTTCATCAACCGCGTTGACGAAGTGGTGATTTTCGAGCCATTGGCGCGGGATCAGATCGCGGGCATCACCGAGATCCAGTTGGGCCGTCTGCGCAGCCGTCTGGCCGAGCGCGAGCTGAAGCTGGAACTGAGCCCTGAGGCGATGGACAAGCTGATTGCCGTCGGTTACGACCCGGTCTATGGCGCACGGCCGCTGAAGCGGGCGATCCAGCGCTGGATCGAGAACCCGCTGGCACAGTTGATCCTGTCGGGGCGTTTCCTGCCAGGCGAGACCGCGACCGGCGTCGTGGAGAACGACGAGATCACGTTCAACTGACGCTCGACGGTGGTGAAGTAATCAGGGCCTCGCAATGCGAGGCCTTTTTTTTCGCCAGGCTGTTGAACTCAAAGGAAAAGGCTTGTAAAGTGCGCCCCGCAGTCAGTCACCAGCACGGTTTCAGCTCACTGGGCAGAAATCTGAAATAAGTTGCAAATCATTAACTTGAAAGCAATTTAGGGGGTTGACAGAGGTGTTCTAGGTTGTAGAATAGCGCGCCTCAGACACACGAACGCAGCGATGCGAAAACGATGTCGAGAAGCTGCAAGTTTCACCGTAGTAAATTGAAATATGTAGTTCCGTGATAGCTCAGTCGGTAGAGCAAATGACTGTTAATCATTGGGTCCCAGGTTCGAGTCCTGGTCACGGAGCCAATTTCAAACCGGGGTATAGCGCAGTCCGGTAGCGCGCCTGCTTTGGGAGCAGGATGTCAGGAGTTCGAATCCCCTTACCCCGACCATTTTTGGGTCGTTAGCTCAGTTGGTAGAGCAGTTGGCTTTTAACCAATTGGTCGTAGGTTCGAATCCCACACGACCCACCATTTTTGAAACCAGGTAACACTGGGATCGAATCTTAAGATCAGAGGCCAAAAGCGCTGATCGAAGAAGGCGATCTTTGAAAGGTCGCCTTTTTTTTACCGGGGTATAGCGCAGTCCGGTAGCGCGCCTGCTTTGGGAGCAGGATGTCAGGAGTTCGAATCCCCTTACCCCGACCATATTAAAAATCCTCGTATCGAAAGATACGGGGATTTTTTTTACCCTCCGGAAATGTTTCATTCAAGTCGTCATACAACTTGCCGATAGCCCGCTAACGAAAGGGGCCTGCCATTGATCGCCCCTTGAATCCGGCCAATACAAGAAAAAGGGCGTTCGTCATGTTGCTTCGTCAGTTGAATATTGCTCCCCGTGCCGCCTTGGGCTTCGCCCTGATCGCGGTGCTGGTGGCATTGCTGGGGGTGTTTGCGCTGGGACAGATGTCGAGCATCCGCGACAGCGAAGTGGCAGTGGAGACGCAATGGCTGCCGAGCATTCGCGGCGGTGACGAGATTCGCGAGATCATGTTGCGCATCCGCACCATCTCCCTGCGCATGGCGCTGGATCAGGATCCGGCCAACATCGCCACGTACCGCAGCCAGATGGACACCCGCGACAAGGAGCTGAGCGAGAAAATCGCCGCTTACGACCGGCTGGTGACGACCCCGGAAGGTCAGCAGTTGTATGAACAGTTCAAGAAAACCTTCGCCGCCTACCGTACCGGGATCGCTCAGTCGTTCACTCTCGCCGAGCAAGGCAAGCGTGACGAGCTGACCAAGCTGCTGCTGGTCGACATGAAAACCGTGGTCGACGGCTCCGGCAAACAACTCAACGACTTGGCAGACCTGTTCGCCCGTCAGGTCGCCGCTGAAAGCCAGAACTCTGCGGCCCACTACGAAACCTCGCGCACCATCGTGACCTTGTTCATCGCTCTGGCGGCGCTGGCGACGGTGGCCCTGGCCATGTTGCTCACCCGCAGTATCGTCCGCCCCCTGAGCGCCGCTGTCGATGCGGCCGAGCACGTCGCCAGAGGCGATCTGACTCGCCCGATCGAGACCCACGGTAATGACGAAGTCAGTCGGTTGCTCATGGCGTTGGCGACCATGCAGCAGAACCTGCGCGAAACCCTGCAGGGCATCAGCGGCTCGGCCACGCAACTGGCGACTGCTTCCGACGAACTGAGCGCGGTGACCCACGACAGCACGCAAGGGCTGCAACAGCAGAACAACGAAATCGAACAAGCCGCCACCGCCGTCAACGAGATGACCACGGCGGTCGAGGAAGTCGCCCGCAATGCGGTGTCGACGTCCGACGCCACCCGCCAGTCCAGCGAGTCGGCGCAGTTGGGCCAGGAGCGGGTCAGTGAAACTGCTGGCGCCATCAATGCCTTGGCCAGTGAAGTCGAGCACACTGGTGAGCTGGTGCAATCGCTGGCCAATCAGTCGCAAGACATCGGCAAAGTGCTGGACGTGATCCGGGCGATCGCCGAACAGACCAACCTGCTGGCACTCAACGCCGCCATCGAAGCCGCGCGGGCCGGGGAGAGCGGACGCGGGTTTGCCGTGGTCGCCGACGAAGTCCGGGCACTGGCCTATCGCACGCAGCAATCGACCCAGGAAATCGAGCAGATGGTGCAGGGCATGCGCAATGGCTCAAGCCTGGCGCTGGAGTCGATGCAGGCCAGTGCCTCGCGCGCCGCCACCACCCTGGTGCTGGCCGAGCGGGCCGGTGAAGCGTTGCAGACGATCACGGCTTCGGTACACGAAATCCACGAGCGCAATCTGGTGATCGCCAGCGCCGCCGAAGAACAGGCGCAGGTGGCGCGGGAAGTGGATCGCAATCTGGTGAATATTCGCGATCTGTCGGTGCGTTCGGCGGCCGGTGCCGATCAAACCAACGCGTCGAGCCATGAACTGTCGCAACTGGCCAATGCCCTGCAGGGCATGGTGCGACGCTTCCAGCTGTAATCGTGCAGGCGTGAAAAAGCCGCGCTTCTCGTCAGGGAAAGCGCGGCTTTGTTTTATCGGGCAGGCTGAAAATCAGGCACCGTCCTGGTCTTTCAGGTGTTCGAACAGACCTTTCGGCATTTTTTTGCCGTTGGCTTCGAAGTTGGCTTTGACGTTGTTGTACGCCTCTTGCTCGTCGATGAAACCGTCGTGGTTGGTGTCGATTTTGTCGAAGTCGGACTTGGGCGCAACTTTCAGAAATTCGGCGCGGGAGACCTTGCCGTCGCCATCGGTGTCGGTCTTGGCCATCGAAGCATCGCCGCATTTGCCTTCACCGCATTTGCCTTCCGGGGTTTTCACCGAGGTCTCGGCCGAAGCGACCATGTAGCCCTGGGCCAGCGGTTGCGCGGCAAACACCGAGCCGGACAGCATCAGGCCGCCAGCCAGTACGGCACCGACCAGGCCAAGGGAGTTTTTGCCGATTTTCGAAGTACGGGACATTGCATTCTCCTTCGGTTGCACAGCGCAACCACACGTTAAGGGCGATCAAGCCGGAGCAGGTGTGCTCGGGTGTGGCCATTAAGCGGTGGCGGTGTATCGCGTCTGTGTCGAGGAGCGCGGCGTTTGTAAGCGAAGGTGGGTAAAGCGAGGGCAGATACAGTAGAAAACAAAACACCGTGAGGGCGAGCCCGCCCTCACGGTGTTTTTACATCAGTGCAACTTCAGGCGCGGCTCGGTACCGCGTCCGATCTTGCTGCCGAGCATCAGCATCGCCGTGCGGAACGGCCCGTACAGCGCCATCTGGTGCATGCGGTACAGCGACACGTAAAACATCCGCGCCAGCCAGCCTTCGAGCATCACGCTGCCGGTCAGGTTACCCATCAAGTTACCCACAGCCGAAAAACGCGACAGCGAAATCAGCGAGCCGTAGTCGGTGTACTTGTACTCCGGCAGCGTCTTGCCTTCGATCCGCAGTTTCAGCGATTTGGCCAGCAGCGACGCCTGCTGGTGCGCAGCCTGGGCCCGTGGCGGAACGTTGCGATCCGAACCCGGTTGCGGGCACGCGGCGCAGTCACCGAAGGCGAAGATGTTTTCGTCGCGGGTGGTCTGCAGCGTCGGCAGCACTTGCAGCTGATTGATGCGGTTGGTTTCCAGCCCGTCGATGTCCTTGAGGAACGCTGGCGCGCGGATCCCGGCGGCCCAGACTTTCAGGCTGGCCTTGATCTCGTTGCCATCGGCGGTGATCAGGCTATCGGCGGTGACCTGGCTGACCGACGCGTTGGTCATTACGTTGACCCCGAGTTTCTCCAGGGTCTTGTGCACCGGCCCACTGATGCGCTCCGGCAGGGCTGGCAGCACCCGTGGCCCGGCCTCGATCAGGGTGATGTGCATGTTTTCCGGTTTGATCCGGTCCAGGCCGTAGGCCGCCAGTTCATGGGCGGCGTTGTGCAGTTCTGCCGCCAGTTCGACGCCCGTGGCGCCCGCGCCGACAATGGCCACGCTGATCTGCTGGACCGCATCGGTCTGCCCGGCATGAGCACGCAGATAGTGATTGAGCAGTTGCTGATGGAAACGCTCGGCCTGCTTGCGGGTGTCGAGGAACAGACAGTGCTGCGCGGCGCCTTGGGTGCCGAAATCGTTGGTGGTGCTGCCGACCGCGATCACCAGCGAGTCGTAGGGCACTTCCCGTGCCGGAACCAGTTCTACACCGTTTTCGTCGTAGGTGGCCGCCAGCTGGATCTTCTTCTGCTCACGATCGAGCCCGCTCATGCGCCCCAGCTGAAACTCGAAGTGCTTCCATTTGGCCTGGGCGACATAGTTCAGTTCGTCTTCGGAGGAGTTCAGCGATCCGGCGGCCACTTCGTGCAACAGCGGTTTCCAGATGTGCGTGAGGTTCGCGTCGACCAGCATGATGCTGGCGGTGCCGCGTTTGCCCAGGGTCTTACCCAGACGGGTAGCCAACTCCAGACCGCCGGCGCCGCCGCCGACAATGACAATACGATGGGACATAGGGATAGCTCGCAAGGTTTTGAAAGGAAATCGGTACAGCTAACCGAGCGAGCGCGATGCAGCTCATAGCGTCAGGTAACTGATTAAACGGCTCAACAGGCCCAGACCAATGGTCACTGCCAGCACCAGCACCAGGAGCATCCACGGCCGGAATGGCCGGCGCTCGACACGGTGTTGGGACAATTGCAGGTACTCTTCGACATGCTTCTGGTCTTCGGGGTTCAGGCGGCTGGTCATAAAGGCCTCGTCAGGTAGACGTTACTGAATGAAAACAAGCTACAGCGGTTTTCAACCGGGATTGAACGCAGCATAGCCACTGTCCGGGACCGGTTCGACAGACACACTGTCCCCGAGGCGAATGATCCCGCTTTGTAACACTCGTGCGGTGATTCCGCCATGCCCGCGCACAGCCTGGAACGTGCCCGGGCCAAGGTTGTTTTGCAGGCGCGCACACGGCTGGCACCAGCCTGTGGTTTCGAAAATTGCCTGACCAATGCGAAAGCGCCGACCCTTGAGGCTGAACAGGTTGATCCCGCTTATAACGAGATTGCGCCGCAGATCTTCAGGCGTGACCGGTTGTTCCGCCGACCGGCCCATCAAGCCGTTGATCACGGCCAGATGTTCCCACTGTATCAGCGTCACCTGCCGCGCATTGCGTACCCCGGGCCGCGCGTGGTCGCCGGTGAGCCCGGCTTCAAGCCGCGCCTCCACGGCATCGAGTGCGAGCATCGGCCCCCGGGACTCGGGACGCACGCCAATCCAGCGCACGCATCCGGTCTGCGGAACATCGGCAATCAATTGTTGAAGCGGCGTCACAGGCTGATCCCTACATCGAACACGATGCTGCGGCCCAGATTGCCGCGCAGGAAATCCGGGGCGTCGGGGTGAGCGAACAACACTCGCGCGAACGTCGGCCCGACCAGCGACAGCGAGCGCCAGCCCTGGCGCAGGTATTCGGTGGGCGGCGGAAAGTGGCTGTTGAGGTCGAGCACTTCGCGCTTGAGGCTGGCGAAGGCAATGATGTCCAGCTCGCCGAGATCCATGCCGCGTTCCTTGTAGTTGTGCGCTTTCTTGCGCAAGGTCGGCGCCAGTCTCAGCAGAAATTCATTGGCCGGAATCCGCCGCGGCTTGGCTTCACGCCGCACCAGTTGGCTGAGGGAAAACGCACTGCGCCGACGTTGCAGCTCATCGCGCCATTCGTCGTTGAGCCGACGACCTTCATCGAGGACGAAAAACACCTCGAAATTGGCGTCGCGAAACAGCACGTCCGGCGGCTCACCGGCCGGGGCGAATTCGTCGGCGCGATAAGGAATGTTCAAGCCTTGCAGCAGGCGCTGGCAGACCCAACGCTCACGCTCCCATTTGCGGGCATTGGACAGAAAGGCGTTGGCTTGCTCGGCCGCGATGGTCAGCAGGCGTAAATAATCTGAGTCATCCATAGGCCCAAGCTTAGCGTTCAATTGCGACAAGCAGAAAGCGTTCGCGCGGCAAAGTGCATCAGTGGGCAGTCGGGAGGGGCGGTGTAGACTGATGGCACCGTGTATCAACGTCGAATGAAAGGAGCTGAATGTGAAATTTCGCTGGCTGTTGTTGTTCGCTGTCGTTCCGCTATGGGCCCATGCGCTGGAAATCGGCGAGCGGCTGGCACCCTGGACGCTGTTGGATCAGTACGATCAGCCGTTCACTCTCGATAACTCCACTACGACGCTGTTGGTGGCGCGCGACATGGACGGCGCGAAACTGTTCAAGCAAGCCATGGCGGATCAGCCCAAGGGCTATCTGGAGACGCGGCATGCGGTATTTGTCGCCGATATCCAGCGCATGCCGGCGCTGATCGCGAAGATGTTCGCCGTTCCGGCCATGCGTGACTACAGCTATCGAGTGCTGCTTGATCGTGAAAGCCGCGTGGCCTCGCGCTATCCCGGGACCGAAGGCGCGGTGCTCTGGTTGCAACTCAAGGACGGGCGCTTGCTGGCCCGGCACGAGTACACCCAGGCGGCGGAACTGCGCGAGGCGCTGGAGCAGGCGCGCCCATGATCGGCGCCGAGCTGCTGTCGTCCGCAAGCCTGCTACTGGGGTGGCTGGTTTACCTGCCGGTGGTGATTTGGGCGATCTGCCGCGCACCGTGGGTCGAACTGTTCAGCGACAGCCGCCGTCAGCACTTGCTGTTCGGCACGGTGTTCGCGTTGTTTCTGCTGTGGCTGGTACGCAGGGATTTCGATACCGGCGTGTCTTACCACTTCATTGGCATGACGGCAGTGACGCTGCTGTTGGACTGGCCGCTGGCGATCGTCGGTGGACTGGTGGCGCAGTTGGGGCTGGTGATGCTGGGACGTCAGGATCTGGTGGCTGTCGGGGTCAACGGTGCCTTGCTGATCCTGTTGCCGGTGCTGATCACCGAGTGCGTGGCGATCCTGGTCGAGCGCGCCCAGCCGCGCAATCCGTTCGTGTACATCTTCTGTTCCGGCTTTTTCGCCGCGGCGCTGTCGGCGTTGTTCTGCCTGACGCTGAGCCTGACCTTGCTGTGGTACGACGGCCTCTTTGCCATGCCGGAATGGCTGGAAGATTTCATCGGTTACCTGTGGTTGCTGATTTTTCCCGAAGCCTTCATCAACGGCATGGTGGTCAGCGCGTTGGTGGTGTTCTGCCCGGAATGGCTGGAGACCTTCAACCGCACCCGCTACCTTTCGGCGCCGTGGAAGGACGACGATCCCAAGTCTTGATCCACATCAAATCCACTCTGCGCGCGGCATTTCATGCTCGGCCAAATTCCTTCAGGAGCAGCGGCATGAGCGTGTACGAGTGGGCGAGGCAGGAAACCCGGCAGAGTCTGGAGATGGCGCAGGAGGTAGGGTTCGATCCGGGCCTGAGCCTGCGCGCCTTGCTCAGTGCGGTGGTGCAGCAGAGCAAGGCGGTGCGCAACGCCGAAGACCTGGCCGACGAATTGCGGTTTCTGGCGGAAAACCTCGACGACGATCAGGACTACGGCTTCATGCGGCCCTGAGCGCGATCAGTGACGCGGGTCGAAGTCGCCGGAAAACAGTTCGTCCTCGGCATCCGGGGCCACCGGAATCTTGTGTTCTTCCGACGCCCAGGCGCCGAGGTCGATCAGCTTGCAGCGGTCGGAGCAGAACGGACGGTATTTGTTTTCCGGGGTGAATTCCACGGGCGCGCCGCAAGTCGGGCAGTTGACGGTTGGGGTCTGGCTCATGATTGGCCTCCGGATAAAGTCAGGTAAAAGTGATGCAGGCGCTCGACCTCGCTGTGCAGCCAGGCGAGGTCGCGGTCGTTGACCACCACGTCGTCGGCACGGCTGACGCGGTCTTCGCGGCTGGACTGGGCCTTGAGGATCGCCTGGACCTGCTGTTCGCTGGTCTGGTCACGCTGCAAGGTACGTTCGATCTGCAGTTGTTGCGGGGCGTCGATTACCAGAATTCGCTGGGTCATCGCGTATTGCCCGGATTCGATCAGCAGCGGCGAAACCAGAATCGCATAGGGCGATTTTGCCAGCGCCAGGTGATGGGCGATTTCTTCGGCGATCAACGGATGCAGCAGGGCTTCGAGCCAGCGCCGTTGCTCCGGCACCTCGAAGATCAGTTTGCGCAGGGCTGCACGATCCAGCGTGCCGTCGGCCTGCAACACACCGGGGCCGAAGTGTTCGGCGATCTTCGCCAGCGCCGGACGGCCAGGTTCGACCACCCAGCGCGCCGCATGATCGGCGTCCACCACGTGGATACCAAGATCGATGAAGTGCTGGGCAGCAGCGCTTTTGCCACTGCCGATGCCGCCGGTCAGGCCGAGAATCCAGGGTTTTTCCACAGGGGTATTCATTTCAAACCGACAAACTGCCAATAGAAGCCGGTTATTTGACCACCCCAGAGCAAGGCAATCCAGCCGGCAATTGCCAGATACGGGCCGAAGGGGATCGGCGTCGAGGTTTTCTGGTCGCGCAGCTTGAGCAAAATCACCCCGAGCACGGCGCCCACCAGCGAAGACAGCAGGATGGTCAGCGGCAGAATCTGCCAGCCGCCCCAGGCTCCGAGCAGTGCCAGCAGCTTGAAATCGCCGTGACCGATGCCGTCCTTGCCGGTGATCAGTTTGAACAGCCAGAACACCGACCACAGCGCCATGTACCCAAGCACCGCGCCCCACAGGGCATCGTGCAGCGGCACGAACAGTTCGAAGCTGTTGACGATCAGCCCCAGCCACAGCAGCGGCAGCACCAGCACGTCGGGCAACAACTGATGTTCGGTGTCGATCAGGCTCATGGCCAGAAGGCCCCAGGTCAGCACGATCAGCAGGCACGCCGGCCAGCCGAAACCCAGGTGCCAGGCGATGAATGCCGAGAGCAGGCCGCAGGCCAGTTCGGTGAGCGGGTAGCGCTTGCTGATCGGGGCGCTGCAACTTGAGCAGCGCCCGCGCAGGAACACGTAACTCAACACCGGGATGTTTTCCCACGCCCGGATCCGGTGGCCACAGTGCGGGCATTGGGAGTGTGGCAGCATCAGGTTGTAGGTAGGTAACGACGATTCGCCGGGCAGTCCCAAAACATCGTGAGCCTGCTGGCGCCATTCACGCTCGAGCATTTTCGGCAGGCGCCAGATCAACACGTTGAGGAAACTGCCGACCACCAGCCCCAGCAACAGGGCGGTGAAGATAAAGGCCAGCGGATACAGGCTGAAGAATTCGTCGATAGGCATGTCAGATCGCTGAGCCCAGTTGGAAGATCGGCAGGTACATCGCCACCACCAGACCGCCGACGATCATTCCGAGCACCACCATGATGAACGGCTCCATCAGGCTGGTGAGGTTGTCGACCATGTTGTCCACCTCGTCCTCATAGAACCCCGCGACCTTGTCGAGCATATCGTCCAGCGCGCCGGACTCTTCGCCGATGGCGGTCATCTGCACCGCCATGTTCGGAAAGATGCCGGTGGAGCGCATCGAGAAATTCAGCTGCATGCCGGTGGAAACGTCCTGGCGGATGCGCAGCACGGCGCGCTTGAACACTACGTTGCCGGTGGCCCCGGCCACCGAATCCAGTGCTTCCACCAGTGGCACGCCGGCCGCGAAGGTGGTCGACAGGGTCCGGGCAAACCGCGCCACGGCGGACTTGTACATCAATGTGCCCACCAGCGGCAGCTTGAGAAACCAGGCGTCGCGCCGGTCGCGCAGCGCCTGAGATTTTTTCAGGGCATGGCGGGTGCCGAAAAACGCAGCCACCAGCGCACCGAGAATTGCCCACCACCATTGCTGCATGAATTCGGACAGGCTGATGACCATCAAGGTGAAGGCCGGCAGTTCGGCACCGAAGCCGGAGAACACCGACTGGAACTGCGGCACTACCTTGACCAGCAGAATCCCGGTGACCACCGCCGCCACCAGCACGACGGCGGTCGGGTAGGTCATGGCCTTCTTGATCTTGGCCTTGAGGCTTTCACTCTTTTCCTTGTAGGTCGCAACCCGCTCCAGCAGGGTGTCGAGGGCGCCGGACTGCTCGCCGGCATCCACCAGGTTGCAGTACAGCTCGTCGAAATATTGCGGCTTCTTGCGCAGCGCGGCGGCGAAACTGTTACCGGCGGCGACCTCCTGTTTCACCTCGTCCACCAGCTTGCGCATGGCCGGGTTTTCGAAGCCTTCGCCAATGATGTCGAACGACTGCAACAGTGGCACACCGGCCTTCATCATGGTCGCCATCTGCCGGGTGAACAGGGCAATGTCCTGGGCTTTGATGCGCTGGCCGAAGCTCAGCAGCGAGGCGGATTTCTTGCGCACCTTGCCGGGGTTGATGCCCTGCTTGCGCAATTGGGCCTTGATCAGCGCGGGGTTCTGGCCGCTCAACTCGCCGGTCACCTTGCTGCCTTTGCGGTCCGTGCCTTCCCAGGCGTAGACGCTGATTTTTGCTGCCTTGACCGCCATGTTCAGTCCTTGGTGACCCGGTTGATTTCCTCAAGGCTGGTGATGCCTTGCATGGCCTTGATCAGGCCCGAGGTGCGCAGGTCGTTGAAGCCGTCACGGCGCATCCGGGTATCGATTTCCAGTGAGTTGCCCTCGGCCATGATCAGCCGTTGCAGCTCGGGGGTGTTCTTCACCACTTCATAAATCCCCACTCGACCCTTGTAACCGCCGTTGCAGTGATCGCAATCGGCGGGCTCATAGATTGTGAAATGGCCGATGCGTTCCTCGGGGAAGCCTTCCTTGATCAGGGTCTCGCGGGGGATCTCGATGGGCTTCTTGCAATGGCTGCAGAGTTTTCGGGCAAGACGCTGGGCAATGATCAGGCTCACTGAGGTCGCAATGTTGAAGCCGGGAATGCCCATGTTGTGCAGGCGAGTGAGGGTTTCCGCCGCGCTGTTGGTGTGCAGGGTGGACAATACAAGGTGCCCGGTCTGGGCGGCCTTGATCGCAATTTCGGCGGTTTCGAGATCGCGGATCTCGCCGACCATGATCACGTCCGGGTCCTGACGCAGGAACGAGCGCAGGGCCTGGGCAAAGTCCATGCCCTGACGTGGATTGACGTTGACCTGGTTGATGCCTTCCATGTTGATCTCCACCGGGTCTTCGGCGGTGGAGATATTGATGTCGACGGTATTGAGGATATTCAGCCCGGTGTACAGCGAGACGGTCTTGCCCGAGCCGGTGGGACCTGTCACCAGAATCATGCCCTGGGGCTGTTTGAGGGCGGCCATGTACAGGTCTTTCTGCTCCGGCTCGTAGCCAAGGGCATCAATGCCGATCTGGGCGCTGGAGGGGTCGAGGATTCGAATCACCACTTTTTCGCCCCAGAGGGTGGGCAGGGTGTTGACCCGGAAATCGATCGACTTGCTTTTCGACAGACGCATCTTGATCCGCCCGTCCTGGGGTTTGCGCCGCTCCGAAATGTCGAGGCTGGCCATCACCTTCAGCCGCGCGGCAATGCGCCCGGCGAGTTGAATCGGTGGCTTGGCCACCTCCCGCAGAATGCCGTCGGTGCGCACCCGCACCCGGTAGTTCTTTTCGTAAGGCTCGAAGTGCAGGTCGGACGAGCCGCTTTTGATCGCGTCCAGCAGCATCTTGTGAACAAAGCGCACCACCGGGGCATCGTCGGCATCGATGCCGCCGAGCGTGTCCTGTTTGCTGTCGTCGACCGACTCGATGTCCAGCCCGTCGAGGTCGACATCGGCCATTTCCTCCAGGCCGGTGGCGTGGGTGTCGAAGAATTTTTCGATGGCGTCGGTGAGCTTGTCGTCCTCGACCAGAATGGCTTCGGTGCTCAGCCCGGTGCTGAATTGAATGTCATTGATCGCCTGATGATTGCTCGGGTCGGAAATCCCCACGAACAGTTTGTTGCCACGCCGCCAGAGGGGCAGGGCGTGGTGCTGGCGGACCAGTTTTTCGCTGACCAGACCCTTGGGCTGGGTTTCCTTGTCGAGACAGTTGAGGTCGAGAAATGCCATGCCGAAATGCTCCGAGGCAATCTCGGCGACCTGCCAGCTCTTCACCAGTTTGTTCTGCACCAGGTAACTGACCAGCGACAGGCGATTGCGCTGCGCCTGTTGCCAGGCTTGCTGGGCACTCTTTTCCGTGAGCAATTCGGCCTGGACCAGTTGTTTGGCCAGACCGCTCAGAGCGATGTCATTCATGGGGTTTCCACATGCTTGCCGTTCATGACTTATAGCCTAGTCAAGTGACAGCGCCAAACACGCGGGGTGCAGGTGACAAAAAGTGTCAGATAGTGCGGCTACGGGGTGTAGGAATCGGCACGACGTCCGGATCATGCCCGGCAGGCCGGGGCTTCAAGCGCTTGGCACGGGCTGTGCTCAGTCCTCTTCAGATCATGAGATTCCGACTCATGCATGGAGCGTGTCTATGAACAAACAACAAGGTTTCACTCTGATCGAGCTGCTGATCGTCGTTGCGATCATCGGTATTTTGGCCACTGTGGCGCTGCCCCAGTATTCCAAGTATCAGGCGCGGTCGAAGGTGACGGCGGGGTTGGCCGAGATCAGTGCGATGAAGGTGCCGTTCGAGGACACCATCAACCAAGGTACCGCTCCGGACATAAACACTGTGAATGGCGGTACAGCCACCACCTCCAACTGTACGGTGGCGGTTACAGGCACAGCGGCGACTGGCGCTGGCACCATTACATGTACGCTGCTTAATGCACCAGGTCCGGTGCTGGGCAAGACCATTACGCTCACCCGCTCTGGCGCGGCCACTGGCGCTACGTCGGGTGTCTGGACATGTGCTTCTACGGTCAACAATGAATACGCCCCGAGAGGTTGCCCTGGCAGTGGCGCTTGATACCTGAGCTACATGGCAATAAGTGCCCCGCTTTGCGGGGCATTTTTTATGGCGCGAGACTTCACAAAAGCTTCAATAATTTCAGGGTGTTAGGAACTTTCCGAAAAGCCGCAACTTGCATGTAAATATTGGCCGTGTCATGCAAATTGCATGATTCCGGAAATTTCTTTTTTTGTTAACTTGTTGAATTTAAAGGATATTTTTAATTCGAAAAAGTTGGCACAGTGTTCGCAACTACCTCGGTAACCCTGCTGACAAGACAACCAGCAGACTTTCCAGAAAAACAGGAGTTACTCGTATGAAGAAGTTCGCTATCACTGCCGCTGCTGCTACCGCGCTGACCCTGACCATGGCTTCCGGTGCATTTGCTCAATCGACTCAGACCACTCAGGCGCCAATGACCCTGGCTGCCGGTGAAGTCACCAAGGCTAAAGAAGCTACTTCCGATACCTGGATCACTACCAAAGTCAAAAGCGACCTGGTAACCGAAAAAGGCATTCCTGGCACCGACATCAAAGTCGAAACCAACAAAGGTGTGGTTTCCCTGTCCTCTGACGTAGCGATCACCGAGGCTCAGAAAACCACCGCCGTGAACATCACCAAAAAAATCAAAGGCGTGAAAGCGGTCTCCGCTGACGGCCTGAAAGCCGAGTAAGGCAAGACTTCTCGCCTGAACCGGGAGAAGACGCGACAGGCGGGCCGAGCAATACGTCTGCCGCACTTTAGAGTTCATGCGAACGGCCACACGGATTGTGGCCATTACAGGCCCCGGCACATGTGTCGGGGCCTGTTCTATTTCAGAGGAGGAAAAGCGCGGAGGTCAGTTGCCGCGTTTGCTGTTGATCTGCTTCAGGCGATTGCCTTCAAAGCGCAGGTATTGATACATGCCATTGCTCGGGCCGTAGGTCCATTCCTCGACCTGAAATTCTTCACGACGGTTGGCGCTGCGTTTGTAACCGAGCAGATCACGGCTGACCGGCTCGCCGCATTTTTGCAGCACCTCGCTGGCGCGATCGCCGAGGCTTACCAGTTGACTGCCGCAGCGCAGGGTATCGGACGCCGCAGCCTGGCTGGCGATCAACGTCAGCCCCAGTGCAGCCAGCCATTTGCAGTTCATCACTCGGCATCCAGATGCATTTGCGTCACCACGCGGCCGTCGCTCTCCGCTTCGCCGAGATTGGCGTCGATGAAGTACACGCGATCGTCGGCCAATTGGCCTTTGTCCACCAGATAGTCCTTGATGCTGCTGGCCCGGTCCTGACCGAGCTGGCGCAGCAGCACATCGCTGGAACTCCAGAACTTGATCACGTCGGCGCGCATTTTCGCCGTGCGCTCTTCCTTGCCCAGATCCTTCCATTCGGCCGGTGGCTGGGTTTTCAGGCGAGTGCGATAGATGCCTTCAAGCAGCGGACCTTTTTCGTTTTCCGGTACCTGGATCAGCGAAGCCTGAGCCGGCACCTTGTCGCCGCGGCGCTGGAGCATCTTGTAGTAGTTGTACTGGTATTCACGTTCCAGACGTTGTTCTGCGAGCAACGGACCGTCACTGCTTTTTGCCGCAGTGCCTTCGATTTCCAGGCGCAGGGCCGGACGTTCCTTCAGCGCTTGCGACAGTTTCACCAGCGCCGCTTCGGCGTCTTTGCTCAGGTCACTGGAACCCGGTGCGAAGGACACGGTGCCGAGGTCTTCCGAGCCGCCACCGCTGACCAGACCGCCAATCAGCTTGAACGGTGCGGCGGCGGCCTTGACGATCAGGTTGCGCAGGGTCTGCCAGACAATCGGCATGACGCTGAATTGCGGATTGTTCAGGTCACCGGTGACCGGCAGTTCGATGGAGATCTTGCCATCGACGTCCTTGAGCAGGGCGATCGCCAGTTTCAGCGGCAGGCTCACGGCATCCGGGCTGTCGACTTTTTCACCCAGTTGCAGTTGCTCGACCACCACTTTGTTTTCGGCCTTGAGCTGGCCCTTGGTGATCAGGTAATGCAGGTCGAGATTGAGCCGGCCCTTGCGGATCCGGTAGCCGGCGAACTTGCCGGAGTAGGGGGTCAGGGTGGTCAGTTCGACCCGTTTGAAACTGGTGGCGATGTCGAGGCTGGCCATCGGGTCGAACGGGTTGACCGCGCCCTTGATGGTCACTGGCGCATAACGGTCGACCTTGCCCTTGATGTCGACACTGGCCGGTTTCGCCTGACGGCTGTCGATGGTGCCGATCTGCCCGTTGAGTTGCTGAATCGCGGTGGCGAAGTTCGGGGTCAGGCTGAAGTCGGCGAAGTTGGCCGAGCCGTCGTTGATCGCGATGCCTCCGATGTGAATACCCAGCGGTTTGTCATTGCTCGCCGGTTTCGCCGCAGCGGTCTTCGCCCCGGAATCGGCTGGCTGTGGGATCAGCAGGTCGTCGATGTTGGTGGTGCGGTCATCGTTGATCATGAACCGCGCATACGGCTGGAACAGGTTGACCCTGTCGATCGACAGGCTGTCGCCGTGCTGATAGTTCAGGCCTTCGACCACCACTTGCTGCCACTTGAGGAAGTCGCGGGTTTTCAGGGTGTCGAGGGTGTGCAACTGATCGATCTGAGCACGACCGGTGACGCTGAGGGCCAGCGGGTCAGTGCTTTTCAGGTTCACTTTGAGGTCGCTGCCGAGCATGCCGCTGCGCAGCTCGAGGCGAATGAACGGGTTGATGTAGGACTGTGCGACCCGCAGGTCGATGTCCTGGGTTTTCACGTTGAGCTGTGCGGTGACCGGGGCCAGGTTGACCACGCCGTCAGCGCTGATCCTGCCTTGCTTGCCCAGGCCGGAGTCGAGCCTGAGGTTGAAGGGCGAGCCGTTGAGACTGTCGAAATTCTGCAAATCGACGTTCAGCGGCGTGACATCCAGCGTGACTTCGGGCTTCGCCGAGCGATCAGCCAGATGCACTTTGTAGTCACGCAGTTGCACGTCCTTGAGCAGCACTTGCCACGGTTTGCCCGGCGCGGTCGGCTCCGGTTTCGGCGAGTCGGCGGCGGCCGGAGTGCTTTTTGGTTCCGCCGCAGCTTTTGCGGCGGGTTTCGACGGCTGGCTGGCGAACAGTTTTTGCCAATCCAGTTGGCCGTCCGCTTCCAGGGCTGCCCAGGTTTCCAGTTTCTGACTGCGGATCTTGCCGACCACCACTTGCTGCTTGGCCAGGTCCACCGTGGTGTCGCTGATGTCGAGTCGTTCGAGTTTCGCCAGCGGGCGTCCGTCCGGTGCCTTGATGGCGAACGGCGCGATATTGACCGCCACATTGCTCAGCAGCAGTTCGGTTTCCTTGGACAGGTTGAGCCTGTAGTCGGTGCTCAGGCTGACGACACCGTTTTCCAGCACCAGTGGCACGGCATCACGCACGTAGGGCCAGAAGGCTTTCATCTGGCCGTCGGTGATCTTGAGGGTGCCCTCGGAAGCGATCGGGATCAGGCTGAAGTTGCCTTTCCAGTCGATCTGCCCACCGGCCGGGCCGATCGCGACGAGCGTCATGTCGGCGTTGTCTTCGGGCAGGGTGCTGAGGTTTTTCAGCTCGAAGTCGAGCTTGTCGTAAAGAAATTCGATCGGCTCGCTGGGGCGCGAATCCACAAAATGCAGGTTGCCGCCGGCCAGCTGGATCCGGTCGATGCGCAGCGGAAACGGTTTGGCGTCGGGATCGGCCGGGGTTGGCTCGCTCGCGGGGAGCTTGAACAGGCCGAGCAGGTTGAGCTGACCGTCCTTGGCGAACAGGATCTCGGTCCTGGATTTTTCCAGTTCGATGTCAGACAGATGCAGGGCCTTGGTCCACAGGCTGTCGAGTTGCAGGTTGGCGTACAGACGTTCGAAGCCGACCTGTTCCTTGCCCGGCTCGCCGATCACCAGGCCCCACAGCGTGAGTTCCAGGCTGAACGGGTTGAGTTCGATACGCTGCAGATGCGCGGGGACCGTGGCGTAGTTGGCCAGTTGCTGGTTGGCCACCCTGAGTGCAATGCCCGGCAGAATCAGGAACCCCAACAGGCTGTAGAGGGCCAGAGCAGTCACCAGGGCGACAATCGCGCGAATCAATCCTTTGGGCATGTGCGGCTTCATCTGTCTGAATCGGAGTGCCTTGGAGTATGGCACGCGATTCCGGTTCCGAAGCAAATGCCGGTGCTCAGGATTGTTCAGATTTTTCCGTGGGAAATTTCCTGCATTGCTTTTAAAGCTGGAGGATCAGGGTCTTCAGCGGTGGCTGCTGATCCAGCGACGGGAAGTCCCGACCCGGGGTCATCACGCTCCATTCTCGCACCGGTCGCCCGGCTTTTTCGGCGCAGCGCAGTACTTGTTCGCGCCAGTCGTCCATGCTGACTTTTGCCAGGTTGTTGCAGCAGATCAGCACGCCATTTTCGGCGGTGGTCAGCAGGGCAGGCTTGAGCAGGCTTTGATAATCACGCAGCAGGTCAACGGTGCCGAAGGCGCTCTTGGCCCATGCGGGTGGGTCGAGCAGCACCAGATCGTACTGGCGCTGTTCGAGGCGCTGATAGCTCGGCAATTTCTGCCCGCGACGCTGGCTGATCGGCAGGCCGGCCAGTTGGCGGATCGCCGGGAAGTAGTCGGACTGGATGAACGCCATGGTCGGCAGTTGCGGATTGAGCTGACCGTTCTCGCGCCCCACCGCCAGATTGCCCTCGGCGAAATCCAGGTTGCACACCTCGCGCGCACCGCCGGCCGCTGCGCTGAGACCGACGCCGCAGGTGTAGGCGAACAGATTGAGCACACTTTTACCCTTGGCGTGATCCTTGACCCAGCCGCGGGTGTTGCGCAGGTCGAGGAACAGCAGCGGATCCTGCCCGGCATGGCGTCCACGCACGCGATAATTCAGGCCCCATTCGTGGCCGACCAGATCCGCCAGTGCCGCGTCGTCGGCGCGGTAGACGCTGTCTTCACGGTCGATTCGCGAGTTGCCACGGGAGCGGTCGTTGTAGACCAGCAGGGTTTCCAGACCAAGAGTCTGGTTGACCATGGCGTGCAGTTGCAGCAGGTCTTCGCGCGCCAGGGTCTGGTGGAAACTTTGCACCATCAGTTGCGGGCCGTAGCGGTCGATGGTCAGGCCGCCTGCACCTTCCTGGCTGCCGTGGAACAGCCGATAGCAGTCGGTGCCCTGACTGTGCAGCTCGGCGAGCAGATCCTGGCGTTGATCGAGGGCGGCGCGCAGCGCCAGGTTCAAGGAAGACATGCGGGCGCCTTGCTGGAGGGAATCGGGGCGCGGGAGTTTAGCAGCAACTCGGCGGCAAGCGGCGAGCTTCAAGCTTGAGGCTCGTCGCTTGCCGCTGCGTTTACTGGTTCAAGCGTTTATCGATCAAACCCTGCACCACGCTCGGATCCGCCAGGGTTGAGGTATCGCCGAGGCTGTCGAGTTCATTGCAGGCGATCTTGCGCAGGATCCGCCGCATGATCTTGCCCGAGCGGGTCTTCGGCAGGGCCGGGGCCCACTGAATCAGGTCCGGTTTGGCGAAGCTGCCGATTTCCTTGCTGACGTGGGCCAGCAATTCTTTCTTCAGTTCATCGCTGGGCTCGGTGCCGTTCATCGGCGTGACGAACGCATAAATCCCCTGACCTTTAACGTCGTGGGGATAACCGACCACGGCGGCCTCGGCGATGCTGTCGTGCAGCACCAGCGCGCTCTCCACCTCGGCGGTGCCGATGCGATGGCCGGAGACATTGATCACGTCATCGATGCGCCCGGTGATCCAGTAATCGCCGTCCTCGTCCCTGCGGGCGCCGTCACCGGTGAAGTAGTAACCGGGGTAGGGCTTGAAGTAGGTATCGACCATGCGCTGCGGATCGCCGTAGACGCTGCGGATCTGCGCCGGCCAGCTCGATTTGATCGCCAGCACGCCGCTGCCGGCGCCCTTGATTTCCTTGCCGTGCTCATCGAGCAGCACCGGTTGCACGCCGAACATCGGCTGGGTGGCGCAACCCGGTTTGATCCGCTGTGCACTGACCAGCGGGCTGAGCATGATGCCGCCGGTTTCGGTCTGCCACCACGTGTCGACTATCGGGCAGCGCTGTTCGCCTACGACGTTGAAATACCATTCCCATGCTTCCGGGTTGATCGGCTCACCGACGCTGCCGAGCAATCTGAGGCTTTGCCGCGACGTTTCCTGCAACGGCCCGGCGCCTTCACGCATCAGTGCGCGCAGGGCGGTGGGGGCGGTATAGAAGATGTTGACCTTGTGTTTGTCGATTACCTGCCAGAACCGCGAAGTGCTCGGGTAGCTCGGCACGCCTTCGAAGATCAGTGTGGTCGCGCCGTTGGCCAGCGGGCCGTAGACGATATAGCTGTGGCCGGTGACCCAGCCGACATCGGCGGTGCACCAGAACACTTCGCCGTCGCGGTAGTCGAGCACGTACTTGAAGGTCATCGCCGCTTGCAGCAGGTAACCGCCGGTGGTGTGTAACACGCCCTTGGGTTTGCCGGTGCTGCCGGAGGTGTAGAGGATGAACAGCGGGTCTTCGGCGTCCATCGGTTCCGGCGGGCAATCGTCACTGACGTCGCGCACGGCCTGGTGATACCAGAGGTCGCGGCCTTCGACCCAGTCGACTTTGTTCTGGGTGCGCTCGACCACCACGACGGTGCTGACATTCGGGCAACTCTGCAGAGCCTTATCGACGTTCTGTTTCAGCGGCACGAATTTGCCACCGCGCACGCCCTCGTCGGCGGTGATCACCGTGCGGCAGTCGGCATCGAGAATGCGATCGCGTAACGAGTCCGGGGAGAACCCGCCAAACACCACCGAATGAATCGCGCCGATCCGCGCGCAGGCGAGCATGGCGTAGGCGGCTTCGGGGATCATCGGCATGTAGATGCAAACCCGGTCGCCTTTCTTCACGCCACGGCTTTTCAGCACGTTGGCCAGGCGGCAGACGTGGTGATGGAGTTTGTTGTAGGTGATTTGTGTCGATTCGGCGGGGTCGTCGCCTTCCCAGAGGATTGCGGTCTGATCGCCACGCTTTTCCAGATGACGGTCGATGCAGTTAAAGCTGACGTTCAGCTTGCCACCGGCAAACCAGGCGGCTTGGCCAGTCCTCAGGTCATAGCGCTGGACGGTCTGCCACGGCGTGCTCCAGTCGAGGAAGCGTGTGGCCTGTTCGGCCCAGAAGGTGCTGGGGTGTTCAATGGATTCGCGGTACAGGCGCTGGTAGTCGTCCTGACTCAACTGTGCAGCCCGGCGGACGGCATCGGCGTTGGGGAACGTGCTGATATCGAACATGACGGTTCCTTATTCTTGTTGTGCGACAAGGATAAAGATGCGCCGAGAGCGGGGAGGGTTCAATACCTGTAAACAAACACCCCCTCATGGCGAGGGGGTGTGTTCAAGGCTGGATCAGCCGCGGTGACGGCCGCGGAAGTAGTTGATCAGGCCCTGGGTGGACGCGTCTTCAGCGGCGGTTTCTTCGCTGCCGACCAGACGGTTGTAGACGCCCTTGCCCAGTTCCTTGCCCAGTTCCACGCCCCACTGGTCGAAGGCGTTGATGCCCCAGACCACGCTTTGCACGAAGACTTTATGTTCGTACATCGCCACCAATGCACCGAGACGACGCGGGCTGATGCGTTCTACGACCAGGGTGTTGCTCGGACGGTTGCCCGGAATCACCTTGTGCGGTGCGAGTTTCTGCACCTGGTCTTCGCTCATGCCCTTGTCGCGCAGTTCGGTTTCGGCTTCCGGCAGGGTCTTGCCGAGCATCAACGCCTGGCTCTGCGACAGGCAGTTGGCGTACAGCCACTGATGATGGTCGGAGACCGGGTTGAAGCTGACGATCGGCACGATGAAGTCGGCCGGGATCAGTTGGGTGCCTTGGTGCAGCAGTTGGTGATAAGCGTGCTGACCGTTGCAACCGACGCCGCCCCAGATCACCGGACCGGTATCGGTCGACACCGCGGTGCCGTCCTGACGCACGCTCTTGCCGTTGGATTCCATGTCCAGCTGTTGCAAGTGCTTGGTGATGTTACGCAGGTAATGGTCGTACGGCAGGATCGCGTGGCTTTGCGCGCCCCAGAAGTTGCCGTACCACACACCGAGCAGGGCCAGCAGCACCGGCATGTTCTGTTCGAATGGCGCGCTCTGGAAATGCTGGTCCATGGTGTAGGCACCGGACAGCAGTTCCTTGAAGTTGGACATGCCGATGGCCAGCGCGATCGGCAGACCGATGGCCGACCACAGCGAGTAACGACCGCCGACCCAGTCCCACATCGGGAAGATGTTTTCTTCGCGGATACCGAAGGCTACGGCTGCCGCGTTGTTGCTCGAAACAGCGATGAAGTGGCGATACAGCTCGGCTTCGGAACCACCCTGAGCCAGGTACCAGGCGCGGGCGGCCTGGGCGTTCTTCAGGGTTTCGAGGGTGTTGAACGATTTCGACGAAACGATGAACAGCGTGGTCTCGGCGCGCAGTTTTTGCGTCAGCTCGTGGAACTCGCTGCCGTCGATGTTCGCCAGGTAATGGCAACGCACGCCTTTCTGGGCGTAGGACAGCAGGGCTTCGGAGACCAGCTCGGGGCCGAGGAACGAGCCACCGATGCCGATGTTCACCACGTCGGTGATCGGCTTCTCGGTGTAACCGCGCCACAGACCGTCGTGGATGCGGCCCACGAGATCGGTGATCTGGTTCAGCACCTTGTGTACTTCAGGCATCACGTTGACGCCGTTGACCGACAGCTTGTCGCCGACCGGGCGACGCAGGGCGGTGTGCAGCGCCGGGCGGCCTTCGGAAGAGTTGACGATTTCGCCGTCGAACAGCGCCTTGATCGCGCCTTTGAGATCGACTTCGTTGGCCAGCCCCACCAGCAGGTTGCGGGTCTCGGCGTTGATCAGATTCTTCGAATAGTCGAGAAACAGTCCGCAGCTGCTAAGAGTGAACTGATTGAAGCGCTGCGGATCGGCGTTGAAGGCTTCGCGCATGCTGAAATCCTGCATGGCTTGGCGGTGATCTTTCAACGCTTGCCAGGCAGGCAGAGCGGTAACGTCATGAGGAGTGCGGTAGTACGCCATCGCTGCGGTTTTCCTTTTTACTTGAACGGCCTTTTGAACACTGAAAAGACCTCCCCGCCATGTTTGGGCGAGGGGGCAACTGCGTCGACACGATTACTTTGGCGCAGGGCGAATACAGTAAACCCAGCGCCGCGATCTGTCTTGGCTTTGTCTGACCTGTTTTCGGTACTTTTTTAACATTGATAACAGACGGGGCCGACAAACGGCGGGTAATGCGAGCAGTCCCTGCTATTGGTGTCGAGTCGAACGGCGGGAGTTTGCCCGATGGGCAGGTGCTCAGCAATACGGTCTGGAAGTGCGTGCAAGCGCCGTGGGAGCGAGGGGCTCCCACAGCGTTTGCCGGTGTTCAGGCGGGGGTATCGAGATTCAGATGCAGGTTGTCGATCAACCGGGTGCTGCCGAGGAAGGCCGCGACCAGAATCACCAGATCGCGATCCTCGACCGTTGCCGGGCGCAGGGTCAGGGCGTGGCGGATTTCCAGATAGTCCGGACGCAGCCCGGCAGCTTCCAGCTGCTGGCGTTGCGCCTGGATCAGGGCAGGGAAGTCGCGCTCGCCCTGCTTGATCGACTCGGCAATGCTGCTCAGGGTGCGATAGACCACTGGCGCCACGGCGCGCTGATCTTCACTGAGGAAACCGTTGCGCGAGGACAGCGCCAGACCGTCGGCGGCGCGTACGGTCGGCTCGCCGATGATCTGGATCGGCATGTTCAGGTCGTGCACCAGCGCGCGGATCACCGCCAGTTGCTGGAAGTCTTTCTGGCCGAAGATCGCCAGGTCCGGCTGGACCATGTTGAACAGCTTGCTGACCACTGTCGCCACGCCTTCGAAGTGCCCCGGACGGCTGGCGCCGCAGAGGCCTTCGGAGAGTTGCGGAACACTGACCCGGGTCTGCCCGGCCATGCCGTCGGGATACATTTCTTCGACAGTCGGGGCGAACAGCAGATCGCATCCGGCTTCCAGCAGTTTTTCCTGATCCGCCGCCAGGGTACGCGGGTACTTGTCGAGGTCTTCGCCGGCGCCGAACTGCAGCGGGTTGACGAAAATGCTCGCGACCACAAAGTCCACGCGCTGAGTGGCTTTGGTGATCAGGGCAATGTGGCCGCTGTGCAGGTTGCCCATGGTCGGCACGAAGCCGATGCGCTTGCCTTCACTGCGGGCGCGCGCCACGGCGGCGCGCAGTTCACGTACGGTTTTGACGGTGTTCATGCAGAGAATCCGTGTTCGATCCCGGGGAAAGTGGTGGCTTTGACTTCACTGACGTAAGCCTTCAGCGCGGACTGGATGCTGTCCTGACCCTGCATGAAGTTCTTCACGAATTTTGGCACACGGCCGCTGATCGACAGGCCGAGCATGTCGTGCAGTACCAGCACTTGGCCGTCGGTGTCGCTGCCGGCGCCAATGCCGATCACCGGAATCTTCACCGCTTGGGTGATTTCAGCCGCCAGTTCGCTCGGCACGCATTCGAGCAGCAGCATGGCCGCGCCGGCCTGCTCCAGGGAGATCGCGTCGGCGCGCATCTGGCGTGCCTGGTTCTCGTTGCGACCCTGCACTTTATAGCCACCGAGAATGTTCACCGCTTGCGGGGTCAGGCCCATGTGGGCGCAGACCGGCACGCCGCGCTCGGCCAGCAGGCGGATCGAGTCCGCCAGCCACAAGGCGCCTTCGACCTTGACCATGTGCGCGCCGGCCTGCATCAGCAGGGCACTGTTGGTCATGGTTTGCTCAAGGGTGGCGTTGGCCATGAACGGCAGGTCAGCCAGGATCAGGGCATCAGAGTTGCCGCGTTTGACGCTGGCAACGTGGTAGGCCATTTCTGCGGTGGTCACCGGCAGGGTGCTGTCGTGACCCTGCAGGACCATGCCGAGGGAGTCGCCCACCAGCAGCACTTCGACACCGGCCTCGTTGCAGGCATGGGCGAAGGTCGCGTCATAGCAGGTCAGCATGGTGATCTTTTCACCTTTCTGCTTGAGGCTCTGGAGCGTGGTCAGGGTGATGGCTGGCATGTAAGAAATCCTCGTTCAGGCGCTCTGGAAACTACTGCGAGTAACGCGCGTGATTCGTCATCTATTCAGGCGCACGCTCTTTTGTCGTGCTTATAAGGCCTGGATTGCGCCCTTGTATGCCGGGTTGGCGGCAGCGGGACGCCTATAGTCGTGATGAGGCCTCAGGAAGTCAATTGCATGTGTTACCGCATTGTTACGAGGGGAGTGTTACCGGCGTTACTGATGCGATTCAGCGGGCCGGCGGGCCTGATCTGCGGGGTTTTTGTCCTACAAGAACGCAAAATGCGGGAGCCGATTGGCTCCCGCATCAGCGGTGTGTGTCAGGCGTGGGAGAGGCGTTCGAGGCCGACGAACGGGCAGGCTGCGAGAAGATCGGCGAGGGTGCGGCCATCGGCCAGACGCAGATCCTCGGGCGCCAGTTCGGCCAGGGGATAGAGAACGAACGCGCGCTCCTGCATGTGGTAATGCGGGACTTTGAGGCGTGGTTCGTCGATCAGGCGATCACCGAACAGCAGGATGTCCAGATCCAGCGTGCGCGGGCCCCAGCGCTCCAGGCGTTCGCGGCCCTGACCGTTTTCGATCGCCTGCAAGGCATCGAGCAGATCCAGCGGGGCGAGCGCACTGTCGAGCGCCGCGACCGCGTTGGTGTAACGCGGTTGGCCCGGCAGCAGTGAGTCGCTCTGATAAAACGCGGAGACGCCGACCAGTTTGGTATCGGGCATTCGCCCCAGCGCGTCGACCGCGCTGCGCAGTTGTTCGGCCGGGTCAGCCAGGTTGCTGCCCATGCCGATGTAGATGCGTTCCATGCCTTATTCGCCCGTGGCGCTCGGTGCGCCGGCGCGTTTGCGCTTGGAACCGCTGCTGCGGCGACGCTTGCGCGGTGCGCCACTGGCGTCATCACCCTTGCCGCTCAGGTCGCGGATCATGTCGCGACGTTCGCTGTCGTTGGCGTCCTGATAATCGGTCCACCACTCGCCCAGGCCATCGGTCTGCTCGCCAGCGCTTTCACGCAGCAGCAGGAAGTCGTAGCCGGCGCGGAAGCGCGGATTGTCCAGCAGCAGGTCGGCGCGTTTGCCGCTGCGGCGTGGCAGGCGTTCCTGCATGTCCCAGATCTCGCGGATCGGCATGGTGAAGCGTTTTGGAATTGCAATGCGCTGGCACTGTTCGGCGATCAGTTCGTGAGCGCCTTCCTGCATCGCCGGAATCGGCGGCATGCCGCGCTCTTGCAGACGCAACACGCGGGCCGGCAGGGCAGGCCACAGCAGCGCGGCGAACAGGAACGCCGGGGTCACCGGTTTGTTCTGCTTGATCCGCAGGTCGGTGTTGGTCAGTGCTTCGCTGATCAGCGTGTGGGTGTATTCCGGGTTGTGTTCCAGCGCATCGGCACTGGCCGGGAACAGCGGCGCGAACAGTTGCAGGTCGACCAGCATCTCGAAGGTGATGGCGCCATGACCGGAGAGGAACAGCTTGAGCACTTCCTCGAACAGGCGGGCCGACGGAATCTCGCGCAGCATCGGCGCCAGTTCGCGGATCGGCTGGACAGTGTGCTTCTCGATACCGAAATTGAGCTTGGCGGCGAAACGCACGGCCCGCAGCATCCGCACCGGGTCTTCCTGGTAACGCTGCTTCGGGTCGCCAATCAGACGGATCAGGTGATTGCGGATGTCGTGCACGCCGTTGGCGTAGTCGAGGATGCGCTCGCTGACCGGGTCGTAATACAGGGCGTTGATGGTGAAGTCGCGGCGTTGCGCGTCTTCTTCCAGGGTGCCGTAGACGTTGTCACGCAGAATGCGCCCGCTCTCGTTGCGCGAAGACTGGTTGCTGTCTTCGTCGTCTTCGTTTTGCGGGTGATTGGCGCGGAAAGTCGCGACTTCGATGATTTCGCGACCGAAATGGATGTGTACCAGCTTGAAGCGGCGGCCGATGATCCGCGCATTGCGGAATTCGGCGCGGACCTGCTCGGGGGTGGCGCTGGTGGCGACGTCGTAGTCTTTGGGCGTGATGCCAAGCAACATGTCTCGCACGCAACCGCCAACCAGGTAGGCCTGGTAGCCGGCGCCCTGCAGACGTTCGACGATGTTGACCGCGTATCGGCTGAATTGCGCCTTCTGCAGCGAATGTTGGCCGCTGTTGAGGACTTCAGGCGTGCTACGGATGTGTTGCGTACGACGCAGGGGAGTTCGGAATGACTGGAACAGCTTCTTCAGCATGGGATGCACTGTTTGAAGGAATGTTCGGCCATACCAGAGAATGACCGCATGATGGGCCGGGATTCTAGCATTTAGTCGAGGGATGGTGTAGGACGCTGCCGTTTTGCGCTGCAAGCCGCAGGCTAGAGGGGGTGAAGATGCGTCAGAAGGGGAGATTTGCCGTCAAGGAGAAACTACAAGGGGAGCCGAAGCTCCCCAAGAAGTAGTTGCGTGCTCTTTTTATTATTGATTCGGGCTTCTTGTTTTTGTTGAGTGCCCTCGCCATGAAGCTTTTCCTTCATGACCCTCCCAATCGGGAGCCAAGAGCAAACGGATTGCTTTGGTCGCTGTGTTGCAGTGATCTTGCGATCCAACCAGTACAGGCTCTGTCTTAAGACAGTTTTTGTTGTTCTCGGCCTGGTCGTGGGGCTAGCCCCAAATACAACGCCTCTCCAAAAGAATCAGTTAGCTGCGCCTCTCGCCGTCTTGTTTTTATTGTGCGTGAGTCGATTCGTCTTATTTTTATTGTCTTGTGCATTGCTTGTTATTGTTCTTGTACCAAACATATAGCAGGTGCCGTGCCAACTTTTGCGAACCCCAATAAAACAAGGGGTTAGGTCGATATAACCGTTTTCGCAGGGCGAAAAAAAGCCGGGGTTTCGTTACCGATAACCCCGGCTTCTGTTACGTGAAAAGACTGAGGTAACAGTTTTTTCACATCGTCAACCGTTACCCGCACACCCGACAGGTAACGTTCAGCTCTCGCTGGCGACCCCGGTCTTGCGCCGTGGAATGCCCAGACGCTGACGACGCTCCCACAGGCATTTGCGGCTGACGCCCAGTTTGCGCGCCAGTTCGGTCTCGGTCATGTGGTCCTGATGCTCGAGTACGAAGTGCTGGAAGTAGTCTTCCAGTGACAGGTCTTCGGTCGGTTCGTGGCTGCTGTTGCTGGCGTTACCCGGCGTCTGCGCCGGAAGGCCGATGAATTCGTCGTCCTCCAGATCGCCCAGCTCGATGTCGATGCCCAGCAGGTCGGCAGATATTTCCGGGCTTTCGCTCAGAATCACCGCGCGCTCGACGGCGTTTTCCAGCTCCCGTACGTTACCTGGCCAGGAGTAGTGCCGGATCGCCTGTTCGGCATCGGCGGCAAATTTCAGGTCGGTGCGGTTGATGCGCGCGCTCTGACGAGCGAGGAACGCATTGGCGATTTCGTTGACGTCGGCGCCGCGTTCGCGCAGGGCCGGCAGTTTCAACGCGATCACGTGCAGGCGGTAGTACAAGTCTTCACGGAACTGGCCGATTTTCGCCAGGCTCTTGAGGTCGCGGTGGGTCGCCGCGATCAAGCGAACATCGACCTTTTGCGACTGGACCGAGCCCACCCGGCGAATTTCGCCTTCCTGCAACACGCGCAGCAGGCGAGCCTGGGCTTCCAGCGGCAACTCGCCGATTTCGTCGAGGAACAGCGTGCCGCCGTCCGCCGCTTCCACCAGACCGGCGCGACCGGCGCTGGCACCGGTGAACGCGCCTTTCTCGTGACCGAACAGTTCGGACTCGATCAGGCTTTCCGGAATGGCGGCGCAGTTCACCGAGATCATCGGCGCCTTGGCGCGTTTCGACAGGTTGTGCAGGGCACGGGCCACCAGCTCTTTACCGGTACCGGACTCACCCTGGATCAATACGTTGGAATCGGTCGGCGCGACTTTACGGATCTTGCCGTAAAGATCCTGCATCGGCGGACACGAACCGATGATGCCGATCTCGCCATTACTATTGTCGATGGCGGATTTGCCGCTGCCATTGGCTGATTTGGCGGGAGCCGCTTCGCCGGCGGCAGGCGCCGACTGGCGATCACGCAGGATCCGCGCGACAGCCTGAAGCATTTCATCGTGGTCGAAGGGCTTGGCGATGTAATCCACCGCGCCCATCTTCATCGAGTCGACCGCCGAGCGCAGGCTCGCGTAGCTGGTCATGATCAGCACCGGCGTGCCTTGGCCGAGCTTGATCAGCTCGGTGCCGGGAGCGCCCGGCAGACGCAGGTCGCTGACGATCAGATCGAATGTGGGAATACTGAAGCGTTCTTGTGCTTCCTGCACTGAACCGGCTTCGCTGACCTGGTACTGGTTGCGTTCCAGCAGGCGGCGCAAGGCGGAGCGGATAATGGTTTCGTCTTCGACGATCAAAATGTGCGGCATTGATTCGATACTCTCGACGGTCTCAGTTCACAGCGGACGTCGCTTCGACATGGCGCGGCAATGTCACCCGGATACGGGTGCCGCGCTGGCTCTGAACATCAGCCGGGCTGTCGATGGTGATTTGTCCATAATGCTCTTCAACGATGGAATAGACCAGTGCAAGGCCCAGACCGGTGCCTTCGCCAGGATCCTTGGTGGTGAAGAAGGGTTCGAACAATCGGTCCATGATGCTCGACGGAATACCGCTGCCTTCGTCTTCGACGATCAGATCGACCGTGTGTTCGCCGGCTTCGCTCTTGACCCGCACCGCACTGCCGGCAGGCGAGGCATCACGGGCGTTGGAGAGCAGATTGATCAGCACCTGGGCGAGCCGCTGCGGATCGCCTTCGACCCAGTGGTCGGGATCGCACAGGTTGTAGAACTGGACTTCGAAATTGCGCCGGTTGAGGGCCAGCAGGCCGATGGCGTCCTGGGCGACTTCCGCCAGACAGACGGGCTCGTCGCTGTGCTGATGGCTGCCGGCGTGGGCGAAACTCATCAGCGACTGGACGATGCGTGACACGCGTTTGGTCTGTTCGAGGATCTGGCCGCTGATTTCCGTCAGCTCACCGTCCTCTTCGCGCTCTTCCCGCAGATTCTGCGCCAGACAGGCGATGCCGGTGATCGGGTTGCCGATTTCGTGGGCCACACCCGCCGCCAGTCGACCGATGCTGGCCAGGCGCTCGGAATGCACCAGTTTGTCTTCAAGCATCTGGGTCTCGGTCAGGTCTTCAACCAGCAGCACCAGGCCGCTATTGCCCGGCGCGAGAGGCTCGTCGATCGCTGCTTTGTGCAGGTTCAGCCAACGGGTCTGACCGTCGAGGGCCAAATGCTGTTTGTGCAAATGCTCGTCCGGCAGATGGATGAAGCCTTGCAACAGATCTTTCCACGGATTGGCGATAGTGCTCAGGCGCGAGCCGACCACCCGTTGCGCAGCAATTCCGGTCAGTTCTTCCATGGCCTTGTTCCACATCAGGATCTCCTGATCCTTGGCCAGCGAGCAGACGCCCATCGGCAGTTCCTGCAGGGTCTGGCGGTGGTAGCGGCGCAAGGCGTCGAGCTCGGCCGCCAGACCGGTCAGGCGCGAGTGGTAGTCCTCGAGGCGGCTTTCGATGAAGTGGATGTCTTCGGTGACGTAGTTTTCACCGCCGGCCTTATATGGCAGGAAGGTTTCCACCATGTCCTGGGCGACGCTTGGCCCCATCAGGCCGGAGAGGTTGGCTTCGATCCGGTCACGCAGGCGGCGCAAGGCATAAGGGCGGCGCTCGTCGAATGGCAGATAAAGATCGCGCAGGGCCTGTTCGACTTCTTTCTGCGCAGCCTTGGCGCCCAGCGGCTTGGCCAGTTGCGTGGCGAATTCCTGCGGCGAGGCTGCGTGCAATTCGCGGCGCTGCGGGCGACGTACGTTGTCCACCGCGCAGGCTTCGGCGGCGCTGGCCTCTTCAGGGCTGGCATTGGTGAACAGCGAAATCAGCGTGAACATCAGGACGTTGGCCGCCAGCGAGGCAATGGCCGCCATGTGCCAACTGGTGTCGTCCAGCACGTAGATCATGTTCAGCAACGGAATATAGAAACCCTGCAGATTGCCGACCAGCGGCAACAGCATGGTCACCACCCACACCACGATCCCCGCCAGCAGACCGGCGATAAAGCCGCGGCGATTGGCGGTCGGCCAGTACAGCACTGACAGCACGCCCGGCAGGAATTGCAGGGTGGCAACAAACGCGACGATGCCGAGATTGGCCAGGTCCTGCTCGGCGCCCAGCATCAGATAGAAGCAGAAACCGGCCATGATGATCGCGACGATCAGCGCCCGGCGGGTCCATTTCAGCCAGCGATAGATATTGCCCTCGGCCGGCGGCTGGTAAAGCGGCAGCACCAGGTGGTTCAGGGCCATGCCCGACAGGGCCAGCGTCGTGACGATGATCAGGCCGCTGGCCGCCGATAGACCGCCGACATACGCCAGCAACGCCAGCGACTTGCTGTTGGCGGCGATGCCGATGCCGAGGGTGAAGTATTCCGGATTGGTGGTGGCCCCGAGTTTCAGGCCGGCCCAGAGAATCAGCGGCACGGCCAGGCTCATCAACAGCAGGAACAGCGGCAGGCCCCAGCTTGCGCTGACCAGCGAGCGCGGGTTGAGGTTTTCGGTGAAGGTCATGTGATACATGTGCGGCATCACGATCGCCGAGGCGAAAAACACCAGCAGCAACGTGCGCCACGGGCCTTCCTGCAATGGCGTGTGCAGGGCGGCAAGGGCGGTCTGATTCTGCAGCAGCCACAGTTCAAGCTGTTGCGGGCCGTCGAATACACCGTACAGCGCATAGAGGCCGACGCCACCGAGGGCCGCCAGTTTGATCACCGATTCAAAGGCAATCGCGAACACCAGCCCTTCGTGCTTTTCACGGGTGGCGATGTGACGGGAGCCGAAGAAGATCGTGAACAGAATGATCAGCGCACAGAACGCCAGGGCCACGCGATTCTGCACCGGTTCGCCGGTGAGGATGCCGATGGAATCGGCCACGGCCTGGATCTGCAACGCCAGCAACGGCAAGACGCCGATCAGCATGAAAATTGTGGTCAGCGCACCGGCCCAGGTGCTGCGGAAGCGGAAGGCGAACAGATCCGCCAGCGACGACAGTTGATAGGTGCGGGTGATCTTGAGGATCGGGTACAGCAGCACTGGCGCCAGCAGAAACGCGCCGGATACCCCGAGATAACTGGACAGAAAACCGTAGCCGTACTGATAGGCCAGACCGACCGTGCCATAGAACGCCCACGCACTGGCGTAGACCCCCAGCGACAGGGTGTAGGTCAGCGGATGGCGAATGATCGCCCGCGGGATCATGCCCCGTTCACTGATCCACGCCACGCCGAACAACGCGGCCAGGTAGGCGGCGCTGATCAGCAGCATCTGGGTCAGGCTAAAGCTCATCGGCATCTTTTTGGCTCTGCAGGATGAAGGTCACGACGATCAGGATCAGCCAGAGCAGATAAGGGCGATACCAGGCGCCCGTGGCGTCGATCCACCAATCCATGATGGCAGGAGAAAACAGGTAGATCCCCACGACCAGAAGCAGGACCAAGCGATAGATGTACATCCCGGCCTCTCTTTTTTATGCGCGTGCCCGAAAACGTGCGGCGATGGTAACGGATGGGCGCGCCACTGCAAGTCTCGTCACAGCAGTTGCGCTTCGGGCAGGGTCAGTGTGCGCGGGATTTTCAAGGCATCCCAGTGGGCGCTGCCCCAGTTCAACAGTTCCTGCGGCGAGGCGTGGACCAGTTCGGGCTCCGGGTTTTGCCCCAGTGCACGCAAGGCCCGTAGCAGCAATGGCGTGGCCTGATCGGCTTCAAGCGGTGGCGAGCGGTATGACTTGCCGAGCTTGTTACCGTCCGGCTGGGTAATCAGTGGCAGATGCAGATAGCGCGGTTGGCGCAGGCCCAGCAGTTCCTGCAGATAGAGCTGGCGCGGCGTGGAGTCAAGCAGATCGGCGCCGCGCACGATGTCGGTGATGCCCTGCCAGGCGTCGTCCAGCACCACCGCCAGTTGGTAGGCGTAGAGGCCGTCGCGGCGGCGGATCACGAAATCTCCCACGTCGCGGCCCAGATGCTGGCGGTATTCGCCCTGCACCCGGTCGATGAAGTGGTATTCCAGCTCCGGCACGCGCAGGCGAATCGCCGCGTCTTCCTGGCCATGGCCGGCATTGCGGCACAGCCCCGGATAAATGCCGTGGTACGGCTCCAATTGTTTGCGCGAACAGGTGCAGGCGTACGCCAGGCCGTGATTGAACAGGCTGTCGAGCACTTGGGCGTAGGCCTCGTTCCGGTCGCTCTGGCGAACCATCTCGCCGTCCCATTCGAAGCCATAGCTTTCCAGCGCTTTGAGAATCGCCGCTTGCGCGCCCGGCTCTTCGCGAGGCGGATCGAGGTCTTCCATGCGCACCAGCCAGTGGCCGCCCACCGAGCGTGCGTCCAGATAAGAGGCCAGGGCGGCGACCAGCGAACCGAAGTGCAGGTGCCCGCTGGGGGTCGGGGCGAAGCGGCCAATGTAGGCGGGGGAGGAGTTGGCAGTCATGAGGGCGATGTTACTTGAAGAGTAAAAAACGGCAGAAACAAAAACGGAGCGTTCGCACGCTCCGTTTTTCGTTCAGGTCGGGATTATTTGCCGACCTGCTTTTCCTTGATTTCCGCCAGGTTCTTGCAGTCGACACACATGTCGGCAGTCGGACGGGCTTCGAGGCGCTTGACGCCGATCTCGATGCCGCAAGAGTCGCACCAGCCGTACTCTTCGTCTTCGATCAGTTGCAGGGTCTTGTCGATCTTCTTGATCAGTTTGCGCTCGCGGTCGCGGGCGCGCAGCTCGAGAGCGAACTCTTCTTCCTGGCTGGCACGGTCGGCCGGATCAGGAAAGTTGGCCGCTTCGTCTTTCATGTGATCAACAGTACGGTCGACTTCCTGCATCAAGTCCAGTTTCCACTTGGTCAGGATCTTGGTGAAGTGCGCACGCATAGGCGCGCCCATGTACTCTTCGCCCTCTTTAGGGACGTAGGGTTCGAAACCGCTGAGTGTCTGACTTGCCTGTTGCTTTGCTTGGGTGGGCATGAAATGGACCGCCTCTACTCTTGTAATCCATTGCGCAGGATTGCTCCATCACCGACACCTGCCGGCCCTGCGGCTGCAAGCGGGCGAACTTACCAGATCAATTCGACCCGCGCTACTCCCGGATGTCGAGCGCGTGGCCGAGGGGACTTGCAAATGTTTGCCAAGCCATGTCCGGCGGTGCTGCAAACCTGCTCAATCACTGATTTTAGTCAATCCTGGAGCGTACGCGCGGGTCGTTACAGTCCAGTGTTCTTGAGGCTGTGACCGCTGCGGGTTCTCGCTCGTTCCGGCAGATGGGTAGAATCGTTTCTTTTCCCTCGTTGAAGGAAGGCCAATGGCTCAGCCCTACAGTGCGCGCAGTCGTGCGATCGAACCGTTCCATGTCATGGCGTTGCTGGCGCGGGCCAATGAATTGCAGGCCGCCGGCCACGACGTGATCCACCTGGAAATCGGCGAACCGGACTTCACTACCGCCGAGCCGATCATCCGCGCCGGCCAGCAAGCCCTGACGGCGGGGAAAACCCGCTACACCGCGGCCCGTGGCATTCCCGAACTGCGTGAGGCGATTTCCGGCTTCTATCAGACGCGCTACGGCCTGAACATCGATCCTCGGCGGATTCTGATCACTCCTGGCGGTTCCGGTGCGTTGCTGCTGGCCAGCGCGTTGCTGGTGGATCCGGGCAAGCACTGGCTGCTGGCCGACCCCGGCTATCCTTGCAACCGGCATTTTCTGCGACTGGTCGAAGGCGCGGCGCAGCTTGTGCCGGTGGGCCCGGACGTGCGTTATCAACTGACGCCGGACCTGGTGGCGCGCCACTGGGATCACGACAGCGTCGGTGCGCTGGTCGCTTCGCCAGCCAATCCGACCGGTACGATTCTGACCCGCGATGAGCTGGCCGGTTTATCCACAGCCATCAAGGCGCGTCACGGGCATCTGGTGGTGGACGAGATCTATCACGGCCTGACTTATGGCACCGACGCCGCCAGTGTGCTGGAAGTGGACGACAGCGCCTTTGTCCTCAACAGTTTCTCCAAATATTTCGGCATGACCGGGTGGCGCCTCGGCTGGCTGGTGGCGCCGGACGCAGCGGTCAGTGAGCTGGAAAAACTCGCGCAGAATCTCTACATCAGCGCGCCAAGCATGGCCCAACACGCAGCGCTGGCCTGTTTCGAGCCGGACACCATCGCGATTCTCGAAGAGCGCCGCGCCGAATTCGGCCGTCGCCGTGACTTCCTGCTGCCGGCATTGCGGGAGCTGGGCTTCAACATTGCCGTGGAGCCGGAAGGCGCGTTCTATTTGTATGCCGATATCAGCCAGTTCGGCGGCGATGCCTTCGCGTTCTGCCGGCATTTCCTTGAAACCGAACATGTAGCGTTTACTCCGGGGCTGGATTTCGGTCGCTACCAGGCCGGTCATCACGTGCGCTTTGCCTACACGCAAAACCTCCCTCGCTTACAGGAAGCGGTGGAACGCATTGCTCGTGGCTTGAAGAGCTGGCAAGGCTGATGCGCTTTCATCCTCCGCTCGAAGAAGGCCGGTTGATCCGGCGTTACAAGCGTTTTCTCGCCGACATCGAAACCGTTGGCGGCGAATTGCTGACCATTCACTGCCCGAACACCGGCTCGATGCTCAATTGCCAGGTCGAGGGCGGGCAGGTCTGGTTCAGTCGCTCCACAGATCCGAAACGCAAACTGCCCGGTACTTGGGAAGTCGGTGAAACCCCGCAGGGCCGGCTGTTTTGCGTCAACACCGGACGCGCCAACGCACTGGTCGAAGAAGCCTTGCAGGCCGGTGTCATCAGCGAATTGAACGGATTTACCGGGCTCAAACGCGAGGTGGCGTACGGGCAGGAAAAGAGCCGGATCGATTTTCGCCTCGACTACCCGACGGGCCCGGCGTACGTGGAAGTGAAAAGTGTCACGCTGGGTTTCGACGGCACGGCGGTCGCGGCATTTCCCGATGCAGTGACCGATCGTGGCGCCAAGCATTTGCGTGAGCTGGCGCACCTGGCCCGGGACGGGATTCGCGCGGTGCAGTTGTACTGCGTCAATCTCACGGGTATCGAAGCAGTGCGTCCTGCCGAGGAAATCGACTCGGCCTACGCCGCTGCGCTGCGAGAGGCGGTGGCGTGCGGGGTCGAAGTCCTGGCGTACGGCGTGCGGTTGAGCCATGAAGAGATGGTGATCGACCGGCGGCTGGACGTGCTGCTCAACGGTTAGACATCGATCCACAGCCCTTGCGCGTCTTCATGGCAAGGGATGGCCGTCAACGATTGCCCGGCGCAGGGGCCGGCGACGCATTCTCCGTCCTCGATCAGAAACAGTGCGCCGTGGGTCGCGCACTGGATCAGGCTGTTGCTCGGGTCGAGAAACTGGTCGGGGTGCCATTCCAGGCCAACGCCCCGATGCGGGCAGCGATTGAGGTAGACATACGCCTGCCCCGCACGGCGCACGGCCAACAGTTTTTTTCCGTCGATATCGAAACCGCGACTGCCGCCTTCAATCAGATCGGCACCCGCGCAAAGAAACTTCATGGCTATCCTCAAGAGTCGGCTCGTGTCCGGATATGTCCGAGCTTGACGTTCAAATGCAAACAATTATCAAATGGCCGCCTTCGCCCGTAGCGAGGTGAGCGCTACCGAGGATACTTGGCCTGCCGTTCCGATGCCCGGGAAAACCTTTCAAGGAAGCTGTCTATGCGCCTGAGTACCCGCGTTGCTGTGCTGTGTGTCGGACTTTTGGTCAGCCACCAGGCTGCAGCGGCCGAGTTGCCGCAACGTTGGGTCAGCGCTGGCGGCGCCTTGTCGGAGTGGGTGAGTGCACTGGGGGGTGAAGCCAAACTGGTGGGGGTCGACACCACCAGCCAACATCCGCAGTCCCTCAAGTCGCTGCCGAGCATCGGCTACCAGCGCAGCCTGTCGGCCGAAGGCATTCTCAGCCTGCGCCCGGACATCCTCATCGGCACCGAAGAAATGGGCCCGCCGCCAGTGATCTCGCAGGTGCGCAGCGCCAAGGTGCAGGTGGAATTGTTCTCGGCTCAGCCGGATCTGCCGACGCTGGAGAAAAACGTCACCCATCTGGGGCAGTTGCTGGGCGCTGAAAGCCAGGCCGCGCAATTGCTACAACGTTATCAACAGCAACTTGATGCGCAAAAGGCGCGTGTGGCGCAAGCGCAGACTAAACAGAAAGCGCCGGGCGTGCTGTTGCTGCTCGGACATGCTGGCGGCAAGCCGCTGATCGCCGGCAAAGACACCGCCGCCGATTGGCTACTGCAAAAAGCGGGCGGGCATAACCTTGCGACCCACACCGGTTACAAGCCGTTTTCCGTGGAGTCCCTGGCCAGTCTCGATCCTGAAGTGCTGGTGTTCGCTGACCGTGCGCTGACCGGCGAGGCGGCGAAAGCGGCGCTGTTCAAGGAAAACCCGATCCTCAATTCCAGCCGTGCGGCCAGGACCGGACGGGTGCTGGAGCTGGACCCTACGCTGCTGGTCGGCGGGCTTGGGCCGCGTTTGCCGGCTGCGCTGAAGACCCTGTCTGACGGCTTCTATCCGGCCCAGAGCAGCCAATGACTACGCTGGTCAAACCCCGCGGTTTGTTCATCGGCCTGATCCTGCTGTGTCTGCTGGCGATCTGGTTGTCGCTGGCATTGGGGCCGGTGAGTCTGCCGTTGTTCGATACCTTGCGCGCTGCCCTGCGCATGATCGGTGTGCCGCTGGCGCCGGACGGGTTGGAGCAGGCTGAACTGATTCTCGGGCAGATTCGTCTGCCGCGTACGCTGCTCGGGTTGGCAGTTGGCGGTGTGCTGGCGCTGTCCGGGGTGGCGATGCAGGGGCTGTTTCGCAATCCGCTGGCGGATCCAGGTTTGGTTGGCGTCTCGAGCGGCGCGGCGTTGGGCGCGGCGGTGGCGATTGTCGGTGGTTCGTTTTTTGGCGGATTGCCGGAGTGGTTCGGGCCTTACCTGCTGTCGGTGTGTGCGTTTCTCGGTGGTCTGGGTGTGACGGCGCTGGTCTATCGACTCGGCCGCCGTAATGGGCAGACCAATGTGGCGACCATGTTGCTGGCGGGGATTGCCCTGACGGCGCTGGCCAGTTCGGCGGTGGGGCTGTTTACCTATCTGGCCGACGACGCGACATTGCGCACATTGACGTTCTGGAACCTGGGCAGCCTCAACGGTGCAAGTTATGCGCGATTGTGGCCGCTGCTGATCATCACCGCTGGTGTTGCGCTTTGGCTTCCACGTCGGGCGAAGGCGCTCAATGCGTTGCTGCTCGGCGAATCGGAAGCCGGGCATCTGGGAATCGATGTCGAACGGCTCAAGCGCGAGCTGGTGTTCTGCACGGCGCTCGGCGTTGGCGCAGCGGTGGCGGCGGCAGGGATGATCGGTTTCGTCGGGCTGGTGGTGCCGCATCTGGTGCGCTTGCTCGCCGGGCCGGATCACCGGGTGTTGCTGCCGGCATCGGTGCTGGCCGGAGCCAGTCTGTTGCTGCTGGCGGATCTGGTTGCGCGGCTGGCGCTCGCACCGGCGGAACTGCCGATCGGCATCGTCACCGCGTTCATCGGTGCGCCGTTCTTCCTTTATCTGTTGCTGCGAGGGCGTGCCTGATGCTGTGTGCGCACAATCTGCACATCCGCCGTGGCCGCAAGACCGTTCTGGCCGACGTCAGCCTGCAACTCGAACCGGGCGAAGTGCTTGGCGTGCTGGGGCCGAATGGCGCCGGCAAAAGCACCTTGCTCGGCGCGTTGTGCGGTGAGCTGAGCGCACACGAAGGGGAAGTGCTGCTGGACGGTGAGGCATTGAGCCATTGGAGCGGCACTCAGCGTGCTCAGCGGCTGGCGGTGTTGCCACAGGTGTCGACACTGGACTTTGCCTTTCCTGTCGAAGAAGTGGTCGGCATGGGGCGTCTGCCATATCAGAGCGGACGGGGGCGCGATGACCAGATCGTCGCTGCCGCATTACGGGCCGCCGATGCCGGACACCTGAGTGGCCGCAGTTATCTGGCGCTGTCCGGTGGCGAGCGTCAGCGGGTGCATCTGGCGCGGGTGCTGGCGCAACTCTGGCCGGGACAGGCGGGACAGACGTTGCTGCTCGACGAGCCGACCTCGATGCTTGACCCGTTGCATCAACACACGACGCTGCAAGCGGTGCGCGAATTTGCCGATCGCGGCGCGGCGGTGCTGGTGATCCTGCATGATCTGAATCTGGCGGCGCGCTATTGTGATCGGATCCTGCTGCTGGAAGGCGGGCGGCCGGTCGCACTGGATACACCGCAGCAGGTCTTGCGCCCGGAATCGCTGAAGGCGGTTTTCGGTCTGGAAGTATTGGTGCAGCAGCACCCGGAGCGCGGGCATCCGCTGATCATCGCCCGCTGATTTCATCATCGAGGTGAGGGTATGCGCGGGATTTTGCTGTTGGCGGTGTTGTGGCTTGCGGGTTGCCAGCATGTTGCGGCGCCGCCGGTCGTGGGCGAGATCCGTGATTTGCGAAGCGGCGAGCGTCTGACGGCGCAGCAATTACTGACGCAACTGAGCAGTCCGGCGCGGGTGATCGTTGGAGAGCAGCATGACAACGCCGATCACCATGCCCTTCAATTGTGGTTGTTGCAGAACCTCGAAGAAAAGCGCCCCCAAGGCAGTCTCCTGTTGGAAATGCTGACGCCCGATCAACAGTCGCGCGTCGATGACGTGCGCCATGCCGCAAAGCCACCGGCCGATCTTCCTGCTGCATTGGCCTGGCAGGACGGTTGGGACTGGAATCTCTACGGACCGATTGTGCGGTTTGCCCTGACGCAACCTGGGCCGTTGCTGGCGGCCAACCTCGATAACATCGAAATTCGTGCGTTCTATCGCGATCCTCCGGTTCTGAGCGGCGAGCGCAGCAGCGCTAAATTTGTGAAAGAAACGCTGCTGGAGCAGATCGGCGATTCTCACTGCGGCTTGCTGCCGTCATCACAAATGCCGGCAATGCTGGCCGTTCAGCAGCAACGGGATCGGCGAATGGCCTCGCGTTTGTTGGCGGCACCCGCGCCTGCGTTGTTATTGGCGGGTGCGTATCACGCGCGCAAGGATGTAGGGGTACCGCTGCATGTGCTGGATCTGGGGGCGCCGGAAGCGCCGAAGGTGCTGATGCTGGCGGAGCAGGGCAGTCAGGTCACGGCGGCGATGGCTGATTATGTCTGGTTCACTCGGGCCACACCGAAACCGGATTATTGCGCCGAGATGCGTAAACAGTTCGGCAAGCAATGACTTTTCCACAGGCAAAAAAAGACCCGGTAAAAACCGGGTCAAATAACCGTGATTAGCCTGATGAGGAGATAATCTGAGAGTCCGAACCAAGGGCTTTTCAGAATATCGGCTGATCTCGCGATCAGTTGTGATAATCATAGCGATTCTCATTAACGAGTCAACAGCTGTTTTTTCATTTCTGTCGTTTTGTCCCGGCAATGGCGTAAACGTCCCGTGAATAGGGCTTCAGTTCTGGCTGTTATATGCCGTGAGCTGCTTGTTGAGCTGGTCGATACGCCGCGCCATGCTTTCGATCAGGCTGTGGGCGATTTTCGGGTTGGTGCGGGTCATGCTCAGAAACTGATCGCCGGGAATCAGCATCACGGTGCTCGCTTCCCGGGCAATGATTGTTGCGTTGCGCGGTTCGCCGGTGAACACGGCCATGGCGCCGAAGATCTCATCCTTGGGCACATCGCCTACCTTGTGCCCGTTAACAAACGCTTCGGCGTGTCCTTCGATAATCACGAATACGTGATCGGCCGAGTCGCCCTGGCGGATGAGAACTTCCCCGGGCTCGACCCGTTTGAAGCCATTCGTGCTACGAAACTCCCGCGGCTTGAACTCGGCGACGGCGTGGGCCAGCAGCGCCATTTGCCCAAGCAGATAGTGCAGAAACTGCTCCGGGCGCGATGAACTGCCGTACACATGTTGAAACACATCGCTTCGGCGATAAGGCAGCAATGTCAGCGGGTTATCCGTACACAAGGTGCAATCCGCCCATTCCGGCCCGTTCTGAAGACCGATCACATCTCCCTCGTGCCAGTAGAACAAGCCACGGCCGCCGAGGCGCCCGGTGATGACACCTTGCGTCAGCAAAAACAGCTGGTCGTCCGGCAACTGCGCCAGCAAATCATCCGTGGCTTCCAGTTCCAGAGCTGGCCCGCACGGCACCAGGCCTTCAAGCCATTGAGCAGGCAAGCTCTGCAAGTGGTTGATCAGTGCATCGGCCTGGGCCGATTGTTCTCCGAGCAGGTACATGGGTCGGTGCCCGTCAGTTTTTGTGGCGAGAGGAAATGGCTTCGAGTTGCTTGTTCAGCGCATCCTTGCGTTCGGCGGGAATGTCGTTCCAGTGCACATCCATCAACGCTCCTTCGATCGCGTACAACAACACCTTCGACGCCCGGAACCCACGAGTGCGCACGGCCCGGTAGGCATCTACCGCGCCCAGGCGCCGCAAGTCCGAGGCGCTATGGATGCCCACGGCATGCAGCCATTGCGCCGACGTCTTGCCAAGATTTTTCAGGTGTTGCAGTTCATCATTCATCAAGCCTCCTTGCGACGGCCGAATGGTGCGTGGGCGAGCTTCTCAGGAGTGTAGCCATCAGTAGGAAAAGCGTGGTTGTTTGGTCGGATTCGACGCAAACGCTTCTAAGAAAGGTCAGTTTCCGCTGATGAATCAGGATGGGGAGGGCGAGGGAGAATTACCAATAGCACGCAGTCCAGCGCAAAGCGGGGGCGCTGGACGAGTTTGGGTGGTGCGAGGCTCAGCGGGTGCGATAACGCAGGCGCGTACCGAAATTCATCGACATCAGGATTTCGTCTGCACTCAGTTCTGGCGGGAAGTAGGCACCGGAAATTTGCGCATGAGCCAGACTCGCGCCTTCCAGTGAAGCGTTGCGAAAGTCGATGCCGCGCAGGTCGGCGGAACGGAAGTAGGCGTCCCGGAAATCCACACCATCGGCGTTCAGCTCGCGCAGGTCGAGGCCACGGAAGTCGCCGCCGACCATATCGATCGGGCCGTCTTTCGGGCGTTCATTGTTGAAACCTGTGATGTCGTCTTTGTGCAGCAAGGCATAAAGCGGGGTGTCGAGTAGTTTTGGCTGGCTCATGTCAAATCACCTGTTGGTTTTATGACGCCAGTATAGTGCCACTATTTGACGGCCGTGAAGCAAGCGAGGGCTTCACGGCCGAAATAGTTTCTTACAGGCCTGGCAGGCGCTGGCGAATCTGCGCCACGACGGTGTCCAGGGTGCCGGATTCATTGGTCTGCACGCGTTTGCTGCGCAGGATTTCTTCCGGGGTCAGGGCTTCGCGGTTGGCTTGTTGAGCTTCGATCACGGCGAGGGTCGCGTCGGACGGGTCCTTTTTGTCTGCCTGACGAATCGCCAGCCAGCTCTCGATCACTGCCTGCGGAGCGTTGCAGTCAAGGATCAGGAAAGGCGTGCCAGTGGCTTCGGCGACTTTGGCGGCGTTGTCGCGTTGTTCGCGCTTGAGGTAAGTGGCATCGATCACCACCGGGAAACCGGCGTGCAAAATCACTTCGGCAATTTCATGCAGACGCGCATAGGTTGCAGTGCTGGCGTCGGCGCTGTAGATCCCGGCCTGAACATCATTGGCAACGGTTTGCTCACCGAACAGGCGCTTGCGCTCGACATCGGAACGCAGGCGGATCGCGCCCAGTGCTTCGACCAGACGCATGGCAACGTGGCTTTTACCGACAGCGGAAACGCCATGGGTGATCGCCATGAAGCGCGAAGGAATGGTGCTGTAGCTTTCCGCCAGGTTGGCGTAGTTGCGGTACTGGCGCAGGGTGGTGGCGCGCTGCACCGGTGTCGCGTCGGCCGGCATGCTGAACAGCGCAACTTTCGCACGCACCAGCGCGCGGTACGCCTTGTAGAAGTTCAGCACTTCCAGGCCTTGATAGTCGCCGGTCAGTTCCAGGTATTGGCTGATGAAACGACGGGCCAGGGATTTCAGGCCACGGTCTTCAAGGTCCATCGCCAGGAAGCCGGTGTCGGCCCATACGTCGGTGAAGCGGAACGGTTCGTTGAATTCGATGCAGTCGAAGATCACGACCTGGCCGTCGATCAGCGTGGCGTTGCCCAGGTGAATGTCACCGTGGCATTCGCGAGTGAAACCGTCGGTCTTGCGTTGGGCGAACAGCGGCTTGAGGCGATCGAAGCTGCTTTCAGCCCATGCTTGCAGAGCGTCGAGTTGCAGCAGATCGTTCTTGTCGCTGAGGAACGGCAGGATCTGTTCGAAGTTCTGGCGTACCGGCGCCATCACGCTTTCAGGCGTGCCGGCATCGTGCTCGGCCGGGACTTTCGGCGCATTGAGGTGGAAGCGGGCGATTTGCTCGGCCATCGCGTCGATGTGCGCGGTGGTCAGCTCGCCGTTGGCTTGCAGGGTGCTGAGCAGGCCGGACTGCGGGAACTGACGCATTTTCAGCACGTACTCGATGGCCGGGCCGTCGCCACCCAGTTGCGGAGCTTCGGCGCTGCCGGTCACTGGAATCACTTCCAGATACAAATCTTCGGTCAGGCGCTGGTTCAGGCGCAGCTCTTCACCGCAGAAGTGCTCACGGGACTCGAGGCTGGTGAAGTCGAGGAAGCCGAAGTTCACCGGTTTCTTCACTTTATAAGCGTAGGGACCGGTGAGCAGTACCCACGAGATATGGGTTTCGATGACCTGGAACCCTTCGACGGGATGCGGGTAGAGGGCCGGGTTTTGCAGGGCAGCGATCAGGGACTGGCTCACGGACGATCCTTCAGAGACTGGGGGAAATTCAAGGCGCTCATTATGGCCGCTCGCCAGCCCGACGCAAACCTCCGAGCGCTCCTGTTGAGTATGAATAAAGTGCGTATAATCCGCCGCCATGACTCGTACTCGATCTCCCCGTACCCCTAAAAAACCAGCTTCCCGGGGCCTGCGCCCGTGGTTGGGCTGGGCCCTTAAACTCAGTCTGGTCGGCCTTGTGGTGCTGGCCGGCTTCGCCGTTTATCTCGATGCGGTGGTGCAGGAGAAGTTCTCCGGCAAGCGCTGGACCATCCCGGCCAAGGTATACGCGCGTCCGCTCGAGCTGTTCGTCGGACAGAAGCTGAGCAAGGACGATTTCCTCACCGAACTCGATGCCCTGGGCTATCGCCGCGAAGCCGTGAGCAACGGTCCTGGCGCGGCGGCGGTCAATGGCAACACGGTTGATCTGAATACTCGTGGTTTCCAGTTCTATGAAGGCCTCGAGAAACCGCAGCCGGTGCGCGTGCGTTTTTCCGGCGATTACGTGGCCGAACTCTCGGCGATCAACGGTTCGAAGCTCTCCGTGGTACGCCTGGAGCCGCTGATGATCGGCGGTATCTACCCGAAAAACCTCGAAGACCGGATTCTGATCAAGCTCGATCAGGTGCCGCCCTATCTGCTGGAAACCCTGGTCGCCGTGGAAGACCGGGACTTCTACAGCCACTGGGGCGTGTCGCCGAAATCGATTGCCCGCGCCGTTTGGGTCAATACCTCGGGCGGCAAGATGACTCAGGGCGGCAGTACGCTGACTCAGCAACTGGTCAAGAACTTCTACCTCACCAACGAACGCAGCCTGACCCGCAAGCTCACCGAAGCGATGATGGCGATGCTGCTTGAACTGCATTACGACAAAAAGGAAATCCTTGAGGCTTACCTCAACGAAGTCTTTGTCGGTCAGGACGGTCAGCGTGCAGTGCACGGTTTCGGTCTGGCCAGCCAGTTCTTCTTCGCTCAGCCTTTGTCCGAGTTGAAACTGCATCAGGTCGCGCTGTTGGTCGGGATGGTCAAAGGCCCGTCCTATTACAACCCGCGTCGCAACCCGGAGCGGGCGCTGGAGCGACGCAATCTGGTGCTCGATGTGCTTGAGCAGCAGGGTGTCGCTTCCGCCGAGCAGGTGGCCGCCGCGAAAAAAATGCCACTGGGCGTGACCACCCGCGGCAAGCTGGCCGACAGCTCGTTCCCGGGCTTCATCGATCTGGTCAAGCGCCAGTTGCGTGAAGACTATCGCGACGAAGACTTGACCGAAGAAGGCCTGCGGATTTTCACCAGCTTCGATCCGATTTTGCAGATGAAAGCCGAAGCGTCGGTCAATGACACTTTCAAGCGCCTGTCCGGTCGCAAGGGTTCCGACGACGTGGAAGCGGCGATGGTCGTGACCAACCCGGAAACCGGCGAAGTCCAGGCCATGATCGGCAGCCGTCAGGCGAGTTTTGCCGGGTTCAACCGGGCACTGGATGCGGTGCGGCCGATCGGTTCGCTGATCAAGCCGGCGGTTTACCTGACGGCGCTGGAGAAGCCGAGCCAGTACACGCTGACCAGTTGGCTGTCGGACGAGCCGCTTTCAATCAAGGGCGCAGACGGTCAGGTCTGGAAACCGCAGAATTACGACCGTCGCTCCCACGGTACGGTGTTCCTGTATCAGGGGCTGGCACATTCCTACAACCTGTCGACCTCGCGTCTCGGTCTGGCGGTCGGTGTTCCGAATGTCCTCAAGACGCTCGGCCGACTGGGCGTAACCCGCGAATTCCCGGCCTTTCCGTCGATGTTGCTCGGCGCTGGCGGCATGACCCCGATCGAAGTCGCGACCATGTACCAGACCCTGGCCAACGGTGGCTTCAACACCCCGATGCGCGGGATTCGCAGCGTGCTGACTGCCGACGGCGAGCCGCTCAAGCGTTATCCGTTCCAGATCGAGCAGCGTTTCGATCCGGCCTCGATCTATCTGATCCAGAACGCCATGCAGCGGGTCATGCGTGAAGGCACCGGCAGTTCGGTTTATAACGTGTTGCCAAGAACCCTGACGCTGGCGGGCAAGACCGGCACCAGTAACGATTCGCGCGACAGCTGGTTTGCCGGCTTCAGCCAGGATCTGCTGGCGGTGGTCTGGCTCGGCCGTGACGACAACGGCAAGACGCCGTTCACCGGGGCCACCGGTGCGTTGCAGGTCTGGACCAGCTTCATGCGCAAGGCCGATCCGCTGCCGCTGGACATGCCGCAACCGGATAACGTGGTGCAGGCCTGGGTCGATTCGCGTACCGGCCAGGGTTCTGATGCCAACTGTCCGGGCGCCGTGCAGATGCCGTATATTCGCGGCAGCGAACCGCCACCCGGCGCCTCCTGCGCGGGCGAAAGCCCGGCCTCGGGCGAGTCGGTGATGGATTGGGTCAAGGGCTGGATGAATTAAGCAAAGAGGGTTTCAAGTGAACAAGTGGTTGATTCCAGCGGTGACCGCCGTGGCTTTGCTCAGCGGCTGCTCCACCGTACAGCGTGGTTCGATCCCGGTTGTGGACTCCGGCACCGCCGTGTCCAACAGCGAGCGCATTTCGGCCAATGGCGGTTTCCGTCAAACGACGGTGAAACGTCCCGCACAGGCCCAGACCCAGGCGATCCCGCAAGGCGATACCGGTGTGGTGGTAATGGTGCCGGGCGGCGCAGCGGCTTCGGCGCCGATCAGCACTTCGCCGATCGTTCCGGGCCCGGCGTCCGGCGGCATCACGCCGGGGCCGTATAACCCTTCGCCGGTCGAGTCGGCGCCGATCAGCTCCGGCAGTTACAGCATGCCTTCGACGCCGAGCGGCATTCCTTCGGCCAGCAGCGGTGGCGGTCTGTCTGCCGATGAGCAGCTGGACGGCCCGGTGCTCGCACTGTTGAGCACTGCGCAACAGCAGCAGGCCGGTGGCGACCTCAACGGCGCGTCTTCCAGTCTGGAACGCGCCCAGCGTGTAGCGCCGCGCGAGCCGCAAGTGCTTTACCGTCTGGCGCAGGTGCGCATGGCCCAGGGTGATGCGCCGCAAGCCGAGCAGACCGCACGTCGTGCACTGACCATGGCTAACGGTCGTCCGGAATTGCAGGCCAGTCTGTGGGAATTGATCGCTCAGGCGCGTGAGAAACAAGGTGATTCCGCCGGCGCCACTCTGGCCCGTCAGAAGGCCAAGGTTTCGCTGTGATGGACAGTCGTTTCTCCAAAGTCGCCGATCAATTGCTGTTGATCGAGCGTGAACTGCGCACCCAGGGCTGGTGGGATGACGTCCAGCCCTCGGTCGAAGCCCTGAGCAGCGTCGAGCCGTTTTCGGTCGACACCCTCGATTTCGAGCAGTGGCTGCAATGGATCTTCCTGCCGCGGATGAAGATGATCCTCGAACAGAATCTGCCATTGCCCAATGCCTCGGGCATTCAGGAAATGGCCGAGATGGTCTTCGCCCAGCGCAATCTTCAGGGCAAGGATCGGCAGCTTCAGGTGTTGCTCAAAGAGTTCGACCTGCTGATCACCGCCTCACGCTGAACCGGGAGCTGCCAGTCGTTACTGGCAGTTTTCCGCTATCTGTTTCTTTGCCTCTTCAGTACGTTGCTGGCGCTGCTCGTCATTCAGCCGCCGCAGTTCTCCCTCCACTTCCTCCCTCAAGCGCGGATTGTTCTGCAGTTGCGCGAGATTCGTGCGCGCCTGTTCGCAAAATGCCTTGAGTTGATTCTGTTGTTCGGCCACTTGCTTCTTCACCTTGTCATCGATGGCTTTCTGATCGCCCAGCGCGCCGCTGCCAGGTAATGCGGCAGGTATTGGTGCGGGAGAGGAGGGCGTCTTCACGGCGGTGGATGACTGCCCTTGTGGTGGCTGTTGATCGAAATGGGTGACGCCTTGGGCATCGACCCATTTGTAGATCTGACCGGCCATGCACCAAGAGCTGACGCTGATTAGCAGAGTTAAGAGAAGCGTTCGCATGCTGATTCCTTGGCAAAACTGCGCAATTGAAGCTAACAGAGTAGCGGTTTCCAGGTTTTTTCTTGCGTTCTCATGTGCTTACCCACAATTAAGCACATTGACGGCTTGACTTGCAGAGGGCGAAACAGAAGAATCCAAAGTCCGCTGTACAGGGACTGCCAGAAGCAGACCCTCTCGGCAGATCATGAGGCGCATATCCGCGTCGACCTGTTACACCCGCAACGCGTTACCTCGCGCTGGGTGGGAAAGGCCCGCAACACTTGGGACGATCCCAATACTTGCTCAGTCAGTGCTGACGTAGTCGGCGACCACCGTCGCTCATGCTCTGCCGAGAAGTAAACCTATTAAGACCCGTTCGCTTTTTTGTGGACGGTATTCTGGCGTTTTAGAGGTGAACAACGTGGAGCTTTTATCTGGCGGTGAGATGCTCGTCCGCTTTTTGCGTGACGAAGGCGTCAAATATATCTACGGGTACCCGGGTGGTGCTCTCCTTCATGTTTACGATGCCCTGTTCAAAGAACCGGAAGTGACCCACATCCTGGTTCGTCACGAACAAGCGGCTACCCATATGGCTGACGGCTACGCCCGTGCCACCGGTAAAGCCGGCGTGGTATTGGTGACTTCCGGTCCAGGCGCCACAAACGCCATCACCGGTATCGCCACCGCCTATATGGACTCGATTCCAATGGTGATCATTTCCGGTCAGGTGCCAAGCACCATGGTCGGCACCGATGCGTTCCAGGAAACCGACATGATCGGTATCTCCCGGCCGATCGTGAAGCACAGCTTCATGATCAAGCACGCTTCGGAAATCCCGGAAGTCATGAAGAAAGCCTTCTACCTGGCGCAATCCGGTCGTCCGGGCCCGGTCGTGGTCGATATCCCGAAAGACATGACCAATCCGGCCGAAAAGTTCGAATACATCTTCCCGAAGAAAGCCAAACTGCGTTCCTACAGCCCGGCCGTTCGCGGTCACTCCGGGCAAATCCGCAAGGCGGCAGAAATGCTCCTGGCGGCCAAGCGTCCCGTGCTGTACTCCGGCGGTGGCGTGATCCTCGGCAACGGCTCCGCGCCGCTGACTGAACTGGCAAAAATGCTCAACCTGCCGGTTACCAATACCTTGATGGGCCTGGGTGCCTATCCTGGCACTGATCGTCAGTTCATCGGCATGCTCGGCATGCACGGCAGCTATACCGCCAACCTGGCGATGCATCATGCCGACGTGATCCTGGCGGTCGGTGCGCGTTTTGACGATCGCGTGATCAACGGCGCGCCGAAGTTTTGCCCGAACGCCAAGATCATCCATATCGACATCGACCCGGCTTCGATTTCCAAGACCATCAAGGCCGATGTGCCAATCGTTGGTCCGGTGGAGAGCGTCCTGACCGAAATGGTCGCGATCCTCAAGGAAATCGGCGAAACCCCGAACAAGGAAGCCGTTGCCAGCTGGTGGAAGCAGGTTGATGAATGGCGCGGTGATCGTGGCCTGTTCCCTTACGACAAGGGCGACGGCAGCAAGATCAAGCCACAGACCGTGATCGAGACCCTGTGCGAAGTGACCAAGGGCGATGCCTTTGTGACCTCGGACGTGGGCCAGCACCAGATGTTTGCTGCGCAGTACTACAAGTTCAACAAGCCTAACCGCTGGATCAACTCCGGTGGCCTGGGCACGATGGGCTTCGGTCTGCCGGCAGCGATGGGTATCGCTTTGAGCTTCCCTGACACCGATGTTGCGTGCGTCACCGGTGAAGGCAGCATCCAGATGAACATCCAGGAGCTGTCGACCTGCCTGCAGTATGGTTTGCCGGTCAAGATCGTCATCTTGAACAACGGTGTTCTGGGCATGGTTCGTCAGTGGCAGGACATGAGTTACGGCAGCCGTCACTCGCACTCCTACATGGAATCCTTGCCTGACTTCGTCAAGCTGGCTGAAGCCTATGGCCACGTCGGCGTGCGCATCACCGAATCGAAAGATTTGAAATCGAAGATGGAAGAGGCGTTCGCCATGAAAGATCGCCTGGTGGTGATCGACATTTCGGTCGACACCAGCGAGCACGTCTATCCGATGCAGATCAAAGACGGCTCCATGCGCGATATGTGGCTGAGCAAGACGGAGCGTACCTAATCATGCGGCACATTATTTCCTTGCTTCTGGAAAACGAACCCGGTGCTTTGTCTCGCGTAGTCGGCCTGTTCTCGCAGCGCAACTACAACATCGAAAGCCTGACCGTGGCGCCAACCGAAGACCCGACCCTGTCGCGTCTGACGCTGACCACCGTCGGTCACGATGAAATCATCGAGCAGATCACCAAAAACCTGAACAAGCTGATCGAAGTGGTCAAGCTGGTGGACCTGTCGGAAAGCGCTCACATCGAGCGCGAACTGATGCTGGTCAAGGTCAAGGCCACTGGCGCCCAGCGCGCCGAGATCAAACGCACCACCGATATTTACCGTGGACAGATCGTCGACGTCAGCGCCAGCGTATATACCGTTCAACTGACCGGTACCAGCGACAAGCTCGACAGCTTCATTCAGTCCATCGGCACCGCATCGATTCTGGAGACTGTCCGCAGTGGCGTCACCGGTATCGCCCGCGGTGACAAAGTACTCAGCATCTAAACCAAATTAGCGAATGGCCTGAACGGCCTGGATATAAAGGGGAAATTCATGAAAGTTTTCTACGATAAAGACTGCGACCTGTCGATCATCCAGGGCAAGAAAGTTGCCATCATCGGTTACGGTTCCCAAGGCCACGCCCAGGCATGCAACCTGAAAGATTCCGGTGTCGACGTTACCGTCGGTCTGCGTAAAGGTTCGGCTACCGTTGCCAAGGCTGAAGCCCACGGCCTGAAAGTGACCGACGTGGCTGCCGCTGTTGCCGGTGCCGACCTGGTCATGATCCTGACCCCGGACGAGTTCCAGTCCCAGCTGTACAAGAACGAAATCGAGCCGAACATCAAGAAAGGCGCCACCCTGGCCTTCTCCCACGGCTTCGCGATCCACTACAACCAGGTTGTTCCGCGTGCCGACCTCGACGTGATCATGATCGCGCCGAAAGCCCCGGGCCACACCGTACGTTCCGAGTTCGTGAAAGGCGGCGGTATCCCTGACCTGATCGCGATCTACCAGGACGCCTCGGGCAACGCCAAGAACGTTGCACTGTCCTACGCCGCCGGCGTGGGTGGTGGTCGTACCGGCATCATCGAAACTACCTTTAAGGACGAGACCGAAACCGACCTGTTCGGCGAACAAGCCGTTCTGTGCGGCGGTACCGTCGAGCTGGTGAAAGCCGGTTTCGAAACCCTGGTTGAAGCTGGCTACGCGCCGGAAATGGCCTACTTCGAATGCCTGCACGAACTGAAACTGATCGTTGACCTCATGTACGAAGGCGGTATCGCCAACATGAACTACTCGATCTCCAACAACGCTGAATACGGCGAGTACGTGACCGGTCCGGAAGTGATCAACGCCGAATCCCGTCAGGCCATGCGCAACGCCCTGAAACGTATTCAGGACGGCGAATACGCCAAAATGTTCATCAGCGAAGGCGCAACCGGCTACCCTTCGATGACCGCCAAGCGTCGTAACAACGCCGCTCACGGTATCGAAATCATCGGCGAGCAACTGCGCTCCATGATGCCGTGGATCGGTGCCAACAAGATCGTCGACAAAGCCAAAAACTAAGTCGTCGAACCTTGTACGAAAAAACGCGGCCTCGGCCGCGTTTTTTCGTATGGGCGGGCGGTTCTGGTATAAAGCTGCATCGTTTGTGGCCGAACCGTCGTCCCAGACACCTGTCGAAAATGTCCAATCCGTTGCAAGGTACTGTCCATGAGCGAACGTCCCGAAGAGCCGAACCAGGCTTCCGACGCCGAAAGCCTGCTGCCCATTGATGAGCACATCGAAGAAGGGCATGACGCAGAAGGCCGTAAAGTCCGGCATCGTGGTATCTATCTTCTGCCAAATCTGTTCACCACTGCGAACCTGTTCGCAGGGTTCTATTCCATCATCAACTCGATGAGTGCCCAGGCTGCGCTGAGCGCCGGGGATGCCGCGAATGCGAGCAAGTATTTCGCCTTCGCCGCCATCGCGATTTTTGTCGCCATGGTGCTCGACGGTCTTGATGGTCGCGTAGCGCGCATGACCAATACCCAAAGTGCCTTCGGCGCCGAGTACGACTCGCTGTCGGACATGGTCGCCTTTGGTGTCGCGCCGGCATTACTGGCATTCGGCTGGGCGCTGGGCGACATGGGCAAGGTCGGCTGGATGGTCGCCTTCATTTATGTGGCGGGTGCGGCATTGCGTCTGGCGCGCTTCAATACTCAGGTGGGCACTGCTGACAAGCGTTATTTCATTGGTCTGGCCAGCCCGGCTGCTGCCGGTGTGGTTGCGGGGATTGTCTGGGCGTTCAGCGATTACGGGATCCAGGGGTCGAAGATGTCATTCCTGGTCGCGCTGATGGTGGCGGCCGCCGGCATGCTGATGGTCAGCAACATCAAGTACAACAGCTTCAAGGAGCTGGACTTGAAGGGGCGCGTGCCTTTCGTGGCGATCCTTGCGGTGGTGCTGGTGTTTGCCGTGGTGTTCAGCGATCCGCCTCGCATTCTCCTGCTGGTGTTCCTCGCTTATGCCGCGTCGGGTCCGGTGCAGTATCTGTTGCATCTTCGTCGTCACAAACACGCCGAGTGATGTAATTTCCCTCATACTCCGCAGTCTATGGTGCATCTGTCCTCCAAAGCTGCGGAGTTGCCATGCTGATCAAAGTCCCCAAAGCGTCCGATTGCCATGAATCGGACGTCACGCCTGAATCCATTTATCTCTCTCGCCGACAATTGCTCGGAGCGACTGCGGCCGGTTTGGCTGTGAGCAGTCTGCCGCGCTGGGCCAGTGCCGAAGAGGCTGCCCGCTATGCCGATGTCGAGGCCGGAAAGGCGCCCGCCTGGTTCACCGAGAAACTGCCCTCTGTCAAATGGGGCGCGGTGAGCGTCAAGGATGAGGCGATCACACCTTTCAAAGACGCGACCCATTACAACAACTTCTATGAATTCGGCACCGACAAGGGCGACCCGGCGGCCAATGCCGGTTCGTTGAAAACCGAACCGTGGAGTGTTGTCGTGGACGGGGAGGTGGGTAAGCCGGGGCGTTATGCCCTGGAAGACTTCATGAAACCGTACCAGTTGGAGGAGCGCATCTATCGTCTTCGTTGTGTCGAGGCGTGGTCAATGGTGATTCCCTGGATCGGTTTCCCCATTTCGGCGTTGTTGAAGCAGGTAGAGCCCACTTCCAATGCCAAATACATTCGCTTCGAAACCTTGCAGGATCCGAAGAGCATGCCCGGACAGCGTTCGGGATTTGCCTTGATCGATTGGCCCTATGTAGAAGGCTTGCGTCTGGATGAGGCGATGAATCCCTTGGCGATTCTGGCGGTGGGTATGTATGGCCGTGAATTGCCAAACCAGAACGGTGCGCCGTTGCGTCTGGTGGTGCCGTGGAAGTACGGCTTCAAGAGCGTCAAATCCATAGTGCGGATCAGTCTGGTCAGCGAGCAACCGAAGACAACCTGGCAAAGCATTGCGGCGGATGAGTATGGGTTCTATGCGAATGTGAACCCTACGGTCGACCATCCTCGTTGGACTCAGGCGCGGGAGCGGCGACTGCCTAACAGTCTGTTCAAGCCGAATGTGCGTGATACGCAGATGTTCAACGGTTATGCGGACGAGGTCGCCTCTTTATATACAGGGCTCGATTTGCGGAAGAACTACTGATGCGATATCCGATCTGGCGCGTGAGCGTCTTCCTCGCTGCGGCGATCTGTCCGCTGTTTTGGTTCTATCAGGCCTTTGCGGATCTGCTTGGGCCGGATCCGGGGAAAGTCCTGGTTGATCGACTGGGGCTTGGCACATTGGTATTGCTGTTGATTACCCTGAGTATGACGCCGCTGCAGAAACTTACGGGGTGGGCCGGGTGGATTGCTGTGCGTCGACAGTTGGGGCTCTGGTGTTTCGCCTATGTGGTTCTGCATCTTTGCAGCTACATGGCGTTCATTCTCGGTTTCGACTGGTCGCAACTGGGTGTCGAGTTGCGCAAGCGTCCCTACATTATTGTGGGTGCTCTGGGTTTTCTGGGGCTACTGGCATTGGCGGTTACCTCCAACCGATATAGTCAGCGCCGATTGGGCACTCGCTGGAAGAAGTTGCACCGGCTTGTTTATGTGATTCTCGGGTTGGGATTGCTGCATATGCTGTGGATTGTGCGTGCTGATCTTAAGGAGTGGGCAATCTATGCCTTTATAGGTGGTTTCCTTTTGGCGCTGCGAATTCCCGCTTTGACTCGCCGGATCCCGCGCTTGATGGGTAAAAAACAGGTTTTTCAGGAAAAGCGAAATTAAGGGTTGACGGCAAATTCTGAGTCTCTATAATTCGCCCCACTTCCGGCGCAGTCGAAACGGAAAACTCC
>NZ_JASCAF010000029.1:0-137187 GCF_029967985.1 Pseudomonas sp. V88_4
CTTTTGGTTACTTTTGGGGCGTTTGCCAAAAGTGACCCGCCGTAAGGGCGGAACCGCCAACCGCAACACCCAAAAAACCGGATATTCACCCAAAACAAACCCAAGGCCTGGCCGGCCCAAAGGCCGCCAAGGTCAATGCGCCGTAACCCCCCGCCGAACCGAGGAAGAACTGCCGGGCGCAAGGGCCAGAGCCAGCTGCGTCCGATTATGCATATGCGTCAACCGCAAAACCTGCGACACATACAACTTCACCGTGTTCTCGGTAATCCCCAACTCACAGGCAATCTGATAATTGGTCTGCCCCTTGCCCACCAGCCGGGCCACATCGAGCTGGCGAGGCGACAACTGCTCGAAAATCGCCGGCATCTCTGCACTGTCACCCTCTGCCAAGGTCTGGGCAGCCGGCGCAGGCCCGCGCCGAACCTTGTCCAGATCCTGATACAAATCATCGATCGACGAAGAAAGATCCTGCAGCTTCTGATTCAGGTGCCCCAGTTGCAGGGTCTTCTGCCGCTCCTGCAGCACCGTTTCCTGACGCCGCAACCCCTCCAGCAACTCATCCAGATCCACCGGTTTCTGGTAATAATCGGCAATCCCCGCGCGCAACGCCTTGATCACATCCTGCTTGTCGGCGCGGCCGGTAAGCATGATCGCTTCGAACGCCCGGTTCTTGCCGGACACCCGCTGCAGCGCCTGCACCAGCTCGATGCCGTCCATGTCCGGCATGTGCAGGTCGCACAACACCAGGCCGATGGCCGGGTCTTCACTGAAACGCGTGACCGCCTCGCTGCTGGACTCACAGGGCACGCAGCGATAACCGCTGCTCTCGAGAAACTCACAGAGCTCTTCAACGATCAGCGCCTGATCATCGACCACAAGGACTTTTACCGCCGACGTAAGCTTGTTCACGTGCCACTCCATGCCCGGGCCAAAGCTGGCCTTTCCTGTACTGCCAGCCTGTGGCTGTATAACTGCTAATTTGAAAGTAGACGCACTTTCCGACTATGTACATAGCAGTAGTGGCGGGTGGCGACTAATGGATCCAATAAAAAGTCAGGATTGTGCCAACCAGCACAAACGGCGCAAATGGCAGCTTTTTTGACACTTCAGGACTGAAATATCCAAGACGTTCTCTAACCCCTTGACTGGCATGCAGCCAGACTTTTGGCACCAGCAGCATCCACGTCACACTGCAAAAAGCGGCGCCGATGAACGCGCCCAGCAGGTGCTGACCGTCTGTCGCGAGAGCCAGAGCTGTCATTAGTTTCACATCGCCGCCGCCCATACGCCCCAGCAGGTAACCCGGCAGCGTGAGCGCCAGCGCCAGCAACACCGCCCAGCCGCCCTGCGCCGCCTCGGCCCCGATCCAGGTGGTGCCGCTGACCAGCAGCCAGACCAGCGCCAGCGCGCCGACACCGAGGGTCAGGCCGTTGCCGATGTGGCGTTCGCGGGCATCCTGCGCGGCGCAGAGTGTTAGCCAGATCAGTAGGACAAAGCTGTGCATCCGGTAAAAATCGTCCGTTTTGGCTGAATGATTCTATGCTGATACTACGTAGTGACTGTCAGGGTAGACGCACTCATGAAAACCGGCCTCCCCCGCAAGCAAAAAGGCGCCGCCGCCATCGAATTCGCCTTGGTGTTCGTCATCTTCTTTGCCGTGTTTTACGGGATCGTGAGCTACAGCCTGCCGATGTTGCTGATGCAGGCCTTCACCCAGTCGACGTCCGAAGCGGTGCGGCGTGGCGTGGCGCTGGATCCGGCGACCGCCAACTACGCCACCGCGATCCAGAACGTGGCACGCGCCGAACTGGCCCGACGCCTGGCGTGGCTGCCGCCGGCGCTGAACTTCAACGCAGCCACTGACGCGACAGTGACCTACGTGGGCGGCCTGCTGACGGTGCGCATCAACTACCCGACCAACAAGCTCAATCAGGCGTTACCGTTTCTGGTCCTGCCCGGTATCGGGGCGGTGCCCAATCTGCCTGCCAACCTGACCGCCAGCTCGAGCCTGCAATTTTGAGTTCCGGTGACAAGCTGTTCAACCGCCTGCTCAATCGTCAAACGTCCACACCGCCAGCGGTCATGGACAACCCTGCGGTATCCGGCGTCGGTTTGCAGCTGCATCTGGATGGCGAAGGCCAGGTCATCCACCTGACCGGACCGCTGCGCCATGTGCTGGCGCAACAACTGTCCGCCACTCGCACGCCGCATCTGCTCGATTACCTGCTGCCCCACAGCGCGCTGGCGGTCGAAGGAGCTCCGGCCGACTGGCAAGGACAACCGCTCGATCTGGATTTTTTCAGCCTCGCCGGTCCGCCGCTGCACTTGCGCGGCTGGGTGCAGCCGCAGGGAAATGGGTGGATCCTGCAATTGCTGGACATCGGTGACCTGTTGAGCGAAAGGCAGCAGGCGCGCAGTCGCGAACAATGCCAGTGGCTCGCCGCACACATCCGCGACCATTTGCGACTCTGTGGCCTGGCGCGCCTGCCGCAGGTGCTCGGTGAACAACTGCAGTGCCTGAGCCAGCGCTTTCAGGTGCCGTGCATCGCAGTGGCATTGCTGGATGAAGCGGCCCAGGGCTGGCAGATTCATCAGCATTACAGCGCACCCGACGCCCCGCGACTGTGGGATATGGCGCAGCGTCTGGGTACCGGACTCGACAGCCTTAACGGCGCCGCACCGCAACGCGTGCTGCCCGCCGAGCATCCACGACTGAGCAGCATGTTCGGCCCCGCCGAAGGGTTTGCCGTGCCTTACCGCGATGCCCATGGCGTGGCGGCATGGTTGCTCTTCGGCTGTTTCAGCGCGCAGCCACACACCGCCGAGTTGAGCGATCACGACTGGCTGCAACTGGCCGCCGCCGTCGCCGCGCCGCTGCTGGAACGCCTGCGTGAACATCGTCACCACTTGCAGCTGGAACGTCTGGAAATCCTGCAAAGCCTGCTCGGCACCGGTTGGTGGGAGGTGTTCAGCGACAGCGCCGAAGTGCTGCTCGCCGATGCGCTGGCCGTCAGCCTCGGCTTGAGCGCCGGGCGCCTGCCGATTCAGGCCTGGTTCGCCCGGGTGCACCCGGCCGACCGCGAAGAACTGCGCAGCCGCCTGCAAGCCTTGCAGGACGAAGGTCAGTCACTGGAGCTGTGCGTGCGTCTGCAACCCGATGATCAGGCGCAACCGCAGTGGTTTCGCTTGCAGGGCCAGTCACTGGGCATCGGCACCGAGCGGCGTCTCGTAGGCTTCATGCTCGACATCAGCGACATCAAGAACCAGCAACAGCAGGCCGCCGCTGCCCATGCGCGACTGGACAACCTGATCGCCAGCGCGCCAGCGGTGATCTACGTGCAGCGCTATGTCGAAGGCGCGTTGCAGCTGACGTTTTTCAGCGCCAGCCTGCAACCATTGCTGGGCTGGAGCCTTGCCGACTGCGCCGACGGTGCGCTGGTGAATCATGTCCATCCCGACGATCGCGCGGCGTATTTCGAACGCACCCGGCAGTTGCTGCGCGAAGGTTCGGTGAGCACGCGCTACCGGATGCTCGACACCCAGGGCAACGTCCACTGGCTGCTCGACGAAGCCAAGCTGTTGCGCGACGACCTCGGCCTGCCGGTGGAAGCTGTGGGACTGTGGCTGGACGTTACCGACGCCACCCTGGCCGCCGAGCGAATCAAGACCAGTGAAGAACGCTACCGGATCCTCGTGGAAGATTCGCCGGCCATGATCTGCCGCTATCGCCCCGACCTGACCCTGACCTTCGGCAACCGGCCACTGGCGATGTATCTGGAGTGCGCCCCGGAGCAACTGCCGGGGGTGAATCTGGGCAGCTGGATGTCGGACGAACAACGCGAGTCCTTCGTCCAGCGTCTGGCGCAACTGACTCCGGACGCGCCGGTGAGCAGTGCCGAAATCAACCTGCGCCTGCCGGGGCGCGAACATGCGTGGTGGATCTGGTCGGATCGCGGGGTGTTCGATGAACAGGGCCGTTTACTCGAAATCCAGGCCGTGGGCCGCGACAACACCGAAGTCAGGCGCTCGCAGCAGCAACTGACTCAAAGCGCGAAAATGGCCACCCTCGGCGAGATGGCCACGGGGCTGGCCCACGAGATCAATCAGCCGCTGAACGTGATGCGCATGGCCATCGTCAACGTGCTCAAACGCCTGGGCAACGGCGATGTGCAGATCGATTACCTGACCGACAAACTCAACCGTATCGACACTCAGGTCCAGCGAGCGGCGCGGGTGGTCGATCATATGCGGGTGTTCGGCCGGCGCTCGGAAATCGAACAGCACCCGTTCAATCCGCTCGATGCCATCGAAGGCACCTTGTCGTTGCTGTCCGAAGGTCTGCGCGGCAAAGGCGTCGAGTTGCGGATCGGCGAGGCTAACTTCCAGCTGCAGGTGCGCGGGTACGTCGATCAATTGGAACAGGTGTTGATCAACCTGATGGTCAACGCCCGGGACGCGCTGCTGAGCAAACGTGAATCCAATCGCGACTTCCAGCCGTGGATTGCCGTGCGTGCCGAACACGACGAACACGTGGTGCGGCTGTGGGTCGAGGACAACGGCGGCGGCATCGATCCGCGTTTGCTGGAGCGGATTTTCGAGCCGTTCTTCACCACCAAACCGGTGGGCGTCGGCACTGGCCTGGGCTTGTCGGTGAGTTACGGCATCGTCGAGAACATGGGCGGACGCCTGAGCGTGCGCAACGGCGACGACGGCGCCCGGTTCTGCATCGAATTGCCGATTGCCCTCGACGATCAGATCACCAGTGTCGCCCGCCCCGACTGACAACTGAGATTGGCGCCGACATCGACCTGATTGAGGTTGATCCCCAGGGCCATCAACAGAGTGTTGATGAGGGTGTCGAGCAGCGGGCTCAGCACCGTATTGATGGTGGTCACCAGCAAGGTCTTCACGGAGCTCAGAATCGCCCCCAATCCACTGACCAGACTGCCCGTCGGGCCATGCATGTTGAGGTTGAGGTTGTTCAGGGTGTCGCTCAGGCTGCTGACCACGTTGCCGGTGCTGTAGCTGTAATAGAACGGCGGCTGGTTGATCTCCGGCAGACTGGCAGCCGGCGGCGCGGAATAGACATGGGGGATGTTGGCATTTTGGCCGACGGTAGTATCGGCCGAGATGTCGAGCCCGCCGCCGACGGAAGGGACGCGTGGATCGCAGCTGACCGGCAGCACCAGAAAACGCCGACAGGTCTTCACACCGATATCGATCACCTTCAACGGCTGCACCACCACGGCCGGCGGCGTGACGTTATTGCCGAACACCGCTGCCGGATCCATCCGGCCGATTTTCAGGTTGGCGACTGAAGTGGTGGTATTGGTGCTCAGGGTCTTGTTGGTCGGTGTCGGGCAGGTAAACGCCGTGACGTAACTATTGGCTGCCGCCACATCCAGCGCCACATCCAGACGAATCGGACCGGGCAACACTTCGATCGACGGTGTCTGGCAGGGCGCACCGAGCGCGCACGTCAGCGAATCAATCACGCCCACCAGATTCAGGTTGAGCAAGGCATTCAACGTATTGGTCAGCGGCCCGGCGAGATCGGCCACCGCGTTGACCAGCGACAGAATCGTATCCAGCAAAGGCAGATTGACCGATAACAGGGTTCGCACCTGCGCGGTCTTCACATAGATCCGGTTCGGCCCCAAGGGGTTGGCGGCTGCCAGGCGAGGGTTACCGATAGCCGACAATTGCGGCGGCTCCAGCACCTGCACGCGCGCGGTAATTTGTGCCACGCCAAGGTTGATCGTCTGGTTGGCCACCAGGCCATTCTGCTTGTTGGCCAGTTGCACGAAGCCCTGAATCAGATCGAACGCCCGCACGTCCACCGCCAGTGCCGTGGCCTGGGTGCCGGCCTGGACCTTCAGCAGGTTGCCCAGCACCACTTGGGTCGCGCCGGCCGCTGCCTTGATCGCCTGCAAGCCGAGGATGGTTGCCGTGGCACTCAGGGTGCCGTTGGGGTCGAGGACGTTGATCGCGGTCTGAACCAGTTGACTGACGGCGATGGTGTTGCCGAGCACTTCGCTGTAGCCGCCCGCACTGAGACCGATATCGACCTTCAACCGGTCCAGATAACCGAGCAGATTGATATTGGTGTTGACCAGGCCATTCCAGCTCGCGGCACTGAGCGAGAGGTTGCCGCCCAGCAAGCCACCGAACAACGCATTGAGCACGGCTGACCGTCCCGTATCGACGCTCAATGCGGTGCTGCGGATGGTCAGTGATGCCAATGGTGGCGGTACCGCCGCGACTGCCGTGGCGCTGAGATTGATGGTTGCATTGCGGCCCGCGCCGCCGAAGAGTCCGCCGATAGCACCGGCAAAGCTCTGAGGCACGGTATGACTGACGACGACACGGATCGCTTCGGTGCTGGCGGCATTGACGGCAAACACCCGCAGATTGCTGGCGTCCAGATTCAATGACCCGCAGGCGACCGCCAAGGCTCGACCGGCACTGGGAATCGGGAAATTGTTGCGCACGACGCTGGCCTGCGCATAGGCGTTGGCCGTGGCCCCGGCGCCGCAGTTGCCGCCACGGGTCGCGGCTTCAAGGGCGGCGACATCGGCGATCTGTTGCAGGTGACGGCGCTCGAGATACAGGCGGCCGCTGTCGACCACCACCAGGATGAACACCAGGGCCATGCCCAGGGTCAGCGCCGCCATCAGGCCGATGGCTCCCCGCTGCCGGGCTGGCCCGCCGCACTGCGAATGACGCGACATGGCGCACTCCTTTGCCGGCGCACGGCCGGGCGCAACCTCCATGGATGGGTATGAGTGTAGACACGCGCAGGCAACGCTGCTGGCAAGACGCCAGTTTTACCCGCCCATAAAAAACGGGAGCCATTTGGCTCCCGTACTTTTTCAACAGATTAACGCGGTGGATAGTTGGACAGGATCCGCGCCACCGTCTCGCGGATGGCATTGCTGCGATCCGCCGGATTCGGCGTGCGGCTGAGCATCTGCTCGTCGCTGCCGCGCCACACCAGTTTGCCGTCCTTGCCGTCGAGCAGATCAACCTGAATGGTCGCTACTTTATAGGTGATGTTGCGGGTTTCGTTGTACATCGGCGCGCCCCAGTAACCGTTCCACGGGCCGCCCCAACCGCCGCCGTAGTTGGTGGTCACCTGTTGCTGACGGTCCTCGACGATCAGGTAGGTCTGCACAAACAGATCGCCTCGGGCACCCGAGGCGGCCGGGCGCAGGCCACGCTGATCCAGTTGGTCGGCGACGGCCTGACGGATGCGCTGTTCGGTCAGGTCGCTCTTGATCCTTGGATCGTCGGGGCGGTATTGCAGGGCGGGGTCTTTCCAGCTCCAGCTGCGGTAAGCGGCAAAATCGCGGCTGGCGTCGAAGTCATGGTTGACCTGGTTGGCGGCGCAGGCACTGAGCAGCGCGGCCACAGCCAGTAAAGCGAGACGGCGGAACATGGTTTTTCTCCGGTGGAAGACATGAACCTGGAGGAGCTTCTCATTTGCCAGAAGCTAACCGGGAGGATACGCCGACATGGCCTTTTCGACAGCCTCCCGAATCGCGTCGGTGCGATCACTTTGCTTGCCTTGCGTGCCGGTTTCGGCGCTGGCGCTCCAGACCGGCTGACCACTGCCGGCGTCGAACAGATCGACTCGCACCACCACGACCTGTTCCTGGTAGGTACGGACGATTGGCACCGTGTTGTACATCCCGTAACCGCGGCCGTAACGGTCATATCCGCCGTAGCCGCCGTAATAACCGTAATCGTCCTGCACCTGACGCAGGCGGGTTTCCAGGCTCAGGTGGGCACTGACCAGCAGGTCGGCCGGGCGGTTGTCATGCAGCGGGCGCAGGCCGCGCTGGTCCAGCGCACTGCTGACGGCTTCGGCCACTTGCGCCGAATCCGCCCAGGCCGTGCCCGGCGGCAGCTGACCGTTGAGCCACGCCCAACTGCGGTAGCGCCCGTAATCCCGTGGCGGCGCGGGATAAGCGCTGCGGTCGAAAGTGGTCGCTGCCTGCGGAGGGGCCGGCGGCAACGGTCGCGACTGCGCTACGTAGGGGTTGCTGCCCTGGCAAGCGGCCAACCCCAGACAGATCAGCAGTAACCCTGAATGACCTTTCATATCTCGCTCCGATCAGATCGGCCGGCAGATCCAGTGCAAGTAGCGCCCAAGCCCGGCGAAGCCTGGGTGACGACGGTGGGCGAGCTCCATCTCGAGCAAATCAATCAACTCGGCGCGGGCCTGGAATTCCACCGGCATGTAATCGTGGAAAACCCGCACCCCACTCTGGGTTTCGACCTGCCACAACCCGGCGAGTTGCGTCGCCAGTTCCCGTGGATCGAGTGGCTGCTGCGGGGTCAGGCTCTGCTTCTCGCCGGCCATTTCATTCTTGCGCATTTTCTTGAAATGGCCTTTGAGCAGGTTCCGGTAAATCAGTGCATCGCGGTTGTAGAACGCCAGCGACAACCAGCCGCCGGGCTTGGTCAACTGATGCAGCACCGGCAGAATCGCGTGGGGTTCGGCCAGCCACTCCAGCACCGCATGGCAGAGCACCAGATCGAAGGGTTCGGTGAGCTGGCCGAGCAGTTCCTGCCAGGGCGCCTGAATGAACGTCGCGGTTTGCCCGGCGTCGGCAAAGCGCTGGCGTGCGCCTTCGAGCATCGGCTCGGCCGGCTCGGTGAAGGTCACCTGGTGCCCGCGCTCGGCCAGCCACAGCGACATGTGGCCCAGACCGCCACCGATGTCGAGCACCCGCAATGGACGATCCGGCAAGGCCTCGGCGAGGTCGGCCTGCAGCACCGCGAGGCGGATCGCACCCTTGGCACCACCGTAGATTTTTTCGGCGAAGCGGGTCGCCAACTGATCGAAATGACGGTCGCTCATCAGCTGAACCGCCGTTCGCTGTCGGCGAGCTTGCTGCGCACCACTTCATTCATGTCCAGGCCCAGCTCGCTGCACAGCAGCAATAGATAAAGAACGATGTCGCCGACTTCCTGCCCGGCGTGGGCGAGTTTGTCCGCCGGCAGTTCGCGGGACTGGTCTTCGGTCAGCCACTGGAAGATTTCCACCAGTTCGGACATTTCCACGCTGGCGGCCATGGCCAGGTTTTTCGGGCTGTGAAATTGCCGCCAGTCATTGCGGTCGCGAATGGCGTGCAGGCGTTCGGTCAGTTCAACAAGGTTCATCGGGCTCTCCTGAAGGCGTATAGCTTCGGGGGGATGTCGAGCGAAGGCAAGCGCCAGTCGCGCGTTAAAACCCTCTATGCTTGCAGGGAACTCGACCGCACCCGCTGCGGCCCAAGGCTCAGCTCTTTCATCAGGAAACAGACATGCAGGTAGAAAGCTTTTTCGAATGGCTGGGCCAGGCGCTCGGCTCGATCATCCGCTTCATCGTCGACGGCCTCAGCGGCCTGTTCAATCTGCTCGGCAACGCTGGCGGCAACTTTGTCGACGGGCTGTCGAGAGCGCTGGGCATGGACACCTCGATCATCAGCATCATCGCGCTGATCGTCGGCCTGATGCTGCTGTGGTCGGCGATCCGCGCGTTCATGAATGCCTCGATCATTGCCGGGATCATCTGGTTGCTGCTGGGATTGTGGCTGCTGAGCTGGATCATTCACTGACGCCGCCCGCTACAATGCAGCTCCTCAAGGAGCCCGCATGTCCAACCTGATCACCGACTGGTGCGACCGCCCGACCCACCGCCGGGTCTGGGCGCTCGCCGCCCCCATGATCCTCTCCAACATTTCCGTGCCGCTGGTGGCGCTGGTCGACAGCACCGTCATCGGCCATCTGCCCCACGCCCATCAGCTGGGCGCAGTCGCGGTCGGCGCCAGCCTGTACACCTTTCTGGCCTGGGCCATGGGTTTTCTGCGCATGGGCACCACCGGTTTTGCCGCCCAGGCCGCCGGGCGCAGCGACGGTGCTGCCTTGCGGCAGATTCTGCTTCAGGGCCTGCTGCTGGCGATGGGGCTGGCGCTGCTGCTTGGAACGTTGGGCGTACCGCTGAGCGGGGTCGCGCTGCACTTCATGCAACCGTCGGCGGAGCTGGATCAGCTGACCCGCGACTTCTTCCACACCCGCCTGTTCGGGTTGCCGGCGGCGCTGGCCAGTTATGCGCTGGTCGGCTGGTTCCTCGGCACCCAGAACGCCCGTGCGCCGCTAGCCATTCTGCTGAGCACCAACCTGATCAACATCGCACTCAACCTGTGGTTCGTGATTGGCCTGGACTGGGGCGTGGTCGGTTCGGCCCGCGCCTCGGTGATCGCCGAATGGAGCGGCGCCCTGCTCGGCCTGTGGATGACTCGCAAGGCACTGCGCGCCTATCCCGGCCACATCGCCTGGGCCGCCCTGAAACTCTGGCAGAGCTGGCGCCCGCTGCTGGCGGTCAACCGCGACATATTCATTCGCAGCCTGGCCCTGCAATCGGTGTTTTTCCTGATCACCGTGCAGGGCGCGCGACTGGGCGATGCCACCGTCGCGGCGAACGCGCTGTTGCTCAACGGCCTGCTGTTGACCGCCCACGCGCTGGACGGACTGGCCCATGCCGTCGAAGCCTTGTGCGGCCACGCCATCGGCGCCCGGGATCGTCTGGCCCTGCGTCGCTCGCTGGTGGTTGCCGGCGGGTGGTCGCTGCTGGCCAGCCTGGGCTTTGCCGCGTTGTTCCTGCTGGCCGGCCACTTGTTCATCGAAATGCAGACCGACATCCAGAGCGTGCGCGACACCGCGTTCATCTACCTGCCCTACCTGGCCGTCCTGCCGTTGATCGCAGTCTGGAGCTACTTGCTCGACGGCCTGTTCATCGGTGCCACCCGTGCCCGGGAAATGCGCAACGGCATGCTGGCGACCGTGATCCTGCTGCTGCCGGTCGCCTGGGCGCTGCAAGGTCTGGGCAATCACGGCCTGTGGATTTCATTCCTGCTGTTCATGGTGCTGCGCAGCCTGACGCTCGGGGGACTGGCGTGGTGGCTGCGGCGCACCGATGGCTGGTTCAACGGTGCCGCTCACTGAAGCGGCGCTTCACGACGGATCGTTCAGCCAGCGCCGACGCAACAGTTCGAGCCGCTGCCGTGGGGTCAAACCTTGCGGCAGCGGTGTCAGTTCGGCACGCGGATGCTGCAAACGCAGCCACAACCAGTCGTCCAGCAGCGCCTGTTCGCTGAACCCCAGCGCCAGGCCTTGCTCCTGAAAGGAAGAGATCAGCCGATAGCCGTTCCCCGTCGACTGACTCCAGCGCCAGACATGCTGATCCAGCAGGCATCGGTGCAGGCGTTCGCGCTGTTGGCGGGTCAGGCTTTGTTCGACCCGCAGCGGTTCCACGGCCAGCCCCGGATTGCGCAGTTGCTGCCAGCCCTGACTGCCGCCGGCCAGATCGGCCCAGGTCCCGCCGAACCAGCGCAACCAGTCTATCGGCCCGAGCCAGCAGCTCAATTGCCGGGCGTCACAGGCATCGAAAAAGTAGCTGGCAGTCTGGCGATTGTAGTAATTGAGCAGCGCACGATGATCCAGTCCCACCGAGACGGTCAGCATCCGTTGCAAGTGCTCGCGCAACCGCTGCTCCGGAGCTGCGCAGCCCAGCAGCAGCCCTTGCCAGGTCTGCGGGTCGGCATGACAGAGCGACGAGAGTGCGGGGAAATCGCGCAGATCGATCAGCCATGGCCCCTGCTCATCGACCGGCTGGAACTCCGTACCGTGAAACAGTTTCATGCTGCGCACACCCGAGAATCCCTGACGCAGCGTGATCAACGCCTGCTGTGCCTGCGCGGTGTCCAGCAACAACCATTGCGCACGCTGTCCGGGTGCCGCGACGCTCATCGCCCTTCGCTCGTTTTGAGCCCGGCGGCCACTCGGCAACAGCACACCGCTGCGGCGCAATGCCGATAACTGCCGCCTCCGGGTATCAGGCACAACAGTAACAACGGCTCGGCCGCCTTCAGCCATTGCGAGAGACCTTCGCTGGCCAGGCGGTCAGGCACCGGCAACGGCTCTTCTTGCTCAATGGATTTTGCAGGCGCCAAAGCCTGCAGGACGCCACTGATCACGGGCTGTTCGGGATCGCCTTCGAGAAAGCTCACCACAACCTCCAGGCCTTCCAGCATCAGCGCCGACGGTGCATCGGCCAGCGCCGGGGCCAGTGGCAGCCAACAGTGACTCGGGCTCGCCCCTTCGCCCTGATACAGCCAGTCAAACTGGACGGCAATCGGGCGCCCGGGATCCGGTTGTGGCTCCGCAACCGACACGACCCACGCGCGTTGCGGACTGCGCATGCGGTTTCCCGAGCACTGCGCGGGCATCGGGGGCACGTGAAGATGATCGGCGGCAAAGATCCGATTGCTGTAGGGCGGGTCGAGCAACTGATCCGCATGGTGCTCGATCCGGGTCAACAACCAGCGCCTGTTGGCGTCTGCGATAGGGTGACCGGACAACGCCAGCCATTGACCGCTGCGCAGGGTTGCCTGACAGGAGTCCCCCTGTGCCGTGCGAACACGCTGCAATCCTTCGCCTTGCACGTCGACCTGCTCGCTCATCAGCCAACGCCGTATGGTCGCCGACGGGGCGCTGCTTTCGCTGTCGACTCGCAAGTCGTCCGCTGACGGCAGCCCGGCCGGATTATCGCCGAACACCAGGCAATGCCCCCTGTCGCCATGCTCGAAGCGATAGTGAATCCGCGCCTGCCTGCACAACCGCTGCACCAGTTGCAGATCCGACTCACCGTACTGGGTGCAGAACGTCTGCGGGGAATGATCGGCCTGCAGTTCGAATCGGCGCCGGGCTCCGCTGATTCCATGCTCGCGCAGGACCTGATCCAGAATCTGCGGTGCCGTGCGGTCGCTGAAGATGCGCTGGCTATATCGCAGGCCGAGGCAGCTCAACCGTGGCCCCAGCCGCACCCGGCACAATCGCGCGCCATGCCCGGGCTCATGCTGGACAAGACTGTGCAGTTGCCCGTGCACGCCGTTGCCCGAAGGCCCGAAACACAGGCGAGCCGGGCGATACATCAGGCTGGCGAGATCCAGGGAGGGATCATCGAGCAGCAAGTCGATCTCGAAGGCAAAAGGCTCACTGATGGCTTCGCTACCCGTGAATGCCAGGACTTCAAGCGGAGTGGACAGACCCGCTACATCGAGACGAAACAACGGCTCGCAGGCTGGATCGAACATGGGCGATTCTCTACAGGAGGGGCGGCCGGGGATTCTCGCCGAGAGGCATGGCCGAGTAGAGTGCCGAAGTACAAATTCGGAAATGACCTACGCGAAAAGCAGACGACATCACTTTGCTCGCCTGGATGAAGGTCATTTCACGAATTTAAAAAGAAGAATCTCACCAGATCATCTGAAATGCCCGCTGTGCGCGGAACAATTTCAGACAATCTGGTGGAGTCGGAACCTGAACGTCAGGAGGACAGGTAGGAGGAGCGAGTCAGGCCCAGGCGCAAGGCATCGAGGAACTGGGTGCGCTCGCTGGCGCTGATGCGGGCACTGGCGCACTTGTCGCGGTAGTGAGTCATCAGCTCTTCCGGCGACAGGTGCACGTAACGCAGCATGTCTTCGATGGTGTCGTGGGTTTCAATACCGGCGTGGTACACGCTGCCATCGGCGTTCTGGTAGATGTTCACCGAGTCGGTGTCACCGAACAGGTTGTGCATGTCGCCAAGGATTTCCTGATAGGCACCGACCAGAAACACGCCCAGCAGGTAGTCTTCACCTTCGTTCAGCGCGTGCACCGGCAGGCTGGTCTCGATGCTCTGCTCGTCGACGTACTGGTTGATCTTGCCGTCGGAGTCGCAGGTCAGGTCTTGCAGGACGGCGCGACGCAACGGTTCTTCGTCGAGACGGTGCAGCGGGATGATCGGCAGTACCTGATCGATCGCCCAGGTGTCCGGCAGGCTCTGGAATACCGAGAAGTTACAGATGTACTTGTCGGCCAGCTTGTCGTTGAGTTCGTCCAGCACCTGACGGTGCGAACGCTGACGTGCTTTCAGCGAGTTGTGCAGGCGACGGCACACGGCGAAGTAGCACTGCTCGGCCAGGGCTTTCTCGGCCAGGGTCAGTTTGCCGTCGGCGTACTGGGCGGCCACGTCGCTCATGTAGTGAGTGGCACGCCAGTAGGTTTCGGTGACCATTTCGATATCGGTCGGGCCGAGCAGATCGACCAGCCACTGCACGGTTTCCGGCAGGGCTTCCTTGTTCTCGATCAGCGGAATTTCGTCGTTGTGTTTCTCGACGTCGGTCACCTGCACCACCAGCATCGCGTGGTGCGCGGTCAGCGAACGGCCGCTTTCGGAGAAGATGTGCGGATGCGGCAAGGCCTGCGCGTCGCAGAATTCCTTGAGCATGCCGACCACGACACCGGCGTAGTCGTCCATGTCGTAGTTGATCGAGCTGGCGTTGCGCGAGTGCGTACCATCGTAGTCCACACCCAGACCGCCGCCGACGTCGATGTGATCGACCGGCAGACCGAGGTTGCGCAGCTCGCCGTAATAACGGATCGCTTCCTTGAAGCCGTGCTGGTAGTCAGCGAGGTTGGCGATCTGCGAACCCATGTGGAAGTGCAGCAGGCGGATGCCCTGATCCAGGCCCGCCGCGCGGAAGCGCTCGACCACCGACAGCAGTTGCGCCGCCGACAGACCGAACTTGGATTTCTCGCCACCGGTGTCTGCCCACTTCGACGACGCCAGGGACGACAGACGCACGCGCAGGCCGACCTGTGGCTTCACCTTGAGCGAAGCGGCTTCTTCGATCACCAGACCGACTTCGGATTCTTTCTCGATCACGATGAATACATTGTGGCCGAGCTTCTGACCCATCAGCGCCAGACGGATGAACTCGCGGTCCTTGTAACCGTTGCAGACGATGGTGCCGCCCTTCGGCGCCAGTGCCAGCACCGCCAGCAGCTCAGGCTTGGAGCCGGCTTCCAGACCGATGGAAACGTTCTGGGTGGCGATGATGTTCTCGATCACCGCTTCCTGCTGGTTGACCTTGATCGGGTACAGCGCGGTGTATTTGCTCTGGTATTCCAGACGCTCGATGTTCGCATCGAAAGCGCCGGTCAGCTGACGGACGCGGTCTTGCAGGATGTCGGGGAAACGCACCAGCAGCGGCAGGGACAAGCCGCTCTTGCGCAACTGGTCGACTTGTTCGAACAGATCGATAGGCGAGCTGCTCGGGCCGTTCGGACGAACTTCGACGCGACCGGCGTCATTGATCGCGAAATACCCGGCCCCCCAATGGCGAATCCCGTAAACACTGCGGCTGTCCGCAACTGTCCATTGGCTGCCATCGTCTTTGCGTGTGCGTCGTACGGACATCGAAGTCCCCTATAAAGAAGTCATAGTGCGTCGCCTGATCGCAGGCCGGCGCAGTCTAAAGAATGAAAATGACGGTTCGTCAGCGGGGCGGTAGACCGCGCTGACAGCGTTGAGTTTAGAAACCGTTCATGAACAGGCTCTGTGAAAACCATGGAAACGACGTCAGAACCAGGAACTCTGGAGCTGAATCAAGCCGTCGGTGGGTTTCACAGAGGCTGCTAGCCGCCGGACTTCTTCGCTTTGAAACCGTGCTTGACCAACTCGGCCAGGAGCAGCTCGACATGGTCGCCCTGAATCTCGATGACCCCGTCTTTCAACGCACCGCCGGTGCCGCAACGCTTCTTCAGCGTTGTCGCCAGCTCCTTGAGCGCGTCTTCGGCCAGGGGCACGCCGGTGATGGTGGTCACCGTCTTGCCGCCACGGCCCTTGCTCTCGCGGCGCACGCGGGCAATGCCGTCGCCGGCCGGGATCACGGTTTGCTTGCAGATACAGGCGTCCACCGGTTTGCTGCATTCCGGGCAATGACGACCTGCGTCGGTGGAAAATACCAGGCCGCCCAGGGCGGCGAAGGATGCGGCTTTTTTGGCCACCGGCAATCCTCTCGGGAGGACAAAGACTGATCGCAGCCTTGGGCAAGGCTATCGACCGCGAAGCCCCACTCAGGCAGGGGCAGCGCTACTGCACCGGTTCTTCAATAAAAGCGGGCCGGCACAGCTTGAAAAGGTCGCGCAGTGTAACGGCAAAAACGCCGATTGCTAAGTGCCAATCGGCGCCAATTTATGTGTTCTTTGCGACGTCGCTTTGCTGAGCCTTCAGATAGCGTTTCAGGGCGGCCAGAGAGTCCGGGCAATAAGGCTTTTGCCGGATTTCCTGCATGACCTGCTCGACCGGAATGAAGCGCGCTTCGAGCACTTCTTCAGGCTGCAGGATCAGCGGCCCGTCCCACACCGCCGAAAACGCCGAACACCACAGGCGATTGCCGGTGTCCTCGAAGTAGAAATGGTCGTGGGCGGTCAGTTCGACGCCGCTCACTCCCAATTCTTCTTCCAGTTCACGGGCCGCCGACTCGGCGTAGGTCTCGTGCGCCTGCACCATGCCACCCGCCGCCACGTCCCAGTAACCGGGATAAATGGCTTTGCTCAGGGTGCGCCGATGTACACAGAGTTCACCGGCGGAGTTGAACAGCATGATGTAGGTGCCACGGCCGATCAGCCCGCGCTCGCGCAGGTCGGAACGTACCAGGGCGCCGAGCAGGTTGTCCTGCTCGTCGACCCAGGCGATCTGTTCGGCATCCGAGGCGGCGCGGTGGGCCGCCTCTCTGGCGCTCTCGTCCATGACTCAGCCCTGATTGAGCAGTTGACGCAAATCGATCACGGCCGCGTTGGCCCGGGAAATGTAGTTGGCCATGACCAGCGAGTGGTTGGCCAGCACGCCGAAGCCGCTGCCGTTGAGGATCATCGGGCTCCAGATCGGCTCCTGGGAAGCTTCCAGCTCACGGATGATCTGACGCACGCTGACGGTCGCGTTCTTCTTCGCCAGCACGTCGGCGAAATCGACCTCGATCGCGCGCAGCAGGTGCGACAGCGCCCACGCCTGACCACGGGCTTCGTAGAACACGTTGTCGATCTGCATCCACGGGGTTTCGACCACTTCCTCGTCGACCTGCGGCACTTCACCCACCGCCGGCACTTCGGTTTTCAGCGCGGTGTTGAGCTTGACCCGGCCGACACTGGCCGACAGGCGTTGCGACAGCGAACCGAGACGGGTGCCGACATCGCCCAGCCAGTTGTTCAGGTTGTCAGCGCGGGCATAGAACAATGCGTTTTTCTGGGTCGGGTCGGACAGACGCGCCTGATAACGGCTCAGGGAATTGATGCCCTCCTGATATTCCGACTCGCTGGACGGCAGGACCCAGCTCTTGTTGTCGAAGTTGAAGCGCGGCTCGGCCTTGGCGAGGTCGGCGTCTTCAGCCGATTGCGACTGCGAACGGGCGAAGTCCTTGCGCAGGGCACGGGTCAGGTCGCGTACCTGCACCAGCACGCCGTACTCCCAGCTCGGCATGTTATCCATCCAGAGGCCCGGCGGGAAACGGTCGTTGGAAATGTAGCCGCCCGGCTTGTCGAGCAAAGTGCCGGCAACGGTTTTCAGGGTTTCGACGGTGGTGTAGCCGACCACCATCTGCTTGCCTTCCTTCTCGGCGGCAACCTGGGCGTTCTGCGCGACGGGAAACAGCGCCGGCTCCTGGCTCCAGTACCAGCCCAGGCCAATGGTCACCAACAGATAAATGGCAACCAGCGTGGCCAGCGCCCGGCTGAACAACAGCCCGCCGACATAGCTGCGGGCGGCCGACTTGGGCTCGGCGGCACGTTCAGGCGCGCTGCCCGCGCGGTTCTTCCAGTCCAGCATGGCGATATCCTTTCAATCTTGGGTTCAACGGTTCGACCACAACCATACAACAACGTGCCTCGCCCCGGCACCCGCGATCAGGGTCGCGAAGAAAAACAGGCGGAGTTCGTCAGTGAACGAAAGGATAGACGCAGGCTTCAGACGTTGAAAATTCGCATTGAAATCTGCCGGGCATCGTCCGGCATGAACAGATGAGCAATGCCTTCGGCGTCAGTTCGGCGCTGGGTGGGGATCCCGTCAACTGTTGCAATGTAGGGCTGCTGCGGCAACGGTTCGCCGGTCATGCTCTCGACCAGACGATAAATGCGCGGCGTTCTGGTGGGCTGGGGCGGGGGGTTGTTCATCAGGTCGAGCACCGCCTGATCGAAGGCTGACTGGACAGGGGGCCACTCGCCGTCATCGGCTTCGGCCCTGAGTAACAGCCACTCGCCACGTTCGATGTGCTCCAGCACTTCGCTGTCCAGATCGAGCATCAGACCTGCCCGCAGCTGATCGAGACCTTCGAGGGATTGCCGCTCCAGCAGCACCTTGCAAACCCACTCCAGCGCCTGGTCCACCGGATAGACATGCAGGCGCTCGGTATCGGTCAGGTGCGAATGATGAACCAGCCTCATCCCAGGCTCTCGCTCTGCCACTCATCGGAGCCCATCGTCCGGCTGATCTCGTGCCGCCAGTAGATGCGGCGGTAGCTGAAGTGGACTTTTTCCCGCTGTGTCAGGTGTGACGTGGCGGGATCCTGACAGTCGGGCATAAAAACCTCGGTGCTGACGATCTGCGCGTCTTCCAGTTCAATCGTATAGAAGTGCTCCTGACTACCGTGGGCCGATGTTCGATAGAACTCCAGACAGCACTTGCTCAGCCGCTCACCGGAACACAGGGCGACCTGGATCAGCGGCGACGCTTTGTCGATGGTTTTGGTGATGACCAGCGGCTTGTGCATTCGCCGCCCGGCACCCGCGCCCTTGGGCAAGAGAATGCCGTGGCTGAAGGCCTGAACCATGATCTTGTCCTCACGTCCGTTCTGGTAGCTGTTGCCCACCGACGGTTCGGTGAAGGCACCGGCGCTGATCAGGCCCTGGCGGCTGCCGTGGATGGTCATGAAGGCTGGGGTTGGCATGGAATTTCTCCTTCTTTGGGTTGGGGTGGGGGAAAGGGGTGGGGTTCTTCGTAGAGATCTTCAATTTCGTCAAAGGGTATCCAGGGCTCGGCGAGCTCGAGAGTAATGAGGTATCGCTCTTGGTCGGGATGCCGAGAGTCTCGGAACCGTCCAAGGATCAACATCGCCTGATACTTGTCGCCGGCCTGCCAAAATGAACGTCCGGCGACCACACTGTCTCTGAGATAGACTCGCCACTCTGGTGTGTCCGCCATCGTCGGATCACTTCGCGTCCCGACTGGCCTCCAACCGTTTGCGCACCATTGGGCTTGCAGATCGAGAACGACCTTCAAGGCATCATCGATCAACAGGGGCTCGACCTGAGGAGACATGCGGATATCACCGACCAGGTGACCCTCGAACGTGAACGTAAAGAACCGCGCCGGCGGCGTTTCGAATCCGTACTGCGGATCGACAAATCGCAGGCGCGCATCTGTCCTGGAAGCGCCACCCCAGACGCGCCTGCCAACATGGCCCCATATAACGAGGGGGGCGGTCGAATGCTCACGCATGTATTCATAGGTTCCGCTTATGGACATGGCGATCACGGAGTCGCCCCACAAAGGCCGTGTCAACTGACGTGCGGCGGCCACGGCCAGAACACCACAAAGCATGAGCCATGCCCAGCAACGCCATCTGGGCAGACAGGATCGCAAGCGCATCAAGCATCCTCCATGGCAGCGATCTCACGAATGGATTGCGCCAGTGCGTCCCTGTTGCTGTCATTGAGCATCTGGTGAAAACGGGCGGCAGCCCGCAGGACAAACACCATCCGCTGATCGAGATCGGATAGGTCCGCCAGCGGGTTGCGGCCAAAATCGATGGTGCGGCCGTCATCGACTCGCTGACATTGACTGGTGAGGGTCAACTCGATGGCCTGCGCCACACCGGAAGGGAAGCCGGTCACGTAGGAAAAATGATTGCCACGCAACAACGTCACCAAATGGCGATTTTCGTAGATGCTCGGCTGGAGAATGTTTCGTTGTTCGTGCCAAGCCAGCTGATTCACACTTTCGGCAATATTCCCCGCATCTATCGCCTCGAATCCATTCAAGATTTCTTGAAACGCCTCACCGAAAGGAAGCGCTTTCCCCCCTATGGGCCAAAGCACCGGAAACCTTGCGTGCCCATAGATCGTTCTCCGTGTTTTCAGACACTTCTTCAACTCCGCCAACCCACGCACCGCATAAAACTGATGCAGCGGATAAACATCCAGAAACAGCGTGGTATTGCCCATCGCCATCATGTCGTACACATGCCGGAACTGTTGCTGCACCAATGACAGCTCTTCACCCGAAGTACGCAAATCCAGCGAAGGCACAGGGTTGCGCGCCCTCGCCTCTTGGTAATCCCCCCAGTCCTCGGCCTGTCGGGGCATTTTGTCCGGAGTGAGCAGCCCGGACTCACGGCGCCCATCCCGCACTCGCTGCCGCGCCTCATGCTCCTGGCGGATCAGCTCGATACTGTCCGCCGCATGCAGCAATCCACAACCGACCTGCTTGGACGCGAACGCCGCCAGCCCGGCCCACTGGAACCGCGAGTCATGCAGCCACAGTCGGGCATACGCGGCGTTGATCGCCCGGTTGCGCTGCACCGGATCGGCGATCAGCACGCCGTCAGGGGCGACGATGTTTTCCGCCTCCCGCTGATAGGCACGCCAAAGGCACTGGCACGTCAAAACCGGCACCTCGGTCACCCTCACCCGTTCGCCATACAACATCTCTTCATTGCACTCGCAGTCGGCAACGGGCGTGATGTTGTGATTCAGGCGCTGAGCATCGCTGGGGTATTTGTTGAAACACTGGGTCATGTCCGGGCAAACATCCGGTAGGGGTTTCCCTGACCCTACCAGCGCAAAACCCTTGCGAAACCGACCTTGGGAAAAATCAGAAAGCCCTGACAGACGATGACCATCCAGTGCGGGGGAAGCGTCCTCAAAAGCCTTGGGAAACATCCTTTAAGGCCCGGTTCACGGGCACTGGAACGACGAGCCAGTCCCGGATGAAACCGCCCGGTCAGAAACTGAATAGTGACGCACAGCAGATTATTGACGTACGACACTCATGTAAGGGAAAAGAGGTGCTAGCATAGAGCCACCAGTCGATCTCAGCATGCAGCCTAACTAGTAGTCAGGATATGACCGAGCCAGAAGACCCCAGCCGTGAGCGCCTCAAGCACCACTTTGCCCAGCGGGTAATTCATCAGGCACGTCAGATTCTTGAGATATGGCAGCGCCTGCAGCGCAGTGAGTGGTCCACTGCCGATCTCGCCGAACTGAGCGAGGCCAATCTGCGCCTGCTGCGTTTTGCCGAGCGTTTCGAACAGCCCGAACACACGCAACTGGCACGTCACATCAGCCAGTCGCTCGAAGCGGTGGACGCCAATCGCGGACGCCTGAGCAGCGGCCTGATCACCGATCTCAACCGTTTGATGCAGCGCCTGTCGCGCACCGGCCTGCGCCATGGCGATCAGCTTGATCAGACCTTCCTGCCGCCGCTGCGCAAACCGATCTACGTGATGCTGCAGGATCACGACCGCGCCGAGCGGCTGGCCAAGCAGCTGGAGTTTTTCGGTCTGAGCGCCCAGGCGCTGGACAGCGTGTCGGCGTTTCGTTCGTCGATGGTCGAGCGCCTGCCGGCCGCGATTGTCATGGACGTGGATTTCAGCGGTGCCGGCGTCGGTCTGAAACTCGCCGCCGAAGCCCAGCAAGGTCTGGAAGAACCGCTGCCGCTGCTGTTCTTCAGCCTGCACGAAACCGACACCCCGACCCGCCTCGCAGCGGTGCGCGCCGGTGGCCAGGAATTTCTCACCGGTACCCTCGAAGCCTCGAGCCTGCTGGAAAAAATCGAAGTCCTGACCTGCGTCGCCCAGTACGAACCCTATAAAGTGCTGATCATCGACGACTCCCGCGCCCAGGCCCTGCACACCGAACGCCTGCTCAACAGCGCCGGGATCGTCACCCGCACCCTGATCGAACCGATCCAGGCCATGGCCGAGCTGGCGGACTTCCAGCCAGACCTGATCATCCTCGACATGTACATGCCGGCCTGCACCGGCACCGAGCTGGCCAAGGTCATCCGCCACAACGACCGCTACGTCAGCGTGCCGATCATTTACCTGTCGGCCGAAGACGATCTGGACAAGCAGCTCGACGCCATGAGCGAAGGTGGCGACGACTTCCTGACCAAGCCGATCAAGCCGCGCCACCTGATCACCACCGTGCGCAACCGCGCCGCCCGCGCGCGTAACCTGAAAGCACGGATGGTCCGCGACAGCCTCACTGGCCTCTACAACCACACGCACATTCTGCAATTGCTCGAAGACTGCTCGTTCCGCGCCCGCCGCGAGAACAAGCCGCTGAGCTTTGCGATGCTCGACATCGACCACTTCAAGCGGGTCAATGACAGCCACGGCCATCCCATGGGCGACCGGGTGATCAAGAGCCTGGCGCTGTTCCTCAAGCAGCGTCTGCGCAAGACCGATTTCATCGGCCGTTACGGCGGCGAGGAATTCGCCATCGTCATGCCCGACACCGATATAGAAGCGGCGCACAAAGTGCTCGACGAAATCCGCCAGCGCTTTGCCGAGATCCACTACCCGGCCCAGCCGCAGGATCTGTGGTGCACCTTCAGCGCCGGCGTGGTGGAGATGCACGACGACTCCGACAGCCTGATGATGGCCAGCCAGGCCGACGAGGCGCTGTATCGCGCCAAGGGCGAGGGACGCAATCGGGTGCAGACCGCTCGCGACTCAAAGCAAAGTGCCACTTTTTCATCGGATTCGACCCAAACGGTCATAACCGTGTAACAGAACCGCAATAAATTCAGGCGCTTACCATTCTGCCGTTGGTAGCCGTCATGCGCCTGAAGTTGCTCACCAATCTCAACACTCTGTTGCTGGTCGCCGTCTGCGTGGCCCTCGGCGCCACGCTGTGGTGGTCGCAAAAAGCCCTGGAGCGCCCGTATCTGTTGATGGAGCGTTACCTGGGGCTGTCGCAGCAATTTCAGAATGACGTGGCACGCAACGTCGAAGATTACCTCGCCAGCGGCGACGCCCTGCGCCTGAGCAGCGCCAGTCAGGCCATCGATCTTTTGCAAAAAGAACTCGGAGAGTTGCCGCCCGCGCTGGCTGACACCTTGCGCCCGAGCCTCGCCGACCTCGATGGGTTCAGCAAGACCGACCTGCTGGCCGCCGGCAAACTGGCCGGCGATCCACAGGCCCTGCTGTTGCAGGCCGAGCGCGAATTGAGCGCCAGCCTCGATCAACTCAGCACCTACGCTGGCGGCAACGCGACCTACCTGACACCCCTTCTGGTCGCCTCTCAACATCTGGGCAAACTGTCGCTGGCCCGGGACAAACTGGTCAGCAGCGGACGCAGTGAACTGGCCGCCGATGTCGAGCGCGAAGTCAGCAACATTCGCGCCCAGGCCCAGGCGATCGACGCCCTGCCCTTGCTCGGCGTGGTCGCCAGCAGTGAATCCGGCAGCGACGATTTCGCCGCGATGATGGGCATCGAAAGCACAGCAAAAACCGCCGCCGAAGATGCCGGGGTCGGCCTCAAACGCGAACTCAACAGTTTGCTCGGTCGTTACCCGGCGGAGCTGGCGCGCACCCGCGAGCAGATCCAGAAACGCACCGACCTGAGCACCGCAACCCACCAGAAAATCGCCGCCGTGCAGCAAGCCATCGCCGGCCTCGAACCGGTGGTGCGCGCCCAGCACGGGCAAATCCAGGGTGAAGTCCGCCTGATGCAAGGCGTGATGATCGGTCTGATTCTGCTGATCGCGCTGCTGATCGACACCCTGCAACGACGCCTCGCCCGCACCCTGACCAACCTCGCACCGGCGCTGTCGACCTGGGCCGAAGGCGACTTCAGCCGCGACATTCATCTGGGCAAGACCAACCGCGAACTGCACGCCATCGAAGCCTCGCTCAATCGCCTGCGCGCTTATCTGGTGGATCTGGTCGGGACCATTCGTGGCAATGCCGAGCAAGTGGCCGGCAGCAGTCGCACCCTCGCCGAGCTGAGCAATGACTTGCACAGCGGTGCCGAACATCAGGCCGGCGATACCGCGCTGATCCGTGATTCCCTCGGCGAACTGGAAGCGACCATCCAGCAAGTGGCCGGCGATGCACGGCAGGCCGCCGACGCCAGCCGCCATGCCGGGCTGGCCGTCGAACACGGGCAACAGGTGATCGGCCAGAGTCTCACTGGTCTGCACGCGCTGGTCGGCGAAGTGCAAGGCAATGCGCAGATGATCGAACACCTGGCCGAAGAGTCGGCAACCATCGGCGGCGTGCTGACGGTGATCCGCTCGATTGCCGACCAGACCAACCTGCTGGCCCTCAACGCGGCGATCGAAGCCGCCCGCGCCGGGGAGATGGGCCGTGGTTTTGCCGTGGTGGCCGAAGAGGTCCGATCACTGGCGCAACGCACCGCCGGCGCCACCGCGGAAATCCAGACCCTGATCGCCGGCCTGCAAACTGCCGCCCGGCAATCGGTCGAGGGCATGCGCGCCCAGGTCGAACACGCCGAGGCCACGGCCAGTCAGGCGCAATCGGCGGACGGTGCGCTGGACAAGATTGTCGGCGCGATCCAGACCATCTCCGACACCGCTATCCGCATCGCCGACATCACCGCGCAACAGAGCGGTGCGGTCAGCGAGATCCGCGATCACAGCGAACGGATTCACCAGTTGGGCGGCGACAATCTGCTGCGCATCGGCCAAGGCCGCGAGCAAGGCGAGAACCTGCTGTTGCTGGGCGGCCAGCTGCACACCGCCGTGCAGGCGTTCCGCGTGTGACACACAGCGCAGGGCCAAGTCCGCTATCATTCCCGCACCTTTGATTCGCGAGATTGTCATGCGCCGTCTGCTCTGCCTGTTGCTTTTCGTCCTTGCCCTGCCGGCCGGCGCCGCCGGCCTGTTCGACAGCAAACCCAGCGCCACGCTGGGCTCGGTCAACAACAGCGCCGATTTCCTGCCGGTGCGCGAAGCCTTTCAACTGAGCCTGGTCGAGAGCACCCCGCAATCGGTCAAACTGCGCTTCGTGGCCACCGAAGGCTATTACCTCTACCGCCATCGCTTCCAGTTCCGTGCCGAGCCTGCCGAGGTGAAACTCGGTGCCGCACAGTTGCCCCAAGGCGAGCAGAAACACGACGAGTATTTCGGCGACGTCGAGGTCTACCACGGCATTCTCGACGTGGAGCTGCCACGCAATGATGCCCGAGTCTTCAGGCTGGCCGTCACCTATCAGGGCTGTGCCGACAAGGGCTTGTGCTATCCACCGGAAACCGAGCGCCTGAGCATCGAGGGCAACGCAGCGGCAAATAACGCGTCCACTCCGGTGACGGGTTGGGACTGGCGTGATCTGGCGCTGTTCTTTCTGGCGGGCCTGGGCCTGACCTTCACACCTTGCGTATTGCCGATGCTGCCGATTCTGTCCGGCGTGGTGCTGCGCGGGCAGGTCGGCGGTTTGCGTGGGTTTAACCTTTCCCTGGCTTATGTGCTGCCGATGGCCGCGTGCTTCGCGCTGCTCGGCGCATTGATGGGGCTGTTCGGTGCGCAACTGAATTTGCAGGCGCGGCTGCAATCGGCGTGGGTGCTGGTGCCGTTCGCGATGTTCTTTGCCGTTTTCGCGCTGGCGATGTTCGGCGTGTTCGAGCTGAAACTGCCGCACTTCATCAGCAGTCGCCTCGACCGGATCGCCGGGCGCACCGAAGGCGGCTCGCTGTGGGGCGCGGCAGTGTTGGGCGTGGTGTCGAGTCTGCTGGTCTCGCCGTGCGTTTCCGCACCGCTGGCCGGCGCGCTGCTTTATATCAGCGCCAGCGGCGATGCGCTGGGCGGTGGCCTGAAGCTGTTCATGCTCGGCCTGGGCATGGGCGCGCCGCTGTTGCTGGTGGCCACTGGCGGCGCGGCGTGGCTGCCGAAAAGCGGGCCGTGGATGATGTACGTGAAGAACGGCATCGGCGTGTTGCTGCTCGGGCTGGCGATCGGTTTGCTCAGCCGGGTACTGCCGGGGCAGATCACGTTGCTGCTGATCGGCTTGCTGGCCGGTGGTGTCGGCCTGTTCCTCGGTGCTCTGGAATTCGTCTACAAACCGCCGCGCAAACGCCTCGGCCAGTTGCTCGGCATGTTCCTGCTGTTTTACGCGCTGGCCTGCTGGTACGGCGCGTTCAGCGGGCAGACCGACCCGCTGAACCCGATAGCCCCGGCACGCCTTGCCGACAGCGGCTCGAGCGCGCAGAACAGCGGTTCGTGGCAGACCGTCAGCACCCCGGCGGAACTGGATCGGGTGCTGCTCGAAGCGAAAACCGTCGGCACCCCGCTGCTGCTCGACTGGTATGCCGACTGGTGCATCAGCTGCAAAGTCATCGAACACGAAGTACTCAATGACGCCACGGTGGTGGAGCGGCTCAAGGGCTATCGACTGATCCGCTTCGATATCACCGCCAGCAATGCCGAACAGCGCACCCTGCTCGACCGCTACAGCCTGTTCGGCCCACCGGCGCTGATGTTCTTCGGCAAGGACGGGGTGGAACGTCGCGATGTGCGGGTAATCGGCGAGATCAACGCCAGCGACTTCGCCGAACGTGTCGCTAAAGCGAATGACCGGATTTAATCAGTCAGTCACATATTTTGCGCAAACATCGGACATCGTGCTGGCTATTGCAGAGAACTGGACAGTCACAAAGTCTTTGCGGCATAGTCGCCGGGTTCTGACGAAGGCTCACCCATAACAAGGAACACGCAGATGGCAACGCTACTGGTGCTGCACGGCCCCAACCTGAACCTGCTCGGCACCCGGGAACCGGGGACCTACGGGTCGACCACCCTGGCGCAGATCAATCAGGATCTGGAACGCCGCGCCCGTGAAGCCGGCCACCATCTGCTGTATCTGCAAAGCAATGCCGAGTACGAATTGATCGATCGCATCCACGCCGCACGCGGCGAGGGCGTGGACTTCATTCTGATCAACCCGGCAGCATTTACACACACAAGTGTCGCATTACGTGACGCGCTGCTGGGAGTGAGCATCCCATTCATCGAAGTGCATTTGTCCAACGTGCACAAACGCGAACCTTTCCGCCATCACTCCTACTTCTCCGATGTAGCGGTAGGAGTGATCTGCGGCCTTGGCGCCAGCGGTTACCGACTGGCCCTGGAGGCTGCACTAGAGCAGCTTGAACACCAAGCTAAACGCCCCTGACCGACCCTTGGGAGTTGATGATTCATGGATATCCGTAAAGTTAAGAAACTGATCGAATTGCTGGAAGAGTCCGGCATCGACGAGCTCGAGATCAAGGAAGGCGAAGAGTCCGTACGCATCAGCCGTCACAGCAAGACCCCGGCGCAGCAGTACTACGCTCCGGCTCCGATGCAGGCTCCGGCCGCTGCACCTGCCGCCGCTGCCGCTCCGGTTGCTGCTGCAGCCGCCGCTCCAGCTGCCGCTGCTGCGCCAGCGCTGAACGGCACCGTTGCCCGTTCGCCGATGGTCGGCACCTTCTATCGCAAATCTTCGCCAACCTCGCCGTCCTTCGTTGAAGTCGGCCAGACCGTGAAGAAAGGCGACACCCTGTGCATCGTCGAAGCCATGAAGATGATGAACCACATCGAAGCTGAAACCAGCGGTGTGATCGAGTCCATCCTCGTCGAAGACGGCCAGCCGGTTGAGTACGACCAACCGCTGTTCACCATCGTTTGAACTGCGGAGAGCCTTTGATGACTGCGAAGTTGGAAAAAGTTCTGATCGCTAACCGCGGTGAGATCGCCCTGCGGATTCTGCGTGCCTGCAAAGAGATGGGCATCAAGACCGTCGCCGTTTACTCCAAGGCCGACAAAGAGCTGATGCACCTGGGTCTGGCAGACGAATCCGTCTGCATCGGCCCGGCTTCTGCCGCGCACTCCTACCTGCACATCCCGGCAATCATTGCGGCCGCTGAAGTGACTGGCGCTACCGCCATTCACCCAGGCTACGGTTTCCTCGCGGAAAACGCCGACTTTGCCGAGCAGGTCGAGAACTCCGGCTTCGCCTTCATCGGCCCGAAAGCCGAAACCATTCGCCTGATGGGCGACAAGGTATCGGCCAAGCACGCGATGATCGAAGCGGGCGTGCCAACCGTACCAGGTTCCGACGGCCCGCTGCCGGAAGACGAGGAAACGGCGCTGCGCATCGGTCGTGAAGTCGGCTACCCGGTGATCATCAAGGCCGCCGGCGGCGGTGGTGGTCGCGGCATGCGTGTGGTGCACAAGGAAGAAGACCTGATCGCCTCGGCAAAGCTGACCCGCTCCGAAGCTGGCGCGGCGTTCGGCAACCCGATGGTCTATCTGGAAAAATTCCTGACCAACCCGCGTCACGTCGAAGTGCAGGTTCTGTCCGACGGCCAGGGCAACGCCATCCATCTGGGCGACCGCGATTGCTCGCTGCAACGCCGTCACCAGAAAGTTCTCGAAGAAGCACCGGCACCGGGCATCGACGAGAACGCGCGCAAGGAAGTCCTGGCCCGCTGCGTCAAGGCGTGCATCGACATCGGCTACCGTGGCGCCGGCACCTTCGAGTTCCTGTACGAGAACGGTCGTTTCTACTTCATCGAAATGAACACCCGTGTTCAGGTGGAGCACCCGGTTTCGGAAATGGTCACCGGTATCGACATCGTCAAGGAGATGCTGAGCATCGCCGCTGGCAACAAGCTGTCGTATACCCAGGATGATGTGGTCATCCGTGGTCACTCGCTGGAATGCCGGATCAACGCCGAAGACCCGAAAACCTTCATGCCGAGCCCGGGTACGGTCAAGCATTTCCACGCTCCAGGCGGCAACGGCGTTCGCGTCGATTCGCACCTGTACAGCGGTTATGCCGTTCCGCCGAACTACGACTCGCTGATCGGCAAGCTGATCACTTACGGCGCAACCCGCGACGAAGCCATGGCGCGCATGCGCAATGCCCTGGACGAAATCGTGGTCGACGGGATCAAGACCAACATCCCGCTGCACCGTGATCTGACCCGCGACGAAGGCTTCTGCAAAGGGGGGGTGAACATTCACTACCTCGAGCACAAGCTGGCTGGCGACAAGCACTAAGCTTCAGCCCGCACCTGACAAGGCCGCCTTCGGGCGGCTTTGTTGTTTCCGAAGGTTTCATCTGCTCACACATTCCCCGCTCCCACAAAACCGTCGCGCTCGCGTAAACTTGCGCGCTTCTCGCAGGCCGCTAGGCTGCAATCAATCTTTTTCACAGGTGCCCGCCATGCCTTGGCTGCAAGTCCGTCTCGCCATCAGCCCAGAACAAGCCGAAACCTACGAAGACGCTTTCCTTGAAGTGGGCGCCGTTTCGGTGACCTTCATGGACGCCGAAGACCAGCCGATCTTCGAGCCGGAACTCAACACCACCCCGCTGTGGGCACACACCCACCTGCTGGCCCTGTTCGAGGGCGGCACCGAAGCCGCCCCGGTACTGGCCCATCTGGAACTGCTGACCGGCAGCCCGCTGCCCGAGCACCACAGCGAAGTCATCGAAGACCAGGACTGGGAACGCAGCTGGATGGACGGTTTCCAGCCGATGCGTTTCGGCCAGCGCCTGTGGATCGTACCGAGCTGGCACGCCGCACCGGAGCCGGACGCGGTCAACCTGCTGCTGGATCCGGGCCTGGCGTTCGGCACCGGCACCCACCCGACCACCGCCCTGTGCCTGGAATGGCTGGACGGCCAGGACCTGAAAGACTGCAACGTGCTGGACTTCGGCTGCGGCTCGGGGATTCTGGCGATTGCCGCCCTGCTGCTCGGCGCGAAAGAAGCCGTGGGCACCGACATCGACGTGCAGGCACTCGAAGCCTCCCGCGACAACGCCGGCCGCAACAATATCGCTGACGAACTGTTCCCGCTGTACCTGCCGGAAGACCTGCCGCAGGTCAAAGCCGACGTGCTGGTGGCCAACATTCTGGCCGGCCCCCTGGTTTCCCTGGCGCCGCAACTGTCCGGCCTGGTCAAGTCCGGCGGGCGTCTGGCACTGTCCGGGATCCTCGCAGAACAAGGTGACGAAGTCGCCGCTGCCTACGCACAGGACTTCGATCTCGACCCGATCGCCAATCGTGATGGCTGGGTGCGCATCACCGGCCGTCGGCGCTAGAATGACCGCCTGCTCAATCCGGATCGCCGCATGACCGACAGTTTCGTCACCCAGTGCCCGCATTGCCAAACCAGTTTCCGCGTCAGCCACGCTCAGTTGAGCGTGGCCCGCGGGGTGGTTCGTTGCGGCTCCTGCCTGCAAGTGTTCAATGCCGCCAAGCAATTGCTGGAGCAACACGCAGGCAAGGAAGCGGTCACGCCGGTGGCGCCGTCAATCAGCGAGCCACCGCCGATCAACGAGCCTGCGCCTGTCGAGCCACCGGCCATCGTCGAAGCGCCCGAACCGCGCGTCATCAGCCAGAAGCAATGGAGCGCCGCCGAGCTGGATCTGGACAGCCTGGATCTGGACGAAGAACTGGCCCGCCTCGAGCAACGGGAAATCCAGCCGACCACCGAGTTCGGCCGCCCGCGCGAAGACGCCCTGAGCGCTCGCCGCGACAGCCACGAACCGGAAGACACGAAATGGCCGGACAGCCTGTTCAGCGAACCGGCGGATGAGCGCGCACCCGAAGTCGAAGATGAACCGGAAGCCATCGAGCCCGAGCCGATCCGACCGGAGCGCACCGAACCGTCGCTGTCGCTGGAGCCGGTGGATCTCGATGACGAACCGCCTATTCCGCAACTGCGCCTGCACGACCCGATCGACCCGAATACGCGCCGCGAACGCCTGTCGGCCAGTGATGACGTCGACGACGAATTGCCACTGATCGAAGCACCGCGCAAAAAGCGCGAACGCGTCGAATCCAGCGTTCGCGCCGAAGCCTTGCAGGATCTGACCGACGACCCGCTGCAACTGGACTGGCAAAAACGCAGCTCGCCCTGGGGCCGTCGCCTGCTCTGGCTGTTGCTGATCGTGCTGGCCGCCGCCGGCTTGGGCGGACAGTACGTCGCCTATCACTTCGATGAACTGGCTCGCCAGGATCAATACCGGCCCTGGTTCCAGCAACTGTGCCCGCAAATTGGCTGCACGGTGCCGTCCAAGGTGGATATCGCCAAGATCAAGAGCAGCAACCTGGTGGTGCGCAGTCATCCGGAATTCAGCGGTGCGCTGGTGGTGGACGCGATCATTTATAACCGCGCGCCGTTCTCGCAACCGTTTCCGCTGCTGGAGCTGCGCTTCGCCGACCTCAACGGCCACCTGATCGCCAGTCGTCGCTTCAAACCCGGCGAATACCTCAACGGCGACCTCGAAGGCATGGCGGAAATGCCGCCGCAGACGCCGATCCACATCGCCCTCGACATTCTCGATCCAGGACCGAAAGCCGTGAACTACAGCCTGAGTTTCCACTCGCCCGAGTGAAACACTGCGCCGCTCCCGGATTGACGGCAGTTTTCTGACTGCGCGACGCGCGACCAAACCGGCGGTAATAACAGAATAACTGTTCAGATTTTGTTCAATTCAGCCTTTATCCAGTCATCGAGAGCGGGTATCATGCCAACCCTTTTTCGAACTCTCATGATCCGGCCCCACTTCAGGGAAGTCCTATGTCGGCGGTACGCATCGGCCCATATACATTGCAGAACGGCTTGATCCTCGCCCCGATGGCGGGCGTCACCGACCAGCCCTTTCGTCAGCTGTGCAAGCGTCTGGGCGCAGGGCTTGTAGTCTCGGAAATGGTCACCAGTGACATGAGCCTGTGGAACACCCGCAAGTCGCGCATGCGCATGATCCACGAAGGCGATCCCGAGCCACGCTCGGTGCAGATTGCCGGTGGCGATGCGCAGATGCTCGCGGATGCGGCCCGGGCCAACGTCGAACTGGGCGCACAGATTATTGATATCAACATGGGTTGCCCGGCGAAGAAGGTCTGTAACAAGGCCGCCGGCTCCGCGCTGTTGAAGGATGAGGCACTGGTTACCGAGATCCTGCACGCCGTCGTGGCGGCGGTTGATGTGCCGGTGACCCTGAAGATCCGCACCGGATGGGATCGCGACAACAAGAACGGCCTGACCGTGGCGAAGATCGCCGAGCAGGCCGGGATCACGGCGCTGGCGGTGCATGGCCGCACCCGCGCCGACCTGTACACCGGTGAAGCCGAGTACGACACCATTGCCGCGATCAAGCAGGCGGTGTCGATTCCGGTGTTTGCCAACGGCGACATCGTATCGCCGGAAAAGGCCCGCTACGTGCTCGACGCGACCGGTGCCGATGGCCTGTTGATCGGCCGGGCTGCCCAGGGGCGGCCATGGATTTTTCGCGAGATCGAACACTTCCTGCGTACCGGCGAAAAACTGCCGGCGCCGGAGCTGATCGAGGTGGAACGCATTCTGCTTGAGCATCTGGCCGCCCTTCACGCCTTCTATGGGGACGTGATGGGTGTGCGAATTGCCCGCAAGCATGTGGGCTGGTATCTCGCAACCTTGCCGGGCGCCAGGGAATTTCGCGCCCACTTCAATCGTTTGGATGGTACGGAAACACAATGCGCCAACGTTCGGGAGTTCTTCGCCGAACGTTACAAGAGCCTGACAGGGGACGAAGAAGGGGTGGCCGCATGACGATGATGACCGAGACTTTAGTGAGTGGAACAACACCCGTGAGCGACAACGTGAATTTGAAACAGCACCTCAATACCCCGAGCGAAGAAGGCCAGACCCTTCGCGGGAGTGTCGAGAAGGCGCTGCACAATTATTTCGCCCACCTTGAGGGCGCGTCCGTCACGGACGTGTACAACCTGGTGCTCTCCGAAGTCGAGGCTCCCCTGCTCGAAAGCGTGATGAACTACGTCAAGGGCAACCAGACCAAGGCCAGCGAGCTGCTCGGACTGAACCGCGGCACGCTGCGCAAGAAACTCAAGCAGTACGATCTGCTGTAAGCATTCAATCAAACCAGAAAGGCGCCCGCGTAAAACCGGTCGCCTTTTTTGCTGACTTCCCTTGCTTTTGATGGAAATTGAGATGACCGACCAGACTACCCGCCTGCCGATCCGCCGCGCCTTGATCAGTGTTTCCGACAAGACCGGGATCCTCGAATTCGCCAGGGAGCTGGAAGCCCTGGGCGTGGAAATCCTTTCCACCGGCGGGACCTTCAAACTGCTGCAGGACAACGGCGTGGCCGCAGTGGAAGTCGCGGATTACACCGGTTTCGCAGAGATGATGGACGGTCGGGTGAAAACCCTGCACCCGAAAATCCACGGCGGGATCCTCGGTCGTCGCGGTATCGACGACGCGATCATGAACGAGCACGGCATCAAGCCGATCGACCTGGTAGCCGTCAACCTGTATCCGTTTGAAGCCACCATCAGCAAGCCAGGCTGCGACCTGCCGACCGCCATCGAGAACATCGACATCGGCGGCCCGACCATGGTCCGTTCGGCGGCGAAAAACCACAAAGACGTGGCTATCGTGGTGAATGCCAGCGATTACGCCAACGTCCTGGAAAACCTCAAGGCCGGTGGCCTGACCTACGCTCAGCGTTTCGACCTGATGCTCAAGGCGTTCGAACACACCGCCGCCTACGACGGCATGATCGCCAACTACATGGGCACCGTGAACCAGGCTGCCGAAACCCTGAGCACCGAAGGTCGCAGCGAATTCCCGCGCACCTTCAACAGCCAGTTCATCAAGGCCCAGGAAATGCGCTACGGCGAGAACCCGCACCAGAGCGCGGCGTTCTACGTTGAAGCCAAGCCTGCCGAAGTCGGCATCGCCACCGCCACCCAGCTGCAAGGCAAGGAACTGTCGTACAACAACGTGGCCGACACCGACGCCGCGCTGGAATGCGTGAAGAGCTTCGTCAAGCCGGCCTGCGTGATCGTCAAGCACGCCAACCCGTGCGGCGTGGCCGTGAGCCCGGACGCCGAAGGTGGCATCCGTCAGGCCTACGAACTGGCCTACGCCACTGACACCGAATCGGCGTTCGGCGGCATCATCGCCTTCAACCGTGAACTGGATGCCGAGACCGCCAAGGCGATCGTCGAGCGTCAGTTCGTCGAAGTGATCATCGCCCCAAGCGTCAGCGAAGAAGCCCGCGCCATTGTTGCAGCCAAGGCCAACGTGCGCCTGCTGGCCTGCGGCGAGTGGTCGGCGGATCGCGTTCCGGCCTGGGACTACAAGCGTGTCAATGGCGGTCTGCTGGTACAGAGCCGCGACATCGGCATGATCGGTGCCGACGACCTGAAAGTGGTGACCAAGCGCGCCCCGACCGAGCAGGAAGTCCACGACCTGATCTTCGCCTGGAAAGTGGCCAAGTTCGTCAAATCCAACGCCATCGTCTACGCCAAGAACCGTCAGACCATCGGTGTCGGCGCCGGCCAGATGAGCCGCGTGAACTCGGCGCGTATCGCTGCGATCAAGGCTGAGCACGCGGGTCTGCAAGTGGCTGGTTCGGTGATGGCATCCGATGCGTTCTTCCCGTTCCGCGACGGCCTGGACAATGCGGCCAAGGTCGGTATCACGGCGGTGATCCAGCCAGGCGGCTCGATGCGTGATGCTGAAGTGATTGCTGCTGCCGACGAGGCCGGTATCGCGATGGTCTTCACAGGCATGCGCCACTTCCGTCACTGATACACGGCAGCTACAAGCCTCAAGCTGCAAGCTGCAAGAAAGAGCAGTCAGGTATCGCTCCTTCTTGCAGTTGCAGCCTCATTAATTCAGAGCCATAAGCTGTAATCGAGAGTCACACACTCGCTCTTGCTTGCAGCTTGTAGCTTGCAGCTTTCTCCGAAGGAGTCTCTCATTGAACGTTTTGATCATTGGCAGCGGTGGCCGCGAACACGCCCTGGCCTGGAAAGTGGCTCAGGATCCGCGAGTGCAGAAAGTTTTCGTCGCACCGGGCAACGCCGGCACCGCGATTGAAGCCAAGTGCGAAAACGTCGCCATCGACGTGCTGGCCCTCGAGCAGCTCGCTGACTTCGCCGAGAAAAACGTTTCCCTGACCATCGTCGGTCCGGAAGTGCCATTGGTGGCCGGCGTCGTTGACCTGTTCCGCTCCCGTGGCCTGGACTGCTTCGGTCCGACCGCCGGCGCCGCGCAGCTGGAAGGTTCGAAAGCCTTCACCAAGGATTTCCTGGCGCGCCACAAGATCCCGACCGCCGACTACCAGAACTTCACCGAGATCGAGCCGGCCCTGGCTTACCTGCGTGAAAAAGGCGCACCGATCGTGATCAAGGCCGACGGCCTGGCCGCCGGTAAAGGCGTGATCGTCGCCATGACCCTGGCCGAAGCCGAAGACGCCGTGCGCGACATGCTCGCCGGCAATGCCTTTGGCGACGCTGGCTCGCGCGTCGTCATCGAAGAATTCCTCGACGGCGAAGAAGCCAGCTTCATCGTCATGGTCGACGGCAAGAATGTACTGCCGATGGCCACCAGCCAGGACCACAAACGCGTCGGCGACGGCGACAGCGGCCCCAACACCGGCGGCATGGGTGCTTACTCCCCTGCACCGGTGGTCACCGCCGAGGTGCACCAGCGCGTGATGGACCAGGTGATCTGGCCGACCGTGCGCGGCATGGCCGACGAAGGCAATGTCTACACCGGTTTCCTGTACGCCGGTCTGATGATCGACAAGGCCGGCAATCCGAAGGTCATCGAGTTCAACTGCCGTTTCGGCGACCCGGAAACCCAACCGGTGATGCTGCGTCTGCAATCGAGCCTGGTGCTGTTGGTTGAAGCCGCGCTGGCTCAGGCGCTGGACAAGGTTGAAGCGCAGTGGGATCCACGCCCGAGCGTCGGCATCGTGCTGGCCGCTGGCGGCTACCCGGGTGACTACGCCAAGGGCGCACCGATCAACGGTCTGGACGCCGCCGCCGCACTGGAAGGCAAAGTCTTTCACGCCGGCACCGCGCTCAAGGATGGCAAGGTCGTGACGTCCGGTGGTCGGGTTCTTTGCGCCACCGCCATGGGCGCCAGCGTCGGCACCGCCCAGGAGCAAGCCTACAAACTGGCCAAGGCCATCGACTGGGAAGGCTGCTTCTACCGCACCGACATTGGCTACCGCGCCATTGCCCGTGAACGCGGTGAGTCTCAGTAATAAGCTACGCCGTGTTTCCGGCAGGGGCCCATCGCCCTTGCCGGACTGTTCCGACGCTGCGCATCGTTATATTCTGGCATCAACCTACGAAGGGATTTCGCCGTGCGCTGGCTCAGGATTGCCATAGGCTTCACCGTCACGCTGCTGACCTTGCTCTGCATGCTCCCGGCCCAGGCCGCGCAAGGCAGTGGCTGGTCGGTATTGCTTGACGATCAGGGCAACCTCCAGCTGAGCGACATCCGCTCTGCCCGCTACACCAATCAATTCAGCCCTGTCGAGCTTGACCGCCTCACCGCGGCCGAACCCGATGGCGCCCTGTGGCTGCGCTTCAGGCTGGCGCCCGGCAAGCACGAGCAAGTGCTGCGGATCTTCGCCCCTGACTTGTCACACCTCAATCTGTATGTACTCGACGGTGATCGACTGATCGAACAACGCGACACCGGCACCGCTCAGCCCCAGGCAGAGCGACCGCTGCCCAGCAGCGATTTCATGCTGCCGTTGCCCCAGAGTGACAAGCCCCTCGATGTCTACCTGCGACTGGTCTCCGACCACCAGCTGCGCCCGTACATCACCCTGCAAGCGGCGGTGATGGCCGCGGCCAATCACAACCAGACGCTGATCTATGGCCTGCTGTTCGGCTGTCTGGCGATGCTGATCCTGCACAACCTGATCCGCTACGCCTACACCCGCTCACGCAGCAGCCTGTGGCTCGCGGTGTGTGAAGGCCTGTTGAGCCTGAGCCTGTTGCTGCTGCTCAACCTCGCCGGCCCGTGGCTGCCGAACTGGCACGCGATCCAGACCCCCGGCGCCTATCTGGCCCTGCTGCTGACCGCACCGGCGGGCCTGATGTTCGCCTACCGCTTCTTCGCGCCGCTCGGCCCGCATCCACTGAACAAGCTGCTGATCGGCGACATCCTGTTCATCGTGGTCTGCAGCCTGCTGCTGTTGTTCGTCAACACCCTGCCGCTGAACATCATCACCTACGCGCTGGTGGCCCTGGCCGGCCTGAGCATGTTGTTGGTGGGGTTCTTCCACTGGCAGAAAGGCTACCGCCCTGCCCGGCTGTTCGTTGCCGCAATGGTGGTGTTCAATATCGGCACGCTGATCATCCTCCCGGCCTTGCTGGGGCTGACTTTGGTGGCGCCACAAGGTCTGATCATGACCCTGATGGGTTTCATCTGCATCAGCGGCCTGCTGATGAGCATCGCCCTCGGCGAGCGGCAGCGCAGCATCACCGAAAGCCGTTTCAGCATCAGCCGCGACCTTGCGGCGAGCAACGCAGAGATCAATGCCAAGGCGGAGTTCCTGGCCAAGATCAGCCACGAGATCCGCACGCCGATGAACGGCGTACTGGGCATGACCGAACTGCTGCTCGGCACGCCGCTGTCGGTAAAACAGCGCGACTACGTGCAAACCATCCACAGCGCCGGCAATGAACTGCTGACCCTGATCAACGAGATCCTCGACATCTCCCGCCTCGAGTCCGGGCAGATCGAACTCGACGACGTGCAGTTCGACCTCAACGCGCTGATCGACGATTGCCTGAGCATCTACCGCGCCAAGGCCGAACAGCAGAACGTCGAGCTGATCAGTTTTATCCAGCCGCAAGTGCCACGGGTCATCAGTGGCGACCCGACGCGCCTGCGTCAGACGCTGCTGAGCCTGCTGGAAAACGCCCTGAAGAAAACCGAAGAAGGCGAAGTGCTGGTGGTGGTCGCCCTCGACGAACGCAGCGCCGGCCCACGCCTGCGCATTGCCGTGCAGGACAGCGGCCAGCCGATGGACCAGGAAGAGCGCGACGCGCTGATGCACGCCGAGTTGCACAGCAAGCACTTCCTGTCGGCCAACCGTCTGGGTGGCAACCTCGGGCTGGTGATCGCCCGCCAACTGATCCGCTTGATGCAGGGCGAGTTCGGCATCAAGAGCGGCGCCAGCCAGGGCAGCACGCTATGGCTGACCCTGCCGCTGGACCCGGATCGCCTGGAGCATCCGACCTCGGATCTCGACAGCCCGCTGCAAGGCGCACGCGTGCTGGTGGTCGACGACAACGACACCTGCCGCAAGGTGCTGGTGCAGCAATGCAGCGCCTGGGGCCTGAACGTCAGCGCCGTGCCGTCGGGCAAGGAAGCGCTGGCCCTGCTGCGCACCAAGGCGCATTTGCGTGATTACTTCGACGTGGTCCTGCTGGACCAGAACATGCCCGGCATGACCGGCATGCAACTGGCGGCCAAGATCAAGGAAGACCCGAGCCTGAACCACGACATCCTGCTGATCATGCTCACCGGCATCAGCAATGCGCCGAGCAAGATCATCGCGCGCAACTCGGGGATCAAGCGCATCCTGGCCAAACCGGTGGCCGGCTACACCCTCAAGACCACGCTCGCCGACGAACTGAACCAGCGCAACCGTGGCCAGGTGGTGTTCCAGCCGCAGCCAGCCAACCCTGCCACACCCGTCAAAGTGCCCAGCGACTTCCGCATTCTGGTGGCCGAAGACAATACGATTTCCACCAAGGTCATCCGGGGCATGCTCGGCAAGCTCAACCTGCAGCCAGACACCGCCAGCAACGGTGAAGAAGCCTTGCAGGCGATGAAAGCCCAGCGCTACGACCTGGTACTGATGGACTGCGAAATGCCGATCCTCGACGGGTTCTCCGCCACCCAGCAACTGCGAGCCTGGGAAGTCGGCAACCAGCGCATCCGCACGCCCATCGTGGCACTGACCGCACACATCCTCGCCGAGCACAAGGAACGCGCGCGTCAGGCCGGGATGGACGGACACATGGCCAAACCGGTGGAACTGTCGCAACTGCGCGAGCTGATCGAGCACTGGGTGGCCCAGCGTGATCAGCAGAACCGAGCGACGACGCAACCGTCGTGAGCCGACAGACACGATAGCGCCTGTTAGACTCCCCCGACTTTCCCCCGCCAGCGAGCCTGCGCCATGCTCCACGTGTTATTCAGTGTTTACCTGAAGATGCTGGTGCTCTACAGCCCGTTCTTCGTGTTGTCCTGCTTCATCAGCCTGACCCGTGGTTATTCACGCAAGGAACAACGCCGCCTGGCCTGGAAGGTGGCGATCGCTACCCTGGTCTCGAGCGTTTTGCTCTATCTGTTCGGGCGAGTGATTTTCGATGTGTTCGGCATCACGGTGGATGCCTTCCGTATCGGCGCCGGCAGTGTGCTGTTCATTTCGGCACTGGGCATGGCACAAGGCAAATCGGCGGTGCAGGCTGACAACGTCCAGCAGGACGTGACCATCGTGCCACTGACCATTCCCCTGACCGTCGGCCCCGGAACGATCGGTGCGCTATTGGTGATGGGCGTCAGCCAACCGCACTGGGACGATAAACTCACAGCCATCATGAGCATCGCTCTGGCCAGTTTTACCGTGGGTGTCGTGCTTTATCTGTCGAACCGCATCGAACGAATCCTGGGCGATCAAGGCTTGCAGATTGTCAGCCGCCTGATGGGACTGTTCGTCTGTGCGTTGGCCGCGCAGATCATTTTCACCGGGGTGAAAGGTTATCTGGTGCCGTGATCCGCACGGCAAGGCCGCCGACGCAGAGATCGGCGGCCTCTTTTGGCCACAATCGAATCAGTGAGTGAACGATTCGCTCGTTGCGATCAACGCCTTCATGTCCACGTGGCCTTTGTCGACCTGATCAGTCATGACCTTGTGCAGCAGCTGTTCAAGGCTGAACCGGCTGTCACCCGTTGCGGTCCTGACAACGATCTCCATCGCAATGATCGGCCCGCCTTCCGAGTCATATACATTGCGCACTATCAGACTGTGAGCGTTGTCTGGATCGATCAACATGAGTTGCCCGTCCTTTACTGTCAGCAACAGCCGTTCGTTCGCCGACATCTCCAGAAACAGCCTGGGCGCCCCGGAACGCTGAACGTCCGGGGACGGCTGGCATTCAAGCACGATGCAGTCCATGCGCTGCCAGTCTTCGTCGGTCAGGCGACAGACCTGCTGCGGTGCGCCGAACGTCAGCAACAGCTTTTCAACGCCAAGGGGCACAACCACCTGTGAACCTGGAAAGTCACTGCGGGACGCAATGGACATGACCTCCTCCTGCCTCTGTGCCAGACAGTCCTGCATCCAGATCGAGACTGACGGGGTCGGCTCAGGGCGCGGCGTGAAGACAATGTTATCCACGGGGTCGTACAGCAGCGGCAGCGATTCACTTTCAAGGCCCAAAAACACCGGCCATTGCCCGTCGGACGGTTTGATGACGTCGAACAGTTGATCGGACTCGGGGGCATAGTAACGATAGAATCCCCCCCTCTCTCCGACCGGCATGAAAGCAGCATGTGGACAAGTCGAGACCAGCGCTCGCAAGCGATCGCGAAGCCGGGCATCGGTTGGGCGATCGCGTTCGGACCAGCGAGTCTCGACACCGAGAACTTTGGCCGGCTGGCCATCAATCAATTGCAGGTTCACACCGTCCCGCGTCTGCACCAGCAACCCTTGACCGCGGACCTCGACCTCTGAAACCTGCCACTGATCCCATACCGGCTCTGCCTTAGGCAAATGCTCCGGATTCGACAGCCGCGAGCCTTCGGCAAAGGCGGCCCCCAGCGCTTCGAAGTCGACGAGGCTCTGGCGATAAAGTCGGCCTGCCGTACGGTCGAACAACCAGGCCGCCTTCGCATCAGGTGTCGTCGCAAGCAAAGTCATTTCCCCGCCGTCGCCGACGTCTGCCACTAGCATTTGCCCGGCGATGCACCACGCTGCCAGAAATGCAGGACGCCCCCTGCGTGTCAGACCGATCACGGCAAAGGGTGCGGCCTTATGCTTTTCAGCCAGTTCAGACATTGCGTCTGGCCAGTCTGGATTCAATTCGAACCAGCGCTGACCCACGCCGATGAACCGCAACGCGCCATCCCTGTCGACCTCGAACAGACGCCCGTCCTTTTTGGTGGCAACGTAACGACCTGCGGTAGACGTCAGCTCGACGACATTGTCTTCGATAATGTCGTCAACCGTCTCTGCATCATCTATCCGGCCCAGCGCCACTCTAATCAGCGCTCCAGCTTCCTTGTCATAAATAATCGCGTTCTGATTGTCGACCCGGTCCCACATCAACATCGTTCGCTGCACGACATCGAAATAATTGAGAATGAATTGGTCGTCATGCAGCCGAAGCCATCCGGAGTAAGCAAACTCACCGTGGTCAAAACAGCGCAACTCGATAAACGGCGCGGCTTTCCAGGTGCTCAGCGACGTGGCCATTTCGGCAGCGTCATCGGCATACGGCCGGGGTTGCGTTAACTGACTCAGAGGTTGCTTCCAGTACTCGAGCGTGCGTTGAAGCAAATCTTCGGAATGTCCCCGGGCATTGAAGTGTGTGAATGTCAGCGCCGCTCCATCAATCAGGTACTCCAACGAATAGTCGGCCTCACCCGCGCCGGAGACGTCCTGAACGACACGCAGCCCTCCGCTGACCGTGCTTTCGAAACCGGTGATTCTTGAACCTTGCGCAGGATTCATCAGGCGATAGCGATGATTGACCGTTCCAGAGAGGGTATCGACACGCCACAGGGTCGGATGATCCGGGTGATAGAACCACGCGTGCTCTGCAATGACGGCTCCCAGAACGATGCCTGTATTCACCGCGTCCGGCAGATCGCGCGGATACAGCATGCGATCCAGTCCGGCGTCGTAGTACCCGGTGGTCGAAACGGGTTTGTTGGAGGCAGTCATAGGCACCTGAAAACCAGACACCGGCGTGTGCGACGAGGTCAGTCGATTCGCGTGGCGCAGGCTCCTGAGCCTTGCCAGAACGGTATCGGAAATCCGGTCCACGTCCGGCAGCCCGACGGTGATACCGACACCGGACTCACTTGTTTGCGAGATCCTGTTGCTGCTCAGATCGATGCGAACCAGCAACAACGCATTGTTTTTGCTGCGATCCACCTGAAACAGTTCGCCGCCCTTGAGCCGTATAAAACCTTCAAAGCCATCGATCCGGATGCCATCGACGATAAGTGCAGCGCCCTCGAACCGAACCTGCTCCTCACTCGCCCAAGGCGCGGCAATCACCCACTCGGCCGAGGCACGAGGCAAAAACGCCTCAGGGGAGGGGCCGTCAACGAGAGGCGGCGGATTGAGGACAACCGACACCACGCCCGGACTGAGCGTCAGCAGCACTTGTCCAGAATGGGCGGTGATTTCATAGGAAATCAGGTTTTTCCATTCGGCCGGCAATTGAGGTACGACCAGTTGTCGACAGTGTTCATCCAGGCGCACGCGGATAGCGGTCGGCGTGTTGAACGGATGCAATTTGTAGAGGACATGGGGGAACGGGGCCGTGGAAAAGAACTGCAACCGTTGCTCGCCCCGCTCATCGAACTCCAGTCGTTCCTTCCATCCGTCGATGATATTGGGATAGGACGTGCGCAGCCCGCTGCCGTCTTGCGCGACCGGCAGCGAATAATCCCCGTAATCCCAGAACCGCTGATAAGTTTTCAAGCGTTCGGAGATATCCTCGTCCGGGGAGAAACCCGACGAACCCAATTGGTATTCGTATCCGTAGTAACAGCCTGGCGTGCAGGGCAAGACGACTGCATTGACCTGTTTCTGCCGGTCGATTCTCAACGTCGATGGCAGACGCAGCGCTTCGCGAATATTGATCGCCCGGTGCCTTTCCTGCTCTCTTGCATCGAAGGAGGGAAGCCCCACAGTCTGAAAGATCGTCGCGAAGAACTTCTGGCTATCGAATGCCACGTTGCCCCGCCGCAGATCCAGCTCTGTGATGACGGCTTCGGGTTCGAAACGCAGGACACCCTCCTCGATCCTGTGTCCTGCCTGCGTATAGGCTTCATTGATCAGAAACAAGTGACGTCCGACCGCTCGGGCCTTGTCACTGATTTGTCCCAGGTTGCTGGCAATGGCCGCTGCACCGATACCGATGCCCAGCAACGGAATCGACAGCACAGCCGCCACCGATCCCACCGTACCGCCGACCGCCAGCGCCGCTATATCCAGACCCAGCGCCGCCCCATTGAATGCAAGCTGGGTGGCCAGTCGCGAGCGTTGCTCATCAGTGGTGGCCACGGTCAGGCCATGGATATCGAAACCGATGTTGACCGCCGAAAATCCCAGGCCCACTCCCGACGCGGCACGCCCCAGCAACCGCGAGGAAAGCGACGCATGACCTGCTGCGAGCGCCTGTTCACTGGCCGCCACTTGTCGCACCAGACTGACCATCTGCAGTGCGTCGGTCACGACACCAAAACTCAGTTGCGCATAACTCACATAAGCCTGGACCTGCAGAGCGGTCGTCAGTGCGGGAATCTGCCCCCCCTGACGTTGATACTCTCGACTGCGCATCTCATTGATGATGGCCTGGATAGCGAAGGCAAAACTCAAACGGCTGCCGCCGTCGGTCTCCACCGGGCCGCGCGCCGGACCCGCCAGCGTGTTTGCCAGACGCCTGATGTGTCTTGCGAGTTTGATGAACCGTGAATCGACGGTACTGACCTCGACCGAGACCTGGGGGTGACGGGCGTCAACCATCGTCAGCGTGTAGTGCGACTTCGACGTTTCCCTCACCGTCTCGAGCAATGGCAGGTATTGCTCCCCAAGCTGGCTGTCACTGCGCAAGCGCCGGGTCGCCTCTTCGAACTCGCCTGCCTGGTGGCGTGCGTCAAGTCGCGCCAGGCCCTCTCCCATCCGCACGTTTTTCGAAAGCGAGCGCATGCGTGCCGATGCCTGTTCATCCCATACGGAAACCGTTCGGCCGGCGCTAACCCGTTCGCTCTTCAGAAGGTCGTTCACGAGCAGTTTCGAAGGCAATACCTTGTCGGCAATCGCCTTCGTATCCAGTTCGATCACCGTGAACACGGAGTCCGTCGAACCGGCCAGACCGTAGAGCGCTGCCAAATCACCGTCACTGGCGAGGTGACCCTGTATGGCTCGCTGGAGTTGATCCGCCCGAGAGAATCCGTAAATCGCATAATTCGGGTCGAAAAAGCGATAGGACGGTTTTCCGTCAACCTGAACCCTGGCCACCAGCAATGCATGCTTACCCGTATCGAGCAGGTAGACGGCGGATCCGGCTTTCGCCTCCAGATTGCGGACAATCACGTCAAGCCCAAGTGCTCCGTTCGAACGTCCGATCTCGGTCGTTGCAACAGCCGACAAGTCATCCAGTGCGGCAAACATGGTCCGGGACTCGGCATCAGCGGGATCGAGACTGGCATTGGCAATCCGGCCGATCAGCGCACGCTCGGCCTCGTCTCCGAGCCCCAGCGCAGCGGCCATCAGCAATGCCAAGGGATAGCAGCGGCGGCCGGGATCGCCGGTGCCCAGCCGCAACAGATCCTGAGGAACCTGCCGTGCCGAAGAGGCCCCGGCCTTGAAGAACTGCTCGCGGACCTGCACAGCGTTCCTGAGGATTTTCGTCTGATAGTCACGGCGCGCGGCGCCGTTGATTTGCGCGATGCGCTGTCCCCACTGGTACAAGGTCAGCGGCTCGGCCAGTGCGCGCACCTTCAGCTCACCTGCGCTCTCTGCGCCAGATGTGGCCCCTTGGGCAAAACCGGCCTGAAATGCCGGAGCGCTGCGTTCGTAAAGGATCTTTTCGATAGCGTTGTAGCGTTTGAAAAAGCCTTCATCGACGGTATCCCGCGCCACTGCCCGGACTTTTTGCCACGCCTCGGAAAAGCCCTCCACATCCACACGCGATGCCGAGAACAAACCGCCGATAACAGCTCTCTGCAACGGGCTCAACTGATCGAGTTCAAGCGAACCCCGAGCAAGCCGTGTCAGAAAATCATTGAAATTGTCGCCAGCCTGCTCCCCATGCGAAGGCGGAATGAGGCTGTCAGGTTGCGCGAGAATTTGCTGTCGAACATCCAGCCCCAGATCGATTCGCCTGCCGACATTGATTTCGCCACTCAGTTTGTCGCGCATTGCCTTGATGAAGGGGTCGCCCAGATCATTCATCAGTTTCTGCAAGACATCGGTCAAGAACACCGGTTTGCCTTCGATGACCGGCCAGCCCTGCTTGAATGTCATATGGTGCTCATTGAGCAACTCCGTCAGGTTGGCGCCGTAACGTGACAGGAGTTTTCCATCTTTCCACTTGTTGTGTTCTTTCGTCAGCCACTGTTCGGGATCATCATTGACGGTCCAGCCAGAGATCATTTCCTCTTCGGTGTAGACGTTGTAGCTACCCAGTAACTTGAGATGTTTACGCACATCGTCGACATGATCGGGCAATAATTTGTCTTCTATATACTTTGTCACTCCTGTCGCCGCGCTACCTGGCCCGGTCAGCGTGACAGTTCCTCGTGCGCCGATGCGAATGCCGTCTTGATAATACGTAGCAATGGCTTCAATCAGATTGGCCGATGAAAAGTGATTCTTTGAACCGGGAAATCTTCCCTCCGCCTGTTTTTCATTGACGACGTTCTGAATGACGCTGATTACACGGCTTTCATCCGACGCCGCGATACCCATTGCGTCCAGACGACGCTCGACCTCATACAGGCAGTCATAATTCAGACGGATCGCCTGCATGTAGGCCATGGTCATCCCGCTGCGCGGCTGGGCCAGAAAATGCGCGTTCATTTCCCCATTGCTCGCAAGACCTTTCGCGGTGCCCAGGCGAATGGCATCCTGCGGAACCGGGCTGTCCTGCGGGGCAATGAATATTCCGGACACGCCAGGCTTCTCACGGGCAAACGCTAGAAGTTTTTCTTTATCCTGCGCAGGAATTTTGTCGGTTCTGTCCTTGTAGCGAGACCGATCCCTGCCCGGCATCAACGAAGCATCCTCATTGAGCAGAAGCTGCAGCACGCCCACCTTCGCCTCTTCGCTGAACTGGCTGATGTCCACGCCGCCCGGCTTGTCGACAAACGGAGGCAGATAGTCCATGTCACTGTAGCGGCCGCCCTCCAGAAACCCGGCCTGCAACCTGACGACATCACTGGCTGCCGCGAAATTTCCGCGCAGGCCGATTTCCCGCTGATAGACATCCTGCAGGAAATGTCCGGCAAACTCGCGGCCAGCGTCACGCACTCGCAGATCATCACCGGCCATCGCCAGATGCGTATCCAGGCATTTCTGACGGAATGCCTCCAGCACCTTGCGGTCCTTGCCATATGCGCTGACCATTAACTGGATGCGGGCGTCATCCCTGCGTCCGGCCCACTGCGGCTGGTTGATGTAATCCGCCATCTGGAGCTTCAAGACGCGCGCGCGGTCTTCAATCATTTGTGCCAGCTGCGAAGGTTTGCTGACCTGATCTGCGCCGGACTCCATCGCATGCGCCCTGGCACTGTCGAGAATGACGCGGTTCATCTCGAAAGCCAGCAACGCATCGCTGTCGTACCAGAGATTGAATTGGTAATTCTCCGGGCCCAGCACGGCGCGCCAGATATTCATGTAGTCGCGCTGGATGTGACCGACTTCACTGCCGCCCACCCAGACGAAGTGCATGATCTTCGGAACGGTCCGAGCGACATCTGAAAATACTGAAACCGTTGCGCCAAGTCGCGACGCGTAGTTCTGAATACGCGCATGCGCCCGCTCGATGACCGGTGATACCGGCCCCTTCATTCGCCCGGTCAACGATTCAAAGGTTTCGAGGAATAGTTTGACTGGCAACTGCTGTTCCACAGGCTGATTCGTTGCGGTGGCCAATTGATAATAGTGTTCGAGCGCCGCGTATTCGGCGCTCGCCGAATACGCGGCAAATGCATTCTTTATATGATTGAATTCGGTCTTCGAAGGCAAACCAATTAAACTTTCAATATCCATGACGACAGATTCCATTCGATCAAAAACATTCAAACAGGCACAAACACACCTCCCTGCTCATATTGATCAGGAGGGCACTCGATAATTAATAAACTTCCTTGACGCCGGGCCAGACTAGGATAAAAAAACAACCGCCACAAACATAAAAACCTTCAAACTGTTTCCATCACGACATTCAAAACAATATAAACTCCGACACTTTAAAAACAGTCAGTATTTCGAAACAGATTCTCAACTTAAAAAACAAGGCCGCGAATATCAAGTTCGCGGCCTTGTTTGCGTACGGCAGGTATGCGAGCGCAAGCGCCGGACGTCAGCCCATTGGCTTTTCACCGTACCAACGTGGGGTGTACACCCACTCGCCACCTTCGGCACGAGCGAAGGTGCAGGTCGTGGACGAACCGATCAGCACCATCGTGCGCATGTCCACCTGCTCCGGCGTCACTGCGCCGAGCGTCGTCACCCGCAACGTCTGCCCCGGCCGACCGATATCGCGGCCCAGCACCACCGGCGTCAGCGGCGCGCGGTGCTGCGCAACGATTTCCAGCGCTCGCCCCAGCTGCCACGGACGGGCGCGGGAGATCGGGTTGTAGAACGCCAGCGCCAGATCCGCTTCGGCGGCCAGATCCAGCCGTTTTTCAATGATCGACCACGGCTTGAGGTTGTCCGACAGTGACATCACGCAGAAGTCGTGACCCAACGGTGCACCGGCCTGAGCGGCGGTGGCGAGTGAGGCGGACACGCCCGGCAGGATTTCCAGATCGACGCTGTGCCACGCCGGGTCCGTCGACTCGTGCAACGCTTCGAGCACCGCCGCCGCCATGGCGAACACGCCCGGATCGCCGGAGGAAACGACGATCACCGATCGGCCCTGAGCGGCCAGCCTGAAGGCGTGACGGGCGCGCTGCATTTCTTCGCGGTTGTCGGTGCAATGCTGCACCTGATCGGCGCGAAACGGGCCGGCCATGCGCACGTAGGTTTCGTAACCCAGCACGTCGGTGGCCCGGGCCAGTTCGGCTTTTACCGCCGGCACCATCAACTCGGCTGCACCTGGCCCGAGACCGATGACGGCCAGACGTCCGCGCGGACGGCCAACCTGCGAAACATCCAGCGGTTGTTCGGCCACGGCGATGGCGAGGTCATGGGATGTGGTGATGATCCGGGCATCAGGGACTGCATTGCGAGACAGTTCAGCGATGTCACTCGCCGGCGCGACAAAGCGCAGCGGCACTCCCAGCTCAAGCGCGGCTTCTCGCAATGCCGGGCTGGCCATCTGAATGTCCGCCGCCACCAGACAGGCCAGCGATTGAATCGCCACACCAGACTGCTGCAGCGCGTTGCGAATCGCATCCGGCAGATCGGCCACATCGGCACCGACCGCCACCGCCACACTGCGTGGATAAATCAGCAACTCACTGGCGCTCGCTTCTCGGGCTGCGCTGCCCACATGAATCGAGCGCTGCGCCCGTGGATCTTCCGGCAGTTGCGCCTGCTCAAGCCACGGCGCAGCACCGTCGATGCGCACGCTGTGACCGGCGAGCAGGTCGGAGACAAAACGCTTGCCCTGCTCGAGATCGCCGAGGGTATAACCACCGGGCGGGTTGAGCAGGCAGGTGCCGAAACGCAACTCGCCGCTGGTGGTGATCGCCGCTGCGACTTCAAGCGCAGCCGCGATCTCGCGGGCCATGACATTCACTCCGCCGAGGCCACCGAGCAGGGGCACCACGGCGCTGCCGTCCTCAGCCACGGCGAGCACCGGTGGCTCGTTGCCTTTCTCCAGTAGCAGCGGCGCCAGGGTGCGGATGACGATGCCGGCCGCGCACAGGGCAATGATCGGCGTGTCCTGTTGATAAAGCGCACGCAGGGTCGCGCCGAATTCGCTGTAAGTCAGGTCCGCGCCTTCGACGCGTCCATTGAGCCCGTGAATCTTTGCGCCCGGATAGACCTGCTGAAGGCGACGGGCCGTAGCGAGCGCGCCCTGGCCGAGAATGACGATGGCCGGTGTGGAATGGTTCATCAGCCTTGCCACCGTTCGCCAGGAACAATGATCAGCGAGAAGTATGGCGACGACATCGGCTCGACCTCATCCAGCGGCACGATCTTCTGATTGGCCATGGTCGCGCGCTCGACATACAGCGCACGCTCGGCGAGGCCCAGTTCCACCAACACGTCGCGCACCTTCGGGAAGTTGCGCCCCAGCTTCATGATCACCGCCGCGTCGGCATCGGCCAGACGACGCTTGAGCTCGTCATGAGGCAACACGCCGGACAGCACCGACAGGCTCTGATTGCGATACACCAGCGGCGCGCCCAGCACCGAGGCGCCGCCGAGCATCGAGCAAACGCCCGGCACCACTTCGGCTTCGTAACGGCTGGCCAGGCGATCGTGCAGGTACATGTAGGAGCCGTAGAAGAACGGATCACCTTCGCAAATCACCGCCACATCTCGACCGGCCTCCAGATGCGCCGCCACTTCCTCTGCCGCCTCATCGTAGAAGTCGCTGATCACTTGCTCGTAGGACAGCGGCGCCGGCAGCACTTCGGTGGTCACCGGGTACACCAGCGGCAGCAGATTCTGCGCGTCCTGCAGATGCGCTTCGATGATGCCGAACGCGTTGCCCTTCTTGCCCTTGGCCACGAAGTACGCCACCACCGGAGATTCGCGCAGCAGGCGCAGGGCCTTGACGGTAATCAGTTCCGGATCACCGGGGCCGACGCCCAGGCCAATCAAACGTCCTTGAGCCTGCATCATTCGATCTCCGTGGCGAGGGCATTGACCGCAGCGGCGGCCATGGCGCTGCCGCCCAGGCGGCCCTGCATGATCACGAACGGCACGCCACGGCTGTTGGCTGCCAGCTCGGCCTTGGATTCGGCAGCGCCGACGAAGCCCACCGGGAAGCCGAGGATCAATGCCGGTTTCGGGGCGCCGGCATCGAGCATTTCCAGCAGATAGAACAGCGCGGTCGGCGCGTTGCCGATCACCACCACGCTGCCTTCCAGATGCGGACGCCACAGCTCCAGAGCGGCTGCCGAGCGGGTGTTGCCCAGCTCGCGCGCCAGCCCCGGCACGCTGTCATCGCGCAGGGTGCAGATCACTTGGTTGTTGGCCGGCAGGCGCGCACGGGTCACGCCCTCGGAAACCATCCGCGCATCGCACAGGATCGGCGCGCCGGCGGCCAGCGCATCGCGCCCGGCCTTGCCGGCGCCTTCGGAAAACTGAAGCCCGTCGATGGCCTCGACCATGCCGCAGGCGTGGATCACCCGCACCGCGAGTTTTTCCAGGTCGGCCGGGATGCGCGCGAGGTTGGCCTCGCGGCGAATGATCGCGAAGGAGTTGCGATAGATCTCCTGACCGTCGCGGATGTAATCAAGCATCAAGGGGGCTCCGTGAGCGGACGGCGAGCAGGGTCGCGGCCGCTTCGATAGTAAGGTTGTGAGCGTGCAGCGCGCCGAAACCGGGCAGTGCTGCATCGCGAAAATAGAGGTCGTAATGACCGGGACCGACCGCCAGCAGCGTCACCGCAGCCCGATGCGCGGCGGCGCAGGAACGCGAGCAGCCGGACAGGTGCACATCCACGGCGTGGGGCAACAGCGCAGCCAGCAGGCGGGCATCGTGTTTGGTGTCAGCCAGGCCTTTGCCGCAACCGTTGGCACCGGTGCAGGCGATCAGGCGCGCCAAAGGATCTTCGACACGGGTCAGCAGGTTCAGCGTATCCAATTCGTCGAGCACTTGAACCGCATCGGTTTCCCGCACATTGGGCAGCAACAGACTCTGCCAAGGGGTGAAACGCAGGCTGCCGTCGCCGAAGGTTCTGGCCAATTGCGCAACACCACGCAGCGTATCCGGGTCGAGGCGACCGAGCGCCGGTGCGGCACCGACATAGACCTGACCGGGCAACTGCTGAGCGTGGATGCCGAGGTGCAAACCCTCTGATCCGGCTTCGCGCTGCCAATCTCTGGCAGCCTGGAGGTTGATCCGCTGACCGAGCACTTCCAGAAACTTCGGCGCCGGGCATTCTTCCAGCAGATGGCGCATCCGGGCCTGATCCGGCCGGGCCAGCTCGAGGAACAACTCCAACACCGCCACCACCAGCGCATGGCCGTCGGCAAGCGCTACGGCAGCCAGCGGTCGATCCGTCGGGCAACCCGCCAGGCCGAACGCCAACAGCGTGTCGTCGCACTCCTGGTACGCCGACAACCACAGATCATGGGGATGTTCGAGCATCGCCAGCGCTTCTCCGCCATCCAGCTGCACGGCGAACTTGGCGCTCAGCTCATGGAAACGCGGATGGCTTTGCAGGGTCTCGAGGATCTGCCCGGACAATGGTCGAGTATCGAAGCGCATCTGCCGGTCAATACCGGCAGCCGGGCTGAGCATCAGGTTGCGCACATCATCGCCGGCTGCGGTTCGCGGCCCGAGACCGGCGGCCAGCAGGCTGTCGATCAGCGCGGCGGATTGCTCGCCGATACCACGGATCTGCAGATTGCCGCGGTTGGTCGCCTCGATCACCCCGCCGGCAAAGCGCTCGGCAGCGTTGGCCAGCGCATCGGCCTGACCGGCCGTGATCGAACCACCGTCAAGCTTGATCCGGCAGATCCCGCCATCCAGCGCCTGGACGATACGCAGCAACCCCGGACAGGCCGAGGGGCGTATGGCGTTGGACATCGGGCGTTCGTTCAAGGGCTGACCGGCTGACAGGCAGTGCTGTGATGGGCGAAAGGTCGCCATTATGCCTGCTTTGCCTGACTGCATGAAAAGTCTGCCCGTCGGACAGCCGATCATGTCGCATCTTCTACCGCCACCGCTGGAGCTTGTCGCGAATTCTCAGGCTAACGCGATGATCTGCTCCTGGCGCCGCGCCCCCAATAACTCAATCACTTTGGCCCGGGAAAAGACGTAATCTTCGGGATCGATCAGTGCCTTGTAACTATCGATGGAAACGTTACCCCGCACGTTTGCGGTATTGAATCGATGACACCAGAGATTGCCTTCAATGACTTCATCAACTTCGAATGCGATGAAGACCGTCGACACCCCCAGCCCCCGAGACAGAAGACTGAGTCCGAACCGCACCCACCGGCCCTCATGCAACGCGTTCTCGAACAGAACGCCCGTTGCCGGCGTCGGCGATGCCTCGCTCAACAGCGAATCCAGGCTGAGATCCACGACTTCATCGGTCGCGGCGGGAACCCACTGATAAAGGATCCGCCGGGTCAACTCGGCGAGCGTAAAACTGCGCGGCATCGGCACAGGCAGGCTGGCTTGCGGGTTATCCAGCAACATTGCACCGGTAACTCTCAGTGCGATCCTGTTGGCCTGATTCCATGCGTCGACCTGGGCAAAGTCAGGACATTTGCGAGAAGCGACCAGTTGAGCATAAAGCAGTGCATCCAGACCATCGCACCGGTCCGACGCCAACAACTCATCCGCGACCAACACCACCGTACCGGCGCATACGAAGGTTTTAAAACCAGCACCTGCATTCATCGAAAACTCCTTTTAAGAAAGCCAGAGGACCGGGCCTCTGGCTTCAATGAACATCAGGCCTGGCCAAACTCGTAGCTGAGCGCTTTTTCACGCTGCTCGGTCAATGCCCTGACAATCAATGGCTCGACCAGCAAGTAGTCCTCTTCGTCCATGGTCATGGTGGCGGAGCCGTTGTAGATGCTGACGCTGGATGTCGCCCACTCGACAAACAGCACCTTGGTCGGTTGCGCCGCGGCAAAATACTGAACCGCAGCGATGGCCATCGTGATGGTACCGTCTTTGTTTTCCAGGGCACTCGACATACAGAAGTTGCCGCCCTCGGCTTTTTTAACGTTGCGTTCAAAAAGCCCCAGCGCTTCAGGGACATCTTTCAGCGCTTCCATCGTGGAGTCCGCCACATCCTTGAGCACCTTCAAGACCGCCGCACCCTGACCCACCGCCGAAGACACCGCGGTATGGAGGATGTTAAGTGCAACGTTGTCCATGGTCAGTTTCCGGGAAGTTGCATTGTAACGATTGTAAGGCTGGTTGAAGGCAAACCAGCCCGCTACTTTCATGAGCCTCATGAATTCTTCGTAGCGTTTCTCCTTCTGGCTGGCGGAAGGGTATTTGGTCAAGGCAACCAGATCAGCGTACATATAGGTATTTTTCACAATGCGTTTGCTGCGCTTTGACATACTTTCATCGAAACCGGCGACGCCTGTGCCCATAATGGCGGCGTTAAGTTCATCCTTGTCGATTGGCAAACTGGCATTCAGCGACAACTTCGCAGAGCGAGCAACGGGCTGTGCGGCGATCAGCTGGTTACACTCTTCGATCAAAGCAATACGTTGAGCTGCAGATAAGGTCTCACCAACCACTTCGTCATTCTTAGCAATTACTTCATTCATTATGCACATTCCTTTAAATTAAAAGCGCCTCCGTGGCGCACACTCAAACTAACTTTCACTCCACCAACAAGCAACTTTCACTGCATTCAATTTATTTCAACACAGACAAAAAACCGAACTCACTGACTCAGTGCAAACTCATTACGCCGCATATCGCGAACCAGTTCAGTCAACTCTGCTCGCCGAGCATTCATGTTTTTCGGCGTATTCATGAACCGTCGCGCATAGACTTCCAGTTGCGACCTGGAATATTCGACATCCCAGAACAAATACCTTTTCGTCCACTGGGCGTCGAGCAACCCGACATGACTGATCACTATTTCAAGATGTTTATAGTAATTGTAATAGGCCGGTGAAAATACAAAGTCATTCCATTCCCGGACACTGTCCGCAAACAAATCAAAACCCGCCGGATTGTGTTCCAGCAACTGGAAGGTTTTTTTCATCTGCTGTCGCCTTCCACTACTCAGCAGCCGTTCCATCGATTTTGACCAGGCATCCAGAAAGTCGCCCTCAAACTCCCGACCGGCAACCCGCACCGGTTCACCCAGCTCCCAGCCAAGCCGCTGAAGCGATGCGGAGTAATACTCGAACCAGAAGCCCGGAGCCTGCCTTCTGTTCACGCGCTGGTCGGCCTGATACTCGGCCCAGCGCATGCTGTCCTTGATAAAACGTTCATCTTCACGGCTCACTCCGGAAAAAAAAGTGAGCAAGCTATTTCCCGCGACAACCGAGCTGCTTTCTTCGGCAATGTCAGCGGCTTGTGGCAAAACATTATCAAGCATTTCCATGCGTCATTAATTCCCTTATAAAAATCACTATCCAGAACAACAAGTCATCTCTAACAAACCCATACCAACTACAAACAAAACTTATCAACAAAAAAACAACCTGAGAAAAAACAACATAAACATTAGATGTCTTCCAGGCTGTTCAAAATGCGCAGCAGTCATTTCGCGGGAGTCGCGTTATCATGTCGCCCACTGACGATGGACAAGTAATGAGGAATGGCATGACCCCTTGGCTGACGGTTGTAGGCATTGCCGAAGACGGCTTCAAAGGTCTTGGCAAAAATGCCCGGCGCGCCTTGATGAGCGCCTCGCGGATCATCGGCGGTCAGCGTCAGCTGGATCTGTTGCCGGTGTGCATCCGTGGCGAGCGCCAGTTGTGGCCGAGCCCGTTTTCCCTGGCCCCGGTGCTCGAGCGTCGCGGCGAAGCGGTGTGTGTGCTGGCCAGCGGTGATCCGATGTTCTACGGCGTTGGCGCGAGTCTGGCGCGTCAGGTTCCGGAGGCCGAGATGCTGGTCCTGCCGGCCCCGTCGTCCTGCTCGCTGGCGGCGGCCCGACTGGGCTGGCCGTTGCAGGACGTCAGCGTGCTGTCGCTGGTGGCTCGCCCGCTGGCGGCCCTCAACGTGCAACTGTTTGGCGGCGTGCGCCTGTTGTTGCTGAGCAATGACGGTCAGAGCCCGGCCGCCGTTGCGGCATTGCTGCGCGAGCGCGGATTCGGCGCCAGTCGCCTGAGCGTCCTGGAGCATCTGGGCGGCAGCGTCGAACGCCGGATCGACGGCACCGCCAACGACTGGAACGATCCGCGCATTGCCGACCTCAACGTGATCGCCATCGAATGCCTCGCAGATCCAGACACTCCGCGCCTGTCGCGCCTCGCCGGGCTGCCGGACTCGGCCTTCCGGCACGAGGGCCAACTGACCAAGCGTGACGTGCGCGCCATCACCCTCGCCCGCCTCGCCCCGACACCGGGCGAACTGCTGTGGGACGTCGGCGCCGGCAGCGGCTCGATCGGCATCGAGTGGATGCGCGCGCACCCGAGCTGTCGCGCACTGGCCATCGAGGCTGACGAGGGTCGCCAGCAGCTGATCGAACACAACCGCGATGCGCTGGGTGTTCCCGGCCTGCAACTGATTCGTGGCAGCGCCCCGCAAGCTCTCGCCGGGCTGGAGCCACCGGACGCGATTTTCATCGGCGGCGGCGTGACCCGCGAAGGTGTGCTGGAAACCTGCTGGGAACAACTCAAACCCGGTGGCCGACTGGTCGCCAACGCTGTGACCCTGCAAAGCGAAATGACCTTGATGAACTGGCGCGAACGCCACGGCGGCGAACTGACCCGCATCCACATCGCCCAGGCGCAGCCGCTGGGCGAGTTCGACACCTGGCGCCAGGCATTGCCCATCACCCTGCTCGATCTGGTCAAACCCCTTGATGCGTGACGAAACCGCCGAACAACCCGCGCCCCTGCGCAGCGGCCTGACCACCGGCAGCTGCGCCACAGCCACCAGCCTCGCTGCTGCCCGCCTGCTGCTCGGCGGAGTGGTGGCGGACGCCGTGCAGATCGTGTTGCCCAAGGGCAAGCAGGTGCAGATGCGTCTGGAGTTCTGTCGGCTGACCGAAGACGGCGCGGAAGCCGGGACGATCAAAGATGCGGGCGATGATCCGGACGTGACTCACGGCGCCCTGCTCTATTCGCAAGTGCAACTGATCACCGAACCGGGAATCCGCTTCATCGCCGGCAAAGGCGTCGGCACAGTGACTCGACCGGGACTGGTGCTGGCCGTCGGCGAACCGGCGATCAACCCGGTGCCGCGCAAGATGATCAGCGATCACCTGACTTTGCTGGCCGAAGAAACCGGCTATCGCGGTGGCTTCGAGGTGACGGTGAATGTCGAGGGCGGCGAAGCGTTGGCATTGAAAACCATGAACCCGCGCCTGGGAATTCTAGGCGGGCTGTCGATCCTCGGCACCAGCGGCATCGTCCGGCCGTTTTCCTGCGCGGCGTACATCGCTTCGATCCACCAAGGCATCGACGTGGCGAAAACCAACGGCTTCCTGCACATCGCCGCCTGCACCGGCAATGCCAGCGAAGACACCATGCGCCGGGTCTACAACCTGCCGGAAATTGCCCTGATCGAAATGGGCGACTTCGTCGGCGCGGTGCTCAAGCACCTGCGCAAAGTACCTGTGGATAAACTCAGCCTGTGCGGCGGCTTCGGCAAGATCAGCAAACTGGCGGCCGGGCACATGGACCTGCACTCGCGTCATTCGAGCATCGACCTGCCGCAACTGGCCGCCTGGGCGGCGGCGATTGGCGCCGACGATGCGCTGCAGCAAGCCATTCGCGGGGCGAACACCAGTCAGCAGGCGTTGGCGATGGCCAGTGCGGCGGGTGTTGCCCTGGGTGATGAGGTCTGCCGCCACGCTCTGGAATTCGCCCGCAGCGTGGTGCCGGCTCAGGTCCAGGTCGAAGTGTTTGCGATTGATCGTCAGGGCGGCATCGTCGGCCATGCGGGGGCTTTTGTATGAAGCGGATTCTGTTGCTCGGCGGCGTGACTGAAGCGCTGGCCATCGCGCGCACTTTGGGACCGGAACACATTTACAGCCTGGCTGGCGTCGGCCGGGTGCCGACCGATCTGACGTGTCAGGTGCGCGTCGGCGGCTACGGTGGCGCCGAAGGTCTGGCGCAGTTCATTCTCGACGAAGGCATCACACTTTTGCTCGACGCGACCCATCCCTACGCCGCGCAAATCAGCTACAACGCCGCCACTGCTGCGCAACTCACCGGCATCCCCTGCTGGGCCTTGCGCCGCCCGGCGTGGCAACCGCAACCGGGCGATGACTGGCGCGAAGTCGCCGACTGGGCCGAACTGATCACCGCCCTCGACCCCTTCCGCCGCCCCCTGTTCACCCTTGGCCGCGAACCGCTGCAACACCTCGATGAAATCCCCGCGCACCAGTTCTGGACCCTGCGCGCCCTCGACGTCTACCCCGGCAACGAACGCTGCGAAGTCATCGGCGCCCGTGGGCCGTTTCTGCTGGAGGACGAGCGAGCGTTGTTCGAACGCCGGCAGATCGACGTGCTGATCAGCAAGAACAGCGGCAGCGCCGCAACCGAGCCGAAACTGGAAGTGGCGAGGGCGCTTGGGGTTCCGGTGATGGTGTTGAAGCGGCCGGTGTTGGCGAGGGTTGATCGGGAGTTTTGGACGGTTGCTGACGCCATCGCTGCCCTCGCAGCCGGAGTCCGACCGTGAAAAACAAAAAGCTCAAGTCCTACTGAGTGCTAGGACACTGCCCACAAGAACTTAAAGAATCGCTGACTATCTGCACGAGCGGCCCAGGCTTACGTTTAGCGTTTCATCGAATTTGTGAGCACGTTCCAATGACCGGAAAATTCACCCGCTTCGACATCAAGGACTTTCTCCACACGCCTGCTGAACTGGTGCACTACGTCAAGGCATGTTCGGAACTGGACTCAGGCGATGGACGATTCAACCGCGTGGCGCTCCGAGACTATGAGCAGACCATCCGATTGAGAATTCAATCTGATCCGGATTTCGCACAGGCATTGCAAATCGAAGCCGCTACACTCTTTCATAACGGCGAGACGGAACTGGCAAGCATGCTACTCGCACAATTGCATGTAGCGCTGCGACACCAAACCGCACGACGCTTTTTTACTTATCGGCCCTGATCAGGCTAAATAGCCGCGCCTGATCGCCCACCCTACGGATCTGTCCCATGAACCGACACCGGCTCGCATTTGCCTGGATCGCCTGCTTCGCAGTGCTGTTCAACATGCTCGCCATGCCGTTGACGGGATCGATGGCGCAGGCGGCGCAGACGCCGGCCGAGCAGTTGCTGTGGAGCAGTTTCTGCACCGGCAGCGGGACGAAGATGGTGGCGATCGACATCGGCAGCCTCGATCAGAAGGCGCCGCAAAGCGGTGACCATCATTCGACCATGCAGCACTGCTGGTGCTGCTCCGGATCGGCGCCGGTGGTGGCGTTGCCGGGGCATTCGCCGCAGCTGTATTTCGCTCAATACGAAAGCAATCGCAGCGTGGCGCCCGCCTTGCCGCAAGCCCCGACACCGCGCCAGCAATGGCCGAGTCTCAATCCCCGCGCCTCTCCTCTGGTTTGATTTGTTCCCGCATTTGACCTGCGTTTCAAATCGTTCTGGAGAACTGCCATGTTGAACAAATTCATCGTCATCGCTGCGCTGTTGTTGCCTGCGTGCTTCGCCCATGCCCACGAATACAAGGCCGGCGAGCTGGAAATCGCCCATCCGTGGTCGCAGGAACTGCCGCCGAACGCGCCGACCATTGCCGCGTATTTCATCATTCACAACGGCGGCAAAACCGCTGACCGTCTGCTCAGCGTCGACTCGCCCATCGCCCCGACGGCCGAATTGCACGAGCACGTGATGCAGGGCGATCTGATGAAGATGCAACAGGTGCCGAACGTGGCCATCCCGGCCGGTGGAAGCGTGACCTTCGCGCCGATGGCCTATCACGTAATGCTGATGAATCCGACCGACCGCAGTCTATTGACCGATGGCAAGCGCTTCCCGCTGACCCTGCACTTTGAAAAGGCCGGTGACGTGACCGTCGAAGTCGCCGTGCAGAAAAAGCCACCGCAAGACATGCCGGAACACGCGCACGCCCAGTAACCGTTCCGGCAGACTCCGCCCATGCGCCCCCTGAGCGCCAGGCCCTCCCTGCAACGCCGTCAGACTGAACACCTGACCCGCGGCAGCTGGATCGCCCTGTTCGCCATGTTGATGATCTTCATCGGCCCGCTGATTTCCCAGTCGATGCCGATGGATCAGCACGCCTCGACTTCGATGCCATCGAGCATGGACATGTCGATGGACATGGCGGGCATGGATCACTCCACGCATGAAGCAAAACCCTCGGCCGAACACTGCCCGCCGCAATCTTCGCACCACGTTCTGTGGGAAAAGTGCGGTTATTGCAGCCTGCTGTTCAACTGCCCGGCGCTGACCGGCGGTGGCAGTTTCGCCACCTTCAGCATTCCCCACGTCAACACCTTCACCCCACCCTCCCCGCGTCTGGGCCATGCCCGGCAGACCTTCTTCCCCGGCGCCCGCACCCGCGCCCCGCCCGTCGCAGCGTAAACAACCACCTCTGATTGCACACGGTTGAGAAGACAGCTTCAGGCTGCCGGCCGTGTCGTTTACGACTGTTTGATGGAAATTGTCATGTACAGGTTTTCTGCTGTCCCACGCCCGGGCTCTGCCCCGGCGTCCTTTGCCCTGAACGAATCCCGCGTTCGTTTCAGGCACGCTACCGCCGTCCTTTGCGGCGTCCTGCTGTCCCCGCTGGTCCACGCCGACGAACACGCCGGCCACGCTGATGAGCTGAGCCCGACGGTGATCACCGCCATCGCCCCGAGCTCGCCGCTGACCATCGTCACCAACCCGAAAGACCCGCGCCAACCAGTCCCGGCCAGCGACGGCGGCGACTACCTGAAGACCATTCCCGGCTTCGCCCTGGTGCGCAACGGCGGCACTAACGGTGATCCGGTGCTGCGCGGCATGTTCGGTTCGCGCCTGAACATCCTCACCAACGGCAGCATGATGCTCGGCGCCTGCCCCGGCCGGATGGACGCGCCGACCTCGTATATCTCGCCCGAGACCTACGACAAACTCACCGTGATCAAAGGCCCGCAAACCGTGCTCTACGGACCGGGCGCATCCGCCGGCACGATCCTGTTCGACCGCGAGCCTGAAAGCTTCGGCGAACTCGGCACCCGGGTGAATGCCAGCGTGCTGGCCGGCTCCAACGGGCGCTTCGACAAAGTCGTCGATGCGGCGGCCGGCGGACCGCTGGGCTACGTGCGGGTGATCGGCAACACCGCGCACTCCGACGACTACCGCGACGGCAACAACGACATTGTTGCCTCGCGCTATGACAAGTGGAACGGCGATGTAGCGCTGGGTTGGACCCCGGACGCCGACACCCTGATCGAACTCACCGCCGGCAAAGGCGACGGCGAAGCACGCTACGCCGGACGCGGCATGGACGGCTCGCAATTCCTGCGCGAAAGCCTCGGTCTGCGTTTCGAGAAATCCAACATCAGCGACGTGCTGGAGAAGCTCGAAGCGCAGGTCTACTACAACTACGCCGACCACGTGATGGACAACTACACCCTGCGCACGCCGTCCGGCACAGGGATGATGGCAGGTCCCATGGCGTCCAACGTCGACCGCCGCACCCTCGGCGCACGGATCAAGGCCACCTGGCGCTGGGCCGACATCCAGCTGATCACCGGCCTCGATGCGCAGACCAACGAACACCGGCAGCGCAGCGGCATGGGCATCGATACCTACAAGGATCAGCCGTACACCAAGGACGCCGACTTCCATAACTACGGGGTGTTCAGCGAACTGACGTGGTACGCCGCCGACCGTGATCGCCTCATTACCGGAGCCCGGATCGACCGTGCCTCGGCCAAGGACTACCGGCAGAGCATCGGCTCGGGAATGATGTCCCGGCCCAATCCAACTGCCGACGAAACCCGCGCCGACACCTTGCCCAGCGGCTTTATCCGTTACGAACATGACCTGGCCGACAGCCCGACCACGCTCTACGCCGGCCTCGGCCACGCGCAACGTTTTCCGGATTACTGGGAGCTGTTTTCGCCCAAGTCCGGCCCGGCGGGCTCGGTCAATGCCTTCGATTCGATCAAACCGGAAAAGACTACTCAGTTCGACTTCGGCGTGAACTACAAGAGCGCCGACCTCGAAGCCTGGGCCTCGGGCTACATCGGCGTGGTGCGCGACTACATCCTGTTCGACTACACCCCGACGATGATGGGCATGAGCACTTCCCGCGCCGAGAACATCGACGCGCGGATCATGGGCGGTGAACTCGGTGCCGCCTACAAACTCACCGACCACTGGAAAGCCGATGCGACCCTGGCCTACGCCTGGGGCAAGAACAGCAGCGACGGCAAGGCCCTGCCGCAGATGCCGCCGCTGGATGCGCGCTTCGGCCTGACCTACAGCGAAGACAACTGGAGTGCCGGCGCACTGTGGAGGGTGGTTGCCGCGCAAAACCGTATCGACCAGAACAAGGGCAACGTGGTCGGCAAGGATTACGACAAGAGTTCGGGCTTCGGCGTGTTCTCGCTCAACGGTGCCTACCGGATCAACAAGAACTGGAAGGTCAGTACCGGCGTCGACAACCTGTTCGGCAAGGCTTACGCGGAACACCTGAACCTGGCGGGCAACGCCGGGTTCGGCTATCCGGCCAACGACCCGCAAGCCATCAACGAGCCGGGGCGCACGCTCTGGACCAAGGTGGACATGAGTTTCTAACCCTCAAGGGCACTCGCTCCCCTTGAGGGAGCGAGTGACAACAGACAACTAGAAAATCCAAGCCAAGCGGAGCACTCGTGATGAAACAGCCCAAACCGAATTTCTACAACCTGGCCTGGCGTTGGCATTTCTATGCCGGATTGTTCGTCGCGCCATTCATGGTGATGCTGGCCCTGACCGGCATCATTTACCTGTTCAAGCCGCAACTCGATTCGCTGATGTACAGCAGCCTGCTGAACGTCCCCGCCGGGCATCACAGCGTGCCGGCCGATGACTTGCTGCAAAAGGTCAAAAGCGCTTATCCACAAGGCCAGGTCACCCAGTACCTGCCACCCGCGAACGCCGAGCGCAGCGCGCAATTCGTGGTGAAGAATGCCGGCCATGAGCTGAACGTGTTCGTCGATCCGTACCACGGCGACATCCTTGGCGAGCAGGATGCCAGGCAGAACCTGCAAGCCATCGCCCGGGCGATTCACGGCGAACTGATGATCGGCACCGTCGGTGACCGACTGATCGAAATGGCCGCCGGCTGGGGCGTGGTGTTGGTGGTGTCCGGGGTTTTCCTGTGGTGGCCGCGAGGTCAGGCCGCGGGGATTCTGTGGCCACGTTTGAACAGTCGCGGCCGCGTGCTGTGGCGTGACCTGCATGCCGTTACCGGATTCTGGGGCGCCGGGTTGCTGCTGGTGATGCTGCTCAGCGGCATGACCTGGACCGGTTTCTGGGGCAAGCAGTACGCCCAGGTGTGGAACGTGTTCCCGGCGGCGATGTGGAACAACGTGCCGACCTCCAACGTCGAGGCCGGCAGCCTCAACAACGCCGCGCGCCAGACCGTACCCTGGGCGATGGAAAACACCCCGATGCCGATGTCCGGCGACCATGCCGAACACATGGCCCACGGCAGCATGCAACACGGCCCCGCCGCGCCAACCATCCGCCTGCAGGACGTGCAGAACATCGCCATCAAGCGCCAGGTCGAGCCGGGCTACAGCATCACAATGCCGACCACCGCCACCGGCGTGTTCACCATCGCCGTGTTCGCCGACGACCCACGCAACGACGCGACCCTGCACATCGATCAGTACACCGGCAAGGTGTTGGCCGATGTGCGTTTCGAGCAGTACGGCGCGGTTGCCCGGGCCACCGAGATCGGCGTGATGCTCCACGAAGGCAAGATGTTCGGCACCTTCAACCAGATCATCGTGCTGCTGATCTGCCTGATGATCCTGCTCAGCGCCGTCAGCGGCGTGGTGATCTGGTGGAAGCGTCGACCACAGGGCAAGTTCGGCGTGCCGCCGCTGCGCCACGATCTGCCGAAGTGGAAAACCGGGGTGGCGATCATGCTCGTGCTCGCGGTGGTGTTTCCGCTGGTGGGGGCTTCGCTGGTGGTGGTGTGGTTGCTGGATCGGCTGCTGTTGTCGCGTCTGGGCCGGCAAACTGAATCTGCCTCAACTTCATCGTGAATCTCGCGAGATGCGCGATCCAGACAGATCTTTAAACTGCCGGGGCTTAAACTCCGGCAATTTTTAGTGTTACTGTATAACGCAAATTTGCTGCTCTGCCCGCAGCCATGCATTGTCATGAGCCTGCGGGCTTTTCTTTTGAAGAAGTGATTCACCGTCCCGATGAACAAGTACCTCTTGTCCAGCCTCTGTCTGTTCGCCCTGAACCACAGCGCCCACGCCGACAACGCCCCGCTGACGCTGCCCACCGGCACCATCACCGCCCCGGCCAATGACGACCAGACCGTCAGCCTGAACACGCCGACCAGCGCCGGCTCGCGCCTGAACCTCAGCGCGATGGAAACCCCGGCCAGCGTCGAAAGCCTCAGTGGCGAACAAGTCCGTGCCCGTGGCGATCGCAGCGTGCAGGACGCGGTGTCGCGCAGCACCGGCATCAGCCGCACAGGCACGCCGGGCGATGGCGGCACCTCGTTGCAGGCCCGGGGTTTTACCGGGCAGAGTTCGGTGATGCAGTTGTATGACGGCAACCGCATGTACACCGGCATGGGCACCGTGACGTTTCCGGTCGACACCTGGTCAGTGGAGCGCGTCGACGTGCTGCGCGGCCCGGCCTCGGTGCTGTACGGCGAAGGCGCGACCGGCGCGGTGGTCAACGTGATCCCGAAGAAGCCGTTCGAAGGCGAAATCGAAAACCATGTGCGGGTCGGCTACGGCTCGTTCGACCGCCAGCAACAGGCGTTCGACAGCGGCGGTTCGCTGACCGACACCCTGAGCTATCGCCTCAACCTCAATCGCCTGCGCAGCAACGGTTGGGTCGATCGCGGCGACTCGTCCAGCGACTTCATCAGCGCCGCCCTGCGCTGGCAGGCCACCGACGATCTGACCTTCACCCTCGCCCACGATTACGGCGATCAGCGCCCGCAAAACTACTTCGGCACGCCGCTGATCAACGGCCAGTTGAAAGACAGCCTGCGCAACAAGAACTACAACGTGCGTGACGACCAGCAGCACTACAACGATCAATGGACGCGCCTGACCACGGATTGGCAGATCAACAATGCAGTCAGCGCCAGCAACGAGCTGTACTACCTCAAGGCCCAGCGCCGCTGGCAGAACGCCGAGAACTACAACTTCGACGCCGACAGCCAGCAGCTCAGCCGCAGTGGTTACTTTGGCATCGGCCACAAACAGGAGCAGGTCGGCGACCGACAGACCTTCACCTTCAAGCATTCGCTGTTCGGCCTCGACAGCCAGACCGTGACCGGGGTCGACTACAACCGCATCCGCTTCCAGCTCGACAGCAACTCGCCGTTCAACGACGTGTTGCCCAACGGCCAGGCGCTGGATCGCTATCACCCGCAAACCGGCTATTTCGAGAGCGCCGATCCGTATCGCGATCAGTTCGACAGCACCACCAGACAGATGTCGGTGTTCGCCGAAAACCGCACGCAACTCAGCGAGCGCTGGTCGCTGGTGACCGGTGTGCGCCGCGACTACGTGCACGTGGATCGCAACAACCTGGTCGATGGCAGCCAGAGCGACAAGACCCTGACCGGCAACAACTGGAAGGCCGGCCTGGTGTTCGCGCTGACGCAGGACACCTCGCTCTACGGCCAGGTCGCCACCAGCACCGACGGCATCGGTGGTCTGATTTCCCTGAGCCCGAGCCAGCAGCAATATGACCTGTCCACCGCGCGGCAGACCGAGATCGGCTTGAAGCAGCTGTTCTGGGATCAGCGCGGCGAGTTCACGCTGGCGGCGTATCGCATCGTGAAGAAGAAACTGCTGACCGATGATCCGGGCCATCCGACGCTCAAGCAGCAGGTCGGCCAGCAATCGTCGAACGGTTTGGAGGCCAGCCTCGATCTGCAACTGCCACACGCCTGGCAGTTGCAAGCCAACGCGACGATCGTCAAAGCCAAATACGACGATTTCGAAGAAGTGGTCGGTGGCGTGCCGGTGTCGCGCAATGGCAATCGCCCGGTGGATGTGCCACGCCGCACCGCCAATCTTTGGCTGAGCAAGGCGCTGACCGAGGACCTGAAAGCCGGCGCCGGCGTGCGTTATGTCGATGCGCGCTACGCCGACATGGCCAACCGCAACGAGCTGCCGAGCTACACGGTGGTCGATGCGACGCTGTCGTGGAAAGCCCTGCGCAACACCACGCTGGGATTGCAGGTGAACAATCTGTTTGACCGGACGTACGCGCAAAGCCAATACAATGAGGGCCAGCAGTGGATTCTGGGTGAGCCTCGTTCGTTCTTTGTCACCGCTGACTACACCTTCTAGAACAGGAACGAAATGAGCTCACTGTCCCTCACCGATCTCGCCTGGTCCCCCCTGGGCCACGGCCACTGCCATCACCAGTTCCATCTGCGTGACGCCTCGTTGCAAGTGGCCGCCGGTGAGTTCGTCGGGCTGATCGGGCCCAATGGCAGCGGCAAGACCACTCTGTTGCGCTGTGCCTACCGCTTCAGCCAGCCGGAACACGGTGAGGTCAAACTCGGGCACCACAACGTCTGGAAGCAATCCTCACGCTGGTGCGCACAACGCATCGCCGTGGTCTTGCAGGAGTTCCCCGACGCCTTCGGCCTGACCGTCGAAGAAGTGGTCGCCATGGGCCGCACGCCGCACAAAGGCCTGTTCGACGGCGACACGCTGGAAGATCGCAATCTCGCCACTCAGGCCCTCAAATCCGTGGGCCTCGATGGCTTCGAAGACCACGCATTCGCCACGCTGTCGGGGGGTGAAAAACAGCGGGTGATCCTCGCCCGGGCCCTGACCCAGCAACCGCAACTGCTGATCCTCGACGAGCCGACCAACCACCTCGACCCGCGCTATCAGCTGGAGCTGCTGCAACTGGTCAAGCGCTTGCAGATCGGCACGTTGGCGAGCATCCACGACCTGAACCTGGCTGCCGCGTTCTGCGACCGGTTGTATGTGATCAACCACGGTCGCATCGTCGCCAGCGGCACGCCGCAACAAGTCCTGACCTGCGAACTGCTGCGCGACGTGTTCGGCGTCGAAGCATTGATCGATTCCCACCCCCTTCACGGCTACCCGCGAATCACCTGGATAACCCGACCATGACTGTGCGCTCCCTGCTTTGCCTCGCTCTGTTGCTGGGCACCACCCAAGCCTTTGCCGAGGCCACGAAGTACCCGCTGACGATCCAGAGCTGCAACCGCGAAGTGACCTTCAAGCAAGCACCGAGACACGCGGTCAGTCACGACATCAACATGACCCAGATGATGCTCGCCCTCGGTCTCAAATCGAAGATGGCCGGCTATAGCGGCGTCAGTGGCTGGAAATCGGTGACGCCTGAAATGCAGTCGCTGCTCGACGGTTTGCCGGAACTGGCGGCCAAGTACCCGTCGGTGGAAACCCTGCTCAACGCCAACGTCGATTTCTTCTTCGCCGGCTGGGATTACGGCATGCGCGTCGGCGGTGATCTCACGCCGCAGACCCTGCAACCGCTGGGCATCAACGTCTATGAACTGACCGAATCCTGCGCCTTCGTGATGAAACGCCCGGCCGCCACGCTGGACGACACTTACAACGACCTGCGCAACCTCGGCAAGATCTTCGACGTGCAGGATCGCGCCAACGCGCTGATCGCCGACATGCAAAATCAGGTCGCCGAAGTCCGCAAAAACCTGCCCGCCGAAAAGCCACGGGTGTTCCTGTACGACAGTGGCGAAGACCGCGCCATGACCTCTGGCCGCCTCGGCATGCCGCAAGCGCTGATCGACGCCGCTGGCGGGCGCAACGTTCTCGATGATGTCGAAGCGAGCTGGACCCGGGTCAACTGGGAAACCGTGGTCGAGCGCAATCCGCAGGTGATCGTCATCGTCGACTACAGCGAAATCACCGCCGAGCAGAAGATTGAATTCCTGCTGAAGAACAAGGCGCTGCAATCGGTGGACGCGATCAAGAACCAGCGCTTCATCGTCATCCCTTACGTACAGGCCACGCCGGGGATCGACAACGTGCTGGCGGTTGAAACCCTGGCCAAAGGGTTCCACGGCGAATGATCGATCGTCGCTATGCGCTGCTGCTGATCGCCCTCGGTGCCGTGCTGCTGGTGTCGTGTGTGGTGTCGCTGGGTTTCGGCCCGGCGCGGGTGCCGGTGGACGTGGTGTGGCGGATTCTGCTGCACAAGCTGTTCGGCCTCGGCGTGCCGGACTGGAGCGCCGGCCAGGAACACATCGTCTGGCTGATCCGCGTGCCGCGCATGTTGCTCGGTGCGTTGGTCGGCGCCGGGCTGGCGCTGATCGGCGCGGTGCTGCAAGCGGTGACGCGCAATCCGCTGGCCGATCCGCACTTGCTCGGCGTCACCTCTGGCGCCACCCTCGGCGCAGTGATTGTGGTGCTGCACGTCGGCGAGATCGTAGGCCTGCTGACCTTGCCGATCGCCGCGTTCATCGGCGCGTTGTTGAGCATGTTTCTGGTGCTGGGCATCGCCAACCGTCAGGGCCGGCTGGACAGTGATCGTCTGCTGCTGTGCGGCGTGGCAGTGTCGTTCGTGATGATGGCGATCGCCAATCTGCTGCTATTCATGGGCGATCACCGGGCCAGCTCGGCGGTGATGTTCTGGATGCTCGGTGGCCTTGGTCTGGCGCGCTGGGAGTTGTTGGCGGTGCCGGCACTGAGCGTGTTGCTCGGGTTGATTCTGTTGATCGGCATGGCCCGACCACTGAACGCCTTGATGGCCGGCGAACAGACCGCCGTCACTCTTGGCCTGAATGCCCGGGCGGTGCGTCTGCGGGTATTCGTGATCGCCTCGCTGATGACCGGGGTGCTGGTGTCGATCAGCGGCTCCATCGGCTTTGTCGGGCTGATGGTGCCGCACATTGCCCGGCGCCTGATCGGTGCCGAGCATCGGCGTCTGTTGCCGGTGTGCGTGTTGCTCGGCAGCGTTTTCCTCGTCTGGGTGGATGTCGCCGCACGCACACTGATCGCCCCTGAAGACCTGCCCATCGGCGTTGCTACCGCGGCCCTCGGTGGCCTGTTCTTCATCGGCCTGATGCGTCGCCGCTGAATCCTCGGAGTGCGCCCCAATCTGGCGCACCCCGTTGCACCTTTGCATGCAACACGTCCCCTCATGGTGCGCCGTCTCCGCGCGCGACCGCTCTAAACCGACATTTCCCTGCCCAAACCCGACCGGGCACAGCCCTTGCAAAACAGCCATCAGTCGTTCGCATCTGCCAACCATAAAAAACTTTAACGTTCATGGAGATCGCACAATGAAGCGTCGCAGTTTGATCAAGGCTTTCACACTCACGGCATCCATTGCCGCGATGGGCATGACCTGGACCGTACAGGCCGCCGAGACCATCAAGGTCGGGATTCTGCATTCGTTGTCCGGCACCATGGCGATCTCCGAAACGTCGCTCAAGGACATGGCGTTGATGACCATCGACGAGATCAACGCCAAGGGCGGGGTGAACGGCAAGATGCTTGAACCGGTGGTGGTCGACCCGGCGTCGAACTGGCCGCTGTTCGCGGAAAAGGGCCGCCAGTTGCTGACTCAGGACAAGGTCGCGGTGGTGTTCGGCTGCTGGACCTCGGTATCGCGCAAATCGGTGCTGCCGGTGTTCGAAGAACTCAACGGCCTGCTGTTCTACCCGGTGCAGTACGAAGGCGAAGAGATGTCGCCGAACGTGTTCTACACCGGTGCTGCGCCCAACCAGCAAGCGATCCCGGCGGTTGAATACCTGATGAGCGAAGAAGGCGGCAGCGCCAAGCGCTACTTCCTGCTCGGCACCGACTACGTCTACCCGCGCACCACCAACAAGATCCTGCGTTCGTTCCTGCACTCCAAAGGCGTCGCGGATAAAGACATCGAAGAGGTCTACACCCCGTTCGGCCACAGCGACTATCAAACCATCGTCGCCAACATCAAAAAATTCTCGGCCGGCGGCAAGACCGCTGTGATCTCCACCGTCAACGGCGACTCCAACGTGCCGTTCTACAAAGAGCTGGCCAACCAGGGCCTGAAGGCCACCGACGTACCGGTGGTGGCGTTCTCGGTGGGCGAGGAAGAACTGCGTGGCATCGACACCAAGCCGCTGGTGGGCAACCTCGCGGCGTGGAACTACTTCGAGTCGGTGGAGAACCCAGTGAACAAGAAGTTCGTCGATGACTGGAAAGCCTACGCGAAGAAACACAACCTGCCGGGCGCCGACAAAGCAGTGACCAACGACCCGATGGAGGCCACTTACGTAGGCATCCACATGTGGGCGCAGGCGGCGGAGAAAGCCAAATCCACCGACGTCGACAAGGTCCGCGAAGCCCTGGGCGGCCAGACCTTCGCCGCGCCGTCCGGCTACACCCTGACTATGGACAAGACCAATCACCACCTGCACAAACCGGTGATGATCGGCGAGATCCAGAGCGACGGTCAGTTCAACGTGGTGTGGCAGACCGAGGGGCCGATTCGGGCGCAGCCTTGGAGCCCGTTCATTCCGGGTAATGACAAGAAGCCGGAATATGCGGTGAAGAGCAACTGAGCCATTGGATGTCAGGCTTGAGCACAGGGCTTGAGCCTGACACCGATCCTGTGGGAGCTGGCTTGCCAGCGATGGCATCACCTCGGTCCAACAGATGCACCGAGTCGCCTGCATCGCTGGCAAGCCAGCTCCCACAAAATCCAAGCAAGGCGACTCTCTATGCCCACTGCCCTTTACCGCTTGATCCTGGCCATCGCACTTTTGCTACCGATGGCCGTCCATGCCGGGGATGCGGAAGACTTCGTCGCCGCCAACCCGATGCAACAGGCCAAACTGCTAGAAGCCTGGGCTGCGCAGCCCGATCCGGCGCGTGTCGAACTGATCAACGCCCTGCAACAAGGCGAGCTGACCGTCGACGGCCAACCCAAGACCCTGCGCCTGAACAACCGCCTGCGGGGTCTGATCGACACCGCACTGGCCAGCCACCAATTGCTCGCCGCCGACGCCAAAACCCGTCTGACTGCCGCGCAGCAATTGCAGAAAAGCGCCAAACCGGCGCAGCTGAAATTCCTCGACCAGCAACTGGCTGGCGAAACAGACGAAAGCGTCCACGCCGCCCTGAGCCTGGCACTGGCCAATCTGCAACTGGTCGACACTGACCCGGCAGTGCGCCTCGCGGCCGTGCGTCTGCTCGGTGAAACCGGCGACCCGCTGGCCCGTACCCGCCTTGAAGGCCTGCTCGAACCCGGTGTCGAAACCGATGCCAACGTGCGCACCGCCGCCGAAACCAGCCTCGCTCAGGTCAAGCGCAAACTGCTGGTCGGCGAACTGCTCGGTCAGGCATTCAGCGGCATGTCCCTCGGTTCGATTCTGCTGCTCGCGGCACTCGGCCTGGCAATCACCTTCGGCCTGCTCGGCGTGATCAACATGGCCCACGGCGAGATGCTGATGCTCGGCGCCTACTCGACCTACGTCGTGCAGTTGATGTTCCAGCGCTACGCCCCGCAGGCCATCGAGTTCTATCCACTGATTGCGCTGCCGGTGGCGTTCTTCGTCACCGCCGCCATCGGCATGGCCCTGGAGCGCACGGTGATTCGTCACCTCTACGGCCGCCCACTGGAAACCCTGCTCGCCACCTGGGGCATCAGCCTGATGCTGATTCAGCTGGTGCGTCTGGTGTTCGGTGCGCAGAACGTGGAAGTGGCGAACCCGGCGTGGCTGTCCGGCGGGATTCAGGTGCTGCCGAATCTGGTGCTGCCGTACAACCGCATCGTGATCATCGCTTTTGCGTTGTTTGTGGTGGTGCTGACCTGGTTGCTGCTGAACAAGACCCGCCTCGGTCTGAACGTGCGCGCCGTCACCCAGAACCGCAACATGGCCGCCTGCTGCGGCGTGCCGACCGGGCGTGTAGACATGCTCGCCTTCGGCCTCGGCTCGGGTATCGCCGGGCTCGGTGGCGTGGCGCTGAGCCAGATCGGCAACGTCGGCCCGGACCTCGGCCAGAGCTACATCATCGACTCGTTCCTGGTGGTGGTGCTCGGCGGCGTCGGGCAACTGGCCGGCAGCGTGTTCGCTGCGTTCGGCCTGGGCATCGCCAACAAGATTCTCGAACCGCAGATCGGTGCGGTGCTCGGCAAGATCCTGATCCTCGCGCTGATCATTCTGTTCATCCAGAAACGTCCGCAAGGCCTCTTCGCACTGAAAGGACGGGTGATCGACTGATGAACCAGCCTCTACTAGTCACGGCCACACAAAAGGCCGGCCCGAAAGTCACCCTCGCCATCGGCGCGGTGGTGCTCGCCTTGCTGATCGCCCTGCCGCTGCTGTCGCTGTTGCCGGCAGACAGTGCGCTGCATGTCTCGGCTTACACCCTGACACTGGTCGGCAAGATTCTCTGCTACGCCATCGTCGCCCTGGCACTGGATCTGGTCTGGGGTTACGCAGGTCTCTTGTCGCTGGGTCACGGTCTGTTCTTCGCCCTCGGCGGTTATGCGATGGGCATGTACCTGATGCGTCAGGCCGCCGGTGATGGTCTGCCGGCGTTCATGACCTTCCTGTCGTGGACCGAGTTGCCGTGGTACTGGAGCGGCACCGGCAGCTTCCTCTGGGCGATGTGCCTGGTGGTGCTGGCGCCGGGGTTGCTGGCGCTGGTGTTCGGCTTCTTCGCCTTCCGTTCGCGGATCAAGGGCGTGTATTTCTCGATCATGACCCAGGCCCTGACCTTCGCCGGGATGTTGCTGTTTTTCCGCAACGAGACCGGCTTCGGCGGCAACAACGGCTTTACCAATTTCCGCACGATCCTCGGTTTCGGCATCACCGAGCCCGGCACGCGCGCGGTGCTGTTTCTGGCGACGGTGCTGTTGCTGGTGGCGAGCCTGTTCATCGGCTGGCGCCTGGCCCGTAGCAAGTTCGGCCGGGTACTGACCGCGTTGCGCGATGCAGAGAACCGCTTGATGTTCTGCGGCTACGATCCGCGCGGTTTCAAGCTGTTCGTCTGGGTGTTGAGTGCGGTGTTGTGTGGCCTGGCCGGTGCGCTGTACGTGCCGCAGGTGGGGATCATCAACCCGAGCGAAATGTCGCCGACCAACTCGATCGAAGCCGCCGTGTGGGTGGCCCTTGGCGGGCGCGGCACCCTGATCGGCCCGCTGCTCGGCGCCGGCGTGGTCAACGGCATGAAGAGCTGGTTCACCGTGGCCTTCCCCGAATATTGGCTGTTCTTCCTCGGCGCGCTGTTCATCGTCGTGACGTTGTACCTGCCCAAAGGCGTGATCGGTCTGCTGAAGAAACGAGGTGAATCATGAGAGTCACGGCGAGCGCTGAATTCATGCTGGAACCGGCGTTTTTCCCGGTGGAACCGAACAAGGACGAAGGCACCAGCCGCGATTCGATCGGCCTCGGGCAACGCGTCGGTCCGGGCCTCGACACCCGCCACGGCACAATCCTGACGCTGGAAGACATCAGCGTCAGCTTCGACGGCTTCCGGGCGCTGAACAATCTGAACCTGTACATCGGCGTCGGCGAACTGCGCTGCATCATCGGCCCCAACGGCGCAGGCAAGACCACGCTGATGGATGTGATCACCGGCAAGACCCGGCCGAGCCACGGCAAGGCGTGGTTCGGCGAAACCCTCGACCTGACGCAGATGAGCGAAGTGCAGATCGCCCAGGCCGGCATCGGTCGCAAGTTCCAGAAACCGACGGTGTTCGAGGCGCTGAGCGTGTTCGAGAACCTGGAGCTGGCGCAGAAAACCGACAAGTCGGTGTGGGCCAGCCTGCGGGCGAAGTTGAGCGGCGAGCAGAAAGACCGGATCAGCGAAGTGCTCGACACCATTCGCCTGACCACCTCGGTCAATCGCCCGGCCGGGCTGCTGTCCCACGGGCAGAAACAGTTTCTGGAAATCGGCATGTTGCTGATGCAGGACCCGCAACTGCTGCTGCTCGATGAACCGGTGGCGGGCATGACCGACGCCGAAACCGAATTCACCGCCGAGCTGTTCAAATCGCTGGCGGGCAAGCATTCGCTGATGGTGGTGGAACACGACATGGGCTTCGTCGGCTCGATTGCCGACCACGTCACCGTGTTGCATCAGGGCAGCGTGCTGGCCGAGGGATCACTGGAACAGGTGCAGGACAACGAGCGAGTTATCGAAGTCTATTTAGGAAGGTGAATCGGCCGGCTTCAAGCCGCAAGTTTCAAGCGGCAAGAAAAAACAAAGCCATCCACCCTCCCGCTTTAACTTGCAGCTTGAAGCTTGTCGCTTGAAGCCCAACTAACGGAGTTCCGATGCTACAGGTCCAAAAACTTCATCAGTACTACGGCGGTAGCCACATCCTGCGCGGCCTGAGCTTTGACGTGAAGGTCGGCGAAGTGACCTGCCTGCTCGGCCGTAACGGCGTGGGCAAGACCACGCTGCTCAAATGCCTGATGGGCCTGCTACCGGCCAAGGAAGGCGCGGTGAACTGGGAAGGCCAACCGATCACCACGTACAAGCCGCATCAACGGGTGCACGCCGGGATCGCCTATGTGCCCCAGGGTCGGGAGATTTTCGGCCGGCTGACCGTGGAAGAGAATCTGCTGATGGGCCTGTCGCGTTTCCCCGGCAGCGAAGCCAAAGAGGTTCCGGCGTTCATCTACGAGTTGTTCCCGGTGCTGCTGCAAATGAAACAGCGGCGCGGCGGCGACCTGTCCGGCGGTCAGCAACAGCAGCTTGCGATTGGCCGCGCACTGGCCAGCCGTCCACGGTTGCTGATCCTCGACGAACCCACCGAAGGCATCCAGCCGTCGGTAATCAAGGAAATCGGCGCGGTGATCAAGAAGCTCGCGGCCCGTGGTGACATGGCGATTCTGCTGGTGGAGCAGTTTTACGATTTCGCCGCCGAACTGGCCGATCAGTACCTGGTGATGTCCCGGGGCGAGATCGTGCAGCAGGGCCGTGGAGAAAATATGGAAAGCGAGGGTGTGCGCGGACTGGTTACGATCTAACCTGTAGCGTCCTAACGATAATCAGAAAACATGAACTTACCTTTAGCGACTGCCCTGTTTACCCCGAGCTGGCGTGCCGAGCTTGAGCTGGCCTATGCCCGCTTCGGCGATTGCACGCGCCCTACCCGTCGTCGCCACCTCGGTCCGTTGCGGGTGCAAAAGCATCTGTACGCCGAAGGGCCCGAGGTCTGCCAGCACATCATCGTCCACCCGCCAGGCGGGATTGCCGGCGGTGACCGGCTCGACATCAGCGCTCGCGTCGAACAAGACGCCTGGGCACAGATCACCAGCCCCGGCGCAGCCAAGTGGTATCGCGCGGCGGGGCCCGCTTATCAGTCACTGAACCTGCATGTCGCTGATGGCGCGACACTGGAATGGCTGCCTCAGGAAACCATCGTCTACAGCGCCGCCCAGGCGGAACTCTCGACCTCGATTGAGCTTGAAGGCGATGCGCGGCTGTTCTACTGGGACGTGGTAGCCCTCGGGCGGCCGGCCAGTGGCGAGCGTTTCGACCTCGGGCATTTCCAGGCACATCTGGATATTCGCCGTGATGGCCGGTTGTTGTGGCATGAGCGCCAGCGCATCGTTGGCGCTGACGGCTTGCTGGATTCGCCGATCGGGCTGGATGGCAATCCGGTGTTTGCGACCTTGCTGGTGACCGGTGAGATCGATGCTGAATTGCTGGAACGCTGCCGCTCGCTAAACCACGACGTGCGTGGGGATCTGACGCAACTTCCCGGACTTTTGGTCGCCCGTTGCCTGGCCAGTGAAGCGTTGCTGGCGCGGGCGTGGCTGATCGATCTGTGGCGATTGCTCAGGCCTGCGCTGCTTGGCCGCGAAGCCCTGCCCCCCCGAATCTGGAACACCTGATTTTCTTCAACTGCCGACAATGGATTTCAAACGATGGACCTGACCCCACGCGAAAAAGACAAGCTGCTGATCTTCACCGCCGGCCTCGTTGCCGAGCGGCGACTGGCCCGAGGCGTGAAACTGAACTACCCGGAAGCCATGGCCTACATCTCGGCGGCGCTGCTCGAAGGCGCCCGTGACGGCCAGACCGTGGCCGAGCTGATGCACTACGGCACCACCCTGCTGACCCGCGATCAGGTGATGGAAGGCATCCCGGAAATGATCCCGGAGATCCAGGTCGAAGCGACGTTTCCCGACGGCACCAAACTGGTCACCGTCCACCAACCGATCGTCTGAGGCCGTGCCATGACCTACACCATCCGCGATGCCCTGCACGCTGACCTGCCGGCGATCCGCGACATCTACAACGACGCCGTGCTCAACACCACGGCAATCTGGAACGAATCCGCCGTCGACCTCGGCAACCGTCAGGCGTGGTTCAGCGCACGCCAGGCCCAGGGCTATCCGATCCTGGTGATCGTCAACGCCGACAACACCACCCTCGGCTACGCTTCGTTCGGCGACTGGCGGCCGTTCGACGGTTTCCGCCACACCGTCGAGCACTCGGTCTATGTGCGCAGCGACCAGCGCGGCAACGGCCTCGGCCCGCAACTGATGACCGCGTTGATCGAACGCGCGAAAACCTGCGGCAAGCACGTCATGGTCGCCGCCATCGAAAGCGGCAACGCCGCGTCGATTCGCTTGCACGAACGCGCCGGTTTCATCACCACCGGGCAGATGCCGCAAGTCGGCACCAAGTTCGGCCGTTGGCTCGACCTGACCTTCATGCAACTGACCCTCAATCCTGGCGCGGAGCCACCGCCCGCCAACAAGGAGTGACACCGATGAACCCCGCCCAACTGCGACGCGTCAATGCCGAAAGTTTTGCGCACTATCGTCAGGGCCTGATCGACCTGCTGCTCGACGCCGTGGGGTATGGCGCCAGCGTCGGCTTCATGGCCGACCTCGATGCCACCCAGGCCCGCGCCTATTTCGATGAAGTGCAGGACAACCTGAACAAGGGCAGCGTCTTGCTGTGGGTGGTGGTCAAGGACGAACAGGTGCAGGCCAGCGTGCAGTTGAGCCTGTGCCAGAAGGCCAACGGCCTGAACCGCGCCGAGGTGCAGAAACTGCTGGTGCGCGAACACGCCCGGCGGCGCGGCCTCGGCCAGCAGTTGATGCAAGCGCTTGAGCTGGCAGCCCGCCAATACAAGCGTGGCATGCTTTACCTCGACACCGAGGCCGGCTCCCCCGCCGAAGATTTCTACAAGGCTTTGGGTTACACCCGCGCCGGGGAAATCCCCGACTACGCCTGCGACCCGAACGGCACCTATCGCCCGACGGCCCTCTATTACAAAGTCCTGCAAGGAGCGAACTGATGATTCCCGGCGAGTACAAAATCCAGCCCGGCGACATCGAACTCAACGTCGGTCGCCGCACCGTCAGCCTGAAAGTGGCGAACAGCGGCGACCGACCGATCCAGGTCGGCTCGCACTACCATTTTTTCGAGACCAACGACGCCCTGACCTTCGACCGCGCCGCCAGCCGTGGCATGCGCCTGAACATTCCCGCGGGCACCGCGGTGCGCTTCGAACCGGGCCAGAGCCGTGAGGTAGAGCTGGTGGATTACGTCGGGCACCGGCGGGTGTTCGGGTTTGCCGGGCGGGTCATGGGTGACCTCTGAAAGCAGCTCAGAGCTGCAAGCCGCGAGCTGCAAGTAAAAGGCAGTTTCGTGGCGCTCACACTTTTGCTTTTACTTGAAGCTCGCAGCTTGAAGCTTGCAGCTCAGTTCCGAGGAACGAGGAAATGAAACTAAGCCGTCAAGCCTACGCCGACATGTTCGGCCCCACCGTCGGCGACAAGGTGCGCCTGGCCGACACCGAGCTGTGGATCGAAGTCGAACAGGACTTCACCACCTACGGTGAAGAAGTGAAATTCGGCGGCGGCAAAGTGATCCGCGACGGCCAGGGCCAGAGCCAGTTGCTGGCGGCCGAAGTGGTCGACACCGTCATCACCAACGCGCTGATCATCGACCACTGGGGCATCGTCAAGGCCGACGTCGGCCTCAAGGACGGGCGCATCGCCGCCATCGGCAAGGCCGGCAACCCGGACGTCCAGCCCGGCGTGACGATCGCCATCGGCGCCAGCAGCGAAGTGATCGCCGGTGAAGGCATGATCCTCACCGCCGGCGGCATCGACACCCACATCCACTTCATCTGCCCGCAACAGATCGAAGAAGCGCTGATGAGCGGTGTCACCACCATGATCGGCGGCGGCACCGGGCCGGCCACCGGCACCAATGCAACGACCTGCACTTCGGGGCCGTGGCACCTGGCGCGGATGCTCCAGGCCGCCGACGCGTTCCCGATGAACATCGGCCTCACCGGCAAGGGCAACGCCAGCCTGCCGGAGCCGCTGATCGAACAGGTCAAGGCCGGCGCTATCGGCCTCAAGCTGCACGAAGACTGGGGCACCACCCCGGCGAGCATCGACAACTGCCTGAGCGTCGCCGACCAGTACGACGTGCAAGTGGCGATCCACACCGACACCCTCAACGAGTCCGGTTTCGTCGAAACCACCCTCGGCGCGTTCAAGGGCCGCACCATCCATACTTACCACACCGAGGGCGCCGGTGGCGGCCATGCGCCGGACATCATCAAGGCCTGCGGTTTCGCCAACGTGCTGCCGAGCTCGACCAACCCGACCCGGCCGTTCACCCGCAACACCATCGACGAACACCTCGACATGCTGATGGTCTGCCACCACCTCGACCCGAGCATTGCCGAAGACGTGGCGTTCGCCGAAAGCCGCATCCGCCGCGAAACCATTGCCGCCGAAGACATCCTCCACGACCTCGGCGCGTTTTCGATGATCAGTTCCGACAGCCAGGCCATGGGCCGCGTCGGCGAAGTCATCACCCGCACCTGGCAGACCGCCGACAAGATGAAAAAGCAGCGCGGCCCGCTGCCTCAGGACGGCGAAGGCAACGACAACTTCCGCGCCAAACGCTACATCGCCAAGTACACGATCAACCCGGCGATCACCCATGGCATCAGCCATGAAGTGGGTTCGGTGGAAGTCGGCAAGTGGGCCGACCTGGTGCTCTGGCGCCCGGCGTTCTTCGGCGTGAAACCGACGCTGATCCTCAAGGGCGGCGCCATCGCCGCCAGCCTGATGGGCGACGCCAACGCCTCGATCCCGACCCCGCAACCGGTGCACTACCGCCCGATGTTCGCCAGTTACGGTGGCTCGCTGCACGCCACCAGCCTGACCTTCATCAGCCAGGCGGCGCAGGCGTCGGGACTGCCCGAAGCGTTAGGCCTGAAGAAGAAAATCGCCGTGGTCAAAGGTTGCCGCGAGGTGCAGAAAACCGACCTGATCCATAACGACTATCTGCCGAACATCGACGTCGACCCGCAGACCTATCAGGTCAAGGCCGATGGCGTACTGCTCTGGTGTGAACCGGCCGAAACCCTGCCGATGGCGCAGCGTTACTTCCTGTTCTGACAACCGACAAACGCAAAAAAGGCCCCGAGTACCTGTCTGACGCACGGTCTCGGGGCCTTTTTCGTGATGCTGGAAAACCACTGGGCAATGGGTCGTGTATTTCTCGCCAAAGGGACTAATATTCGATTCGCTGTCGCCTTTATTCAGGAACTGCCCATGTGTCTTTCCGAGTTCATCCTGGCCAATATCGACGCAATCGTCGATGAATGGGAAAAGTTTGCCGCTACCATTACCCCGGCCGCCGACTATCTGGACTCGGCCGGTCTGCGCGATCACGCCAGCGCCATCCTGCGGGCCGCCGCTCGCGACATGAGCAAACCGCAAAGCCGCGACGAACAGGTCGCCAAGGCCAAGGGCGAAGGCCCGGAGAAAAGTCCGAGCCTGGATGAAGCCGGAGCCAGCCATGGCGAGCTGCGCCACACCGTCGGTTTCGATCTGGTGCAGATGACCTCGGAGTTTCGCCACCTGCGCGCCGTGGTGATTCGACGCTGGGTCGAGCATATCGAATTACCGGACACCACCTGCTTCCAGGACATGATCCGCTTCAACGAAGCCATCGACGAAGCCCTGGCCGAATCGACCGCCGCCTATGCCGAACAGGTCAACCGCTCACGGGACATCTTTCTCGCCATTCTCGGCCATGACCTGCGCGCTCCCCTGCAAGCGGTGAGCATGTCCACCGAGTTGCTGATGCGCAAAACCACGCTGGAAGGCGATGCGCTGACTTGTGCGCTGAACATCAAGCAGGGCGCGCGGCACATGGCGGCCATGGTCAGCGACCTGCTGGAACTGGTGCGCAGCCGCCTGGGCAGAAGCCTGCCGATCGAACCGGCGCCAATGGACCTGGCCGACGCGGCGCGAGCAGCCATAGCCGAAGCGTGCGCCGGCAATCCGGACAGTGACCCGACATTGAACACCGAGGGCGACACCCGTGGTGTCTGGGACGCCGGTCGGATCGATCAACTGCTGCAGAACCTGATCGGCAATGCCTTGCAGCATGGCTCTGATCCGCGCGAAGTGATCGTGACGTTGAAGGGACAAGCCAGTCAGGTGCTTCTGACCGTGCACAATTACGGCCCGTCCATTTCCGAAGAGGCCATCGGCACCATTTTCGACCCCTTGGTACGCAGCGCCGACGAAGAACTCGGCCAGCCGTCGACCAGCCTGGGCCTGGGCCTGTTCATCGTCAAGGAAGTGGTGACCGCCCATGGCGGGACGATCGAAGTCAGCTCAAGCGCAGCCGACGGCACGCTGTTCAGCGTGATGCTGCCCCGACAGGTTTAAGCAGAGAAACTATTCGACCACCAGCCGCGCCAGGCGCTGCCTGAGCATCCGGTTCTCGGCCCGCAGCTCCTGCACTTCTTCCAGCAGGTCCAGCGCCAGGGCGACGCCTTCCCATTCCAGCTCCAGGTCGCGCCGCAGCTTGGCGGCGCGTTTGGCCAGGGCCAGTTCGTAGTCGGTGAAGCGCCATTCCCGGGGCTGCGCGCCATGAGGTTCGAGGATGCCGTGTTCGACGATTTCGATCACGTAGACGTCCGACAGGTCGGCCGCCTCACAGAATTCTGCCATGTCCAGTTGAACGATCAGGGGGTTGCTCATGATGGGCTACTCCGTCGTCGGTATCAGAAGTTCTCTCGCGGATTGAAGGCGGCCTTCTTCGCCAGTTCCTGCCACAGCGCCTTGACGTCATCGCCGTTGGCTTTCGGCATGACAGCCTTGAGCTGGACGAACAGATAACCGCGCTCGCCCGCCTTGTTCTGCAGACCATGGCCCTTGGCACGCATGCGCTGGCCGTTCTGGCTGCCGGCCGGAACCTTCAGGTTGATCTTGCCGGTGAGGGTCGGCACGGCCACTTCGGCGCCCAGCGCCAGCTCCCACGGTGCCAGCGGCAAGGTGATGATCAGGTTTTCGCCTTCAACGTCGAATTTCGGGTGCGGCGCGAAACGGATGGTCAGGTACAGATCGCCATTGGCACCGCCACCGATGCCCGGTGCGCCCTGACCCTTGAGGCGGATGCGCTCGCCGTCGGTCACGCCAGCGGGGATTTTCACGTTCAGGCTCTTGCTGGTGTTGCTGACGTGCTGGCCCGAAGCGTTGTATTGCGGGACCTGGAAGCTGATCTTCTTCGACTCGTTCGAAAGCGTCTCCTCCAGAAAGATCGGCAGTTCCAGTTCCACGTCTTGCCCTCGCCGTCCGGCGCTGCGGGATTGCCGGCCAGCGCCGCCACCGAAACCGGGGCCGCGATTGCCGAAGATCGAACTGAAGAAGTCCGAGAAGTCACCGGTGTCGCCACCGCCACCGCCACCGCCGCCGCCAAAGCCGCCACGGCTCTGCCAGCCCGGCGGGCCCTGAAACGGCTGGCCGTGCTGACCATAACGACGCAGTTCGTCGTATTCGGCGCGCTTGTCGGCGCTTTTCAGCGCTTCGTAGGCTTCCGAGGCGTCCTTGAACTTGGCCTCGGCGTCCTTTTCCTTGCTGACATCGGGGTGGTATTTGCGCGCCAGCTTGCGATAGGCAGCCTTGATTGCCTTGTCGTCAGCCGTCGGCTCCACGCCGAGTATCTTGTAATAGTCTTTGAAGTCCATCGAAGGAATCACCATCCGTTATCGATTTCGCGCCGATCCCAGCATGCGCCGATTCGCGCGTGCCGGGTTGACCGATCTCAAGTTTGTGACCGGGTGGCGCAGCAGAAGTTTATCGGCAGTGGACGGCGGTTCTTGCGACCGCCGGTATGTCTGCCGGCCCATGCCAGCAAGTTTGGGGCAAACCGCCGAGTTTCAAGCAAGCTTAGCCGTGAAATAGCAGATGACCGGCCTTCGAATCTGTCGCGCACTGACATACACTGCGCGGCCGTTTTTTTGACCGGAACCGAAAGACCATGAAAGACGCCTCTCCAGCCCGTGCCTGCGGCATCGACTTCGGCACGTCCAACTCCACTGTCGGCTGGCTGCGCCCCGGCATGGAAACGATGATCGCGCTGGAAGACGACAAGATCACCCTGCCATCGGTGGTCTTTTTCAATATCGAAGAGCGCCGTCCGGTTTACGGCCGTCTGGCGCTGCACGAGTACCTGGAAGGCTACGAAGGCCGACTGATGCGCTCGCTCAAGAGCCTGCTGGGTTCCAAGCTGATCAAGCACGACACCAGCGTTCTCGGCACCGCAATGCCGTTCAAGGACCTGCTCGGGCTGTTCATCGGCCAGCTCAAGAGCCGCGCCGAAGCCGCCGCCGGTCGGGAGTTCGAGCAGGTGGTGCTGGGCCGCCCGGTGTTCTTCGTCGACGACGATCCGCTGGCCGACCAGGAAGCCGAAGACACCCTGGTGGAAGTGGCACGCAAACTCGGTTTCAAGGACGTGTCGTTCCAGTACGAGCCGATTGCCGCAGCCTTCGACTACGAGTCGACCATCGAAAAGGAAGAACTGGTGCTGATCGTCGACATCGGCGGTGGTACGTCGGACTTCTCACTGGTGCGCCTGTCGCCCGAGCGTCGCGGTGTGGATAACCGTCACGACGACATCCTCGCCACCGGCGGCGTGCACATCGGCGGGACCGACTTCGACAAACAGTTGAGCCTGCAAGGCCTGATGCCGCTGTTCGGCTACGGCAGCCGCATGAAAAGCGGCGCGTTCATGCCGACCAGCCACCACATGAACCTGGCGACCTGGCACACCATCAACTCGGTGTACTCGCAGAAATCGACCCTGGCTCTGGGCAGCATGCGTTACGACATCGAAGACACGGGCGGCATCGACCGTCTGTTCAAACTGATCGAACAGCGCGCCGGGCACTGGCTGGCGATGGAAGTGGAAGAAACCAAGATCCACCTGACCCACAACGACAGTCGCCACGTGCCGCTGGATCGCATCGAGTCGGGCCTGAGCGTGGAACTGACCCGGGCGTTGTTCGAATCGGCCATCGAGTCGCAGCTCGAGCGCGTGCGCGGCAGCGTCACCCAATTGTTGGCCGACGCCAATGTGGCGGTGGGTCAGGTCGATACGGTGTTCTTCACCGGTGGTTCGAGCGGCATTCCGGCACTGCGCAACAGCGTCTCGGCGATGCTGCCGAACGCGCGGCATGTGGAAGGGAATATCTTTGGCAGCATCGGTAGCGGCCTGGCGATCGAGGCCATGAAACGCTATGGCGTTTAACGCCAGCCTCAAGTTGCAAGCTTCAAGCTACAAGTAAAAGCAAAGGGCAAGAGCGACCACCGCTCTTGCCTTTTTCTTGCGGCTTGCAGCTCAAAACTCGCAGCTGCTTTTAAACCATCCCGCCCAGCTTCAACTCACTCTTCAGATACGCGTAATAGATCGGCCCCGCCACCACTCCCGGCAGGCCGAACGCGGCCTCGAACACCAGCATTGCCAGCAGCAACTCCCAGGACTTGGCACTGATCTGCCCGCCGACGATGCGCGCGTTGAGGAAGTATTCCAGCTTGTGGATAAAGATCAGGTAACCCAACGCCGCAATCGCCACCCAGATCGACAGCGACAGGCCGACGATAGTGATCAGGGTGTTCGACATCAGATTGCCAATCACCGGCAGCAGACCGAGCAGAAAGGTCAGCACGATCAGGGTCTTGGTCAGCGGCAGCTTGATCCCGAACAGCGGCAGGACCACCGCCAGGAAGATCCCGGTGAAAAAGGTGTTGAGCAGGGAAATCTTGATCTGCGCGAACACAATGTTGCGAAACGCCTGAACCAGCAGGTGCAGACGGTCGAACAGTGCGGCCGCCAGCGGTTTGCGCTTGGTGACGTCCGGCACACGCTGCAAGGCGATGATCGCGCCCAGCACCATGCCGATCAGCAAGGTCACGAACATGTGCGCCGCGTCTTTGCCCACCAGTTGCAGTTCGGACAAATGCTTGCTCGCCCATTCACCGATGGCCACCCGGAATTCGGCAGCGCTGGCCGGCAGGTAGGCGTCGATGAACGGCGGCAACTGTCCACGCGCACGGTCGACCACGCCCATGAATTTGTCGAGGGAGGCGCCAGGGTTTTCCGCCTCATGCAGCAGGAAACTGATGGCGCCAGCGAAGATCAGCGTCAGCACACTTACCACCAGCGTGCCCAGCAATGCCACCGCCAGCCAGCGCGCGCGGCGGCCTTCGATCAGCCGCTGCAGTTGTGGGGTGAGCATGTTGACCAGTTCGAACACCAGCAACCCGGCCAGCAGACTGGGCAGCAAACGCAATGGCAACACCAGCAACAGACCGCCGAAAATGATGATGCAACTGACCCAGAACACAACATGACGCTCAGAAAACGTTGGCATACAGCCTCAAAACGAACGGCGTAAAAGGATTGGCAGTCTGCCAGCGATCCGAGAGGAGCACTAGGGATATGCGGTGTTTGGGGTTTGGTGTCTGACTTGCGGCCCACCCCTCACCCTAGCCCTCTCCCGGAGGGAGAGGGAACTGATTGCGGGATGCTCGGGTGATCCGGCGACCTGAAAGCTCTGTATCGAATCCATAATCGACCGGATGTTTCAGGTCGAAGAATGTCTGGAAACAACGCGGTCAGTCCCCTCTCCCTCTGGGAGAGGGTTAGGGTGAGGGCCTGGATCCCAAGCCGGACACATCTGCCGGTCACCACTCAAACCCGCTTTATTTTTTCTTCAGACAATCACTCATGAACGTCTTGCGCGCATCACCGGTCAGGGCTTTGGTCTTGGCATCGGCATTACAGGTTTTCATCTTTTCCTGCTGCGGGGTCAGGGCCTTGGCGTCGTTGGCCGCCGGCGTTGCCTTGAGGCAGGTGCTCATGAAGGCTTTGCGCTCGTCGCCCTTGAGGCTCTTGGCCGTGGCGTCGGCGTTGCAGGTGGTCATCTTGTTCTGTTGCGCCGTGGCGGCGAAACCCTGGGAGCACAGCAGCAGACCGATCATCAACAAAGGGACACGCAGCATCTTCATGGAGTTTTCTCCTTGGCGCCGCCTCGATGGAGGTGGCCTCTGCTGGAGTGTAGTCAAAGCTTGTTACACCTTCCTGGCCTCAAGGTGACTGCGCCGGTATTGTTCCGGCGTACACCCGGCCTGCCGGGCAAACATGGCGATGAAGGCCGAGCCGCTGCTGTAGCCGAGATCGAAGGCGATTTCCTGCACGCTGCGCGCAGATTCCAGCGCCTCGATGGCGGCGAGATAGCGCAGGCGCTGACGCCACTCACCGAAACTCATCCCCAGCTCCCGCACGAATTGCCGGGCCAGGGTGCGCTCGCTGACATGCACCTGCGCCGCCCAGTGCGCCAGCGGCTGATTGTTGCCGGGCTCGGCCTGCAGGGTTTCGAGAATGGTCAGCAAACCGGGGCTGCTGGCGTAAGGCAAATAGCATTGATGAACCGGGGCCTGGCGCAATTGATCCACCAGCACCTGGGCCAGGCGCTGGTCGGCTTCCAGCGCGGGGATCTTCACATCGCGGGCGGCGAAGTCCTTGAGGATCGCCTTGAGAATGTCGCTGATCGCCAAAGTGCAGGCCTGCGCCGGCAAATCGGAACACACATCCGGCGCCAGGCACACCGCCCGATAATTGACCGGCTGATGACTGTAGAAACTGTGCTCGACCTGCGGCGGCACCCAAACCGCGTATTGCGGCGGCGACATGAAACGGCTGCCGTCGACATCCATGTGCAGCACGCCGTGGGCCGCGTATTCCAGCGTGCCCCATGGATGGCGATGCGGCGCGGCGTATTCGTGAGCGTTGAAGTCGGCATAACGGAAATACACCGCCGACGGCAGTTCGCTGAAATCCAGCAGATCGATGTGTTTACTGTTCATGCTGTCCGGAATCAGGGGCGGGTTGTCCGGTTCGCAGTATAGGCCTGCATCCAGACAGCGGATAATCACCGTTCATCAACGTACTGGTTTCTGCTCCCATGCAATACGCGTTTCCCCTGCTGGCGATTTTCATCTGGGCCGGCAACACCGTGATCAACAAACTTGCGGTCGGTGCGATCTTTCCCGCCGAAATCGGCTTTTACCGCTGGCTGCTCGCCGGCCTGCTGTTCACGCCGTTCATGCTCAAGAAGGTGATCGCGCACTGGCCGCAGATCCGCCCGAACCTCGGCAAGATTTTCATCCTCGGCGTGCTCGGCATGGCGGTCTATCAGAGCCTGGCCTACTTCGCCGCGACCCTGACCAGCGCCACCAACATGGGCATCATCCTGTCGCTGATGCCGTTGATGTCGCTGGCCATGGCGATCATCAGCCTCGGCCAGCGCCTGACCGCCGGTGCGCTGGTCGGTGCGGTGCTGTCGTTCGCCGGTGTGCTGGTGGTGGTGTCGTCCGGCAGCCTCGGCGCATTGCTGCAACACGGGGTGAACCTGGGTGACGCGATGATGCTGATCGCCACCCTCGCCTACGCCATCTACAGCACCCTGCTGAAAAAATGGCAGCTGCGCCTGCCGCCGCTGGTGTTGCTGTATTTGCAGGTGCTGGTGGCGGTGGTGGTGCTGTTTCCGCTGTACGCCATGTCGCCGAAAACCGGCCTGACTCTGCAGAACATACCGCTGGTGCTGTACGCGTGCCTGCTGGCCTCGATGCTCGCGCCGCTGGCCTGGATGCAGGCCGTGCAGCGCCTGGGCCCGAGCCGGACCACGCTGTTCTTCAACCTGCTGCCGTTGATCACCGCGCTGATTGCCGCGGTGGTACTGAAGGAACAACTGGCGATGTATCACCTGGTCGGTGGCTTGCTGACCTTGGGCGGAGTGATTCTTTCCGAGCGCTGGACCACCGTCCTCGGCCGCCGCGTCAGCGTTGCCTGATAGGGCGCCTTCGCTGGCAAGCCAGCTCCCACAGGGCTGGGGTCGTACATACATCTTGTGAACGTCCGAATCACTGTGGGAGCTGGCTTGCCAGCGATTGACGATAATGCGGTCTGACGGTTAAACCCCGGCAGCCTTGAGGCGCGCCGCATGCTCGACGAACAGCCGCACCGGGTCCGCGCCTTTGCCGACCAGTCCCAGCGACTGGTTGACGATGTCGAAGTGATCCATCGGGTAGTCATCGCCGATGACCGTGCCCAGGTGCGAGCTGTAGCGTCCGACCATGCCGTCGCACTGCCCCGGCTCGCGCACGAAGGTTTTGGCGAACAACCGGCAACTGCGGTTGGTGCCGTCAAACAGGTTGCCACCGCGATCGGTCTTGCCCGGCTGCAAGGTGCCGGACCACGAGTAATACCGCACCCCGTTGACCTCTTCCGCCCCCTGCCCGCCCCAGGTTTGCGGCAGGCCTTGTGGATAACGCTGGTTGAACAGCGCCACGCCTTCGGTGGTCAGGGAATGGTGCGAGGCGTGGATATCCACCGGCAGTTTCGGCCCGTGATAACCGGTCTCCATAAGCGCCATCAGCCAGCCGACAAAACGCAACAGCGCTTCCAGAATCCGACCCCGAGCGCTGTCCGCCGGATAGTGTTTGGCCAGATAGTCGGCCAGTTCCGAACCGTGATTGGGCCCGGCCACCGACGTGACTGAGGCCACCAGATCCGGACGCTTGGCCGCCGCATAACGCGCCGTCAGCGAACCCTGGCTATGGCCGAACAGATTGACCTTGGCCGCACCGGTCTCACGCAGGATTTCATCGATGCGCGTCAGCAACTGCTCGCCGCGCACTTCGGTGGAATTGAGCGGCGACACCTGCACCGCAATCACCGTCGCACCACCCCGGCGCAACGCTTTGATGATCCCGTACCAGTACGGGTACAGCACCAGACGGATGAAACCGAGCATTCCCGGCACCAGCACCAGTGGATAACGTGTGGCCGAATCTTGCGCCATGGGCAAACATCCTTGTGGTCGGTGAGTGGATGCAGGGCGTGCAAAACGCCCGCCAAGCATCCTCCTCGATGATGACAACTCCACGACCAGCCTACTTCAGCCCCACCACCCCCGCCACAATCAGCCCCACCGACAGCAACTTCACCAGCGTCAGGCTCTCGCCCAGCAGCGCGAAACCGAGAAACACCGTGCCCAATGATCCGATGGCGGTCCAGATCGGATAAGCGATGCTCACCGGCAACTCGCGCATCGCCAGAGTCAGGAAGTACACCCCGCCCACCGCAGCGACGACCGTAATCAGCGACGGCCAGAGCCGGGTGAAACCTTCGGCGTACTTCATGCCCATGGCGAAGGTGACCTCGAACCCGGCCGCGATCAGCAGAAACAGCCAGGCCATTAGAACTCCCGGGCCAGGTCGAGCAAGCGCTGCTCGGCCTCGGCCACCGACACCGCGAAGGTGCGCTCGGCGGATTCCTCGCCCTCGGCCGCGACCACCGTAACGTCGTTGATGCCGATAAAACCCAATGCCGTGCGCAGCCATGGATCGGCGTGGTTAAGCGCCTCCAGCTCACCGCCCGGGCCGAAACCGAAACCGCCGCGACTGGTGACGATCAGCGCCTTCTTGCCGTGCAGCAGCGGCGTGTATTGGGCGATGCCGTTGTCCAGTGTATGGTCGAACGTCAGGCCCAGCCGCACGATCTGATCGACCCAGGCCTTGAGGCCACTGGGCACGTTGAAGTTGTACATCGGCGTGGAAATCAGCAGCAGGTCGTGATCGAACAACTCGCCCACCAGTTGATCGCTGAGCGCCAGATCGGCCTGCATCGTCAGCGGCCGAGCCTCGGGCTCCGGGTAAAACGCCGCTGCGACAAACGCCTCATTCACTGCCGGAATCAGCGCCCGCCCGACTTCACGGCGAGTAACCTGAGCCTGTGGATGACGGACTTGCCAGGCACTGAGAAAACTTTCCGCCAGACGCCGCGAATGGGAACGTTCACCGCGAGGGCTGGCATGGATCGCAAGAATCTTGCTCATCTGAATCTCCTTGGGACTAGACTTGAGCGACTGTGTGGCGCCAGATTGCTGCCATTCAGTCGTCGCCTCAAATGAGCAAAAATCAGTCGGGATGAATTGATTTCATCCGTGGAGCTTTCATGTTCGCTGCCTTGCCCCTGACCGCCCTGCGCGCGTTCGAATCCGCCTCACGCCTGTTGAGTTTCAAGGCAGCCGCCGAAGAGCTGGCGGTGACGCCAACGGCGATTTCCCATCAGATCCGCTCGCTTGAGGATTGGCTCGGCGTGGCGCTGTTCGAACGCCTGCCGCGTCAGGTGCGCCTGACCGAGGGTGGCGAGCGGCTGTTCCGCAGCCTGCACGGCGCGTTTCTGGAAGTGGCGCAAAGCGTCGATACCCTGCGCCCGCAACGCAGCGGCAGCAGCCTGACACTGTCGACCACCGCCGCGTTCGCCGCGCTGTGGCTGGTGCCGCGACTGGGACGGTTTTACGCCAGGCATCCGAACATCAATGTGCGGCTGGACACCCATTGCGAAGTGATCGACTTGCATCAGGACGCCAGCGTCGATCTGGTGCTGCGCTACAGCCTCGACGATTACCCGAACCTCTTTGGGCTGTGCCTGTTCGATGAATCGTTCGGCGTGTACGGCTCGCCGGAACAGGTGACGCTGGCCGCCCGCCGCACTCCGGCGCTGATCAGCGTGCATTGGCACAATTCGAAGCTGTATGCCCACGGTTGGGAGGCGTGGTGCGCGCAGTCAGGCGAGAACTGGCTGAATCAGCACCCGGCCGTCCGCGAATACGACGAAGAGCATTACGCCCTGCAAGCGGCCATCGCCGGACAGGGGCTGGTGCTTGCGAGCAATATCCTCGTCTCACAGAGCGTCGCCAGTGGTCTGCTGGTGCCATACAAGGGCGAGGTCCAGGTCGATGGCGCCGGTTACAGCGCACTTTGCGTACCGGGTCGCGAACGCCATCCGCCGGTAAAAGCGTTTTTTGCCTGGCTGCGCGAGGAAGCGCAGCTTTGCGGACATGTGCCGCGCTGAATCCGACAAAACTTTTTGCAGCTCTCATCACTCACAAGCAGGTAACGATCACGTCAGCAGAACGTGACGCCAATCGGATTAGCCTCCAGGAGACTGAAATGAGTGACCTGCAATTGTCTGATGTTCAAACCCTGCGCGAGCGCGCCCGCCAACACGTGGAAAACGGCGCGGTGACCGAAAGCTACAGCGCCAACCGTGAAGAAGTGCTGCGCCTGCTCAACGAATCGCTGGCCACCGAACTGGTCTGCGTCTTGCGCTACAAGCGCCACTACTTCATGGCCAACGGCCTGAAAGCCAACGTCGCCGCCGACGAGTTCCTCGAGCACGCCACTCAGGAAGCCGAACACGCCGACCGTCTCGCCGAGCGCATCGTGCAACTGGGTGGCGAGCCTGAATTCAACCCTGACCTGCTGTCGAAGATGTCCCACGCGCAATACGTGGCCGGCAACACCTTGAAGGAAATGGTTTACGAAGACCTGGTGGCCGAGCGGATCGCCATCGACAGCTACCGCGAAATCATCCAGTACATCGGTGAAAAGGACCCGACCACCCGCCGGATCTTCGAAGACATCCTGGCTCAGGAAGAAGAGCATGCGGATGACATGGCGGATATTCTGAAAGACCTCTGAGTCCTCCAGATCCAATCGCGGGCAAGCCCGCTCCCACAGGATTTCACTGGACCTGTGGGAGCGGGCTTGCCCGCGATTGCTTTCTTGTAAACGCTACAAAATCATTTGGTGGGTTTGACGGTCACCGGTGCCTTGCCCGCCTTCATCTGCTCCAGCAACGGCGCGCACTGATTCGGCTCGCCACCGCTCGGCGCCACCAGCGCCAGCAGCCCGGCCGCCGGCGCAGCGATCACGCCCAGCGCCACCATCCCCGCCCCGCGCAACATCAACGGCACCGCTTTCACCCCCGCATCCGGCTTGATGAACTTGCCGCGTACATACAACGGTGAGCGCAGGGAAATCAGGCGCCAGCCCTTGGATTCCGGCGTCACCGTCAGATCCAGTTGCTCGGTGGCCATGTTCGCCGTGCCGTCGATGTAGATGATTGCGTTCTCGGTATCGAACACAAACAGTCTTGTCGTCGCCAGACCGGTCTTGATATCGAAGTCCGCCGCCGCGCAATTGATCTTCACTTCCTTGTCGCCAAAGATCTTGCCGACCAAGTAGTTGCCGACGTTGAGCCCGGCCAGCTCCATCAACTCACGACTGATCGCGCCGTCGTTGATCAGCATCTTCAGGTTGCCGTTGGCGCCGCCCAGCAGCTTGGCCACCGAGTTGCCGCGACCGGCGATATCGGCATCGCCGTTGAGCTCGCCGAAACTGGTCTTCATCGGTTCGAAGGTCGGGAACAGCTGTTTGAGCTTGAACTTGCGTGCGGTCAGTTTCGCTCGACCTTCCAGCGGCTCGGTACGTCCGTTGAGGCGAATCTGCGCATCGAGATTGCCACCGGCCACGCCAAAGCGCAGCGGCTCCAGACTCAGTTCGCCGTCATTGAGTTTCAGGTGGGTATAGAGGTCGGTGAACGGCAGTTCTTCACTATGGACGATGCGCTTGCCGGTGAATTCGACGTCGGCGTCCATGTCGCGCCAGCGCTCGGTCTTGAACTCTTCCACCGGCAGCACTTTGTCTGCCGGCTGTTTGCTTTCGCCGCCACGGGCCTTCTGCTTGGCGTTGGAGTCGGCACCGATCAACGGCGCGAGATCGGCAAACAACAGTTGATTGGACAGCAACGCGCCACTCAGTTTGGGCCGAGGCTGGCTGGCGACATAGGCCAGATCGCCATGGATGTCGCTGCTGCCGATCTTGCCGTTGAACTGTTCATAGCGAAATTGTGCACCGCCCGGCTCATGCAGCTTGGCGATCAAATGGCCGTCGGTGGCGTACGGCGGGGTGTCCGGCAGGGTCACACCGGTCAGCGGATACAGGTTGCCGAGGCTTGCGCCGGCCAGTTTCAGGCGCAGATCGAGGGCGCCGAGGTTCAGCGGATCGGTCAGTGTGCCGGCAAGTTCGATACTGGTATCACCGATCTTCGCCTGGGCCTGCAACGGGAACGGTTTGCTCGCGTCCTGCAGGGCCAGAAGACCACCGATCTTGCCCTGGCCGGCGAGTTTCTGGCCGTGGTACTGGCCGGTGACTTTCAGGCCGAAGGCGTAATCCTGCGGTGCGCCGCCCTTGTCCTGTGCGGTTTTCGCGGCTTTGTCGCCGACGATGTCGCTGAACGGAATCGGCTTGCCCAGCGGATCGATCAAAAGGTCGAGGTTGGTCTTGAGGGTCTGGTCATCCAGGGTGACGTGGCCCTTGTCGAAACCGATGGCACCGATGTCGACCACCCAGTTCGAGGGCTCGGCGTTCGGGTCCTTGGGATCGAACTTGAAGGTCCAGTTGGCGCGGCCGTCGGCCAGGCGCTGCAATTGCGCGTTGGGTTCGGTCAGGTCGATCCGTGGAATCGTCACCCGCTGCGCCAGCAAGGCCAGCGGCGAGATGCGCAGCTCGACCCGTTTGAGGGTGACCATCTGCGGTTGCTTCGACCAGTCGGGGTTGCCCAGGGTCAGGTCTTCGGCCACCACGTGCGGCCACGGCACCCAGGCGCGCCAGCCGCCCTCGTCGAGTTCGCGCCGCCAGACCACCGACAGGTTGCCGTTGATGGCGAACGGTCGGTGCAATTCTTCCGAGACTTTGGCGTTGAGCGGCGGCTTGATCCGGTTCCAGTCGAAAAACACGATGATCAGGACCAACACCGCCAGAAGCAGCACGAGGGTGGCGAAGGTCCAGGCGAAGATTTTACGCGTGCGCGTCATTGCACAAAGCTCCTGAAGACGACTGCATCCATTGGCACGACGCAGCTGAAACGACGGGCCATGATGGCCCTCATGAAATCTGTGACTGACAAACAGCCCGCAGGTTTAATCCAAAGCCCCATCGAGGGGAAAAACGGTGGCCATTCTGACCGATCGGTCGAGTCGGCGTTACCGGCCCCGCACATTTGCGGAGCGCATGTGGGTGGAAAATACCCACTCCAGTGCAAAACCGCCCGCCTGAAACGCCCGAGCTAGAGCCTCCCGAGCGAACAATCAATTCTGTTGATTATTACCATTGTGTTTATGAACTTTTATATCGACTTATCGAGAGTAGCATTGCCCTCGTACCCACTTTATCGCCCTCCCAAGGAGCAACCCATCATGAAACGCCAACTTCTGTTCAGTCTTACCCTCTCGATGCTGGCCAGCACCGCTTTCGCCCTGCCAGCTGCCGATCAAGCGACTCCGCAAGTCAAAACCAGCCACTCGGTGTTCAGCCAGACCGTTGCCGCTGATGGCTCGGACCGTACTCCACAAGGCCAGACCCTGGCTGAAAACGGTCGTAACCGCCTGGAAGAAAAAGGTCTGGTTCAAGATGGCTATGACAAAACCCCACAAGGTCAAACCGTAGCTGAAGGCGGCCGTGATCGTCTGGAAGAGAAAGGTCTGGTTCAAGACGGTTCGGATCGCACTCCACAAGGCCAAACCCTGGCATCTGACGGCGGCGACCGTACCCCACAAGGCCAGACCCTCGCTGCTGACGGTTACGACAAAACCCCACAAGGTCAAACGCTGGCCGAAGGTGGTGGTGACCGCGTGATCGAACGCAACAGCGCTTTGAGCTAAGCCCATGGCGGCCTGGAAAAAAAGCCCAATCCCCGGATTGGGCTTTTGACTTTTCGTAAGCCTCTACAAAGAAGTTGCGATCCCCCTGTATCCCCCGCTGCCGTTCGACGCCGACAAAGCCGATTTGCTAGAGTGCGGCGCTTGTCTTGCCTAAGAACACATTCTTGCGATGCTGCCCCGCGCCGAACAGAAACAACAGACCCGCAACGCCCTGATGGACGCTGCCCGCCACTTGATGGAAAGCGGCCGAGGATTCGGCAGCCTGAGTCTGCGTGAAGTGACGAAAACCGCCGGCATCGTGCCCACCGGTTTCTACCGGCATTTCGCCGACATGGACGAACTCGGCCTGGTACTGGTCAGCGAAGTCGGCCAGACCTTCCGCGAAACCATCCGCCTGGTGCGCCACAACGAATTCGTCATGGGCGGCATCATTGATGCGTCGGTGCGGATTTTTCTCGACGTGGTCAGCGCCAACCGTTCGCAATTCCTGTTTCTGGCCCGCGAGCAGTACGGCGGATCGCTGCCGGTGCGTCAGGCAATTGGCCGTTTGCGGGAGGACATCAGCTCCGATCTGGCGGCGGATCTGGCCTTGATGCCCAAGCTCCAGCACCTCAATCGCGAGGGTCTGAGCGTGATGGCCGACCTGATCGTCAAATCGGTGTTCGCCACCCTGCCGGACATCATCGACCCGCCCGCCGAAGCCCTGCCCGAGCATCTGACGCCCCAGGCGAAAATCACCCAGCAACTGCGCTTCATCTTTATCGGGTTGAAGCACTGGCAAGGGCTCGGCAGTACCGAGTGAGAAAGCAAAAAAAAGTCGCAGCCTGGAGCTGCGATTTTTTTGCGCCGCAAATTGGTGCATGTAAAAAACTTCATGCACCAAAACACCACACAATCCTGCAACATCTTGAAACATCCACTAATCTCCGACAGGGTTTTCCTACGCTTCGTCCGATTGGCAAGCCCCTTGCTCTAGCCTGAGCATTGTCCATTGCTGGAAGCTTTCCGATGCTGGTGATTCATCGCAGAATCGACCCTCAACCCGTCTGGGCCGCCGAGTTGCACCTGACCTTCGAAGCCAGGAGCAAAAGCCGCCTGCGCTGTTTCAGTGCCGAAGGCGAGGACGTCGGACTGTTTCTGGAGCGCGGCCAGCCGCCGCTGTATGACGGCGAATGCCTGCAAGCCGAAGATGGCCGGATCGTCCGGGTCTGCGCCCGTCCAGAACAACTGCTGCACGTCACCTGCGCCAACGCCTTTGAACTGACCCGCGCGGCCTATCACCTGGGCAATCGCCATGTGGCGCTGCAAGTCGGTGACGGCTGGCTGCGGCTGCTCGACGATTACGTGCTCAAGGCGATGCTCGAACAGCTCGGCGCGCAGGTCGAATCGATCGAAGCCCCGTTCCAGCCGGAACACGGCGCCTACGGTGGCGGCCATCATCATTCGCGGCACGGTGACGAAGACTTCAACTACGCGCCGAAACTCCATCAGTTCGGCGTCCGTTTGTGAACCCGGCCTGGGCGCTGCTGCGCCTGGCCAGTCCGCAACTGCCGATTGGCGGCTACAGCTACTCGCAAGGTCTGGAAATGGCTGTGGATAACGGTCGCGTCGACAGCCCGGACAGCGCCCGCCGCTGGATCAGCGATCAATTGCTGCTCAATCTTGCGCGGTTTGAAGCGCCGCTGCTGCTCGCCCATTGCCAGGCCGCCGCGGACGAACACTGGGATGAATTGCGCAAGCTCTGCGAAAGCCACCGCGCCAGCCGCGAAACCCGCGAGCTGCATCTGGAGAGCCGGCAGATGGGCTATTCGTTGCAGCAACTGCTCAACGGCTTGCCCGAACTCGATCAGGCCGCGCGGGACTTTCTCGAACACTGCGCCGAGCCGCACCTGGCCCTGTGCTGGGCACTGGCCGCGCGCGCCTGGCAGATCAGCCCGCAGGACGCCCTCGCCGCGTGGCTGTGGAGCTGGCTGGAAAACCAGCTCGCGGTGCTGATGAAAACCCTGCCGCTGGGCCAGCAAGCCGCCCAACGCCTGACCAGCGAACTGCTGCCGCTGCTGCAACAGGCCCAGCAGGACGCCACCCGAATCAATCCCGAACACCTCGGCAGCGCCGCGTTCGGTCTGTCCCTGGCGTGCATGGCCCATGAGCGCCAGTACAGCCGCCTGTTCCGTTCCTAGGGCCTTTTATCTGGAGAATCACATGAACACACAACCCCTGCGCGTCGGCATTGGCGGCCCGGTCGGTTCCGGCAAGACCGCGTTGACCCTGGCCCTGTGCCTGGCCCTGCGCGAGCGCTACAACCTGGCCGTGGTGACCAACGACATCTACACCCGCGAGGACGCCGATTTCCTGGTGCGCAACGAAGCCCTGGCACCGGAACGCATCATCGGCGTGGAAACCGGTGGCTGCCCGCACACGGCGATTCGGGAGGACGCCTCGATCAACCTCGAAGCGGTGGATCAGCTGAACCGGCGTTTTCCGGGGCTGGACCTGATTCTGGTGGAGTCCGGCGGCGACAACCTGTCCGCGACCTTCAGCCCGGAACTGTCCGACCTGACCATCTACGTGATCGACGTGTCGGCCGGCGACAAGCTGCCGCGCAAGGGCGGGCCCGGCATTTGCAAATCCGACCTGCTGGTGATCAACAAGATCGACCTCGCACCGCTGGTCGGCGCCTCGCTGGAAATGATGAACAGCGACACCCAACGCATGCGCAACGGCAAGCCGTTCGTGTTCAGCAACCAGAAAACCGGGCAGGGCCTGGAAGACATCATCGCCTTCATCGAACGCCAGGGTCTGCTGACTGCAGCCTGATTCACTGATCAACAAGGAAGCTAATCCATGACACTCAAACGCATTCTCGGCGCCGTCGCGCTGCTGCTGACCCCGGCCCTGGCCTTCGCTCACCCCGGCCACGGCGACTCTGGCCTGGTGGCCGGCATCAGCCACCCGATCGGTGGCCTCGACCATTTGCTGGCGATGGTGGCCGTCGGTCTGTGGGCCGCGCAGCAGCAAGGCGCCGCGCGCTGGGCGCTGCCGTGCACCTTTGTCGGCACCATGCTGATCGGCGGCCTGCTCGGTTTTGAAGGGCTGGAGCTGCCGGCGCTGGAAAGCGGGATTGCCGCCTCGGTGCTGGCGCTGGGTCTGGCGGTGGCGCTGGCGGTGCGCCCGCCACTGGTGATGGCGGTCGCGGCGACGGCACTGTTTGCGCTGTTCCATGGCGTGGCCCATGGTCTGGAGTTGCCGGACATGTCGAGCCCATGGGCGTATGCAACCGGTTTCGTGGTCGCAACGGCTGCATTGCATGCGGCAGGTTATGCCGTCGTGCGTTTTCTGCCTCAGGCGGCCGCGCCGCTGGTGCGACTGGCCGGCGCCGCTTCGGCGGTGACGGGCGCGTGGTTGTTGGCCGGCTGATTTCTATTGGCTGATCCGGCCCCATCGCTGGCAAGTCGAATCGTCGCACCGCAGCTCCCACAGGGTTGCGGCGTGCCCGATCCTGTGGGAGCTGGCTTGCCAGCGATGACGGCCGATCAGACACCAAGCCGCTAATGGTTGTCGCTCTGTTAACATGTCGCGCAATCGCCCCTGCCGTGACGACGTCCGCCCATGCCCCACGCTTCCCGCTCCACCTCCCTGCCTGAACTGACCGCCCTGTTCGGCGAAGTGCAACAGCACTTTCTGAACGTGATCGTGCCCCTCTGGCAAGGACCGGGCTGGAACGCCGACATGGTGTTGCCTTATGAGGCGCTGGACGCTGCACATCAGCCGCTGCCACCGCAGCGCTACCGGGCGATGGCCTGCGCACGGCAGCTGTACCTGTTTTCCAGCCTGATCGGGGTTGTGGATAACGCCGAAGTCCGCGCGGCTGCGCTGTTTCGTTCACTGCAACGGCACTTCCACGATGCCGAGCACGGCGGCTGGTTCTACAGCATCGATCCACAGGGCAAACCGCTGGATCAGCGCAAGGACCTCTACACCCACGCCTTCATCCTGTTCGCCTGCGCGCATTACTGGGAAAAGTCCCGTGAGCCCTTGGTCGAATCGACCCTGAACGCTGCGCTGGAAGTCATCGGCCGGCGCTTCGCCACCGGTGACGGCCTCTACGAAGCCTGCCTCGACCGCGACTGGATCACGCTGGAAACCGGCCCGCTGCAAAACCCATTGATGCACCTGGCCGAAGCGTTCCTGGCCACTCTGGCGGTGCGCGAAGATACACAGGTCAAGCAAGCGCTGAGCGAGTTATGCACAGCCATGCACAAGCGTTTCGTAGATCCTCAGGCCGGTGTGCTGATGGAAAAACCGCTGGGTGCTGTGGATAACTGGTATGAGCCGGGCCACCAGTTCGAGTGGTATTTCCTGCTGGAATCCTCGCCTCTGCTCCGCGGTTCGAAACTGCATGCCGCCCTGGACCGGGCCTTCGCGTTCACCGAGCAGTACGGCGTGGTGCAACCGTCCGGTGCAGTGCGGGCCATGCTCGATCTGAATATGGACGGACGCCCGAAGGATTCGACCCAGCGCATCTGGGCCCAGGCCGAATACCTGCGCGCCCTGACCTTGCGTCCGGGCAGTGAAAGCGCGGTGCTGCGCCAGTTGCAGGCGTTGCAGCAGCGCTTCCTGCATGCCGGCGGCTGGCACGAGTGCCGTGACGATCAGGGCGAGGTCAGCCGCAAGGACATGCCGTCGACCACGCCGTATCACTTGGCGACCTGCTATCGCGGCCTCGCCGACTATCTGAGCTGAGGTCGTGGCGAGCCCGCGCACTCGCACAAGTCAGGCTATCCACTTCCTGTCGCCAGTGAAGCTGATGGTCAGCCAGCGCGCCGCGTCCGGTTTGCCCAATTTCGCGGAAATCTCCTCACGCAGCCCATCCAGCTGGCCGACGCTCTGCAGCCGGTAATCCGCCGGCAACACCACATGAATTTCGATGAACCGCGCCCGCCCGTGCTTCTGCACGTAGGACACGTAGTCGTCGAAACCATGCTCGACCTTCGCCGCATCCATCACCTGGCGCACCTGATCGTCCAGCGTGTCCGGCGCAATGCCGAGCACGTCCCGCAGCGCCGGGCCGAGGATCTTGAACGCCGGTGGCAGCATGGTCAGGGCCAGCACGATGAGAATCAGCGGGTCGACGAACTTCGCCCATTCGCCATAGCCCTGGGACTTGAGCAGCAGCGCCGCGAGAAAACTGATCAACAGGCCCACCGACAGCATCGCGTCTACAAGCCAGCTGATGTTGTCGAACTGGATGAGGCTCGACTTGAGCGTGCGATTACGGTGGCGCACGTAGAAGAAGTAGGCGAACTCGACAACGGTAAACACCGCCGCGTAGATGATCACCAGACCCAACTCAATCTCACGTCCGCCGTTGATGATGCCGAACACGCCGTTGAGAAACGCGTAGATCGCGATCAGCAACAGAAAACTGCCCTCGATCAACAGCACCATCGGCTCCAGATGCCAGAAACCGAACTGGAAACGCTGGTTGCTTTGCTTGGCGATCAGTTTCGCGGTGATCAGCATCAGGACTTTGATGAAGGTGGCGATCAGCGAAAAAAAGCCATCGAACAGGATGGACTGGGAACCCGAAACAAAACCGGTGGCGATCCCGGCGATCGACACGGCCAACATCAGAAGGGTGGATTGTTTGAGCAGCGACTGCTCACCTCGGTTACTCACTTGAACTCCTCGAAAAACCTTGAAAACCGCAGGGTGCGGTGGGGTTATTGAGGGATGAGTCTACCTTACTGCCAGATTTTGGCCGATTTGCCCTCTTCGCCAACAGGCTGGCGAAGAGGGCAAAACCGTATCAAGCCTTGTTACGCTCGATGGCAAAACCCGCCCAGGTCTGGCTCACCGGCATCAGCTCCAGGCTGTTGATGTTGATGTGCGCCGGGGCATTCAGCACCCAGAAAATGGTCTCGGCGATGTCCTGCGGCTGGATCGGCTCGGCGCCGGCGTAGGTGGCGTCGTAACGCGCCTGATCGCCGGCGAAACGCACCAGCGAGAACTCGCTCTCGCACAGGCCCGGCTCGATGTTGCTGACGCGCACGCCGGTGCCCTGCAGGTCGCAACGCAGGTTCAGCGAGAACTGTTTGACGAACGCCTTGGTCGCGCCGTAAACGTGGCTGCCCGGGTATGGGTAGTTACCGGCGATGGAGCCGAGGTTGATGATACCGGCGCCACGACCGTGGGCGATCAGGCGCGGCAGCAGCAGGCGAGTGCTGTACATCAGGCCTTTGACGTTGGTGTCGACCATGGTGTCCCAATCGTCGAGGTCGCACTTCGGTGCAGGGTCCACGCCCAGCGCCAGCCCGGCGTTGTTGATCAGGCCGCGCAGTTTGGCGAACGATGGCGGCAGGTTGGCAATCGCCTCTTCCATCGCCTTGCGATCACGCACGTCCAGCACCAGACCATGCACTTCGGTCTGCTTCGACAGCTCGGTGCACAGCGCGTTGAGGCGGTCGCCACGACGACCGGTCAGCACCAGTTTCCAACCGGCCTCGGCAAAACGACGGGCACAGGCTTCACCAAAACCGGAGGTCGCGCCGGTGATAAACAGGGTGTTGGACATCGTGTTCTCCTTGCTTCGGCCGCCGTGGCAGCCCTTGGAATAGAAAATCAGCGGGCAGCATGCCCGGCCCCGCTTTAACCGGCAACCACCGGACCCTGTTCATTAATTGATCAATCTCCGCTACGCCATACGCGCCGAGGCCTGTAGCCATATGCACGCACGTTATCCACAAGCCCTTCCACAGTTTCCGGGGGCAAGTGGAAAAGCGCAAAGCCGCGCCACACAAGGCTTTGCGGGCAATTTGCAAAGTTTTTTGCTTGACCCTGAACAACCAGTTGTGCCGGGCAGGGCATTTTGCACGACCGGCCGGTCATCGCCATGATTGCGCGAGGCCAGCAATTACGGCCCTTAGCCGAGTCTTTCCAGAGTTTAATCACAGACTTATCCACAGGATTGACCACAGCCATCAGCGCTGTTTTGCGCCCCCATAAAAAGGTTGACAAACAGGCCTTCCCCTCAGCGAAAACACACTGGTCAAAAAACAACCATGTCACTGCAAGCCACAGTTTAAAAGGCTTTCAGCCAGCTACACCCACGTTATTCACAGCCAGCTCCACAGCAAACGGGGACAAGTCAAAACTGTGGAAAAACAGCCATTTGCAGCGTCTATATGTCGCGCTTTGGCAGGTTGAGGATTTTGTTTTCCACAATTTCCCGAAAGTCCTGGTTTTCAGTGACCGAGCAGAAGCAAAAAAGCCCCGACACTCACGCATCGGGGCTTGTGGACAACTTCAAACGATCAGTGACCACCGAGGTAAGCGTTACGCACCTCCTCGTTCACCAACAGCTCCTTGCCGGTGCCCGTCAGGCGGATCTCGCCGTTGACCATCACATAAGCCCGGTCGGACAGTTTCAACGCATGGTTGGCGTTTTGCTCGACGAGGAAAATGGTCATGCCGGTTTTCGCCAGTTCCCGCAGGGTGGCGAAGATCTGTTTCACCACGATCGGCGCCAGGCCCAGGCTCGGCTCGTCCAGCAGCAACAGCTTGGGCCGGCTCATCAACGCCCGGGCGATCGCGAGCATCTGCTGCTCGCCGCCGGACATGGTCATGGCTCGCTGATTACGGCGCTCTTCGAGCCGCGGGAACAGCTCGAACATGCGCTGCATGTCTTCCTTGGCGTACTTGTCGCCGATCGGAATGGTGCCCATCAGCAGGTTTTCCTCGACGGTCATGTCGGGGAAAACTCGCCGTCCTTCCGGCGATTGCGCGATGCCGTTGGACGCGATGTAGTGCGATGACTTGTGGGTAATGTCCACGCCTTGATAAAGGATCTGCCCGCCCGCCGCCCGTGGCTGGCCGAAGATCGACATCAGCAGGGTGGATTTGCCGGCACCGTTGGAGCCGATCAGGCTGACGGTTTCTCCTTCGTTGATCTGCAGCGAAACGCCTTTGAGGGCCTGGATCGGGCCGTAGAACACGTCCAGATCCTTGAGTTCGAGGATGGGTTGCGTCATACGACTTCCTCTTCGTCGGCGCCCAGGTAGGCAGCGATGACTTTCGGATCGTTACGGATGGCATCCGGTCCGCCCTCGGCGATGACGATGCCGTGGTCCAGCACCACGATGTGATCGGAAATGCTCATTACCATGCCCATGTCGTGTTCGATCAGCACCACGGTCAGATCGTGCTCGTCGCGCAGCAGCCGGATCATCGCGCTCAGCGCTTCGGTTTCCTGAGGGTTGAGGCCGGCGGCCGGTTCGTCGAGGCAGATGATCTGCGGCCGCGTGCACATGGCCCGGGCGATTTCCAGACGGCGCTGCTGGCCGTAGGACAGTTCACCGGCCAGACGGTTGGCGCAGTCCACCAGATCCACCACTTCCAGCCAGTAGAACGCGCAGTCCAGCGCGTCGCTTTCGGCCTTGCGGTAACCCTTGGTGTTGAGGATGCCGGCCAGCATGTTGCGGTTGACCCACATGTGCTGGGCCACCAGCAGGTTTTCCAGCACCGACATTTCCTTGAACAGGCGAATGTTCTGGAACGTCCGGGCCAGGCCTGCGCGGTTCACCAGGTGGGTGCCGCCGAACATCTTGTAATACAGGCGACTGGCAAAGTTTTTCGGCGAGACGAAGTCGGTCGGTTTGAACGACTCGCCCAGCAGCTGAATGACGTTGGTCTGCCGGCCGCGCACGTTGAGTTCGATCTTGCCGCCGGAGGCCTTGTAGAACCCGGTCAGGCAGTTGAACACCGTGGTCTTGCCGGCGCCGTTGGGGCCGATCAGGGCGAAGATCGAGTTGCGTTTGACCTTCAGACTGACATCGCTCAAGGCCTTGATGCCACCGAAGTGCATCATCAGTTTTTCAACAGAGAGTACGACTTCACTCATGGCGCAGTCCTCTCATAGTGAATGGCACCTTTGCGTGGAGTGACCCCGGTACGGCTGATGCGGATCAGTCCGCGAGGTCGCCAGATCATCATCAACACCATCAGGATCCCGAACAGCAGCACGCGGTATTCGGCGAAGCCGCGCAGCAGTTCCGGAGCAACCGTCAGCACGAACGCTGCGATCACCACACCGATGGTCGAGCCCATGCCGCCAAGTACCACGATGGCGAGGATCAGCGCCGATTCGAAGAAGGTGAACGAAGTCGGGTTGACGAAACCCTGATAGGTGGCGAAGAACACACCCGCCAGACCCGCCGTGGACGCACCGATGGTGAACGCCGAGAGTTTGACCAGCACATGGTTGAGGCCCATCGAGCGGCAGGCGATCTCGTCTTCACGCAGGGCTTCCCAGGCGCGGCCGACCGGCATTTTCACCAGACGATGCTTGATATACAGCACAGCCAGCACCACCAGAAACAGCACGGTGTAGATGAAGTAGTACTTCACGTCCGGGTTGTAGGCGATGCCGAAGAACTCGTGGAACGGCACCCCTCCATCCTTCGCCCGCTTGCCGAATTCCAGACCGAAGAAGGTCGGCAGTGGCGCCGGCATGCCGTTCGGGCCGCCGGTCAGGGACAGCCAGTTGTTGAGCACCAGACGAATGATTTCACCGAAGCCCAGGGTCACGATCGCCAGGTAGTCGCCGTGCAGGCGCAGCACCGGGAAACCGAGGATGCAACCGGCAAGGCCTGCGGTGATCGCCGCCAGCGGCAGCACGGTCCAGAAGCCCAGCCCGAGGTACTGATACCCGAGCGCCAGACCGTAGGCACCGATGGCGTAGAACGCCACGTAACCGAGGTCGAGCAGACCGGCGAGACCGACCACAATGTTCAGCCCCAGACCCAGCAGCACGTAAATCAACCCGAGGATGACCACGCCCAGCAGGTAGGAGTTGGAAACGAACGGCACGGCCACGGCCAGCACGATCAGCAGCGGGATGATCCAGCGCAGGCGGGATTTGTGATCGGCAGGCAGCACATGCACGCCGGAACCGGTGCTTTCGAATCCTTCGAGGATGCGCAGGCCCTTGGGGGTTTGCAGGAACAGGCTGAGGGCAAAGCGGCCGGCCATGACGATGGCAATGATCCACGCCACGCGGGTCGGTTCGAGGTTGAAGCTGTAGCCGTCGAGGACGACGCCGACAATCGGCCCGAACACGATCAGGGCAATCAGACCGGCGAGAATCGCCTCAACCAGGCTTTTTTTGATATCGATGGATTTTGTAGTGGTTGAAGACATCGCTTACACCTTCGACACAAGAGGACGGCCCAGCAGGCCCTGAGGCCGGAAGACCAGAACAAGTACGAGCAGCGAGAAGCTGAACACGTCTTTGTAGTCGGAGTTGACCAGGCCCGAGAACAGCGACTCGGAGATCCCGAGGATGATCCCGCCGAGCATGGCGCCAGGCAGCGAGCCGATCCCGCCGAGCACCGCGGCAGTGAACGCCTTGATGCCGATGACGAAGCCTGCGTAGAAGTCGAACGTGCCGTAGTTCATGGTGATCAGCACGCCGGCCAGGGCCGCCATCGCAGCACCGATGATGAACACATAGGAAATCACCCGGTCGGTGTTGATCCCCAGGATCGAGGCCATCTTGCGGTCTTGCTGGGTGGCGCGGCACATGCGGCCGAGCTTGGTGTACTTGATCACGTAGGTCAGCAGGCCCATCCCGACGAACGCCGCGACGAGAATGAAGATCTTGGTGTAGGTCAGCTGGACGAAGCCCGAGCCGACGTCGATGCGCCAGGCACCGGTGAGCAGCGTCGGAACACCCTGTTGACGGGCGCCCTGACTGATCTGGGCATAGTTTTGCAGGATCAGGGAGATACCGATGGCGCTGATCAGCGGTGCCAGTCGGGTGGAGTTGCGCAGTGGTTTGTAGGCAATGCGTTCGATGACCCAGCCATACACCCCCGTGACGACGATGGTGAAGACCAGTGTGCCGAGCATCAGCAGCGGGAAGGATTCGATACCGAAGTAAGCCAGCAGAGCCAGACTGATTGCCGCCAGGTAAGCGGAAATCATGTAAACCTCGCCGTGGGCGAAGTTGATCATGCCGATGATGCCGTAGACCATTGTGTAGCCGATGGCGATCAGGCCATAGACCGACCCGAGGGTCAGGCCGTTGACCAGTTGCTGCAGGAAAATACCATCCATAACGCAATCTCACGCAGTGAGAACCTGCACACCCTGGGGCGCGCGGTTCTTCTAGGAAAAATACAGATTTACGTCGGAGCAATGTCAGACAGGCCACCGCAGCCCCCTCGTGGGAGCCGGCTTGCCAGCGATAGCGGTAGAACATTCAACAAAGTTGTCGACTGTCAGACCGTCATCGCGGGCAAGCCCGCTCCCACAGGGAATGTGGCGTCCGGTTGATCAGGTGCCGTTATTTCTGTTTTTCCAGCTGGTGATATTTGCCGTCCTTGTCCCACTGGTAAACCACGTAGTCGGAGACTTTCAGGTCGCCCTTGGCGTCCCAGGTCTTCTCGCCCATCACGGTTTTCACTGGGTTGGCTTTCAGCCATTTGGCAGCGTCTTCGCCCTTGTTGGACTTGGCGCCATTGAAACCGGCAGCCAGTGCCTGAACCGAAGCGTACGCATACAGGGTGTAGCCTTCAGGCTCGGTGCCGGCCTTGCGGAAGGCATCCACGACAGTCTTGCTTTCCGGCAGCAGACGCGGGTCGGCGCCAAAGGTCATCAGCACGCCGTCGACGTATTGCGGGCCGCCAGCGGTGGTCACCAGTTCGTCGGTCACGATGCCGTCGTCAGACATGAACTTCACGTCTTTCAGGCCTTCGGTACGCAGTTGCTTGACCAGTGGTCCGGCTTCCGGGTGCAGGCCGCCGAAGTAGACCACGTCGGCACCGGCCGCGCGGATCTTGGTGACCACGGCGCTGAAGTCTTTCTCGCCACGGGTCAGGCCTTCGTACAGCACCGGCTTCACGCCGCGTTTTTCCAGTTGAGCCTTGGTCGCATCCGCCAGGCCCTGACCGTAGGTGTCCTTGTCGTGCAGCACGGCCACTTTCTTGCCCTTGAGCACGTCGACGATGTAATCGCCGGCGACGATGCCCTGCTGGTCGTCACGGCCGCACATACGGAACATGGCGCTCAGGCCGCGCTCGGTCACTTGCGGGTTGGTGGAACCCGGGGTGATCGCGATGATGCCGGCTTCGTCGTAGATCTCGGACGCAGGAATGGTCGAGGACGAGCAGAAGTGGCCGACCACACCGGCGACTTTCTGGTTGGTGAGGTCCTTGGCGACCGTCACAGCCTGTTTCGGTTCGCAGGCGTCATCGCCCTTGACCAGGACGATCTTCTCCCCGTTGACGCCGCCCGCCGCGTTGACCGCGTCGGCCGCCGCTTGTGCCCCTTTCATGTACTGTTCGCCAAATGCCGCGTTGGCGCCCGTCATCGGACCCGCCACACCGATTTTCACATCAGCTTGTGCAAACGCAGAAACACCCAGCGCAGTAGCCACTGCGAGGGCCAGAAAGCCTTTCTTGTAAAACGTCTGGGACATGAGGTGGTGCTCCAAGGTTTTTTTTTAGTTGGCACTGCGACTTCACTTGAATGCTCAGAGCAAGGGCCGTGCCATCGGTTTTTTATTCTTCAAAAAGTCGCTGCTTTCTTGTTATTTCGACTGTTTCGTTCCCATTTTCATTGGGCGTGCAACCGTCTAAACCGCGGAAGGTGAAACCATTTATTTTTTCAGGCGCAACCCGCACGCGCCATCATTGCAACCGCGGCGCCAAACGACGTGCAACCAGCCTGTAACAGCCCGCGTCACCGAACTGCACACTGCTGGTGCGGGACTGCTACAACCCGCACCATTACAGGCTAGTCGCTACGCGCAAAAGCGCCGCGTTACGCAACAATTTTCAACACTCAGATCACGATGCGCAGGCACTGGCCCGCGTGATACAGCGAGAACCCGGCCTCGTACAGGCAACTGCGCAAGCCCACCCCTGCCAGCGGCTGCATCGGTGCGAAGGGAATCGGCAATGCCTGAGGATTTCCGTTACACAGGTAATCGGCGAAGGCCTTGCCGACCACGGTGCCGGTGGTCACGCCACGGCCGTTGTAGCCGGTGACGGCCACCAGTCCCGGCGCGGGCTCGAACAGGCGCATCAAATGATCGGGAGTGAACGCGATGCGCCCGGTCCAGGTGCATTCCCATTCCACAGGCTTGAGATTGGGGAAGTAATGCTGCTGCACCCGGTCGGCCCAGGCCTTGAGGAACCAGGTCGGTTTCTGATTGCCGTTGCCGAGGCTGCCCAGCAACAGACGCCCGTCCTTGTCGCGGCGGATGCTGCTCAGCACCTGGCGGGTATCCCACGAGCCCTGCCCGCCCGGGAGGATTTCCTGAGCGGCGTCTTCGGTGAGCGGCACCGAAGCGACCTGATAGTAGTAACCGGGGAAGAAATTGCGCTTGAGTTCGGTCCAGTCGCCTTCGGTGTAGGCGTTGGAGGCGATCACCACTTGTTCGGCGAGCACCGAACCCTGCTCGGTCTGCACCGACCATTTCGGCCCCTGGCGTTCAAGACGCGCGACCGGCGAGTGATCGAACATCTGTCCGCCAAGGCTCATTACAGCGTTGGCCAGCCCGGTGACATACGCCATCGGATTGAGCGTACCGGCGCGCCGGTCGAGCAATGCAGCGGCAATCTTCTGTGTACCGGTCGCTTGCTCACAGGCCTTGCCGGTCAGCAGTTCAACCGGTGCCCCCCGGCGTTTCCATTGTTCTTCGCGACTGCGCAGGTCTGCCTCACCCTTGGCGTTGTGCGCCATGTGCAGGGTGCCTTCGCGGCGCAACTGGCAATCGATGTTGTATTTATCCACAAGGCTGAACACCAGCGCCGGCGCCGCACCGAGCATGCGGTTGAGCTGACTGCCGACCGCCTCGCCGAAGCCGGCTTCGATCTCGTCCGGCGGGATCCACATCCCGGCGTTGACCAGCCCGACATTGCGTCCAGACCCGCCATGCCCGGCGCGATGGGCTTCGAGCACGCAGACACTTTTGCCTTTCTCCAGCAGATGCAGCGCCGCCGACAGCCCAGTGAACCCGGCGCCGATCACGCAGACATCAACCTTGACCTCGCCCCTGAGCGCCGTGTTATCCGGTCGTTGCGGCGTGAGTTTTTCCCACAGACATTCTTCGCGTAACGGCATTGCCAAGCTCCTGTCGGAGCAGCCGCAAGTTGCAAGCTACAAGCCACAAGCCAGTTCGCTTGCAGCTCGCAGCTCGTAGCTTGCCACTGCTTAATCGAACGTAATGCCCTGCGCCAGCGGCAATTCCAGCGAGTAGTTCACGGTATTGGTCTGCCGACGCATATACGCGCGCCATGCATCCGAGCCCGACTCACGACCGCCACCGGTTTCTTTCTCGCCACCGAACGCGCCGCCAATTTCCGCACCGCTCGGGCCGATGTTGACGTTGGCAATGCCGCAGTCACTGCCGACCGCCGACATGAATTTCTCGGCCTCGCGCACATCGGTGGTGAAGATGCATGACGACAGGCCCTGTGGCACGGCGTTGTTCAGGCGCAGCGCCTCTTCAAAATCGCTGTAACCGACCACGTACAGGATCGGGGCGAAGGTCTCGCTGCACACCACGTCGCTCTGCTCCGGCATTTCAACGATGGCCGGCGACACGTAGTAGGCGTTGGGGAATTGATCTTCCAGTTGGCGCTTGCCGCCGAACACCCGACCACCCTCGCTCAGCGCCTGCTCCAGCGCGTCCTGCATGTTTTCGAAGCTGTGCTTGTCGATCAGCGGGCCGATCAGGTTGCCTTCCAGCGGGTGACCGATACGGACTTTGGAGTAGGCGGCTTTGAGGCGGGTGACGATTTCTTCTTTCACCGATTCATGGGCGATCAGGCGCCGCAACGTGGTGCAACGCTGGCCGGCAGTGCCGACGGCGCTGAACAGAATGGCGCGCACGGCCATGTCCAGATCGGCGCTCGGGCCGAGGATCATCGCGTTGTTGCCGCCCAGTTCGAGGATGCTGCGGGCAAAGCGTGCGGCGACTTTCGGCGCCACTTCGCGGCCCATGCGGGTGCTGCCGGTGGCGCTGATCAGCGCGACACGCGGGTCATCGACCAGCGCTTCGCCGGCATCACGACCGCCGATGATCACCTGGCTCAGGTGCGCCGGGGCATCGCTGAAATTCTTCAGTACGCGTTCGAACAGCGCCTGACAGGCCAGCGCGGTCAGCGGGGTTTTCTCCGACGGCTTCCATACCACCGGGTTGCCGCAGACCAGCGCCAGCGTGGTGTTCCACGCCCACACCGCGACCGGGAAGTTGAACGCACTGATCACGCCGACCACGCCTAGCGGGTGCCAGGTTTCACGCATGTGGTGGCCCGGACGCTCGGAGGCGATGGTCAAACCGTACAGCTGGCGAGACAGACCGACGGCGAAATCGCAGATGTCGATCATCTCCTGCACTTCACCGAGGCCTTCCTGGGTGATCTTGCCCGCTTCCCAGGACACCAGTTCGCCGAGTTCGGTCTTGTATTCACGCAGCACTTCGCCGAACTGACGCACCAACTCGCCGCGACGCGGGGCCGGCACCTTGCGCCAATGTTCGAACGCATGATCTGCGCGACTGATGTGCTGCTCGACTTCGGCCGGGCCTTCCCAGTTCACGGCGCCGATGCGGCTGCCGTCGATGGGCGAATGCACCGGCACTTTGCCGTTTTGGTACAGGGCCGGGTTCACTCCAAGACGATCAAGCAATGCGGCAACCATGGGTCACTCCTCAAGCAAAAAACTGAATGTGTGCGGGCGCGTTTTCACGACCGGGCAGACCTTTAGTTGTAGCGTCAGGAAGGCTGGGCAACAAACGACCTTTACGCGAGATATCATTCCGTTTATTCATGCTGCGCAGAAAGACAAGAAAAGGATCGCCCATGCTGAACAAACGCCACTTGCCGTCGATCACCGCGTTGCAGTGCTTCGAGGCCGTGACCCGGCACCTGAGTTTTACCCGGGCCGCCGAGGAACTGAACCTGACCCAGAGCGCCGTCAGCAAGCAGGTGGCGCAACTCGAGGAATTGCTGCAGCACTTGTTGTTCCGCCGGGTACGACGCCGCTTGCAGATGACCCCGGCCGGTGATCTGTACCTGGTGGAAGTACGAAAAATCCTGACCCAGGTCGAGATGTCGACCCATTACCTGCGCTCCTACGGCGGCGAAACCGAAGTCCTGCGCGTTTCCACACCCTCGACCTTCGGCGCCCGCTGGCTGGTGCCACGCCTCAAGGGCTGGCGTCTGCGTCATCCGTCAATTCATCTGGACCTGTGCAACGAGCAGGAAGCCGATGACCTGCTGCAAGGGCGCAGCGACCTGGCGTTCTATTTCGGCCAGGGTTCACGCCCCGGCACCGAATGCCTGAAGCTGTTCGGCGAAGAATTGGTGCCAGTCTGCGCGCCGAGCAGCCTGCCGGACACTCCGTTGACTGATCCAACGCAACTCACCGATCTGGTCCTGCTGCAGAATGCTTCGCGCCCACAAGCGTGGCACGACTGGTTCGACAGCCAGGGCTACCAGACCGAGCACAGCTACCACGGCCCGCGCTTTGAAACCTTTTATATGTGCATCCGCGCCGCCCAGGTCGGTTGCGGCGTCGCCCTGCTGCCGAGGTTCCTGGTGGAAGAGGAATTGGCCGACGGCAAACTGGTCATTCCCTGGCAGCATGCAATGCCCAGCACCGATGCGTATTACCTGGCCTACCCGGAACACGCGGCGGAAGTGCCCAAGGTGCGGGATTTCGTGAAGTGGATGCTGGAGCAGATCGACAGTCCTGATGCCGATTGACCTGAGGGAAAACGCGTTGTATTGCGCCGGTTCAGCGTATCGTCACGCAATTACAAACAGGCCATCAACAAACTTGGTTTGAGTGAGTCGCGCGCGCAGGTCGTCATCGATAACCGGATCATCAACGTCATAAAGACGCACCCGGCGATAGGCATCGATCCGATTGATTTCCGGTCCCAGATACTCCCATACGACCCGCGAACAAGCCGGAGCACGATGGTCAGCGGCGGACACACCCATTTTCAGACCGTTGAGCCGTGTGATGCAGCTTTTGAAACTTGGTATGAGAATGGTTTGGCTGATCTCGTTCGAGGTCAGCGACTCGTAGTCGATAAGAAACAGGCGATCTCTCAGGTAGTAAGCGAACCCGACGTATCGATACCGTTCAAATTCGCCTTCGGCACCCGCAATCTGTAAGCGCTCGTTTCGCTCATAGACGATATCTGCTCCATCTTCACGGACGTGCACCAGTGAACACAAAATCGAGCCAGGCTCTGTCATAGCGTGGTAGTACTCATAGTAATAGCCGATGTGCGCCTTGAGCTCCGGCGAGGACCGTTGACGCAAGTGTCCTAGCATTCTCTGCGGTGCCGTTTGTTCATCGACGGTGCTGGCTTTCCTCGATTTCACGCCAATCAGTGTGATGAATTGCTCGGTTGGAAGAGCGATTTCAAACTCCTCAACCCCGAAAAAATCGCAGATTCTTTTGAGGTTGAAGGCTGTAGGAATGCTGTTACCGCAAAGATATTTATTGAATTGCCCACGATTAATCCGATTCTTCCTACAGACTTCTGCGACAGATCTGTAGTGACTGCACAAAAGTCTTAAGTTAGCTGGAAGAAACTCCCCCATAAATATCCTTGAAACAGTTTTAGAAGGCGCAACCATAGCAGCAACTCGCATCACTTTTAAGCAACTTGCGAAATTGCGCCCAGCGAAATATGGCCGGATATTACGAGTCCTGAAAGGTTTCAGGACTTGATCTGCTAATAAAAAACGCCAGCACTTTCAATAGCAAGGAGCTTTGAATGCTAGACATCATCAACGACTTTCTTACGGGAAAGGTTTTGATCCCTGTAGTCCTTGGACTGGGTAGCTATTTCACCATCCGATCACGGTTTGTCCAGTTCAGATACTTCCTGCACATGTTTACCGTTTTACAGTGCAGTTGGCGCAGCGGCAGCCACCATCTGAGTTCGTTTCAGGCATTGACCCTCAGCCTCGCTGGGCGGGTGGGCACGGGGAATATCGTCGGGGTCGGAATTGCTGTGAGCATGGGAGGCCCAGGCGCAGTGTTCTGGATGTGGATGACAGCCTTGCTCGGCATGTCGAGTAGCTTCTTCGAATGCACACTGGGCCAACTCTACAAACGTAGCGATGGGAATGGCCTGTTTCGAGGCGGCCCCTCCTGGTACATCGAGCACGGCCTGGACAAACGCTGGCTCGGAACAATTGCAGCGCTTCTACTGCTAGTGACGTTTGGATTTGCAATCAATGGTCTCGAATCGCATGCAGTCTCGCACTCGCTGAAAGACGCTTTCGGTCTGGCGCCCATGTGGTCAGGACTCACATTGTCCCTGCTGCTCGGGGCAGTTTTTATTGGTGGGATAAAACGAATAGCTGCCGTAGCCGACTTGTTGGTGCCGTTGAAGGTTCTCGCTTACATCGGCGTGACGAGTTACGTGATCGTGCTGCAGTTCGATCAGGTTCCACCAATGCTGATGACTATCATCCGAAGCGCGTTCGGTCTGGATCAAGCCTTTGGTGGATTGATCGGCAGTGCAATCGTCATGGGTGTGAGACGTGGTGTGTTTTCCAATGAAGCGGGACTGGGCAGCGCTCCCAATGTCGCGTCAGTGGCGAAAGTCGACCATCCGGTGGCACAAGGCGTCGTGCAGGCATTCAGCGTTTTCATCGATACGTTCGTGATTTGTACCTGCACGGCATTACTCATTTTGCTTTCGGGTTTCTACGCGCCGGGCTTTGAGGGCGACGGCGTTGCGCTGGCACAAAACTCGTTGGCAGCCGTGGTCGGTGAATGGGGGCGAATGTTCATCAGCGTGGTGCTGGCGCTATTCGTCTTCACGGCGATGCTCTACAACTACTACCTGGGGGAAAACAGCCTTCGGTTCATGTTTGGCGAACCCCGAAAAACGCTGTTTTTCTACCGTTCGCTGGTATTGGTTTTGGTGTTCTGGGGGGCGGTAGAGGACCTTTCGACCGTGCTTGCTTTCGCCGACATCACCATGACGTTGCTGGCGCTGGTCAATCTTGTAGCCATGGCACTGCTGTTTAAAGTTTGCCTGCGGATCTTGCGAGATTACGACGAGCAGCGTCGTGTCGGAATCAAGACGCCCATTTTCGATTCCAGCAAGTTTCTTGATCTTGATCTCGACCCATTGGCCTGGCCGCCGCAACCAAGAGAACTACAAACGATAAATCGCAGTTCGTCGTCGGTTATCTACGAAGCAAGTAGAACATCAGCTTAAAAAATCAAGCCGAGTGCTGAGCTATTCGATTCCGCATGGCTCAGCAACCTAATACATAAAACGCCCCATCAAATCTGTTTGAAGAAGAAACAGTTATTTAACTCATAATGCCAAAAACAATAGTCAGGATGCTTCCGATGAATCGCTACTTCCCACTGAAAGCCAATGCGACAAATAGTCCAACCTACTTAATTGATACACACGCCGCACCCAGCCAGTTATTCGAAGATGCCTGCTTCAGAATCCGCGCCGCCGCAAGCCTTCTGGAGACGCTGACATCCGTAACCGTCAAGGACATCAACGACTCAGATCTTTACCGACTGATACTTCCTGTTTATGTATTACTTCAAGATGGTGTTGACACACTCGACCAGGTTTCCTTCAAGGGAGACTTCACTCATGGCTGAACAAGCAACCTATGCAATGCTCAGGGCAGCAATGATCAAGGCGGTTGAAACAAATCTCATCCCTAGGCATTCGCTTCTCGCGGAGTACATAAAAAGTTGGGAGCGACTTGAGCTGGTCATTCAAGCCGCGCTCGATGTGTATCCCGAACAAAAAACTGCTTCAGGCAAAAAAAAGCAAAAGCCGTCAAAGACAAAAGCAGGCCACCGAACAAAAAATCGCTAGCAATCTTCATCCAGGATATGAGCCACTAGCGCCATTGATTGATACCGCGCCAACGCGCGGCCCGCCTGGAGACCCCGTTATGAGCGAGAGTGTGTTTGCCGATCGCATCGTGCAGAACCTGCTCGACACCGACTTCTACAAACTGACGATGATGCAGGCGGTGCTGCACAACTACCCCAACGTCGAAGTCGAATGGGAGTTTCGTTGCCGTAACAGTGAAGATCTGCGCCCGTATCTGGCGGAGATCCGCTTCCAGGTCGAGCGTCTGGCCGAGTTGAGCCTGAGCGCCGATCAGTTGAGTTTCCTGGAGCGCATCAGCTTCCTCAAACCTGACTTCCTGCGTTTCCTCGGCCTGTTCCGCTTCAACCTGCGCTACCTGCACACCGGTATCGAGAACGGCGAGTTGTTCATCCGCCTGCGCGGGCCGTGGCTGCATGTGATCCTGTTTGAAGTGCCGCTGCTGGCCATCGTCAGCGAAGTGCGCAACCGCTATCGCTACCGTGAAACGGTACTGGAACAGGCCCGCGAGCAGCTTTACCGCAAGTTCGACTGGTTGACCGCCAACGCCTCGGCCGAAGAGTTGTCGCAGTTACAGGTCGCCGATTTCGGCACACGCCGCAGGTTTTCCTACCGCGTGCAGGAAGAAGTGGTGAACGTGCTCAAGCATGACTTCCCCGGGCGTTTTGTCGGCACCAGCAACGTGCACCTGTCCCGCGAACTGGACATGAAACCGCTGGGCACCATGGCCCACGAATGGATCATGGCCCACCAGCAACTCGGCCCGCGGTTGATCGACAGCCAGATCGCCGCCCTCGATTGCTGGGTTCGCGAGTACCGCGGCCTGCTGGGGATCGCCTTGACCGACTGCATCACCACCGACGCGTTCCTCGGCGACTTCGATCTGTTCTTCGCCAAGCTGTTCGACGGTCTGCGCCACGATTCCGGGGACCCGGTGCTGTGGGGCGAAAAATGCATCGCCCACTATCACAAGCTCGGCATCGACCCGATGAGCAAGACCCTGGTGTTCTCCGACAGCCTGACCCTGCCCAAGTCGCTGGAGATCTTCCGGGCGCTGCGTGGCCGGATCAATGTCAGCTTCGGCATCGGCACCAACCTGACCTGTGACATTCCGGGTGTCGAACCGATGAGCATCGTGCTTAAAATGACCGCCTGCAACGGCCAACCGGTGGCGAAGATCTCCGACGAGCCGGGCAAGACCCACTGCAAAGACCCGAATTTCGTCGCCTATTTGCGACACGTTTTCCAGGTTCCTGCCGTTTCCAGCCTTTCCAGCAAGGAGTGAATTCATGCAAGCCGTACAGCGTGAGATTGCTGAACAGCTCAACGTTCAGCCGCCGTTCGCCGATGACCAGGCCCTCGAAGCGGAAGTCGCCCGCCGCATCAGCTTCATCCAGGATTGCCTGACCAGTTCCGGACTCAAGACCCTGGTGCTGGGCATCAGCGGCGGGGTCGATTCCCTGACCGCCGGCCTTCTGGCCCAGCGTGCGATGCGCGAGTTGCGCGAGCGCACCGGCGACGAGGCCTACAAGTTCATCGCCGTGCGCCTGCCGTACGACGTGCAGTTCGATGAACACGATGCCCAGGCCTCGGTGGACTTCATCGCCCCGGACGAACGCCACACCGTCAACATCGGCCCGGCAGTGAAATCCCTGGCCAGCGAAGTCGCAGCCTTTGAAGGCAAGCACGCGGTGTCGGTGGATTTCGTGCTCGGCAACACCAAGGCGCGGATGCGCATGGTCGCCCAGTACACGATCGCTGGCGCAGCCCATGGCCTGGTGATCGGCACCGATCATGCGGCGGAAGCGGTGATGGGTTTCTTCACCAAGTTCGGTGACGGCGCCTGCGATCTGGCACCACTGAGCGGTCTGGTGAAGAACCAGGTCCGCGCCATCGCCCGCAGCTTCGGCGCACCGGAATCGCTGGTGGAAAAAGTGCCGACGGCGGATCTGGAAGACCTGTCGCCGGGCAAACCGGACGAGGCCTCCCACGGCGTGACCTACGCCGAGATTGACGCTTTCCTGCATGGTCAGCCGGTGCGTCAGGAGGCGTTCGACATCATCGTCAACACGTACAAGAAGACTCATCACAAGCGGGTCATGCCGTTTGCACCGTAATTGGTGAGTGAATGAAAAAGCCCGCTGAGGCGTGATCCTCAGCGGGCTTTTCTTTGAAAAGGATTCAATGGCAAATTTAACGGGCTTTTGCCGGAACCACCCTGAATGCCCAAGGGGGCGAGATTCCACCACTAGCAGTTATCGTTCTAATGGTGTGAACCTTTTCAGCCAGATTCGAAATCTTAGCTGTGTAGATTCCATTCGGGTCGGCCGTGAATGGAGCCAGGTCGTAATCGTAGTCGACTATTTTTCCTCGTTCATTTGGGTTCGCCGTACCGACAACCGTTAACGATGTATCAGTCGTCTGCTCGTGGTTACCGATCAACTGCCCGCTCTCTCCCCTAAGAAACTGAATAGTTGGCGTCACGCTGTTCACGATCTCAACGATCCAGGGTCTGGACTCAACACCATCGCTTCCTACCACTGTGAAGTGATGCACCCCTACCGACAGTCCGTTCAACAAAGCGCTCCAGTGCGCATTTGCATCAATGTTCAGTGTGGCTACCAGAATTCCGTTATCCAGAAGACTGACTGTTGTATTTGCCTCTCCCTCGCCTACAAAGCTCATATCGACAAACGTAGTGCTTCCACCATTTTCGATGACGCCTCCGTTGGGATCGTTTATCCACAAAATTGCGGCGTGCGGGCGCAGTTCCATATGAACGATGTATGGAACAGACACCTGCCCGTCGGTGGTTTCCACGGTGTAGGAATGCGGCCCGTTTACCTGACCTGTAATGATCAAACTGAAGTGGCGATTGTGATCAACATTCACCGGGGGATGCGTTGGGACACCGTTGTCTAAAAGCTGCGCCTTTTGATTGGGAGCAGCGGAACCAACAATAGACAAATCTGGATTTGTGCTGACCCCGCCATTTTCGATGGATTCACCACTGCCATTGGTAACTGTCTCAATGACGGTTCCGCTTGTCACATTACTTCTGTTCGGATCCTGAACCAACGTACGCTGCTGGGGCAATTTCTCTTGATCGGTCATACGAAAACTCCTTTTTCGGAATGGATACGCACAGTCATCTGAGCGCACCCTCATTCGAGGCTTCTTCGAAATTCGCGTCTACTGTCAGAAATTACAGGTTCGAGGGTAATTCAGACCAACGGCCATGATCAGAAAAATGAGGTAGTAGGTGCAGATTTGATCAGCAGAAAAAACGCCGCTGCAATCACTTGCAGCGGCGTTTTTCGTGTTATCCGTGAACCGAATTACTTCAGGGTCACGGTGCCTTTCATCATCGAGATGTGGCCCGGGAACGAGCAGAAGAAGCCGTAATCGGTGCCAGCTGCCAGTTTCGATACATCGATGGTCAGCGAGTCTTTTTCGCCGGCGCCGATGATCTTGGTGTGGGCGATAACGCGCTCGTCACCGTCCTTCAGGTAGTTCTTGTCGATGCCGGCGGCCAGGCCGTCAGTGGCGATCGGCTGCATGTCAGCGGTCTTGCTGATCACCAGGTTATGGCCCATGACGTTCTTCGGCAGGCTGCCGGAGTGGGTCAGTTCGACGGTGAAGGTCTTGCAGCTCTTGTCGATTTCGATGGCCTTGGTGTTGAAGGACATCTGGTCGGTGGAATCAACGGTGGTTTTGCACTCGGCAGCCATCAATTGGCTGCTGGCCAGCGCCAGCAGGGATACCGCAACAACTTTGGAAAACATGGTGAATCTCCAAGGCAGGGTTAACAAAACACGAATGGTTGGAAGACTGCCTGAAATCTTCGCAAGTTCCTATGACTTGAGTCAAAAATTGTATACAACTTTCAGGCTATGACACTCATCGAAACAATCTAACAGCCAGACGTTTGGCCGGGTCGTATCTTCAGGGCTCAACACACATCTGGAGCATCCGTCATGTCCTTCAACAGCCTGTTGTGCAGTCTGCTCGCCGCCTACGCCTGTGGTGCAAGCGGCACCTGTGAAACCCCGAAACGCGAAGTCTAGTCCTTGGATCGAGACCCGCCAGCCTTTACCCTGTGCGACTGATCGACACAGGAGCAAGGCATGTCTCTCACATCCGTTTGTGTATTTTGCGGTGCCAACGCCGGCACCACTCCGGCGTACACCGAAGCCGCCATCGCCCTCGGTACTGCCATTGCCGAGCGTAAGCTGACGCTGGTTTACGGCGGCGGGGCTGTCGGCCTGATGGGGATTGTCGCGGACGCTGCGCTGGCGGCCGGTGGCGAAGTGATCGGCATCATCCCGCAGAGCCTGATGGACAAGGAAATCGGTCACAAGAGCCTGACCCGCCTGGAAGTGGTCGACGGCATGCACGCGCGCAAAGCGCGGATGGCCGAACTCAGTGATGCGTTCATCGCCCTGCCCGGTGGCCTCGGCACCCTGGAGGAGCTGTTCGAAGTGTGGACCTGGGGCCAGCTCGGCTACCACGGCAAGCCGCTGGGTCTGCTGGAAGTAAACGGCTTCTACAGCAAACTCACTGCATTTCTCGATCACATCGTCGGCGAAGGCTTCGTTCGGGCGCCACACCGTGACATGCTGCAAGTGAGCGAATCGCCGCAAACGCTGCTCGAAGCCCTCGATCAATGGCAGCCGACCGTCACGCCAAAGTGGGTCGACCAGAAACCCGGTTAACCCCCGGGCACCGATACAGGGCAGAATACGCGCCGCTCAACCTCACCTTCGACCCCAGAGGATCGCCCATGGCCAAACCCAATTACTCCTTCGCCAAACGTCAACGTGACCTGGCCAAGGAACAGAAGAAAGAGGAAAAGCTTCAGCGCAAGAAACAGATGGCTGAAGAAGCGGCACTGAATCCTGACGGTGAAGTGGCGACCGATGATGATGTTGAGGCACCGAAAGACCAGGCACCCGACGCCTGAGCTGAATCGCGAAATTGAACACCTTCCATTGTGGGAGCTGACTGGCTCCCACAATGGATCGCATTTACTCCAGCGGCATCACCGTGACCCGCACCTCCGGATCATGGCTCCCTCCCCCCAGAATCACCCCGCGCAACGGCGAGACATCGGAGAAATCCCGGCCCCAGGCCAGGGTGATGTGCTCCAGCGCCGGCTGCACATTGTTCGTCGGATCGAAATCCACCCAGCCCAGCACCGGGCAAAACACCGAAACCCAGGCATGGGACGCATCGGCGCCGATCAACCGTGGCTGCCCCGGTGGCGGTTGGGTCAGCAGGTAACCGCTGACGTAACGCGCCGCCAGCCCGCGTGATCGCACACAGGCGAGCATCAGATGCGCGAAGTCCTGACAGACCCCGCGCCGGCGCTCCAGCACTTCCACCAGCGGCGTCGCGACTTGCGTCGCTTCGGCATCGAAGGTGAATTCGCTGAAAATCTTCTGCATCAGGGCCTGCACACCCAGCATCAATGGGCGGCCGGCCGGGAAACAGCTCTCCGAGAACTCGACGAAACTGCGCTTGAGATGCACGTAAGGCGACTGGAATCGATAGCGACAGGCTTCCAGCAACGAGGCGGACAGCGGTTGACTGCTGTAAGTCAGCGCGTTGCGCGTCAACTCCCAGGCCGGTGACTGCTGGAAATCCACCACGGGTCGCGCCAGCACTTCCACCGTCAGCCGTGCGTTGACCTGCAATTCATCGTGCGGCCGTTCGAAGGCGAGGCGAGTCAGCGGATTGCCGAACACATCCTGCTCGTCACGGCGGGTGGTCGGCTGCGGACTGATCAGCAGTTGTTGCTCGGTGCAACGCTGCCACTCGCATTCACGCGGCCACAGGTGCGCCAGTTGCTGGGCCAGGGACACCGGGCTGTCGTAGCGATAGCAGGTGTCGTGAAAGATCTGGTAATGGGCGCTCATCAGACGGACACCGTGCGCTGGCTGACATCATCGACATGGGCGAAATGGCGCAGGGCCAGACGGTCCGACACCTGACTGCTGGCGTCGGCGATTTCCTGCAGCAGATCCGCCAGACCGTCGAGGGCCGCACGCACGCTGGACTCGCCGAACAGCGGGTTCTCCAGACAGCTCAGATCGAAACGCGCCAGACGCTCGACCAGCGGCGGCAGCCCAACCTCCCTCGGCACCCCGAAGTCATCATTCAGACGCTTCAGGGTGCGAGTCACCAGTTTCAACTGGAACAGCACGGCATGGGGGTTCTGCTCGTCCAGCAGCAACAGGTCGAGCACCGGAATCAACTGCGCCACCGCCAGATAACGCGAGCGATAGGTGATGCTGCTGTTGCCCAGCTCCAGTAACCACTCAAGCCCCGCTTGATCGAACGCCCCGGCGCCACGCAGGAAACCCGCGAGACTGCTGCTGAGAAATTGCAGGCGCTCGATTCGCCGGCCGATCATCAGGAAACGCCAGCCTTCGTCGCGGGTCATGTCGTCGAGAGCAAACCCGGACAGCGCCGCCAGCGACATCACCAGCCGGTTGAGAAAATCCAGCAGCTCGCCGAAGTCCGGTTCGTCGGTGTCCAGTTCCGAAGCCTCACGTTGCAGTTCCACCAACGCCTGCCAGTTCTCCCGCGAGAGCTTGCCGCGCACCTGCGAGGCTGCCCACTGCAAGCGTTGCAGGTTGGAGCGCAGGCTGAACGACCAGTCCTCGCCGAGCAATGCCGCGAGCAAGCGTTCCGGCAGTTCGCCTTCATCCGGCAGCAGCATCAGCCGCTCGCCGAGCTCCACGGCAGCCTGCAAGGCTTGCGGATCATCCCCATCGATATAACGCGCCAGCATGATCCGCAACAGCCGCGCGCTGTCGTCGCAGCGCTCGCAATAACGGCCGAACCAGAACAGGTTCTCGACCACCCGCGACGGCAGATACGGATCACGTCGCACCAGATCAGGCACGCCGATATTGCGCTGGGCTTTCCACTGCTCACCGCTCGGCGGCCGATCCCCCAGCACCCAGGTGTCCTTGCTCGCACCACCGCGCTGCATCGACACCACTTCGGCATCGGCTTCGGCCGCGACCCGGGTCAGGCCACCGGGCAACACCCGATAACCGTCGTGACTGGCCACCGCGTACATGCGCATGCCGATTGCCCGGGGTTGCAGTTGCCCGTCCTCGGGTTGCCAGATCGGCGCCTGGGACAGCTGCGCGAGTTCTTGCGCGACATACGCATAAGGCCGGGCCTGCATGCGCGCAGCGAGGCTTTCACGCTGTTTTTCGCTCAGATCCCGACCAAATACCGGCGTAAAGCTTTGCGACGGGAACGCCGGTTTGATCAGCAGCTCCGGCAGTTTTTCCAGGGCCAGGGCCAGCACCGGCGCTTCGCCGCACCACCAGGTGGCAATGGACGGCAGGATCAGCTCTTCACCGAACAGGTACTGATTGATCTTCGGCAGGAAGCCCAGCAACCCCGGCGACTCCAGCACGCCGCTGCCCAGCGCGTTGGCCACCAGCACCCGGCCCTGACGCACCGCCTCCAGCAGTCCGGGAACGCCCAGCGCCGAATCCGTACGCAATTCCAGCGGATCGCAGAAGTCATCGTCGAGGCGGCGCATGATCGCGTGCACCCGGCGCAGGCCGCTGAGGGTTTTCAGGTAGACCGTGGCATCACGCACCGTCAGGTCACCGCCCTCCACCAGCGGATAACCGAGCTGGCGTGCGAGATAAAGGTGCTCGAAATAGCTCTCGTTGAAACGCCCCGGGGTAAGCAGCACTACCAGCGGCGCGTCATCCTCGCACGGGGCCTGACGGGCCAGAGTTTCCTGCAGGGTGCGGAAGAAGCCGGCCAGATGCTGCACCTTCAGATCCCGGTACAACTCGGGGAAGGCGCGGGACACGATGGTGCGATTTTCCAGCGCATACCCGGCCCCCGATGGCGCCTGAGTGCGATCCGCCGTCACCCACCAGCGTCCGTCCGGCGTGCGCGCCAGATCCACGGCATACAGATGCAGAAAGGCCCCGTCCGGCGGCGCAATGCCCTGACAGGGCCAGAGGAAGTTGTTGTGACCGAACACCAGCTCCGCCGGCAGCAAGCCTTCGCGGATCAACCGCTGCGGGCCATACAGGTCCGCCAGCACCGCATTGAGCAGCCGCGCGCGCTGGGCGATTCCGGCCGACAGCTGTTGCCACTCGTCAGCGGCGATCACGTGGGGCAGCAGATCCAGTTCCCACGGACGATCCGCGCCCTTCGGGTCGGCATAGACGTTGTAGGTGACGCCGTTTTCCTGAATCTGCCGGGTCAGCAACGCCTGACGCTGCACCAGTTGCGCCGGGGTGCTGCGCTGCAATTGGTCGACCAGTCGCCGCCAGTGCGGGCGCACCGCTCCGCTGACGTCGAGCAGTTCGTGGTAGGTGCCCGCCGTCAGCGGGTAGCGGTCAAGCAGGTCAGGCATGGAAAGCTCGGCAGCCGGCAAGGAACGGTCAGACTAACGCAGGCACATGACGCCCGGATATACGAAAAGTCCGGGGGTCGTGTACGAATCAAAAACGTCGTAAATCGAGAGTCATCGGTAGCTCGTCGGAGATTGTCAGGTTCGGTATCGGAAGTTTCCCCGGCGTATGTCCGATGCGGAAGAAACGCGCCATGCGCCGGCTCTCCGCTTCGTTGGCGTTGACCGGCAGCGTTTCGTAATTGCGCCCGCCCGGATGTGCGACGTGGTACTGGCAACCGCCCAGCGAGCGCTGCATCCAGGTATCGAGCAAGTCGAACACCAGCGGCGCATGCACCGGGATCGTCGGTTGCAGGCAATTGGCCGGTTGCCACGCGCGGAAACGCACACCGGCGACAAACTCGCCGACCCGCCCGGTCGATTGCAGCGGCACCGGGATGCCATTGCAGGTCAGCAGATAGCGCTGCGGCGGCAGCCCCGTGAGTTTGACCTGCAAGCGCTCCAGCGATGAGTCGACGTAACGCACCGTACCGCCCGCCGCACCCTCCTCGCCCAGCACATGCCAGGGTTCAAGGGCCTGACGCAATTCCAGCTCGATGCCGTTGACGGCGTAATCGCCGACTTTGGGAAAGCGGAATTCCAGATGCGCCGCAAACCATTCCGCACGCAGGGGGTAACCGGCATTGTTGAGCTCGACGATGACGTCGGCGAAGTCCTGCTCGATGAAGTGCGGCAGCATGAAGCGGTCGTGCAGCTCCGTACCCCAGCGCGCCAGCTTCGGCGGCGCATAGGGCTCGCGCCAGAACCGCGCCACCAGCGCTCGCAACAACAGCTGCTGCGCCAGGCTCATGCGCGCATGGGGTGGCATCTCGAAACCACGCAACTCCAGCAACCCGAGGCGCCCGGTGGCGCCATCCGGTGAATACAGCTTGTCGATGCAGAACTCGGCGCGATGGGTGTTGCCGGTAACGTCGATCAGCAGATTGCGCAACAGCCGATCCACCAGCCATGGCGCGCACTCTTCTCCCGGCGCCGGCATCTGCGCGAAAGCGATTTCCAGCTCATACAGCGCATCGTTGCGCGCTTCATCGACTCGCGGCGCCTGAGAGGTCGGGCCGATGAACAGCCCGGAAAACAGGTAGGACAGCGAAGGATGGTTATGCCAGTAACTGATAAGGCTGTGCAGCAGATCCGGGCGGCGCAGGAACGGCGAGTCCGCCGGCGTCGCGCCACCGAGCACGAAATGGTTACCACCGCCGGTGCCGGTGTGCCGACCGTCGACCATGAATTTCTCGGTGGACAGTCGGGTCTGGCGCGCTTCTTCGTACAGAAATTCGGTGCGCTCGACCAACTCGTCCCAGGTCGCCGACGGCTGCACGTTGACCTCTATGACGCCGGGATCCGGGGTGATGCGGAAATTGCTCAGGCGTGGATCGCTCGGCGGCTCGTAGCCCTCCAGCAATACCGGACAATGCAGCTCCTCGGCGGTGGCTTCGATGGCCGTGACCAGTTCCAGATAATCCTCGACCCGCTCCAGCGGCGGCATGAACAAGTACAACCGGCCTTCCCGGGCCTCGGCGCAGAAGGCGGTGCGGGTCAGCCAGTCGGCGGACTCGTCGATTTTCGGCACACGATCGTACGCCGGAGCCGGCTCACCGTGTTCGTTGAGCTGCGCTGTTTCGGGCAGCTCGGGGAAGTCCTGGTTCGGGTCGTTCGGATGAATGAACGGGTACTCCGCCGCCTTCACCCAGGGCTGTGAACCCAACGGCAGACGATAGCCCAGCGGTGAATCCCCCGGCACCAACCGGCAATGCTCATCGCGCAGGTACCAGCGCCCGCTCTGCCACTGATCGCCCTTGGCGGTGCGCGCCAGCGGCAGCACCTGGCCGATGATCTTGTCCAACCCCTGACTGAACACTTTGCGCAGCCGCGCACGTTCCAGCGGTTCCTCCAGACGCGAGTCTTCGGCGCTGACGTTGCTCGGCAACGCACCCTCGCGCCAGAGGTAGTAGAAATTGTCTTCGTAGGCCGGGAACACGAAGCGTGTCGGCAGTTTCAGGCGCTCGGCGACACTCGCCAGAAAGCGCCCGGCCAGTTCACCCGTGGCGCCGTAATCCTGCTGTTCATCGGCAATCAACGCGTTGTTGTGCCAGATCGGCACACCGTCGCGGCGCCAGTAGCAGTTCAGCGACCAGCGCGGCAGTTGCTCGCCGGGATACCACTTGCCCTGGCCGAAATGCACCAGCCCTTTGGGCGCGTAATGTTTGCGCAGGCGCTGGAACAGTTCGGCGGAGAGCCGGCGCTTGTCCGGGCCCAGCGCGGCGGTGTTCCACTCGGCGCCATCCGGGTCGTCGATGGACACGAAGGTCGGCTCGCCGCCCATGGTCAGGCGTACATCGCCTTCCAGCAGGTCGGCATCGATCTGCCGGCCCAGCGCCTGGATCGCCAGCCATTGCTCATCGGTGTAGGGCTTGGTGACCCGCGGCGCTTCCCAGATCCGCTCCACGGACATTTCGTGGCTGAACTCACACTCGCAAGGCTCCACCAGACCGCTGATCGGCGCCGCCGAGGACGGATCTGGGCTGCAGGCCAGCGGAATATGTCCTTCCCCGGCGAACAGCCCCGACGTCGCATCAAGGCCGATCCAGCCGGCGCCGGGCAGATACACCTCGCACCAGGCGTGCAGGTCGGTGAAGTCCACTTCGGTGCCGGACGGGCCGTCGAGGCTTTTCACATCGGCGGTCAGTTGAATTAGATAACCGGAGACAAAACGCGCCGCCAGCCCGAGATTGCGCAGCAGTTGCACCAGCAGCCACGCCGAATCCCGGCAGGAGCCGGAGGCATGCTCAAGGGTGTGTTCCGGGGTTTGTACGCCCGGTTCCATGCGAATCAGGTAATTGATGTCTTCGCTCAGGCGCTGATTGAGCGCCACCAGAAAATCCACGGCCGGCAATGGTGTGCGGTCGATGGCGTCCAGATAGGCCTTGAATTTCGGTGTCAGCGGCAGGGTTTCGAGATACGGCGCCAGCTCCTTGCGTTCATCGGCGGCGTAGGCGAAGGGGATTTTCTCGGCGTAGGGTTCGAGGAAAAAGTCGAAGGGGTTGAACACCGCCATTTCGGCCAGCAGATCGACCTCGATCCGCAGTTCGGCGGTTTTCTCGGGGAACACCAGCCGGGCGAGGTAATTGCCCTGAGGGTCCTGCTGCCAGTTGATGAAATGCTGCTCGGGCGAGACTTTCAGTGAATAGGACAGAATCCGCGTGCGGCTGTGGGCGGCCGGGCGCAAACGCACGATCTGCGGGCCGAGTTCGACAGCGCGGTCGTAGCGGTAATGCGTGACGTGATGCAATGCGACATGAATCGACACGGCGTGCCTCCTGCGAGCCCAAGCGTATTCGAAAGCGCGCAAGACTTATGCCATGCAGAGGCTTGGGCGCTTTCCCGGAATGCTCAGGGCAGTACAGCACCAAAATCGGGCGATGCGGTGAAATGGTTTGGCGAAGTTGCGCCTAAATGTGGCGGGCGGATGTTTACGCGGTGTTGGAACTTGCGCCATCGCTGGCAAGCCAGCTCCCACAAGGAGCTTCAGTGGCCACCGTTTTGGGAAGGGCAGATAAACCTGTGGGAGCTGGCTTGCCAGCGATGAGGCCCGTGGCGCTAACACATGCATTGAACCCTGAAATGCAAAACGCCAACCCGAAGGTTGGCGTTCTGTTTTGGCTCAAGTGCGTTTCAGCGCGGTACGACCGGCTTGCGTGCCGGTTTCGGCCCTTTGCCTTTCGCCGCTTCCTTGCGTTCCTTGGCGGCCTGCTGGTTGCGGGCGAACGCCGCGGCCTTGGCCTGTTCACGCTTGTCCCATGGATTGCCGCCGTCACTGGCGCGCGGTGGCAGACCGGTGTGCTGGGTGAGGATCTTGGTGGTTTTCTCTTTCGCGACCTTGTGACTGCCGGCCGGTGTCGAGTTCTTGCGACGGGCACTCTGGTAGCTGTCGGTGGCCGGCTGGTGCAGCGGGATCAACTGGTGCTTGCCCGGCCCGATCAGGTCGGCGCGGCCCATGCGGGTCAGCGCTTCACGCAGCATTGGCCAGCCTTTCGGGTCGTGATAACGCAGGAACGCCTTGTGCAGACGACGCTGCTCCTCGCTCTTGACGATGGTCACGCCGTCGCTCTTGTAGGTGACCTTGCGCAGCGGGTTCTTGCCCGAGTGGTACATCGCGGTGGCGGTGGCCATCGGCGACGGATAGAACGCCTGCACCTGGTCGGCACGGAAGCCGTTGCCCTTGAGCCACAGGGCCAGGTTCATCATGTCTTCGTCGGTGGTGCCCGGGTGCGCGGCGATGAAGTACGGAATCAGGTACTGCTCTTTCCCGGCTTCCTTGGTGTACTTCTCGAACATGCGCTTGAAGCGATCGTAAGTGCCGATCCCCGGTTTCATCATCTGGTTGAGCGGACCTTCCTCGGTGTGTTCCGGGGCGATCTTCAGGTAACCGCCGACGTGGTGGGTCACCAGCTCCTTGACGTACTCCGGCGACTCGACCGCGAGGTCGTAACGCAGGCCGGAGGCGATCAGGATCTTCTTCACACCCGGCAACGCACGGGCGCTGCGGTACAGCTGAATCAGCGACGAGTGGTCGGTGTTCAGGTTCGGGCAGATGCCCGGGAACACGCAAGACGGCTTGCGGCACGCGGATTCGATTTCCGGGCTCTTGCAGGCGATGCGGTACATGTTCGCGGTCGGGCCGCCGAGGTCGGAAATGACGCCGGTGAAACCCGGCACCTTGTCGCGGATTTCTTCGATTTCGCGAATGATCGACTCTTCGGAACGGTTCTGGATGATCCGGCCTTCGTGCTCGGTGATCGAGCAGAAAGTGCAGCCACCGAAGCAGCCACGCATGATGTTCACCGAGAAGCGGATCATGTCGTAGGCCGGGATTTTTTCCTTGCCGTACGCAGGGTGCGGAACACGTGCGTAAGGCATGCCAAACACGTAGTCCATTTCTTCGGTGGTCATCGGAATCGGCGGCGGGTTGAACCAGACGTCTACCTCGCCATGCTTCTGCACCAGCGCACGGGCGTTGCCCGGGTTGGTTTCCAGGTGCAGCACGCGGTTGGCGTGGGCGTACAGGACCGGGTCGTTACGCACCTTTTCCATCGACGGCAGGCGGATCACGGTCTTGTCGCGGGTCATTTTCGGGCTGGCCAGGATCTGTACGACCTTGGCTTCTTCCGGATCTTCAACCGGACCCTTCTCCTGCTCGATGGCGCAGGCCTGAGTGTCCTGGGTGTTGACGTACGGGTTGATGATCTTGTCGATCTTGCCCGGACGGTCGATGCGCGTGGAGTCGACTTCGTACCAGCCCGCAGGGGTGTCACGACGGATGAACGCGGTGCCGCGTACATCGGTGATGTCTTCGATCTTGTGACCGTAGGACAGACGCTGGGCGACTTCGACAATCGCCCGCTCGGCGTTGCCGTACAGCAGGATGTCGGCGCTGGCGTCGATCAGGATCGAGTTGCGCACGCGATCCTGCCAGTAGTCATAGTGGGCGATGCGGCGCAGGGAGGCTTCGATGCCGCCGAGCACGATCGGCACGTGCTTGTAGGCTTCCTTGCAGCGCTGGCTGTAAACCAGGCTCGCGCGATCCGGACGTTTGCCAGCCATGCCGCCCGGGGTATAGGCGTCGTCGGAACGGATTTTCTTGTCCGCGGTGTAGCGGTTGATCATTGAGTCCATGTTGCCGGCCGCGACACCGAAGAACAGGTTCGGCTCGCCGAGCTTCATGAAGTCGTCTTTGGACTGCCAGTTAGGCTGCGCGATGATCCCGACGCGGAAGCCTTGCGACTCCAGCAGCCGGCCGATGATCGCCATGCCGAAGGACGGGTGATCGACGTAGGCATCACCCGTGACAATGATGATGTCGCAGGAATCCCAGCCAAGCTGATCCATCTCCTCCCTGCTCATCGGCAGGAACGGCGCTGGCCCGAAACATTCGGCCCAATATTTTGGATAGTCAAATAACGGCTTGGCTGCTTGCATGTCGATAACCGGTGTTGGCTTTCATTGAATTTCGCGGGCGCGGAATATAGCACAAATTTTGACCAATTCCGACGACTGTGGTCGGTTTCTCGTCGCACCGCCCGCCGCCACGCTCTCTGTTCAACAAACGGGTTCACTTATTCAAGGATGAATACGCATGCCTGCAAAACCACCCTCCATAGGCGTCACGACCGTCGAAGTGCACAATCCGCCTTCGAGACCTGTGACCGGACATTTTCCGGAGCACTCCACTTCGCCTCCGGTTCCCGCGGACACCCGCCTGTTCACGCCGCGTCCCGCACACGCCAGCCTCCCGGCAATCGACGGCCCGGACACGATCTCTCCCGCACCGTCCGTGACCTTCGCCGAAAGCCTCTCAAACCCGACGGCTTCACCGAGAAGACTCAGGCTCGAAACCTATGGCATTCCTACCGGTGTCCGACTGCCGGAGGCCGACACACAGGGTTTCAGAACCTTCAAGGGGCGACTGTTCGTCGAAGCGTACGATGGCAGCATTGTGCAAGTTGGCCTGGACCCTGAAAGCCGCATCTACCGCATCAGACTCAGCAATGAGTTGAACCCCTCGGGCCCTGTTCTCTTGCAGGATCCCCAGAGCAAACGCTGGTATCCACTGGATGAGTTCCAAGCCGGGGCCCTTGCACTGACTTCCGGTCGACTGGACGCGTTCAGGACAGGCCTGGATTTCTCTGGCATCGCGCCCGACAGCGAGGGGCTGCACAACTTCGAAGGCAAACGCTACGTGGTCATCGAAAGCCGCGCCTATCAGGTGATGCGCGACGTTGACGCCTCCTCTCCCGCGCACACCGTCTGGCGTATCGTCGCGTCGAAGGATCCGGTCGCCTCCGACAGCGAAAACACTTACCGCGCCAGTCGGGCCGGCTCCACCCTGGCCATCACCCGCACTGCCGAAGGTTTTTGGGTCCCCAGTCTGCATGGGCTCAAGGGAGGCATGCGTCGCAGTGCAATCGCTCAGCACAACAAAACCTATCTGCTCCAACGGCATGAGCCCATCAGGAATGCCTTCGATGCCCTGACCGCTTCCAACACCCGCTATGGCGAACTCTGGCGCCGTGCCCAACCCTTGCCCGAGGGCAGTGACGCCGAAAAGGCCGCGCTGATCGAGATCGAAGTACATGTGATCAAGCACACAAGAATGCAGGCCGATTACGTCAAGTCACTCATCGACAACCGGGACTGGCTGATATTGCTCAAGGCAGGCGGGCTCTATAAAGCCGAGCTTCATGCTCAGCAGATCAACAGAGTCGACTACTTCAACAAACTGCTTGCAGTCATGGACCGCAGAGCTCTGCCAACCCTGCATGCGATCACCGTCGAGTCGCTCAAGCGCACCCTCGTCCACCTCGACAAAAAGCTGAAGATCATGGACGAGCGTCAGGCCGTGATGGATCAGATTCAGAAGGCTGACCGCAGCGCCCTGGCGGATCTGGAGGAGATGAATCGCAAAGTGCCCACGGTGGATCAGATCCAATCCAGCCAATACAACATTTGCCTGCGCCTGATCTCCGACGATCCGCAGAACCCGCAGGATCACGGCATGCGCAGTGCCATGGCCATGCACTTGCTCAAGCAGGATCTGAACGAAGTGTTCGGGTACTCGGAACCTCTTGCATTGCAATTGACGATCGAAAACATCAAAAGCGACAAAGCAGGCCTGGAGGCATTACTCGCTTCGACGACGCCGGCCAAGGCAGAGTACGTCAGGAAGGCACTGACCCTGCTCGATGCCTTTGAATCGAAAATCGAAACCCGGCTGAACGATATCTTTGACCGGATTGACAACAACCAAGAACTGCCCGGCTACGATCAGGAAATCGATTTCGACTTCCTCCCTGGACAAGTTACCGGAGCCGCCGGAGACGTGGCGCCGCGAAAGTTGTTCCGAACCCGTCAAAATGGCACTTACCGTGTGCTGGTCGGCGTACCGGACACCGCTGCCGACGGCCACATCACCCTCAGCGTTCCCGACCTGTTCAAACCGAACGATCCCCCTCAACGCTACGAAATGAAAGAAGGTGAGTGGCAGCCCGTACGTTCCGCCCCGGCCCCGACCTCCAGACCTCAGCTGGTCAGCGAAGCGCTGGCGCGCCTTGGTAACGTGGAGGCGTACCTGGCTCAGGCTAGATTGATGGAAAGCCGAAAGGACAACCCGACCACCATTGTCGAATATCTGGGTGCCGAGACGGATCGACTCGCAGGTCTGGCGAAACGCCTCGAGCTCCTCGGGCAAACGGCAGCAGGCGCTGAAACCTCCGACTTGATCAGCCGACTGAAAGCTGCCGCCGACTCAATGGGCGCCAAAGGCCAGGATATTTTGATACGGATGTACAAGAACAAGGATGTGCTGGATGTCCCGCGCCTGAACTTCCTGCTTGAGCATGCTCAACTCAAGGTGGTCAAAACGGTGGAGCGCAAGCAACTGGGCAAGGGTAAAGACAAGTCATTCCTGGACGTTTACTCGATCATCGACCGCTCGGATAACACGCCCTTGTGGGAGGCCCACTTTCACTACGACAGGCAGGACCGCGCTGCGCTGGATTACACCGTCAAGGGCGCACACCTGAAAACCCTTGAACAGCGCAGGCTCGGCAGCTCGTTTCAACAGCGCGAAGAACAGGCTGGTCGGCCCCACCAACGGATATGGCGGGAGTTCATCAGCCCCAGGGTTGCCCAGAAACTGTTTGATCAGCTGGCGTGATCAATTGCGTTACTCGTCGTCGTCGAAGTTGTAACTGCCCGGCGCGAGGTTCTCGAATCGGGTGTATTTGCCGATGAAGGCCAGGCGAATGAAGCCGATCGGACCGTTACGCTGTTTGCCGATGATGATTTCGGCGATGCCCTTGTGTTCGGTTTCCGGGTGATACACCTCGTCCCGGTACACGAACATGATCACGTCGGCGTCCTGCTCGATCGCTCCGGATTCCCGCAAGTCGGAGTTCACCGGGCGCTTGTTGGGACGCTGTTCCAGGGAGCGGTTGAGCTGCGACAGGGCGACCACCGGGCAGTTGAATTCCTTGGCCAGGGCTTTCAGGGATCGGGAGATCTCGGAAATCTCGTTGGTCCGGTTGTCACCACTGGAGCCCGGGATCTGCATCAGTTGCAGGTAGTCGATCATGATCAGGCCGATGTCGCCGTGCTCGCGCACCAGACGCCGGGTCCGCGCACGCATCTCCGACGGACTGATGCCTGCGGTGTCATCGATGAACAGCTTGCGGTCGTTGAGCAGATTGACCGCGGAGGTCAGACGCGGCCAGTCGTCGTCTTCCAACTGGCCGGAACGTACCTTGGTCTGGTCGATACGGCCGAGGGACGACAGCATACGCATGATCAGCGATTCGCCTGGCATCTCGAGGGAGTACACCAGCACCACCTTGTCGCTGCGCAACACGGCGTTTTCCACCAGGTTCATCGCGAAGGTGGTCTTACCCATCGACGGACGGCCGGCGACGATGATCAGGTCGGCCGGTTGCAGGCCACTGGTCTTCTCGTCGAGGTCGGTGTAGCCGGTGGACAGGCCGGTGATCGAGTCGGCGGTGTTGAACAGGGTGTCGATGCGGTCGATGGCCTTGGTCAGCAGGTCATTCACACCCACCGGGCCGCCGGTTTTTGGCCGGGCCTCGGCAATCGCGAAAATCTGCCGCTCGGCTTCGTCGAGGATTTCCTCGGCGGTGCGGCCTTCGGGATTGAAGGCGCTGTCGGCAATTTCGGTGCTGATACCGATCAACTGACGCAACGTCGCACGCTGGCGGACGATCTGCGCATAGGCCTTGATGTTGGCGACGGACGGCGTGTTTTTCGCCAGCTCACCCAGGTAACCGAGGCCGCCGACCTGCGAAGTCTGACCTTCCTTGTCCAGTTGCTCGGCAAGGGTCACGACGTCGATCGGCAGGTTCTGATCGGCCAGTTTGGCGATCGCACGGAAAATCAGACGGTGGTCATGCCGGTAGAAATCGCCGTCGGAGACTTGATCGAGCACGCGTTCCCAGGCGTTGTTGTCCAGCATCAGACCACCGAGCACGGCCTGTTCGGCCTCGATGGAATGCGGCGGCACCTTCAGCGCGGCGGTTTGCAGATCGTATTGCTCGGGAGCGGAGATTTCGTTCATGGCCACTTTTTAATCAGGAAAAGCAGGGAGTGCAGAAAGACAAAGGGCACGACCTGTAAACAGGATCGTGCCCGATGTTAACCGTCTGCCGGACAAGCCGCCAGTCGATCAGGGTGTTGCTTAAGCTGCTACCACGACAACGCGTACGGTGGCTTCAACTTCGGCGTGCAGGTGCACGGCCACGTCGAATTCACCCACGTTGCGGATGGTGCCGTTCGGCAGACGAACTTCGCTTTTCGCCACTTCAACGCCGGAGGCGGTCAGTGCGTCAGCGATGTCGTGAGTACCGATCGAACCGAACAGCTTGCCTTCGTCGCCAGCGGTGGCAGTGATGGTCACTTCCAGCTCGGCCAGTTGGGCAGCACGGCTTTCAGCCGATGCTTTACGGTCTGCGGCGGCTTTTTCCAGCTCAGCGCGACGCTCTTCGAACGCAGCCAGGTTGGCAGCGGTCGCAGCGGTGGCTTTGCCGAAAGGCAGCAGGTAGTTACGGCCGTAACCGGCCTTAACGTTTACTTTGTCGCCCAGGTTGCCCAGGTTGGCGATTTTTTCCAGAAGGATCAGTTGCATGTGGAAATCCTCTTAACTTTTAACCTTCACCGTTCGCGTTATCGGTGTCTTTCGACACCCGACCGCGAAAATCAATCAGGCTGTCGACAATGGCCAGAACCACGAGCAACGGATAGATCAGCTGCATGAACAGCAACAGCGTTACGTACAACCCCACCAGCCAGAAACCGGCCAGTCGCCTTTGCGCCACCAGCCCGTGAATCAGGGCCAGCCCGGCGAACACCAGCGGTACACTGCACAACGGCGTCAACATGGCCATCTGTGCACCGAGATTCGGGCCCAGAAGCATCAACGCCAGCAGCAACATCGCCGGTCCCAGCGGGATCCGGATGGCGCGAAACTCGCGACCAAAACCACCCGGGTTGTACAACAACGCCTGCCAGTAACGCCCGACAATCAGGCTCAGCACGCTGACGATCTGCAACAACGCCGCAATCAGGCCGGTCAGGACCGGTGAAATCAGCGACGCAAAACGCGCCTGCTCGTCTACCGACAAATGTTGGTAGGCATCACCGAGAAGCGCGGGCATGACCTTTATCAAGGCCTGCGCCAGCATCTCGATCTGGGGCGCGAACGCCGCCCCGAGCACCACTGAAAACACCAGCCCCATGGCTACGCTGACCAGCAGCGTACGGACCCAGGATTCGCTTGCGCGCAACACCAACGCAAGCCCCGAAGACCCCAGCAGCACCAGAAGTGCCCGTGGGTCATCGGCATACAACCACCAGATCAATGCCGGCAGCAGTCCCAGTGACACGACGCCCAGGGCGTCAGCCAATCCGCGCCGCAGAAGCACCAGGCTCCCGGCGGCAGCACCCAACCAATACAACAACGGCAATGTTGCACACCCGGCCACTACGAGAGTGGCCTGCATACGGCCGCGCATGATGAACTCAGCTATGGCACGCATGCATTCAATCCTTTGCTACTTGTCGACTGCCCGGTCTCAGCGGCCGTGGCTGTCGGTGTAGGCCAGCAGGGCCAGGAAGCGGGCGCGCTTGATAGCGGTGGCCAGCTGACGCTGATAACGAGCTTTGGTACCGGTGATGCGGCTTGGAACGATTTTGCCGGTCTCGGATACGTAGGCTTTCAGAGTGTTGAGATCTTTGTAATCGATCTCCTTCACGTCTTCAGCGGTGAAGCGGCAGAATTTACGACGACGGAAGAAACGTGCCATTTGATAGGCTCCTTAAAAGGTCCGTGGATTACTCGTCAGCGTTATCGCTGTTGTCGCTGTCGCTATCGCTGTCATCGCCATCGGCGCTGCCATCGTGCTCAGGACGTTCGCGACGCTCACGGCGCTCACTGCGGTTTTCTTCAGCCTTGAGCATCTCGGACTGGCCGGTAACGGCTTCGTCGCGACGGATGACCAGGTTACGGATCACAGCATCGTTGTAGCGGAAGTTGTCTTCCAGCTCGGCCAGGGCCTTGCCGGTGCACTCAACGTTCAGCATCACGTAGTGAGCCTTGTGAACATTGTTGATTGCGTAGGCCAGTTGACGACGGCCCCAGTCTTCCAGACGGTGGATTTTGCCGCCGTCTTCTTCGATCAGCTTGGTGTAACGCTCAACCATGCCGCCGACTTGCTCGCTCTGGTCAGGGTGGACCAGAAAGATGATTTCGTAATGACGCATGAATGCTCCTTACGGGTTGTAGCCTGCCGCTCAAAAACGGTCAGACAAGGAGTGAATGACACTTATGGACTTGCTGGCGCGGGGCACATGCATGCCTGCCGCCACAGCAAGGGGCGCAATTGTAGAGAAGGGACTGAAGAGGCGCAAGGCAATTGGTGATTATTTGAACAGTCACACTATCTGCCACAACAGAAAACACTGTGGGAGCGAGTCTGCTCGCGATGGCGGCTTAACATCCAACAATGATGCTGAATGTAACTCCGCTTCGCGAGCAGGCTCGCTCCCACATTTGAATCGGCGTAAGGCTTAAGCCTTTTTGGCAGCCGCCTTGGCCTTGGCACCGCGCTGGCGCTGGGCTTCGAACAGGCACACGCCGGTCGCAACCGAGACGTTGAGACTGCTGACGCTACCGGCCATCGGCAAATGCACCAGGTAATCGCAGTGCTCGCGAGTCAAGCGACGCATGCCCTTGCCTTCGGCCCCCATGATCAGGATGGTCGGGCCGGTCAGGTCCTGGTCATAGATGCTGACCTCGGCCTCACCCGCAGTGCCGACAATCCACAACCCGCGCTGCTGGAGTTTTTCCAGGGTGCGCGCAAGGTTGGTCACCGCCACCAGAGGAATCACCTCCGCCGCGCCGCAAGCCACTTTACGCACCACGGGCGTCAAAGTGGCCGACTTGTCTTTCGGCACGATGACCGCCAGCGCACCGGCAGCATCCGCCGAACGCAGGCAGGCGCCGAGGTTGTGCGGATCGGTCACGCCGTCGAGCACCAGCAGCAACGGCGCGCCTTCGGTGCGATCAAGCAGCTCGTCGAGCATCGCTTCGCCCCAGACCTGGCTCGGACTGACGTCCGCCACCACGCCCTGGTGCACGCCTTCGACCCAGGCGTCCATTTCGCGGCGCTCGGCCTGACCGATCTGGACCCGGTTTTCGTTGGCCAGTTCGATCAGCGTCTGCACGCGCGGATCATTGCGACTTTCGGCCAGCCAGATCTGCTTGACGCGTTTTGGGTGGTGACGCAGCAACGCTTCTACCGCGTGAACGCCGTAGATTTTTTCCAACTGACTCATGACTTCGCCTTCGGTTTACGCGCCCCGCCGCTTTTGGCTGGAGCGGAACCCGCTTTTGGCGGGCCTTTGCGGTGTTTGCTCGGTTTGGCTGGCTTGCCGCCGGAGGCCTTTTCAGGCGCCGACCGTCCGGCCTTTCCCCCGGACGCCGCTTTACCACCGTTTTTGGCATCGGCCAGCAGCGCCTTCTTCATCTCGCGACTTTTGCGCAGCTCGGCGTTTTTCGCCACGGCATCGCTTGGACGATAGGCCTCGACAGCCTTTTCCTTGGCGGGACGACGGCTGGCGGTTTTTGCCGGAGCTTTTTCTTCCACAACCTTGGCTGCAGGAGCGGTCGTCTCGGTGCCACGCTTCTTGCGGCCGATCGGCGCGCTGATGGTTTTTTCAGCCATCTCGAAGTCGATCTTGCGCTCGTCGAGGTCGACGCGCATGACGCGCACTTCAACGGTATCGCCAAGACGGAAGCTGCGACCGGTGCGCTCGCCCGCCAGGCGATGATGCACAGGGTCGAAGTGGTAGTAGTCGCCCGGCAGCGCCGTCACGTGTACCAGACCTTCGACATAGATATCGGTCAGCTCGACGAACAGGCCAAAACCGGTCACCGCAGTGATCACGCCCGGGAACGATTCGCCCACGCGATCCTTCATGAACTCGCACTTGAGCCAGTTCACTACGTCGCGGGTCGCTTCGTCGGCACGGCGCTCGCTCATCGAGCACTGCTCGCCGAGTTGCTCCAGCGCTGCTTCGTCGTACGGATAGATGCGCGCCTTCGGAATGGTCATCGCACCGGCACGGCGAACGTGCGGGGTGTCCTGTTTCGAATGGATCACGCTGCGGATCGCCCGGTGCGTGAGCAGGTCCGGGTAACGACGAATCGGCGAGGTGAAGTGGGTGTAGGCTTCGTAATTCAGGCCGAAGTGGCCTTCGTTCTGGGCGCTGTACACCGCCTGGCTCAGGGAGCGCAGCATCACGGTCTGGATCAGGTGGAAATCCGGACGATCCTTGATGCTGGCCAACAGGGCCTGATAGTCCTTCGGCGACGGACCATCCTTGCCTTTGTGCAGGGACAGGCCGAGTTCACCGAGGAACGCGCGCAGCTTTTCCAGACGCTCCGGTGGCGGACCGTCGTGGACGCGGTACAACGCAGGGATTTCGTGTTTTTTCAGGAATTCGGCGGTGGCCACGTTGGCCGCCAGCATGCATTCCTCGATCAGTTTGTGCGCATCGTTACGGGTGGTCGGACGGATTTCGGCAATCTTGCGCTCGGAACCGAAGATGATCCGGGTTTCCTGCGTTTCGAAATCGATCGCGCCACGCACGTGACGAGCCGCCAGCAATACCTTGTACAGCGCGTAGAGCTGCTTGAGGTGCGGCAAGACGTCGGTGTATTCACCGCGAAGCTTGCGACCTTCGGTCGCCTTCGGCGTTTCCAGCATCGCGCTGACCTTGTTGTAGGTCAGACGGGCGTGGGAGTGGATCACCGCTTCATAGAAGCAGTAGTCGGTCATTTCGCCGGACTTGGAGATGGTCATCTCGCAAACCATGGCCAGACGATCGACGTGCGGGTTCAGCGAGCACAGGCCATTGGAGAGCTGCTCCGGCAGCATCGGCACCACGCGCTCGGGGAAGTACACCGAGTTGCCGCGCACCTGGGCTTCGTTGTCCAGAGCCGAACCGATCTTCACGTAGCTGGAAACGTCGGCAATCGCCACGTACAACTTCCAGCCGCCGGAGAACAGGCGCAGTTTGCCTGGTTTGGCTTCGCAGTAGACCGCGTCGTCGAAATCGCGGGCATCTTCGCCGTCGATGGTGACGAACGGCAGATGGCGCAGGTCTATGCGCTTCTCTTTGTCTTTCTCTTCGACTTCCGGCTTGAGCTTGCCGGCTTCCTTCAGAACGGCTTCAGGCCAGACGTGCGGGATGTCGTAGGTGCGCAGGGCGACATCGATTTCCATGCCCGGCGCCATGTAGTTGCCGACGACTTCGATCACGTCGCCTTGCGGCTGGAAGCGCGGGGTCGGCCAGTGGGTGATTTTCACCTCGACGAACTGACCGATCTGGGCGTTGGCGTTGCGGCCCGGGGTGACCAGCACTTCCTGCTGGATCTTCGGGTTGTCCGCAACAACGAAGCCGATACCGCCTTCTTCGAAATAGCGGCCGACGATGCTTTCGTGGGCACGGGACACCACTTCAACGATCACGCCTTCGCGACGACCTCGACGGTCCAGGCCGGAAACACGGGCCAGAGCACGGTCGCCGTCAAACACCAGACGCATTTGCGCCGGGCTCATGAACAGATCATCGGAGCCGTCATCCGGCACCAGGAAACCGAAGCCGTCGCGGTGACCGCTGATGCGACCGAGGATCAGGTCGAGTTTGTCCACCGGCGCATAGGTGCCACGGCGGGTATAGATCAGTTGAGCATCGCGCTCCATGGCGCGCAGGCGGCGGCGCAGGGCTTCGATCTGGTCTTCTGTGGTCAGACCAAACTCTTCGACCAGTTGCTCGCGGGCAGCAGGCGAACCCCGATCAGCAAGGTGCTGAAGGATCAGTTCGCGGCTGGGAATAGGGTTTTCGTATTTTTCCGCTTCACGAGCGGCCTCGGGATCGAGGGACTGCCAATCGGCCATTAGAGAGTTTTCACCTTGTCTATATGCGGGTTAGTTTGGCATAGGCGCCATCAAACGGGAAATTTCCAACTATATAAGGCACCTCTGGGGCCTTGTATCGTCGCCTGAAGGGCGTTTTGAACACCGCCGGTAAAAAAAATCATTTTTTTTGCTGGCAGGGGTTTACAGTTAAAAAGTCGCTCCGTATAGTGCGCGCCATCGACGACGTACACACGTTGACGAGATGCCCAGGTGGTGAAATTGGTAGACACGCCAGCTTCAGGTGCTGGTGACCTTACGGTCGTGGA
>NZ_JASCAF010000030.1:0-128733 GCF_029967985.1 Pseudomonas sp. V88_4
GACACGCCAGCTTCAGGTGCTGGTGACCTTACGGTCGTGGAAGTTCGAGTCTTCTCCTGGGCACCAATTTCGAGTTTGAGACTAGATCAGTTTCAAGACTCACACAAAAACCCGCGAAAGCGGGTTTTTTGCATTCTGCGTCCCGCCTTTTTCTGAAATTGATTTATTAAAATCAAATCAGGGGTTTACAGATCAAAAGGCGCTCCGTATAGTGCGCCACATCAACAGCGGCAACGCTGAAGATGAAGCCCAGATGGTGAAATTGGTAGACACGCCAGCTTCAGGTGCTGGTGACCTTACGGTCGTGGAAGTTCGAGTCTTCTTCTGGGCACCAATTCAAATTCAAGGTCACGATCTTGAATCTCACAAAAACCCGCGAAAGCGGGTTTTTGCGTTTCCGGGGTTTGGAAAAGCTTGAGAGCCGACACCTTGCAAACACTACCTCTCCTCGCAAAGCGCACTTGAGAAACAATATCGTTTATCATTGTTGCAAGTTTTTGCAATGCGACAGTGAGGAACCCTGCGAATGATGTTTCGAAATACCCTGCGCCGCGGCTTGACCTTCACCCTGCTCGGCCTGGCACTCGCCACTCCCCTCACCCAGGCTGCCGACGCGGTTTCCCTGACGCTCTACAACGGTCAACACAAGGAAGTCGGCGACGCGATCGCCAAAGCCTTCGAAGCCAAGACCGGCATTCACGTCAACGTGCGCAAGGGCAGCAGCAATCAGCTGGCCAGCCAGATCATCGAAGAAGGCGACCGCTCCCCCGCCGACGTCATCTACACCGAAGAATCCCCACCGCTGAACAACCTCGGCGAACAAGGTCTGTTGGCCAAGGCTGACGACGCGACCCTGGCCGTTCTGCCGAAAGAATACGTCGCCGGCAACGGCACCTGGATCGGAGTGACCGCCCGGGTTCGCGTGGTGGCCTTCAACCCGAAACTGATCGACGAAAAAGATTTGCCGAAATCGGTGCTGGATTTCGCCGATCCGCAGTGGCAAGGCAAGGTCGGCTTCGTTCCGACCAGCGGCGCATTCCAGGAACAGGCCGTGGCGATCATCAAAAAGCACGGTCGCGAAGCCGCCGAAGAATGGCTGACCGGCCTGCGCGCATTCGGCAAGACCTACAGCAACAATATGGTCGCCCTCAAGGCTGTGGAAAACGGCGAAGTCGCCACGGTGCTGGTAAACAACTATTACTGGTTCGCCCTGCAGCGAGAGAAAGGCAAGCTTGATTCCAAACTGCATTACTTCACCGGCGGCGATGTCGGTGGCCTGATCACCGTGTCCAGCGCAGCCGTGCTGAAGTCCAGCAAACATCCAAAAGAAGCCCAGCAATTTCTTGCCTACATGGCCAGCGAAGAAGGTCAGCGCGTGATCACCCAGACCACCGCCGAGTACCCGCTGCATAAAGGCATGGAATCGGATCGCGGTCTCAAGCCGTTCAGTGAACTGGAAGCACCGGACGTCACGCCGGCCGACCTGGGCAACGCCGAAGAAGCGCTGGAGCTGGAACGCGAAGTTGGCTTGAACTGATGACTGCATCGTTATCCGCCCCCGCTACACGCGGGGGTTATGTGCCACGACGCAAGCGGCCGTCGATCTGGCTGGTGCTGCCGGTGTTGCTGCTGGTGGTCATGAGCCTGTTGCCGCTGGCCTATGTCGGGCTCAAAGCCTGGCAGGCGGGCTGGACTGAAGCGCTGCACTTGCTGTGGCGCCCGTATGTGTTCGGCCTGCTGCGCAACACACTGGCGCTGATGGTTGGCGTGACCGTGACTTGCGGCGTGATCGGCTTGTCGCTTGCCTGGTTGCTTGAGCGCAGCAATCTGCCGGGCCGCCGGCTATGGGGCGTGATTCTTTGCCTGCCGTTCGCAGTGCCGGCATTTGTCAGCAGCTTCACCTGGGTTTCGCTCAGTGCCCAGTTCGAAGGACTCGGCGGGGCGATCCTGGTGATGAGCCTGTCGAAGTACCCGCTGATCTTTCTGCCGGTAGCCGCCACACTGCGCAATCTTGATCCCTCTCTTGAAGAATCGGCACGGACGCTCGGACAGAATCGCTGGGGCGTGTTTTTCCGCGTCACCCTGCCGCTGCTCTGGCCTTCGCTGCTGGCCGGTTCGCTGCTGATTGCGCTGCACATGCTGGTGGAATTCGGCGCACTGTCGATCATTGGCCTGCAAACCTTCACCACCGCCATCTATCAGCAATTCGAACTGGAATTCAGCAATGCCAACGCGGCGATGCTGTCGGCGGTATTGCTGGCGCTGTGCTTGATGCTGTTGTGGCTGGAGCTGCGGGTGCGCGGCAAGGGCCGGCACGTACGCACCGGCCAGGGTGCGGCACGTCGAGCTGAACAAGTGCGACTGGGCCCTTGGGCGATCGCCGGTCAGCTGTATTGCCTGATGCTGGCGATTGTCGGCAGCGGGATTCCACTGGGCATGCTGGCCTACTGGCTCGCCGTGGGGTCGTCAGCGGCCTTCCCGGTGGCGGCAATCACCGAAGCATTGCTGTCGTCGCTGGCACTATCGCTGGGCGGCGCAGGTTTGTGTCTGGTGCTGGCAGTGCCGGTCGGGTTGCTGGTGGTGCGCTACAAAGGCCAACTGGCGATCTGGGCCGAGCGCCTGCCCTATCTGCTGCACGCCCTGCCGGGATTGGTGATCGCGTTGACGTTGGTGTATTTCGCCCTGCATTACTTGCCGGCGCTGTACCAGACCTCCGCGCTGTTGCTGATCGCTTATGCGTTGCTGTTTCTGCCGCTGGCTCAGGCACCGATCCGCACGGCGCTGAACAAGGCGGCGCCGCAACTGGAGGAAGCCGCCCGCACCCTCGGCGCCTCTTCGTTCACGGCGTTCTGCCGGGTTACTCTACCGATCATCTTCCCGGCCCTGGGCGCAGCGTTTGCGCTGGTATTTCTGGATGCCATGAAGGAACTGACGGCGACGTTGCTGCTGAGCCCCACAGGGCTCAACACATTGGCGACGGAAGTCTGGGCACACACCGCGAATGTCGAGTTCGCAGCCGCAGCGCCTTATGCAGCGCTGCTTATTGTGGTGTCAGGTTTGCCGGTGTACCTGCTGACGACCCGAATGTATTTGAGCCGATAAAAAAATCGCAGCCGAGGCTGCGATTTTTTTTGCCCGGACTATCAGGCCCGGAACTGCCCCAGACTGGCCTTGAGCTGCGCCGCCAGACCATCCAGCACCTTGCCGCTGGCCGTGGTCTCGACCACCGCCTGAGCGGCTTTCTCGGCCTGGGCATGAATCGTCTCGACGCGCCCACGTACGGCCTGCGCGCCTTGCGCCTGATGCGCCGCTGCCTGAGTCGCCAGACCAATCGCCGCATGCACCTGCTCGACCGACGCCTGCACCGACTGCTGCAAACGCGCACTGTCACGCAGCACCAGCAAACCTTCGCTGGCCTGACGCCCGGCCTGACCGATCGCCTCGACCGCCTCTCGGGCGCCCTGCTGCAAGGCTACGATGTGCGCCTGAATGTCGCCGGTGGAGCTTTGGGTCTTGCTTGCCAATGCGCGGACTTCATCCGCCACCACCGCAAACCCGCGACCGGTCTCGCCAGCTCGGGCCGCTTCGATGGCCGCGTTGAGCGCCAGCAGGTTGGTCTGTTCGGCGATGCCGTGAATCACGGTCAGCACCACTTCGATCTGCTCGCTCTGCTGCGCCAGCCGCTCGATGACTTTCGCCCCGGTATCGACCTGCCCCGCCAGCGCCTCGATCAGGCTGCCGACCTTGGCCGAGGTGCGAGTGTTCTCGTCGGTGGCCTGACGAATATCCACCACCTGCTTCAACGCGGCCTGCATCGCATGGCTTTCCGATTGCGCTTCATCGGCCATTTGCGACAGCGCCCGCAGACTCTCGGCTACTTCATCGCGCTGCATCCCGGCCGCCGCATCGGCACCGGCGTTGCGCAGGGTCATGGCGCCGATCTCCACACCGGTACGCTGAGCCACATCCCCGGCCTCGCGCACGATCGGCTGCAACTTGTCCACAAAGCGGTTGACCGCCGAAGCCATGTCGCCGATCTCATCCTTGCTGTTGATCTGCACGCGCTTGGTCAGATCGCCCTCGCCTGCTGCCAGATCATCCATGGCGGCGTTGAGCATTTTCAGACGATAGACGACCCGATGACCGAGCACCACGGCCAGCAGCAACAGCACCCCAGCCCCGACCAGCGCCAGGCCCATGCCGATGCGCCAGCGCAGCGTTGCAGCAGCATCCTGCACGGTACTGGTGGTGTTGGCTTTCATCTCGGCAGCCGTGGACTGCGCCGATTGCAGGCGAGCCTGCATGGCGGTGGCACTGTCGGCTGCGGCGCCCTTGAGGCTGTCGCCGACCAGTTGATCGCTGCTGGCAATCAACGCCGAGAAGCGCTGGTCGAGCGCCGCCAGATCGGTTTCAACCGAAGCGGTGGAGACGCCCATCAACACCTTGCCGATCTCCACGCCATTGGGGTTGATCGAGGCTTCCAGGTAGTAGACCGACGGATCGTTCTTCGCCGCATCCAGCACCTTGTCCAGCGCCCGCTCGCCCTGGCCTTTTTCCAAAAGGGCCTTGTTGATCGGGTTTTCGCGGTTGAGGTAGCGAGTCAGATGCTGGCCGGTGGCGTCGTCATACACCACGAACAGCACGTTGGGATTGCGCTGGGCCCGACGGGCGAATTCGGACAGGGTCGGCACGTCGCTGTCCCACATGGCACGAGGCGCCACCGAGGCCAGCAACTGGGCCATGTCATTGGCCGAATCCTTCAGGTCTTTTTCCAGAGTCGCACGCAGTTGCGCCTGCTCTTCCTTCAGACGCGAGGAAAGACCGGCGGTAAGACGCTGACGGGTACTTGAGGAAAGGTTGTCGAGACTCGACGTGACTTCACGCCCGGCCTGCTCCAGCTCACCGGACAACTTCTGGCTGTCGGCGCCCAGGCGAGTGCCGAGATCGGCTTCCAGCGCGGTGACGGTGCTCCGCGTCAGGGCGACGGCCACCAGCACTTGCACCAAAAGGGCGATACCGAGGGTAACGAACACGGGCCGCAACAGACGGCTTTGTAACAGTGAGAGAACGGCTGACACTTTGAATCCCTCTACTTCTGACGCCATTAATTTGATGGCACTCTTGTAGGCAGAATCACAGCAAAGGTCATGCCGTCCAACAGGCATAAACGACAAAGGCCCCGATGAAGGGGCCTTTGTGTTTTTACATCAACGACTTATCAAGCGAACGGATGACGCAGCACGATGGTTTCGTTGCGGTCCGGGCCCGTCGAAATAATGTCGATCGGCGCGCCGATCAACTCTTCAACGCGTTTGATGTAGGCACGAGCGTTGGCCGGCAGCTCTTCCAGAGTCTTGGCGCCGACGGTCGATTCGGTCCAGCCCGGCACTTCTTCGTACACAGGCTGCAGGCCCACGTAGCTGTCAGCGTCAGTCGGGGCAACCGCGTTGCCTTGCGCGTCTTTGTAGCCGGTGCAGATGTTGATGGTTTCCAGGCCGTCGAGTACGTCCAGCTTGGTCAGGCAGATGCCCGAGATGCTGTTCACATCGATAGCGCGACGCAGGATAACGGCGTCGAACCAGCCGCAACGACGGGCACGGCCGGTGGTAGCGCCGAACTCGTGACCTTGCTTGGCCAGGTGCGCACCGACTTCGTCGAACAGCTCGGTCGGGAATGGGCCCGAACCCACGCGAGTGGTGTAAGCCTTGGTGATGCCCAGGATGTAGTCCAGGAACATCGGGCCAACGCCCGAGCCGGTAGCAACGCCACCCGCAGTGGTGTTGGAGCTGGTCACGTACGGGTAGGTGCCGTGGTCGATGTCGAGCAACGAACCCTGGGCACCTTCGAACATGATGTCTTTGCCGGCGCGACGCAGGTCGTGCAGCTCGGCAGTCACGTCCAGCATCAGCGGCTTGAGCAGCTCGGCGTATTCCTTGCACTCGGCCAGAGTCTTTTCGTACTCGATGGCAGGCTCTTTGTAGTAACCGACCAGCATGAAGTTGTGGTAGTCCACCAGTTCACGCAGCTTGTCTTCAAAGCGCGGCATGTTGAGCAGGTCGCCAACACGCAGGCCACGACGTGCAACCTTGTCTTCGTAAGCCGGGCCGATGCCGCGACCGGTCGTACCGATCTTCAGCTCGCCGCGGGCCTTTTCACGGGCCTGGTCCAGCGCCACGTGGAAGGACAGGATCAGCGGGCAGGAAGGGCTGATACGCAGGCGCTCGCGCACCGGTACGCCTTTCTCTTCCAGCTTGGTGATCTCGCGCAGCAGGGCGTCAGGTGCAACCACCACGCCGTTGCCGATCAGGCACTGCACGCCTTCGCGCAGCACGCCCGACGGGATCAGGTGCAAGACGGTTTTTTCACCGTCGATCACCAGAGTGTGACCGGCGTTGTGGCCACCCTGGTAGCGCACTACGGCGGCAGCATGTTCGGTCAGCAGATCAACGATCTTGCCTTTGCCCTCATCACCCCATTGGGTGCCCAGGACTACGACATTCTTACCCATAACACTTGTCCTCATTCGCGCAAACTTGGTGCCGGCATCAGCCGGCAGGAAAACTCAAGAAGCCAGTGGCGATACTTGCCAAAGCCCGTTCTGCTGGATCAATTGCCGGTCGCAGTCCGCATCACGGGCGGCGGCCAAAGGTTGTCCAGGCAACGCCTGAACGACACGCTGACCCTCACTGCGCAACTGGCAAACCTGCTGCCAGAGTGCCGCATCCGTACTGTCAGGCATCCAGATACCGCCAGACGGTAGCTCGATCTCAGCACGCCCCAGGGTCACCAGGGTTTTCAAATCGGTGGAGAAGCCGGTGGCAGGACGGGCGCGACCGAAGTCGGCGCCGATGTCGTCGTAGCGACCGCCCTGGGCGATGGACTGGCCAACACCCGGCACGAACACCGCGAACACCACACCGGTGTGGTAGTGATAACCGCGCAGCTCGCCCAGGTCGAAGTACAGCGGCAGCTCCGGGAAGCGCACCGAAAGACGCTCGGCGATCGCCAGCAGATCTTCCAGCGCCGCCAGTACCGGCGCCGGCGCATTGGCCAGACGCTCGCGGGCAGCGCTCAGTACTTCACGGCCGCCGCACAGGTCGACCAGCGCGCGCAACATGCCGGACAGGTCGGCCGGCAGGCCTTCGGTCAAGGTAATGACCTCGTCGATGGCCTTGCGTTGCAACGCATCGAACAACTGCTGCTCGACTTCACCCGACAGACCGGCCGCCTGGGCCAGACCGCGGTAGATGCCGACATGCCCGAGGTCCATGTGCACGTCCGGCACGTCGGCCAGTTGCAGCATGGCCAGCATCAGGCTGATGACTTCGACGTCGCTGCTCGGGCTGGCATCGCCGTACAACTCGGCGCCCAGCTGGATCGGGCTGCGCGAGGACGACAAGGCACGCGGCTGGGCATGCAGGACGCTGCCGGCGTAGCACAGACGGCTCGGGCCTTCGCGACGCAGGGTGTGCGCATCGATGCGCGCCACTTGCGGCGTGATGTCGGCACGGAAACCCATCTGCCGGCCCGATTGCGGGTCGATGACCTTGAAGGTACGCAGATCCAGATCCTGGCCCGCGCCGGTCAGCAGGGATTCCAGGTACTCGATATGGGGAGTCACGACAAACTCGTAACCCCAGCTCTGGAACAGATCCAACACCTGACGACGCGCGACTTCAATGCGCGCCGCTTCCGGTGGCAGTACTTCTTCGATGCCATCTGGCAGCAGCCAGCGGTCTACCGTTGCCATTACGCCATTCCCCTTAGATCCGGGCGGCCAGCCCGAGGGCGAGCCTTGAGTGAAGCAGAAAATGACCGACCCGTTCAAAACGCACGCGCATGAACGACGCGGCGAAAGGCCTGTTACCGGCTTCGCCCATCACTTTCCTCGAAAAACTGTCGGGCCATTCAACCCGTTCTTCTGCAACAAAAACAGCAATCAAACGTGCAGACGCAAAAAAGCCGGGAATTTCCCGGCTGCCGCATCATACACACGTTTTCCCAAAGGATCACCCCGCCCGAGGCATTAGCCGCCGGGCGGAATGATTCGGGTCAACGTCGTATCAAGGCTTGGCCTTCTCCAGATACTTGAAGAAGTCGCTGCTTGGGTCGAGGACCATGACGTCGGATTTGTTCGCGAAGCTTTCACGGTAGGCACGCAGGCTACGGTAAAACGCGTAGAAGTCCTGATCCTGACCGTAGGCCTTGGAGTAGATCGCAGCGGCCTGGGCGTCGCCATCACCACGAATCTCTTCGGATTCACGATAGGCTTCAGCCAGCAGCACGCGGCGTTGACGATCGGCGTCGGCACGGATGCCCTCGGCCAGCTCGTTACCCTTGGCGCGGTGCTCGCGAGCTTCACGCTCACGCTCGGTGCTCATACGCTCGAACACGCTGCGGTTCACTTCTTTCGGCAGGTCAATGGCCTTGACCCGGACATCGACGACTTCGATACCCAGCTCCTTTTCCGCCATCTTGTTCAGCGACGCGGTGATGTCAGCCATCAGCGCATCGCGCTCACCCGACACAACTTCGTGCAGGGTGCGCTTACCGAACTGGTCACGCAGACCCGATTCCAGACGACGGGACAGACGCTCGTCGGCGATCTGCTTGAGGCCGGACGTTGCGGTGTAGAAGCGCTCGGCATCTTTCACGCGCCACTTGGCGTAGGCATCGACCATCACGGCTTTCTTTTCCAGTGTCAGGAAACGCTGTGTCGGCGCATCCAGCGTCATCAGGCGGGCGTCGAACTTGCGCACCTGGTTGACGTAAGGAACCTTCACATGCAGACCCGGCTGAACGTCAGCCTGAACCACGCGACCGAATTGCAGCAACACCGCGCGCTCGGTCTGAGCGACGATGTAGAAGCAGTTCCAGGCAGCGATCGCCACGACAACGCCGACAATAAGGGCGATCAGCGATTTATTGCTCATCAGCGACTCTCCCTGGTACGCGCCTGCTGTTGCTGCAGATCGGCTGCGGCACGTGCATTGGCTTCATTGCTGGTGGCTGCCGCACTGTTCACCGGAGCGCTGGTGTTGCGACCACTTTCGACCATCTTGTCCAGCGGCAGGTACAGCAGGTTGCTCTGGCCGTTCTTGTTGCCGGTCACGAGTACCTTGCTGGTATTGCTGAAGACTTCCTGCATGGTGTCCAGGTACAGACGCTCACGGGTGACTTCCGGCGCCTTGCGATACTCGGCGACCAGCTTGGTGAAACGATCTGCCTCACCCTTGGCGCGCGAGACCGTTTCGTCACGGTAGCCGTTGGCATCTTCAAGGATCCGCTGGGCCTGACCACGGGCTTCCGGCACCACGCCATTGGCGTAGGTTTCAGCCTGGTTGCGCGAACGCTGCTCGTCCTCTCGGGCGCGGATCACGTCATCGAAGGCTTCCTGAACTTCACGCGGTGCCGCTGCGCTCTGTACGTTGACCTGGGTGACGGTGATACCGGTGCGATAGGTATCGAGGAACCGTTGCAGACGCTCCTTGATTTCGCTGGCCATCAGCTCACGACCTTCGGTCAGCACCTGGTCCATCGCGGTTGAACCCACCACATGGCGCAGTGCACTGTCGGTCGCATGTTGCAGGCTGATTTCCGGCTGGTCGACGTTCAGCACGAAGTCCTGCAGGTTGCTGATCTTGTACTGCACGGTCAGCGGCACTTCGACGATGTTCTCGTCTTCGGTCAGCATCTGGCCCTGCTTGGTGTAGGCACGCTCACGCGTGACGTTCTCCATGTACTTCTTGTCGATCGGCGGGAAGTAGATGTTCAGGCCGGGACCGACAGTCTCGTAGTACTTGCCGAAGCGCAGCACCACGGCTTGCTCCTGCTCGTCCACGACGTACACCGCGCTGTACAGCCAGACGGCCGCCAGCACGACCAGGCCGATGCCGAGGAGGCCGCCAAAGCCACCACTCTTGCCCGAGCCACCACCGTCATCACCGCGTTTTTTTCCACCACCGAACAACCCGTTCAGGCTTTCCTGCAGCTTTCGGAAGGCCTCGTCGAGATCCGGCGGTCCCTTGCGGTCGCCGTTGTTGCGACGCTTGCCACCCCAAGGATCCTGATTGTTCGAGTTGCCACCCGGCTCATTCCAAGCCATAGCGCTCTCCATCTGATAAAGCAAAGACGCACCCACGGCGCGCCGACCAATGCTACAGAATGCCTGCCGTTGCGGCACAACCGCTTTGTCAGGCTTTTATTGCAAAGTGTGTTGCTCGATGAACTCCGTCGGCACAACGCCCTCACGACTGACCAGCCGATTGAGCTCCGAGCGTGGCAATCGAATGGCCAGCAAGCTGACCCCTTCTTCGTCGTATTCTTCTTTCTGTACCGCGCCCAGCTCGAAGAACTGTGCACGCAGACGCGCAAACCGCTGGGGCAAACGCAAGGTTCCGACAAACAAATCACTGCCCAGCAATTCGGCAATGGCTTGCTCAAGCAATTCCAGACCGGTGCCATCACGGGCTGACAACCAGACCCGTTGGGGCTTGCCGTTTTCATCGCGCTGGATTTGTGGCTCAACGCCTTCAAGCAAATCGAGTTTGTTATAGACCTCGAGGATCGGCAAGTCCTGGGCACCGATCTCGCCCAGCACCACCATCACCTGCTCAATCTGCAACATGCGATCCGGTTCCGCCGCATCAATCACGTGCAACAGCAGGTCGGAGTTGCTCGACTCTTCGAGCGTAGACCGAAATGCCTCGACCAGTTTGTGCGGCAAGTGGCGAATGAAACCCACGGTGTCGGCCAGGACAATCGGCCCCAGGTCGTCCAGTTCCAGACGGCGCAAGGTCGGGTCCAGCGTGGCGAACAACTGGTCAGCCGCGTACACCTCGGACTTCGTCACATTATTGAACAGCGTGGATTTACCGGCGTTGGTATATCCCACCAGAGAAACGGTAGGGATATCCGCACGCGAGCGGCCGCGACGCGACTGTTCGCGCTGGCTGCGCACTTTTTCCAGCCGGCCCTTGATCTGGCGCAGGCGAACCCGCAACAGTCTTCGGTCGGTTTCGAGCTGGGTTTCACCCGGGCCGCGCATGCCGATACCGCCACCCTGACGCTCAAGGTGAGTCCAGCCGCGAACCAGCCGGGTGCTCATGTGGTCAAGCTGAGCCAGTTCTACCTGGAGCTTGCCCTCATGGGTACGGGCGCGTTGGGCGAAAATATCGAGAATCAGACCGGTACGGTCGATCACGCGACACTCGAAAACACGTTCGAGGTTACGTTCCTGACTGGGCGTAAGGGTGTGATTGAAGATCACCAGATCGGCTTCTTCGGCGTGGACCAGGTCGCGCAGTTCCTCGACCTTGCCGCTGCCAATCAAGTATTTGGCGGTTGGCCGATGACGCGGCACGTTAAAAAACGCAACGGTCTCGGCGCCTGCCGAATTTGCCAGTTCCTGAAACTCCTGCGGATCTTCGCGCGCCTCAGGGTCCTGTCCATCCAAGTGAACGAGAATGACCCGTTCACCACCACCGTGGCGCTCAAAGAACAAAGGAGACTCCTATCAGGCGTTACCTGGCTCAGCGTCACCTGCTTCGGATTCGGTTGCGCTTGGCAGACGAATTGGACGAACCGGCACGACTGTAGAGATAGCGTGTTTGTAAACCATCTGGCTGACGGTGTTCTTCAGCAGGATAACGAACTGGTCGAACGACTCGATCGTGCCTTGCAATTTGATCCCGTTCACCAGGTAGATGGAAACCCCCACTTTCTCTTTACGTAAAGTATTCAAGTAAGGGTCTTGTAGCGAATGCCCTTTTGACATGTGCCGCACTCCTTTAAGGATTCAATATAAAAAATAGGTAAACAGATGGCTTTTGCCGCCACACCCCCAAGGATAGACGGCAATTGCAAGGACTCAGCTCAATATGGAGATCGTCCCAAGGTATTTCAAGGCGCGTGGCAGATTGTCGCAATCCAGACTGTCGAGCCAGTGTAAATCTTTCCAGCTGCGCAGCCAGGTGAACTGGCGTTTGGCCAATTGGCGCGTGGCGATGATGCCCCGCTCCTGCATCTCGGCCGACGTCAGCTTGCCATCCAGGTAGTCCCAGACCTGGCGGTAGCCTACCGCACGTATAGACGGCAACCCGGCATGCAGGTCACTTCTATTACGCAGGGCTACGACCTCGTCGATGAATCCCTGTTCCAGCATATTTGTGAATCTTTGTTTAATGCGCTCGTGCAATACCTGCCGACTAGTTGGAGCAATCGCCAGGTTCGCGACAGTATAGGGCAATTGTTGCAGTCCCGATGCGGCCGCTTCGGTACTTTGTACAGATTGTTTCAGCCGCAGTTCAGTCATGCTCTGACCGCTGACCCGGTAAACTTCCAGCGCACGACTCAGTCGTTGCGGATCGTTCGGATGGATGCGCGCCGCCGACTCCGGATCGATGACCGCCAGTTGATCGTGCAGGGCTTGCCAGCCAAGGCGTGCAGCCTCTTCTTCGATCTGCGCGCGAACGTCGGGATCGGCCGCCGGCATGTCCGCCAGACCGTCGATCAAAGCCTTGTAGTAAAGCATCGTGCCGCCCACCAGCAGCGGAATTTTTCCGCGTGCGGTGATCTCGGCCATGGCCTCCAGCGCATCGCGGCGGAAATCCGCTGCCGAATAGGCTTCGGCCGGGTCGAGAATGTCGATCAAGCGGTGGGGAAATTCGGCCAGCAGCTCCTTGGACGGCTTGGCAGTGCCGATGTCCATGCCGCGATAGACCAGCGCCGAATCGACGCTGATCAGCTCGCACGGCAGCACCTTGGTCAGCTCGATGGCCAGGTCGGTCTTGCCCGCAGCGGTCGGGCCCATCAGGAAAATCGCTGGAGGAAGCTGGCTCATCAACGACCGCGCAGGAACAGTTTGTCCAGATCGTCCAGGCCCAACTGGGTCCAGGTCGGTCGGCCATGGTTGCATTGACCGCTGCGCTCGGTGTTTTCCATGTCGCGCAGCAGGCCGTTCATTTCCGGCAGGGCCAGGCGCCGGTTGGCGCGGATTGCGCCGTGGCAAGCCATGGTGCCGAGCAATTCATTCAGGTGCGCCTGGATCCGGTCGCTAGTGCCATATTCCATCAAGTCCGACAGCACATCGCCCACCAGTCGGTTGGCTTCGGCCTGTTTGAGCAGGGCCGGGATTTGTCGGATGGCCAGGGTTTCCGGTCCAAGGCGCTGCAATTCGAAACCAAGGCGCTGGAACCACGCCGCATGCTCTTCGGCGCAATCGGCCTCGCGCTGACTGACCGCCAGCGATTCCGGCACCAGCAGCGGCTGGCCACTCAGGCCTTCGCTGGCCATGGCAATTTTCAGGCGCTCATACATGATCCGCTCGTGAGCGGCGTGCATGTCCACCAAAACCAGGCCCTGGGCGTTCTCGGACAGAATATAGATGCCCTTGAGCTGCGCCAGCGCATAGCCAAGCGGCGGAATGTCTTCCTGACCGGCCGGCAGCGCATTGGCATTCGCTTCAGGCAGCGGCGCGAAAAACTCGCGGTACGCAGCCTGAGCCTCGGCAACCGGCACGGTCGATTGCGGGCGCGGCGTGTATTGATACTGATAAGCGCCGCCAGCGCTGGCGCCCGACGCTGTATTGAACGCCGGTTGCGCCTGCGGCTGCTCAAGCAACGCGTTGGCGGCCAGACGCATTTCGCCCTGCGGCCCGAACTCACCGGCTTCAAGGCCGGTTGGCCTGACGATCGCGGTGGTGACCGAACCGGCAAGCTGATCTTCCGGTCGCACATCGCCGAGGGCACGGTGCAAGGTGCCATAAAGGAAATCATGCACCATGCGCCCGTCACGGAAGCGCACTTCGTGTTTGGTCGGGTGCACGTTGACGTCGACCGCTGCCGGATCAACCTCGAAAAACAGCGCAAACGTGGGGTGCCGGCCGTTGAACAGCACATCTCGATAAGCCTGACGCACCGCGTGGGCCACCAGTTTGTCGCGCACCGCACGGCCGTTGACGAAGAAATACTGCAAGTCCGCCTGACTGCGATTGAAGGTCGGCAGACCGACCCAGCCCCACAAATGCAGGCCATTGCGCTCGATTTCGATCGGCAACGCCTGCTCAAGAAAGCCCGAACCGCAGATCGCCGCCACACGCCGGGCGCGGGCCGCGTCATCGTGGGCTTCGTGCAGGCTGAGGATAGTCTTGCCGTTGTGGCGCAGATGAAAGGCCACGTCAAAACGCGCCAGCGCCAGACGTTTGATCACTTCCTGCAGGTGATCGAATTCGGTTTTTTCGGTCTTGAGGAATTTGCGTCGCGCCGGGGTGTTGAAGAACAGGTCACGGACTTCCACCGAGGTGCCGACCGGGTGCGCCGCTGGCTGCACGCGGGGCGCCATGTCGCGGCCTTCGGTTTCGACCTGCCAGGCCTGGTCGGCATCGCGGGTGCGCGAGGTCAGGGTCAGGCGCGCCACGGAGCTGATCGACGCCAGGGCCTCGCCGCGGAAGCCCAGACTCATCACCTGTTCAAGGTCTTCCAGGTTACGGATCTTGCTGGTGGCGTGACGGGCCAGGGCCAGCGGCAAGTCATCGGCGGAAATACCGCTGCCGTCGTCGCGCACTCGCAGCAGTTTGACGCCGCCCTGCTCGACATCGACATCGATACGCCTGGCGCCGGAGTCGAGGCTGTTTTCCAGCAGCTCCTTGATCACCGAGGCCGGGCGTTCGACCACCTCACCGGCGGCGATCTGGTTCGCCAGCCGCGGGCTGAGCAGTTCGATGCGGGCAGCGTTCAACACCTGGTTCATTCTTTGGACGCCAGTTCGGTGCCGGGAATGGTCAGGTGCTGACCGACTTTCAGATCATCGCTTTTCAGATTGTTGGCGCTGCGCAGCGTGGCCGGCGAAATCTGGTAACGCACGGCAATCATTGCCACGGTCTCACCCGGACCTACCCGGTGATCGCGCGGACCTTGAGCGATCTTGCCCGAATCACGCAGCCAGGCGATGTAGGTACCCGGTGGCGGATTCTGCTGGAAGAACTGGCGCACGCCGCTGCTGATCGAGCGCGCCAGCGCCTGCTGGTGGCTGGCTGCCGAGAGTTTCGACGCTTCGTTGGCATTGGAGATGAAGCCGGTTTCCACCAGGATCGACGGAATGTCCGGCGACTTCAGCACCATAAACCCGGCCTGCTCCACACGTTGCTTGTGCAGCGGCGTGACCCGGCCGATGTTGGTCAGGACTTTCTGGCCCACGTTGAGGCTGGAGGTCAGCGAGGCGGTCATCGACAGGTCGAGCAGAACGCCGGCCAGCATCCGGTCCTTGTCATCGAGACTGACGTTGCCGGCACCGCCGATCAGGTCGGAACGGTTTTCGCTGTCGGCCAGCCAACGGGCGGTTTCCGAAGTGGCACCACGGTCAGACAGGGCGAACACCGACGCACCGAACGCAGCGGCAGACGGCGCGGCGTCGGCGTGGATCGAGACGAACAGGTCGGCGCCCTTCTTGCGAGCAATCTCGGTACGGCCGCGCAGCGGGATGAAATAGTCACCGGTACGGGTCAGTTCGGCGCGGAAGCCTTTCATGCCGTTGACCTGACGCTGCAATTCGCGGGCGATCTGCAGTACCACGTCTTTCTCACGCTGACCGCGAGAACCGGACGCACCCGGGTCTTCACCACCGTGACCGGCATCGATCACCACAATGATGTCGCGCTTGCCGGCCGGGGCCGGTGGCAGCTTGATCGCAGGCTCGGCGGGCGTGACCGGAACCGCGGGAACGGTGGCAACTGATGGTGTCGGCGCAGGCGGCGGAGCGGCATCGGCCGGGTTGTCGAACAGGTCGACCACCAGACGGTTGCCGTACTGCGCATTCGGCGCCAGCGAGAAGCTTTTCGGGGTGACCGCCTTTTTCAGGTCGATGACCACCCGCAGGTCAGTCGGCGTGCGCTGGGCCGAGCGCATGGCGGTAATCGGCGTGTTGGCGGTCTGCACATTCAGCGGCGCGCCGAGGGTGGCGCCGTTGATGTCGATGACCAGACGATCCGGCGCGGTCAGCGTAAAGACGCTGTGCTGCACCGGGCCTGTCAGGTCGAACACCAGTCGCGTGTTGTCCGGCGCCCGCCACAGGCGCACGCTGTTGACCTTCGTGTCGGCCACAGCGTTGACGGTTACTGCCATCAACATCAGTCCAGCGGCAGCCATCAACGCGCGAAAGCGCATACCTAACCCCATCATTCAATTGGTTTCCAATGCCAAAGCGGCACACCAGGCCTCGCCGCGCGAGCCCTGGGATAAAATGGTCAGCGAACGTCCGCTGTCTTGCGGGCTAATGGTAATGGTCAGGTCAGGCTTTGGCAAAAAGCCTGCACCTTTATCGGGCCACTCGATCAGACACAGAGCATCGTCGTCGAAATAGTCGCGAATCCCGAGAAACTCCAGCTCCTCCGGATCGACCAGGCGATACAGGTCGAAGTGAAACGCGCGGACGTCACCGATCTCGTAGGGCTCGACCAGGGTGAAGGTCGGACTTTTCACCGCCCCCACATGCCCCAGACCGCGAATGATGCCCCGCGACAGCGTGGTTTTGCCCATCCCGAGGTTGCCTTCGAGAAAGATCAGGCCATGGCCCTGCGTGATGCGGGCGATGCGTGCGCCAAAGTCGCTCATGGCCTGTTCATCAGCCAGGTACAGGGTTACTTCAGACACGGTGCATGCTCCTCCAACAACTGACGAATGGCTGGAATCAGATCACTGGCCGCCAGCCCACGGCCGAATTTACCTTGTTGCAGACCGGCGTTGGCGTGCAGCCAGACCGCCAGGCATGCGGCATCGAAACCGTCCATGCCCTGGGCCAGCAGCGCGCCGATCAGGCCCGCAAGCACATCGCCGAGCCCGGCAGTGGCCATGGCCGGATGGCCTTGATGACACAACGCCAGACGGCCATCGGGATGAGCGATCAGACTGCCCGCGCCCTTGAGAACCACCACCGCTGTATATTTTTTGCTCAACGCCAGCGCCGCCGCCGGACGATCAGCCTGCACTTCGGCGGTACTGATCCCCAATAAACGCGCAGCTTCCCCCGGATGCGGCGTGATCACGCAATCCTTGGGCAAACTGACAAAATCGCGGGCCAGCAGGTTCAGTGCATCCGCGTCCCACACCTGCGGCAGCGTTGCATTGGCGGCAGCCGACAACAGCGCCCGCCCCCAACTGGCCTGCCCCAACCCCGGCCCGACCACCAGCACCGGCACCTTTTCCAGCAGCTCCATCAACTGATTGGCTGAAGAAGCGCCCAGCGCCAAGGCCTCCGGTACCCGACTCAAAGCCGCCGGCACATGTTCCGGGCGGGTCGCGACCGAGACCATCCCTGCCCCGCTGCGCAAGGCGCTTTCGGTGCTGAGCAGGATTGCCCCGCCAAAACCGTGATCGCCACCGATCAGCAGCACATGGCCGAATCGCCCCTTGTGGGCAGCCGGCGTGCGAGCAGCCAGACGCGGAAGGTTAGCCACGTCAAGCCGGCGAGCGGCGACAGGAATGTCACTCACGGTTTCGGCCGAGGCCTGCAGATCGTTGAACAGCAGTTCGCCGACGTGATCGGCCGCCGCGCCCGTGAACAGCCCGAGTTTCAGGCCGATGAACGTCACGGTGAGGTCGGCGTGCACTGCCCCACCCAGCGCATGGCCGGTATCGGCGCACAACCCGGATGGGATATCGACTGCCGCCACCGGCAGCCCGCTGGCATTGATCGCCGCAATCGCAGCGGCATAGGGCTCACGCACCTCACCACTCAGGCCGGTGCCGAGCAAGGCGTCGACGACAGTACCGCGCAACTCGCAGGACGGATCCCAGGCACAGATCGAGATGCCATCCGCCACGGCTTCGGCGTGCGCCACGGCGGCATCACCCTTCAAGCGCTGCGGCGCGCCGACAGCCAATACCCGCACCGACCAACCCGCCCGGTGAGCCAGCGCTGCCACCAGATAACCATCGCCGGCGTTGTTGCCATGTCCGGCCAACACCGTCAATTCATTCCCGGACGGCCATTGGCGCACCAGTGCGCGCCACGTAGCGTGGGCGGCGCGTTGCATCAATTCGAAGCCCGGCGTGCCGGCAGCGATCAGCCGTTCATCGAGTTCGCGCACTTGTGCGGCACGGTACAGCGCGTCGGGTAATTGATCTTTAGTGTGCGGCATGCGTCTTCGGGCTCCGATGTCTGGCAGAATTATACGCACCTCAGCTCCGGTTTCTCTCGCCTCATGTCCGCCATCACCACAGATCTGCCTGCCCTCGCCCAATCCATCAAGGACTGGGGTCGTGAGCTGGGCTTCCAGCAAGTCGGCATCAGCGGTCTGGATCTGGCCGAGCATGAACAGCACCTGCAACGCTGGCTCGAGGCCGGCTACCACGGCGAAATGGATTACATGGGCGCCCACGGCAGCAAACGCTCGCACCCCGAAGAGCTGGTGCCGGGCACCCTGCGCGTGGTGTCGCTGCGCATGGACTACCTGCCGGGTGACACGCAAATGGCGCAATTGTTGGCCAATCCGGAAAAAGCCTACATCTCGCGATATGCCTTGGGCCGCGATTATCACAAGTTGATCCGTAAACGCGTTCAACAACTGGCGGACAAAATTCAATCCGCAATCGGCCCGTTCGGCTTCCGCGCCTTCGTCGACAGCGCCCCGGTGCTGGAAAAAGCCATCGCCGAACAGGCCGGACTGGGCTGGATCGGCAAAAACACGTTGGTACTGAACCGCAAGGCCGGCAGTTACTTCTTTCTCAGCGAACTGTTCGTCGACCTCCCGCTTCCAGTGGACACCCCCCACAGCACCGAACACTGCGGACGCTGCACCGCCTGCCTCGACATCTGCCCGACCAACGCCTTCGTCGGCCCGTATGTGCTGGATGCGCGACGCTGCATTTCCTACCTCACCATCGAGCTGAAAAGCGCCATTCCCGAAGACTTGCGGCCACTGATCGGCAACCGCGTGTTCGGTTGTGACGACTGCCAGATCTGCTGCCCGTGGAACCGCTTCGCCCGTCCGTCCGGTGAAAGCGACTTCAAGCCACGGCACAACCTGGACAATGCCGAACTGGCCGAGCTGTTTTTGTGGGATGAAGACAAGTTCCTGAGCAGCACTGAAGGCTCGCCACTGCGCCGGGCGGGTTACGAACGCTGGCTGCGCAATCTGGCAGTGGGGCTGGGGAATGCGCCTTCAACGATTCCGGTGCTGGAAGCGTTGAAGGCGCGACGGGATTATCCGTCCGAGCTGGTGAGAGAGCATGTGCAGTGGGCACTGGAACAGCACGCCGGATCTGCGCAGGCAGAACCGGCAGACAATGTGCTCAAATCGTAGTCGAGTGCTGTTGGCGCATGCCGGTACTGCCCGGTCTGATCATTGATGCCTATTTTTTTTCGTTATAGTGGCCACCCATCTGCTTGATGATGACGATCCGGTCTTTGGTGTTCTCCGTCAGATAAATGCGGTCTCCCTTCGACAAGTAAAGATGCATTGGTTTTGATGTTGTGCTGGACGGACCATACATTGGCGTATATTCGGCGTGAATGAGTCTGGCGGCAGAGGTCGGGGAGTTACCCGCTTCAATATGTTTCATGAACTCTTCTGCCCTGTCCTCCGAGGCCTTGCGCGCCTCTATCCTGAGAAAATTCAACTTGTCTTTGGGCCTGACCAGCGTCCATTGCTTTTCGACCTGTTCCTCAACCGGCGCATTGGCTTTCCTGGCTGCGGCCTTCGCGCCTTTGCCCTTGGCAAGCACCTTGCCCATTTTCATCGTCCCCTTTGAACTGAGTCCCTGCTCAAAGGCCGAAGCCAGCTTTCTGCCGGCATTGACACCCGCTTTGGCGCCAGCCGCCAGACCGGCACCGAGCGAAGCCAGTCCAAGGCCGACACTGATCCAGCCCAATACCTCTCCCAATTGAGAGTCCGGTGCATAATTATCGAGCACTTCACTGGCGATACCCGTCAAACCTGAAGCGATAGTCAGTCCCAGCGCCGCCAGCGCCCACGGCGTGGCAGCGCCCATCGTCAGCACGCTGGCAACAATCCCGAGCACACCCATTCCGATGCCCAGAATCGATTGCCAGGATATATGCCCTGTCGGGTCGACACGATTGACGGGATCGCCCAGGCAATAAGCGTAGGCATTCAATCCCCCCCCGCCAAACGGACTCATGCTGTCGGGGCCGAGAAAACGCATCAGCGTCGGGCTGTAGGCTCTGTAACCATTGCCCAGCAGGTATAGGCCGGTTGCCCGATCAAGCTGCTCACCATTGAACCCCGCCAGACTGAACACCCCGCCTTCGGCAGGACGGTGCCCGTACGGGCTGTAAACACGGTCAGTCAGATTTTTTTCACCCAGCTCAGCCAGCACACTGTGCTGCTGATCGGTGCCGAACAATTGTGTGCCACTGCCCGGTCCGAGTTGCTGCTGCCCCACCAGTAGTCCACCGTGACGCACGATACTGGATGAACTTTTACCACTGACTTCATGGATGACACGCCCTTCGTGGTAATAACGCTGGGTAGGTGCATTTTCCGGTTGCGACAGTTCAACCAGATGATCGAAACCGTCGTAATGGTAATTGCGAATGACCGAGCCTCCTGCACCGGTCAATTGCTCAAGACGCCCGAATGCGTCATAGGCCAGGACTCGCGCCTGGTCATCTTTGATCATCCTGCCGTTGGCGTCGTATTCCAGGGTGACTGCCGGTGGATAGTCGACGTGTGAATGCCTGACTGCACTGAGTTGCACAGGGTCCGGATTGTCGTAACTGAAGGTGGTCAGATTCACACCCAGCGGGAACCGCGTCTGCACGCTCAGAAGGTTATCCAGCGCATCGAACGTGAATGTCTGCTGAACAATCTCCTTGCCATAAGGATCCCGGGGTTTTTGGGTACCCGCACAGTCGAACTGGATCAGCCGGCCACGCACATCGTAGGCAAATCGTTCATCGCGCAGTATTTGCGTACCGCGCATGGACACTTTCTGCGCCAGTTTGCCGGCGAGCGTATAAGCCGACACCAGCGTCTGGTCGGGCTGGCCCTTGATCTCGAAAGTACGGCAAGTCTCACGACCGATATCATCATAGGCAAACCGAGTGATCATTCTTCGCTTGATCGAAGTGTCTTCGGTCTTCGTCCACTCCAGCATCCCGGTCAGTGTGCTGTAGTGGAATTCGGTTTTCAGCGTCCCTTGCACAGTCGCCAACAAGCGGCCGTGCTCATCGTATTCGCAAATATGCTCGCCGCCGAGAACATCGACATAAGTGAGCGGTCGCCCCTCGAGGGAATAAGTAAAGGAGGTTGCCTTGCTGATATCACCGAAGGTCGTCGTTTCGGACTTGATGCGCCCGGAAGGATAATAGGCAAAACGATGTTCTCGGTCGTTTTCGGTGCAGGTCAACGGCTGACCACTGACGGGGTCGTACGTCATGGTCGTGAGCAGAGCCCCCGCCTTGCGCTCGGTCAGTAAACCGCCCAGGTCTCGCAAATAAGTGAATTCGGTCTTCTTGCCCTCAGCGCTCCTGTACCACTGAGGCTGACTGAAACCCGCTTCGTAACCAGTCTGCGACTGGCGCCCACCCACCGTACTTTCCGTCAGGCGATTCAAACCGTCATAGATCTGCCGACCCAATACCTTGCCATCGACCTGAATCCCGACCGGCAGCGCTTCGTCCGTGTGATCCGCGTATTCAGTGACTACCTCACTGGCGTCAGGCATGACACTGCGGATCATGCGATCAAAGACGTCGTATTCATATCGAGTGGTATTGCCAACCGGATCGGTCTGGCTGGCCGTGCGCCCGAACCCGTCATAGGTATAAGTGGTTTTACCCAGACTCTCGCGCCTCAGATTGAAGCTCTCGACGCTCAGCGGTTTACCAAACTCGTTGACGAACGTGACGGTCTTGCCCATCCCCTGAAGCCAATTCGTTTGCCGGCGAGCGACCGGATCGACCTCGTTGTATTCGATACGCCCATCGGCATGGAAGGTCTTGCTGAGCTGGCCCCAGTGATCGAATTCGTAGGCGGTCGCGACGGGATAAGGCTTGCCATCACGCCAATCGGTCAGCGTGACTTTCACTTTGTGACCCGCCGAATCATGAATCGCGGAATAAAGAGTGCGACTGTGAATGAGTCCGTCCTTGTCCGGATGGTCACAGTCCTTTTCCTCAACGGTGATAACCCTTTCCAGGCCGTCATACGTCGCGCGCTGCTCACCACCGGCTGGATCGGTGGTCACTATCGTAGCGGGCTGCTGCTTACTGGCGGGCAAATAGGCCCATCGGGTCAAGGCAGCGTAGGGGGTACCCCGAGCAAGCGTTTTGGACACTGCCCGGCCGATCGCGTCGTATTCATATTCGATGCGTTCACCATCGACACCGATGCTCGCGACCTGTAATCCACTCAACGTCGAGAGCACCTTCTCACTGGTCTGCAGCGAGCCATCAAATCCGCGAGTACTGGACTTTACCTCCAGCCTGGTGCCCTTGAGCTCATAGGAGAACTCGGTACGGTTTTTTTTATCTGCCAGAGTGATGCTTTGCTCTTTCATGGCCCCGTGCTTGAGCGGATCCTCTGGCGTATTCAGGTAACGCTTTTCGGTCTTCGATCGCAGGATTCCGACCCCTTCCACAAGCTCGAAAAAACGTTCCTCAACCGGCAGGACGAAGGCCAGCTCCGCACCGCTCAGCGCGGGATGCAGAACATAGTCATAGTACGTAACCGTCGAGTTTGCGCCCCCCGGTGCCGGAATGACTGTCCTTTTTTTCTGAAACCTGGCGAAACCCAGCGGATCCTCCGGACAGTTGTCCCCACCACTTGCCGGATAAAATTCCGACACTGTGGTCACTCCATTCGGCTCGACAATCTTCAGCAAGTTGCCTTCACCATCGAACTCGGTGACGGTGACTTCCTCACGCTTTTGCTGGGTGCGCCGGTCGAGATAAGTCACCTTCTGAACTTTTGGCATGCGGAACTGGGCAGGCTGCTCATTGAATGGCTTGGTGACGCAACAGTGATACTCGATAGTCGTTGAGGTCTGGGCATCGCCACTTGTCGTGACCTCCGTGATCAACAAATGGAATTTGTTGTAAGTGCGGCGGATGCGAGTGTGCACCTTACCGTTGACCACCATTAGCTCGTCCGAGGAATAGACATAGTTGGCGGGAGCCAGGTAGAGAGGATCTCCGTCATTGCTTCTGGTCGGGACGAGACCCTGCCCGAGAAAGTTATGGTCTGAGTACGAGTAGGCCTTGCATATCCGGGGTTGATCGCGCCCGGGATAAATCTCGTGAGCGATGACAAATGGCAGTGTCTGTTCGACGCCACTCACGAAACGGTGACCTTGTCGTTTGTAGCGAATGATTTCTACACCGCGCAACGGGTTGACGACGCGCCGCAAATAGATGGCCTGATCAATGACTTCATATTCCAGCTCCCAGCCTTTGCCGACCGGTAGCTCGATTGCCGTAACCTGACTATTTTTCAGGATCAATGCGTAATCGGAACGGGACAAAGTATCGGGATGCCGGGTCAGTATGACCTGACCGGCATTGCGTGTGATTTTCAGCAGGCATCGCTTGGCGTCGCTGACTTCAGCCAACATGGGAAACTGATTGAACAACACATGCTTCAGCGTGATGCTCACACCATTATGGGCAATGATTTTTTCCACTACCGCGACTTGAGTGCCAGCCTGAACCTTTAGCAGCTCACGCCGACCATCCTTGTAGCGAATTTCGTAGCGCCCCGTCCCGATCTCCAGCACCTTGGCGGTTTGCAGCTTCATTTCCTTGAACTTCAAGCCGCTGGAGGTCTCCACAGCCTGATAGCGTTCACCGTTGGCCAGCGTCATGACTTTGCTGCGCAAGTCGTAATGCGTCATGGTCAAAGACCAGCCTACGCCGAAACCGGTATCCATCTGATTGAGCGGATTGAAGCCCAAAGAAAGTGCAAGCTCAGGGCCATTGAGGTCCGCTGAGTGCAACTTGCCCAGGGAAAGCGCACACGTATACATGCCGGTGCGAGGATCAACGCCTCCGGAAACAAACTCACTAAAGTTGAAAGCGTTTGAATGTGCTTTGGAAGAAAAATTACTTTCCATGGAAAAAACGTCCTTTATTTTCAGGTTCAGCGATCGGCGATATCAAGTGACCAGCAACAACTTGCTGGTCATCAGGCGAAATCAGGCAAGCTGTTTCATTGATCGCCGCGACTCTTCCAAAATAAAAGTGCGTTGTTCCTTGTTACCGTCGAGAGAGAGCCTGTGTTCCGTGCCAAACTCATCGATTACTGCAAATTCGAATGCACTTTCGCTCTCCCGAGCCACTTGCAGGTCAGCTGAAACATACTGAACAAGTGTCAACTTCCCGGGCACTTTGTTGATCGGTACCGTGACGTAGCCGAGAGGGCCGCGAAACGTGGCTTTTTCTCCATAGATCGGTGCCATATAACCGTAAAAGTTTCTACGACCATCCTGTGTTCCGGAAATGTTGCCGGACACATAGACCTGTACCGCTTCTTCGGAGTCATAAGGGTCAAGTTTTACCTCACTGCTGTACCAGTCGAGGAGATGAACCTGCCGTCCTTCCGCTTGCAGACCAATGTGATAAAGCTGAATCCAGTCGTAACCAGCCCTCTGCTGCGCGTCGTCGTATTTCCTCAACGAAAAACTGCTCAGTGGGTAAACCTTCGGAGGAACAGCTTCGAGCGTAACACTGCTATCAAAACCGATCCCGTTAGTTCGCAATGTCACGTTGTTCATGACGATTTCGGCAGCCACCTCCATAATTCCAGGCCTGGAGGTGGAAACCCAGAATTCAAAAACCTGCACAGGGTCGGAATCATCACTGATTCGATTGTTCTTTACGCGCGGAACTTCGGTCATGCGCGGTGCCCCACCCGACATTTCGTGTGCATAGCGATTTTCCTGGGTGGACACGCTCCAATCGCCCTCGAGAGGCCGGGCGCCGTTATAGGCAATCAGGCGCAGGGACTGCAAGGCGGGATGTCCATACAGCGACGCGTCGTCTCCACTGTTATCGACACCGTGTAAAAGTACCAACACGCGTACTTGCATGCGACCGTTGGCGTAAAGCGTTTTATGTTGGCCAGACCTGCCGGCGTCAAATTTCACCTCGATACGGGAAATACTGAGTTGCTCATCAAACATCAAATAATACCTTGGCAATTAATAAGTTTCGTCCTTGTCAGGACTTGCCGAAGCATTGACGCACGATCAAAACAACAATAAAACCATCAACACTCTACAAACTATTAACAGGCCCAGGCGAGGAAATACCTGAATATCAAATCAAAATTCACACACACTTTTCAAACCGTCAACAAGACACCCCACCGGCGCACAAACCTCAAGACCATCCGTCCCGAAGCCTTGATTCTGAAGACCTGATACTCCTCTTCCGATCCTGCCCCAGGTTGAGCCAAAAACGGAAGAGGGCAAAAATTTTGTTTATATTTATCAAAACATGTTGGACAAACTGAATATTTGTTACTTCCTCCAACACTCAGTTACTGTCTGAATCCGTCCCGAATCCGCTCTCTGCGGATTCACTGTCGGACTCCACCTCTGAAAGTGGCTCATCCATCTGAATTTCTATCCTTCGATCCATGCTGGCATCTTCCAGATAATGACCAATTCGTTGCCTCGATACGTTATTCAACGGGTTGTTCACCAGCCCGACAAACAAATGTTGTGTATCCGGAACATCGAATAACTCATCACCAACATCTGAAATATTATTATTCTGCAACGCCAACACTCCGAGTTCTTTCGGTGCGCTTATTCCTGAAGGAATACTGGAAAGGTTGCCATCATGCAGCATCAACTCTTTCAATTCCGACATGAAGCCCACATGCGGGGTGACTGTCAGAGGATTGTGGGCCAGATTCAGCAATGTGAGTGTTTCTATTCGAGACAGCCCCTCAGCCGTCACCTCCGTAAGTCCAAGCGAGCAATTCTTCAATGTAAGCTCGCGCAATTCACGCATTTGAAAGATTCCTGACGGAAACTCTTCCACTCTTACGCCAGTGATCATCAAGTATTGAACATTGGGAAAACTGTCGAGGAACGCGCCTATTCGTGCACCGGTTACCTGCGCGGTTAATATTAATTCTGTTACATATTCGAACCGCGCGGATAACCTTGGCAACTCACCAGAAAAATCGATGTTCGACGAAAAATGATCGTCACCGTATCCCCATCGCGAAACCGACTTGCGTTGCCAGATATCTTGCAGCATTGCGCTGAATTGCTCACGAGCCCGGCGTTCTCCGGCAATCGTCAGCGCACCGCCCTGCGCTGAAGATTGCGAATGAGGCGAGGCCTCGCCGGCACTCCATATCGCCAGTTCGTCACGCAACATCGCAAACTCATTTTCGAGACGCGTCATTACGCCGAATGGATCACTCCTCAAGCGCCGGTTGATAAACGTCGCCACTTCCTCGTCCGGGATCTGCGGATAAAGATCACGTACGCGCTCAGCAACGGACATCCGTTTGCGTACCGGGTCGAGACTTTCAAGTCGATCAAGCGAATCACTGCTGTCTACCGCATGCCAGAATCTGCCTTCGCCATTCGGCTTCAACAGCGGACCGGAGGGTTTGAGTTCTCTGGCTTTAGTGGCACGAAACAAGCCACTCTCCGCATCCGGAACCACTTGCACGAAACGGTCGTCGGCGACTTGCACAAACTGCCGCCCCTTGTACATCCGGATGCCTTGCGCATCGGCGTCGCCAAGGTGTGCTGATTTGGGTATCCGATAGTCTGCCAGCGAGGGGAGCGCCGAAATTATCGCGAGCTCATTGGTTACCAAAGAGATCGGGGGCGCACTCACACTGGTTTCCTGCGTCAGTGCGCCCAAATCTTGCCGGGAGAACATGTGCGACGGCTCCAGTCGATTCGGCATGGATATCTGCGGCGCTGCGGAAGCAGGAAGCGGTGACCGACGTGAAACATCGATACTGAAATCGGGTGAGTTGCTTGAGGTAGCAACAGCTTTGACCTTTGGCGTTTTGTCAGCCATGAGCTCTCATCCTTGAGGTGTCGTTGCGCTGGCCCCGCAAACCAAAGGGCCAACGCGAGTCATAAGTACTGCACGTTCTATGCGAGTACCTGATAGTTGAACATCACAGTCTATCGATACTTGCAGTATCAATGCGCATATATACCTACCACTCCTGCCGGATCAGCATCAGCGATGTATCGACTCAACCTCGTTCCAGTGTGAAATTGCGCGTATAAAAATCCAGCCTGAATGCCAGCTTGTGCTCGGTGCCGTGTTGATCAATAGCACGGAAGTGAAGAACTTCGCCGTACCTGGAGCTTGGTGCAAGTTCAGAATATTCGGACAGCGCCTGAACAACCGTCAGTTCTCCGTCGTGATCATTGACCCTGACAGAGTACTTTTTGGACTCTCGTGTAACAGCCTCGGAAAAAAGGAACGCAATGGGATCCCCATTAAATGGCAGTTGTACGTCCAGCGTGTTTCGTTCCGGGCGGACAAAAGTGGCCAGCATAAAATTGGTACTCGACTCCTCTAACTTGTTACCCCCGGCAAAAGCATAGTCCTCGCCGGCTTCAGCTCCGTCTGCAATCCAATCAACCAGCTTGATCTGCTGCCCCTGTGGGTAAAGCCCCAGGTAGTAGTTGAAGATACGATTACCGGGCTGCTCATTACCGCGCCGGGCTTGATACCAGCGGAATTGCTCGATGGCATAAGCCGCAGGCGTTTGGGACTCAATCGTTACGCTGCTGTCATGAACACTGGACAGCGTGGTCCCGTTACTGAGAACCCTCAGTCCGTTCAGTGACAAGCGTGCAGCAATCCTGGTCGTTCCCGCGACCGATGAGGATACCCAGAAAGTGCGAACCTGCGGATGGACGCTGTCGCTTTCAGCATCGTCGTCGTGATCGACACTGATGGCAGCCGAAGTTTGCGCCTCAAGGGTGTAACGTCCCTGCTCGGTGCTCGCGGCCCAGCCATCACGCAATGTCCTGCCAGTGCTGTAATGGATAAGCTCTATGCTATTTATTACATCTTCCGGCACATGCATGGCATCGCCGTTGGCGTCCACCCCGGAAACCAGAACTTGCACCTTCACCTGCATGCGGCCATTACCGTACAGCGATTTAATGCTGGTGCTATCACCGGCATCAAACTTCACCTTGAAACTGGCAAGTCCTTCGAGAACAGGCGGGGAAGTTTGCTGATGCGATGTTGTATTCTCGATTTCACTCATGATTCATTTCCTTTGAAGAGTTCTATTCGAGGGTTGCCTTTGACAACCCATCAACAAAAGAAATAACACGGCTTCAAAACAGCCAACAAAGCGAAAAATGTAAGAAACATGCTCTTGCAAGCATTCCGAAACTTGCAATCAGGAAAAATCAATCAGCAGCAACAGATATCAATGTTCGTCGTTATAGACAAACTTCGGCATTTCCCAATGAAAACGAATCGCCAACAATCGCAACAGAAAACCACCAAACAAGGTAATCAGAATTGCCTGCTCACTCGGCACATTGAGATACAGGCACAGCATGTAACACCAGGCAGCTGCAAAAGAGACGCTGGCATACAGCTCACGGCGGAAGATCAACGGAATATCGTTGCAGAAGATATCGCGCAGGATGCCGCCGAATACACCGGTGATCACGCCGCTGACCGAGGCCACCAGCATCCCGTGGCCCATTTCCAGGGCGGTCATGCAACCGATCAGAGTAAACGCCACCAGACCGACCGCGTCGAGCACCAGAAACAGCGAGCGCAGGTGACGCATCCAGCGCGCAGTGAACACGGTGATCATTGCCGCAATTGTCGTCAGCACCAGGTATTCCGGGTGTTTGACCCAGGTCAGCGGGTAGTGCCCGAGCAGCACGTCACGCACCGAACCGCCGCCCAATGCGGTGACGCAGGCAATCAGCACCACGCCGAACCAGTCCATGCCGCGACGGCCCGCAGACAGGGCGCCGGTCATGGCTTCGGCAGTAATGGCGACGAGGTAGAGCATCAGCAACATGGTGGCGATCCTGGCAGGAAGGCGCGCAGTCTACTCACTTCGCCGAGGCACCAAAAGAGGGCGCCCCGGCGTGGGTGCCGATCTCAGAACTTGATGAAATGCTTGCGGTAGTGCTGCAGCTCGGCGATCGACTCGCGGATGTCATCCAGCGCCAGGTGAGTGCTGCCCTTCTTGAAGCTGTCACGCACATCCGGTGCCCAGCGCGCGGCCAGTTCCTTGAGCGTGGAGACGTCGAGGTTGCGGTAGTGGAAGTAGCTTTCCAGCGCCTTCATGTGGGTATAAAGGAAGCGGCGATCCTGGCAGATGCTGTTGCCACAGATCGGTGACTTGCCCTTCGGCACCCACTTTTCCAGGAAAGCGATGGTTTCGGCCTCGGCTTCGGCCATGCTCACGCGGCTTTCACGCACGCGCTGGGTCAGACCCGAGTTGCCGTGGGTGCGGGTGTTCCACTCGTCCATGCGGGCGAGCACTTCGTCGCTGTGGTGAATGGCGATCACCGGGCCTTCGGCCAGGGTGTTCAGGTCACTGTCGGTGACGATGGTGGCCATTTCGATGATCACGTCGTTTTCCGGATCCAGACCGGTCATTTCCAGGTCGATCCAGATCAGATTCTGCGGGTTTTGCATATTTCGGCTCCTGAGCAATGCTGCGCAGTTTAGCCTAGGCAGCCTGCCGGGCGTGCTAAACTCGCGGCCGTTTTACCTAATCGCTGCATTCTTCAGACGGAACACCCATGGCCAAACGCCAACTCAATCGTCGTCAAAACTGGCGCATCGAAAAGATTCAGGGCGAGCGCGCCGCCCGCGCCGCCAAACGCGAGTCCTCGGCTGTCGAGGCGCTCGAAGGCGGCGACCTGGGCCCGGAACAGCACGGCCTGGTGATCGCCCACTTCGGTGTGCAGGTCGAGGTCGAGGCCGTTGACGGCGAACTGGCCGGCCAGGTCTTCCGCTGCCACCTGCGCGCCAACCTGCCAGCGCTGGTGACTGGCGACCAAGTGGTCTGGCGCGCCGGTAACCAGGGCATCGGCGTGATCGTTGCGCAACTGCCGCGCACCACCGAGCTGTGCCGTCCGGACAGCCGTGGCCAGCTCAAACCGGTGGCCGCCAACGTCGACATGATCGTCATCGTCTTCGCCCCGCTGCCCGAACCTCATGCGAACCTGATCGACCGTTATCTGGTCGCCGCCGAGCACGCCGGCATCCGTCCGTTGCTGCTGCTGAACAAGTTCGACCTGATCGACGAACAGAACGCCCCGGCGCTGAATGCCCTGCTGGCGGTCTACCGCACACTCGGCTATCCGGTGCTCGAAGTCTCGGCGCACCACGGCAACGGCATGGAGCAATTGCAGAAACAGCTCGACGGGCGCATCAGCGTGTTCGTCGGCCAGTCCGGTGTCGGCAAGTCGTCCTTGGTCAACAGCCTGCTGCCGGAAGTCGAAACCCGCGTCGGCCCGCTGTCCGAGCTGTCCGGTCAGGGCACGCACACCACAACCACTGCGCGCCTGTTCCACTTCCCCGGCGGCGGTGAACTGATCGACTCCCCGGGCATCCGTGAATTCGGCCTCGGCCACGTCAGCCGCGCCGACGTCGAAGCCGGCTTCATCGAGTTCAACGATCTGCTCGGCACCTGCCGCTTCCGCGATTGCAAACACGACCGCGAACCGGGATGCGCACTGCTCAAGGCGCTGGAAGATGGCCGCGTGCAGCAACAACGGATGAACAGCTATCGCTCGATCATCGCCAGCCTGCCGGAAAACGGTTACTGAACATCCGCGACGGCAGCCCCTCGCCCGAGGGCTGCCGGATGTCGGACCGCGCCTGACAAATCCGGCAATCCGTTAAACATCAGACCGTTCTGACGGCCCCGTCCACACCTGCTTGCAGGACATTTCTCTTTCACCGCTCAGGCCTTGTTGGCACACGCCAGATGCCTACATTGGGTTCCTCCTTCGCACTGTCGCGACCTCCGAGGCCCCCATGCAAACCTACCATTTGTTCATCAGCCACTCCTGGAACTACTCCGGCTCCCACGACAATCTGATTCGCCTGCTCAGTGATCACCCGACCTTTACTTTCAAGAACTTCTCGGTGCCGCCGCACAATCCGATCATCGACGCCCGCACTGACAAACAGCTCGAAGAAGCTATCGAAAACAAGATCCGCCCCTGCTCGGCAGTGCTGGTCATGGCCGGGATGTACTCGGCTTACAGCAAGTGGATCCAGAAGGAAATCGAGATCGCCAAACGTCTTGGCAAGGTGATCATCGCGATTCGTCCCCATGGCGCCGAACGCACCGCAAAAGTGGTCAGCGACGCCGCGCACGTCGAATGTGCGTGGAATACCAACAGCATCGTCAGCGCCATACGCCTTCATACGGCGGTGTAATCATGCGCAAAGGACTGTTTATCGGCATTAACCACTACACCCACGTTTCGCCGCTCAGCGGCTGCAACAATGATGCAATGGCCATGGCCTCGGTGCTGGAGCGTCACGCCAACGGGCGGCCGAACTTCAGCAGCAAGGTGCTGACATCGGCGGAGGAAAACCTCTCGCTCGCGGCAATGAGGCAACACATACAAAGCCTGTTCTCGGGCGACTGCGATGTTGCGCTTCTGTATTTCGCCGGCCATGGCCAGTTCGATACCAGCATCGATGAAGGGTTGCTGATCCCCCAGGACTATCAGCCCGGCGGCGACGGCATTCGAATCAGCGACATTCTGCAGTGGGCCGACAACGCCCAGCAGATCAAGAACAAAATCATCATCCTCGACTGCTGCCAGGCTGGCGCCGCCGGTGCCCTGCGCAACTTGCGCGGCGGCAGCAGCGTGATCGGCGAAGGCGTGACCATTCTCACCGCCTGCAAAAAAGAGCAGTACGCCCTGGAAAGCCGTGGCCATGGCGTGTTCACGGATCTGTTGCTTCAAGCACTGCACGGCGGTGCGGCCAACGTGCTCGGCAAGGTCACTCCCGGCAGCGTTTACTCGTTCGTCGACAATGCCCTAGGGGCATGGGAGCAACGGCCGGTGTTCAAGACCAACGTGTCGCAGTTCGTGCCGCTGCGCGAGGTCGCACCGCTGATCGCCGAAGAAACCCTGCGCAAACTCAAGGACTGGTTTCCGGAGCCGAGTTTTGTCTTCCGCCTCGACCCGAGTTTCGAACCCACCGCCGCCTCGTTCGATCCCGATCATGGCGACATCTTCAAACAATTGCAGATGTGCAACCGCCACAGCCTGATCGAACCGGTGGACGCCGAGCACATGTATTACGCCGCCATGCACTCTACCGGGTGTCGTCTGACGGCTCTCGGCGCCTATTACCGCGAACTCGCTCTCAAAGGACATTTCTGATGCCCGTATTCATCAGCTACCGCCACATGGACCGCGCCCACGCCCTCGCGATCGATGCCCGCCTGAAGCAGGCCAATATCAAAACCTATCTGGACGTGCTGGACCCCGAATCCCAGACCACCGACGACATCACCGGGGTCATCACCCGCAACATCACTGAATGCACCCACCTGCTGGCGGTGGTCTCGGAATCAACCGCGTTGTCATGGTGGGTGCCGTTCGAGATTGGCGAAGCGACGATCAGCAACCGGCGGATCTGTTCCTTCAGAACGGGCGCCGCCCAACTGCCGCTGTACCTGGACAAGTGGCCCAAGCTGAGCACGGCCAACGACCTGAACTTCTTCATCGACGCCTACCGCGAAGAGGTGACGAACAAACGCTCGATGACGCTGGATTCAAGTAACGAATCCTTCAGCGGCACCTACAGACGCAATGCCGAGATATTCCATGAACAACTGAAAAACCGGATTCGACGCGGGTTCTGAAGACGCAAAAAAGCCGCGATCATCGCGGCTTTTGATTTTCAGAGTGCCGGGGCAACCCGATCCAGCTTCCAGCCCAATGCATCCAGCGCATCGCAACCATCCTGAAGCAGCAGATGCGCAGCACTGGCGAAATGCTCCAGATCATGCCCCTCTGCATCATTGACGCACAGGCAACTGACGCTGTTGAGCATGCTGCGCACTGCGTTTATGCGATGTTTGGCGGTTTCGAGCAAGGCCGAGGCTTTGGCTTCGGTGTCGATGTAGAGGGTGGGGGTGATGCTGAGGTTGCCTTGCAGGGGACGATAGTTAGCCATGGTCTACTCCAAATGCTTGTGGACATTACATCTTGTTTCGACCGGCTAAGATCGGTCACCGCTTCAGGCGACGGACGAACTATAGGCGCGCTATGGGTGAAGTAAACCCGCTTTTTACGTTTCGGAGCTGTCCTACATCACTCTGCGAAACGGCCTCACTCACCATTTGCCATCGAAACCGTTCGTCAGACTTTTTCCCAATACGACAGCCCTGAAGGTCCGACCTCAAGCCAGCTCGTTTTCTACCAGTGCAGCGAGTTCAGCCTCGCGCTGGGCGATCGCGACCTCCAGCTCCGGGGAGCGTTTGGCCCATTGCTCGGGAGGGAGGGGTTTTGACCATTCGATGATGTCGGGATGGGGCAATTCCGGTGGATGGGAAAGCTTCCAGTCCTGGAGCTTTTCCGCCAGATAAGTGCCCAAAATCGTAATGCAGAATATTCCCCACAAGACGTTCAACATGTCCCCTTTGCGCAGATCAACGATGAGCGATCCGATTTGGGTTTCTTCATAAGGAGCAATACCAACCCGACTTTCAGGCACTGCCTCTGGCCCGATTTCCATGTAACTACGGGTGCATTCCCACAACGCCATCGCCGTCGTACCACCGCCGCAGTTGAAACCCAGCGAAAAATGCTTGTTGTCTTGGGTGGCATTCGGGTCGGGGTTTTCGAAACCGATGACCAGTAAACCCATGGAGGTTTTACCGGCCTGACTGACCGACGACTGCTGGGTGGCGGCCGCTGTCACGCTTTCCCAAGGGACGATCCAGTATTCCCCGTTGTCGCGGGGGACGCAGACTTCCCGGCGTTGGCGGTTGAAGCGCACGGGTAAAGGGACTTCGCGGAAGAGGCCTTGGACCACAAATAAAATAGGTATTCCTACAATGATTAATCCGCCCCCCCATATCATCGGATCGGGGGTGATGTAATTCATAAGTGCGAACAGCATCACCATTGGCCAAAGTACCATCACCGCCGAGCCGATGCTGTAGTTACCGATATCGAGAAACACCTCGTTTTTACGCCAGATGGTGTTGAGCACATCACAAGGCTTTTCCCCGGTAGGAACAGGCAACGGCGCCAAATAATCATTGCGGGAAAAAAAACCTTTCTTCGTCGTGCCTGCTGGTGGCGTACTCATCGCTTGTCCTTGGGTTGCAGGTAAATGGCGCCGGGGTGGTCCTCACCGAGCGGGTAGTTCGGTACACGATCAAGCTCGGGCGTCGGGTCGCTTCTTAGAGCAATGACACCGGTGGAGTTGTTCAGAGTGAACGCCAGTCCTCGCTCTCCGCCGATGAAAGAGCGGGCGCCGAGTATTCCGGTCAGGGGCGTGCGATAACGCAGCCGCAGTGAAACCGTACTGGGTGGTTTGCCCAACACATTCGGCAGTTCTTTAAAGGGGCCACTGAGGCGTAAGCCACGTCCTTCCTTGAACGGTATCCACTCACATTGACTGCTGACGAGCCAGTGCGGCGCCATGTCCCGCCAGGGCCGCGGCGCCCTGAAATTATTGATCTGACTGTTCTTGATCAGATGCCGATAGCCCTGACTGTCCACCGGGTCGCCGACCATGCTCAGTTCCAGGTAGACGTTGCCGGGCTCGGCACCCGGCAGGTCGATGGTCAGGGCGTTGATGGCACTGACGAACTTGTGGCCGGAACCAATATTGTCGAGCGCATGTTCCGAGCTGCTTTCCATGCTGACCCGTGGCGTATAGAGGATGAGGTACAAGCGGTCGAGCTCGTCCTGTTGAGCCTTGGGCGCGATGGGCTCAAGGTCATTGGCCCGGCCTCGGGACCAGCAGCAGGAACTCAGGAAGTTTTGCAGTGGCGTCTTTTCGAAAATCCAGGCCGTCAGATACAGCAGGCCCAAACCGGCAATGATCCAGTTCAACGGTCCCATGTAGAGCGTGTAACGCAAGATGGCAGTTTCCGCTGTTATTGAGCCGGCCAAGGCGCGGGCGGTGTAACCAAACCCTAACAGCGCTTGAGCACCGAAGGTAGTGAGCTGCCCTCCGACCACGGTCTGACGCATCTTCAACCACGGATCAATATGTGTATTTGCTTTCTCTAACTGAACTTGCAGAGACCTGTATTCGTTCACGGCTGCTACAAATGACAACCCACCAATCACCCCACCAAACAAAGTAAGCGTCGGAACCATCGACCGCCCCTTACCAAACTCTTTAATCCCCAACCCCACCCTCACCTGACTATCCACCACCGCCACCAACGCCGCCGCCCCGTAAAGACTCGCCGAAATCGTGTCATTCACCCGGCGCCCTTCCATCCCCTCCAGCACCCCGGCCTCTTTCAAGTAGTTCTGCACATTCACCACGTTCACCAGTAGCGCCGCCATCGGCACAACGCCCCCGCTGTTGACCACCACCGGCGAATTGACGATGCGTTCCACCCGCCCGACGCCAATCGCCTTGCCTGTCTTGTTCACCCATTGGGCCAGTGCCTCGGCCCGTTGCCCCAGCAACGCCCACACCTGTCGCCCGCCCTCGGACACTTGCTGCAAACGGCTTTCACCCCCCAGCCTCGTCGCGATGAAGATACTCATCCACGACGCACTGAAGCTATTGTCGCCCTTGAGCAGCAGCAACGCCGCCCCCAACCGGTTGACCAGCACACTCCATTGGCTGGCGGCGTCACGGGCCATGGAAGCGATGTCATCCAGCACCACTGCGCTCAACGGCGCCAACGCCTGGTGGGTGGCGCTGATGTTGTCGGCAGACAGCGCGGCCATCAGCTCGCTCACGCGCGAGGCATTGTTGACGGCAGCTTCAAGTGACGGCGTCCAGGCATTGAACAGTTGCCGGAGTGCGCCACCGTCCGCGGCGCGGACATAGTCGGCGTATTGCTCCGCGCCCTGGGCGCGGATGCACTGGGCGGTCAGGCAGCCGGTGGCCAGCCCGGTCAGCCACTGGCGCGCCGCCAGGTCGTCGAAGTCGACAAACCAGGTGCCGCTGGACGAACGTTTGAGGTACAGCCCCCGGTCAGCGAACAATGCACTGTGCCGCTCTTCGAGTTGCTGAAAGTGGGCAGCGGCAGTGTCGCTGAACCAGGTGTTCATCGCATCGAGATCGATGTACTCACCGACTTTGGCGCTGAACGGGTGATTGTTCAGGTTGGCGAGTTTTTCCGCGCGATATTCGCGGACAAGGACCTCGGCCTCGCGGTACAGGTCTGCCGGAATAAACGCTCGCACCGGCGCGACAATCGCTGCGATGCGGGCATCGCGGGCGGCGGACTCTGCATGACTCGGCTGACCGCCGTACTGCCGGGCCCGGGTTTCAGCCTTGAGCTCTTCTTCCAGTCGATGCTGGGCGTCGAGCATGACCCGGCCCTGCGCCGGCGTGAGGCTGATGTCTCGATCCTTGTAGCGGTAGCTGAGATTGCCGGCCAGCTCTGCACCGTCCTCAGTGATCAGGCTGCGCACAAACCCGCCGATGCTCAGGCGCAGGTTGTTTTCGCCGAGCCATTGCTCGTGGCCGGCTTCCAGCCATTCCTGTTCATGATTGATATCGCGCAGCACGCCAGGATCGTCGTCCAGGCAGGCGAAGACGGCGAACAGGCCGCCGCTTTGCGCCCTGGCGTTGTCCAGCCAGTCCCGGGTGCCCTGCCCGTCCCATGGCTCGGCGCTCCACTCGCCGGGCGGCTCGTCGCTGGCGTCGGGGTGTTGAGCGAGCACCATGTTGCGCTCGCGGATCCGATGCATGGCATCGGTGTAGGCCTTGATGTTGGCCACGGTCGGATCCTTCAGCAGTGCCGCGCCGAGGGCATCGGTGTCCTCGGCATTTTTGTGCTGATCGGCCTTCATCGACCGGGCATAGGTGTTCGGCAGAAGTTCGGCCATGACCTCATCGGCACGCTCCAGGGGCGGGCAGTGCGGGGCCTGTAATTCGTCGGCCACCGTGCGCAGCGCAATGCATCGCATGTGCTGAGTGCGTTTGGCGCTGTCCTCGCTCAGTGACTGACAGTGCTCGGCATTCAAGGGGAATTCGCTGTAAAGCATCCAGGCATCGTGAGCTTTTGGCAGCGACAGGCCGGCCAGCGCTGCGTCGGCCACAAGGGCGGGACCCGCGTCCAGCGTCTGCGCCTGCAACAGCCCTTCGGCAGAAACGGCGTAGCGCTTGAGCGGCCCCTGATGCTGCCAGACATACACAAACCCCGTCCGCAAGCGACGTGCCGCCATCGGTCGACTTTCGGGCGCGATACCGGGAACGCAACAGGCGTGCTCGGCTTTTTCGTGCGCCAGCGCGTAGCGCACCGGTACCACAAACAGTTCAGGCTGACCGGCGGGACACGGGTGCACCGTGCTGTTGATATCCACCTGTGGCTGGGCTTTGGCAGCCCGTTCGGCCTGAGCGGCCTCGTCGAGCATGGCCAGTTTTTCGGCGCTCATGGGGCGAAGTCCTTGTCAGTCAGCAACTGATGCGTCAATGCGTTGTTGAGGTTGTCCAGGCGTTGACGAGGCACAACACCGGGCTCGGCCAGCAACTGCCGGTAGACGCCGTGCTCCGGACCATTGGGAAAGTCCGCTCCCAGCACCGCGTAGAAACGTGCCCAGAGCAGCACCTCATCGGCAGCACTGAAACCGTTGCGTGCAGCACTGGCCTGACAGTCCATGGCCCATGGCTGCAAAGCCGTCGGTTCCTGCGATCCAAGGCATTTCGGGAAATACCGCAGTACGTGTTCGATCAGTTGCCGGGTAAGCGTCTGACGTTTCGCGCTGTTCAGGTGATCAAGCTGCTCTCCCGTGAGCACCAGCCACGGCCTGTCCGCATAAGGGATCGCCGGCTGCTCGGTCTGCTGTTGGATCTGTAAGCCCGGCAGCCGGATCAGGTGCACCGGCCCCATCAACCGATCCCGTTCTGCTGCGGGCCTGTCCGCCAGCCACAACGCAGTAATGCGGGGATCGTAGAAGCGAAAGAGCACGGTCACATCACCCTCGACACGGGCGTGGATCAGGCTGCGCAAATGCTCCAGCAATGCCCCCTCATCGGCTTGCGACTCCAGCCAGAGCCCCGCCGTCGTGCTCCACTCCTGTAAAAAGACCTGCGCCAGCGGGCTGTCAGGGGTCACCGCCACCAGTACGGGGCCTGCTTTATCCAGAGCGCTGTAGGCCGTGCGCTGAAAAAGCGAGTGAAGCATTACGCCTCCCGCCAGCTCGAACAGGCGTTCCGGAAGGTTTTCGATCTGGATTTGATCCAGCAACAGATACGCCCGATTCATGCGCTCACCTGCACCAGCTTTTCGCACACGGCGCAGACAGACGCAGCCTGCTCTGCTGCCTGAGTCAGCGCGGCCAATTGCGTGGTCACGGATAACGCAAGGAGCGTTTGTGAAGATTCCGGAGCCGCCAGTGCCGACTGCGCGACGACACCCGCCACCGGCGCACCGCCCTCGACAATCGCCACACTGCTGAAAATCCCGCCCGAATTGATCACGAGGTGATGCCCGCCCGCCGTCAGCGTCAGACTGGTCCCGGCATCGATCACCACCTGGCTGGCGGTGACCCGCGCATGGGGGCCGGCCTGGATGACCAGCGTGCCGCCCGCCGTGGTACTGCTGTTGCCGCTGATGCTGAGCAGATCGTCGGTGCCGATGACCGTATGGCGCGTTCCGTCGGTGGTGTGTCGCTCATCAGCCTTGATCAGGCTGGTGCTCTGGTTGTCCACCTGCTCGAAACGGTCGCGACGGATCTGGCTGTGGCTGTCATTGAGGATCAGTTGTTCGAAGTCGCGCTCGGCTCGCAGGTAGATTTTTTCCTGCCCGGCGCGGTCTTCGATCATCAGTTCGTTGTAGCCGCCGGTGTGCGGCGAACTGTGGCTGCGCAGCACGGTTTTGCTCTTGTGCTCAGGCAGGGTGTAGGGCACCGAGGTGACTTTGTTGGCCACGCATCCGGTAATCAGCGGCTGATCCGGGTCACCCTCGAGAAAGGTCACCAGCACTTCCATGCCGATGCGCGGGATCGTCACCGAGCCGAAACCTTCACCAGCCCAACTCGACGAAACCCGTAGCCAGCAACTGCTGCGCTCGCTGTCGAGTTCCGCGCGGTCCCACGGAAATTCGCACTTCACGCGGCCAAACTCATCGCAATAGATTTCTTCGCCGATCGGCCCGGTGACTCGGGCAGTCTGACTGACCAGTGGACGACGAGGTGCTGGCAGCGGCGGACGAAACACCACCTCGGCGGGAATCACGCTGAAAGTGTTGCGATAACCCTGGGTGAGACCGTCGGTGTCTTTTGCATCGCTGGTGACCGACTCCTCGAGCACTTGTGGCTGCCGGCCATCGTGGGAAACGCTGAGCAACAGCCAAAGGTCGTTGCAGTGTTGGCGCGGGTGCTCGGCCAGTTCAAAGAGATGGCCGCTGCGCAAGTTGGCTTGATCGCTTTGGCCTTCGCCCAGTTCATAGTCGCTGCGATGACGCTCCAGCGCCTGCCTTGCGAGTTGCTTGCCGCGCCTTTCGTTCACGATCAACAGCGGATAACGGTAATCCTCCAGCACCGGAGTGAAATCGGCGGTAAAGCGACTCTCGACCAGCAGGCTCGGGCGCTTGAGGTCATAGTCGCGGCGCACGACCGTGCTGGTGCGGGTGCTGGTACGAATGCTGAAGCGGCTGACCACCGGATGCTCGGCCACCATGCCGGAGTCCTGCCGATAGGGCGTGGCGCCGAGTTTGGGTAAAAACACCTGGTCATCGGTGAAGACCAGCAGATGCCCGTCCACCGAATGCTGGTGATGCCAGGCGATACCGTCCTCGGCGCACAGGCGCTGGATGAATTCCAGATCGGATTCGCGGTACTGGGTGCAGTAATCACGGGGCGAATTCGCCGCGACATGAAAGCTGAAGGCATCCGCTTGAATGCCGTGCCCCTTGAGCACCTGCGCGATGATCTGCGGCACCGTACGCCGCTGGAAAATCCGCTGATCACGACTGAACTGCAAGTAGTGCAGCGCCGGCACCAGCGTCAGGTGGTAGCGGGTCAGACGCTTGCCCGACTCACCCGCCAACACCTCTTCGATATGCCCGTGAATGCCTTCGCCGTTGTGGCCAAACTGCAGAAACGCGGGCCGGGCAAGCAAGCTTTCGAGATCGAAATCCGGGTGTTCGCTGACCAGTTCAATGTGAATGCTGTAGAGGGTGCTGATCGCTTCGGTGCCGCTGAAGGCCAGGACCTTGAAATCGTGGCGGATCGCAGGAATCTGCAACGCGAAATGCGCCGCATTGGCCGACCGGAACATACGCTTATCCTTAAGCAAAGAGGAAAAGAGCGCGATGTCCAAACCGTCCGTGGTTCGTGCTCGCGAGAATTGGCGGGCACGCTATCAAGAGAGCTTTGCGGGTTATGTAGGCAGCTTCTTCAATCGAAGTAGGAAGGGTCGCTGACGCGAAATGCCGCATCAACAATCGTCAATTTCAGGCAGGCTCGCTGAGGAGTTTCGGCACGTCATCACCGACATTTGCCTGCAATCATTTTCGTGACCGCACGAAAATGATTGAAGGCGGATGCAGAAGCACAAAAAAGCCGACATCGCTGTCGGCTTTCTTGTGGATCACTGCTTCGGCGCAGGCGCCGGAGCAGTGGTCGGTGCAGCAGGCGCCGGGGCTGGCGCCGCGCTGCCCGGCTCGGTCGGTTTCGGCAGCGGGTCGTCGAACAGGTTCAGCCGTTCGCGCAACTCGTGGGCCGGTACCGGTTGCTGGTCCGCCGGCAAGGCGTTCGGGTCGACCGGGGCGGCGCCGTTCTGGCCTTGATCCGTCGGTTTCGACGGGTCGGCACCTTGCGCACCTTCGATGGCGGCCTGGGCTTTCTTGGTCAGCACCACGATGTCGATGCGGCGGTTGACCGGGTTGAACGGGTTCTCCTTGTCGAACAGCGCCGACGAGGCGTAACCCACCACACGCGCCACTTGCGAGTCCGGGTAACTGCCCGCCACCAGGGCACGCCGGGCGGCGTTGGCGCGGTTGGCCGAAAGCTCCCAGTTGCCGAAGTCGCCGTTGCCCACGTAAGGCTTGGCATCGGTGTGACCGCTGATGCTGATCTTGTTCGGCACCGCTTTGATGGTGTCGGCCATGGCCAGCAGGATGTCTTCGAAGTACGGCTTCAGGCGTGCAGAGCCGGAATCGAACATCGGCCGGTTCTCGGCGTCCATGATCTGGATGCGCAAGCCGTTCGGCGTGATTTCGAACAGAATCTGATCCTTGAACTTCTGCAGCTGCGGGTTCTCGTCGACCTTGTTCTGCAGTTCCTGCAGCAACAGTTCCAGACGTTCCTTCTCGACCTGCTCGGCCATGCCTTCAACCTGTTCGGTGTCGACCGTGACCTTGTCCGGCTGCGGCTGCGACTTCACTTCAGGGTTGAGGGTGTTTTCCGGCGCCAGGGTCGGCGTACCGCCCAGATCGATGATGTACGGCGTGCCGCTTTCGGAGAAACCGACCGGGTCCTTGAAGTAACCGGCGATGGCGATCTTCTGTTCCGGGGTCGCGGTGGACAGCAGCCACAACACCAGGAAGAACGCCATCATCGCCGTCGCGAAGTCGGCGAAGGCGATCTTCCACGCCCCGCCGTGATGCCCGCCGGCGATGCGCTTGACGCGCTTGATGATTATCGGCTGGTTATTTTCCATGACTTAACGACCGCGAACGGCTTGTTCCAGCTCGGCAAAGCTTGGACGGTGAGCCGGGTACAGAACCTTGCGACCGAACTCGACAGCCAGCGATGGCGGCATGCCGGAAGCCGAGGCCACCAGCGAGGCCTTGATGGCTTCGTAGACGTTCAGCTCTTCCTTGGCATCGTGCGCCAGGGAGTGGGCCAGCGGGCCGAAGAAACCGTACGCTGCGAGAATACCGAAGAAGGTACCCACAAGTGCCGCACCCACGTGCAGGCCGATGGACTTCTGATCGCCTTCACCCAGCGAGGCCATGGTCACCACGATACCGAGTACCGCCGCGACGATACCGAAACCCGGCATGGCGTCGGCAATGCCGTTAACCGCGTGGGACGGATGCTCGAGGTCTTCCTTCAGGCTATACAGTTCCATGTCGAACAGGCCTTCCAGCTCGTGGGGAGCCATGTTGCCGGAGGACATGATGCGCAGGTAGTCGCAGATGAACGCGGTCATGCGTTCGTCTTTCAGTACCGCCGGGTACTTGGCGAAGATCGGGCTCGCGGCGGCGTCTTCGATGTCGCCTTCGATGGCCATCATGCCTTCGCGGCGGCTCTTGTTGAGGATCTCGTAGATCAGGCCCAGCACTTCCAGATAGAACGTGTGGCTGAAACGCGAACTGAACATGCTCAGGGATTTCTTGAGCACGTGCATCGTCATGTAGCCGGGGTTGGCCTGGAGGAAGGCTCCGAGTGCCGCACCGCCGATGATCATCACCTCGAAGGGCTGGATCAGGGCGGCAATCTTGCCGTGGGAGAGCACGTATCCGCCGAGCACGCTCGCGAATACGACGATGATGCCGATAATTTTAGCCATAGGTAGAAAGGTACTTGTTTAAGTCGGGTTCAAGGTCATATTCGGAAGTTAAAAAATCTCTTCTTCTACTTATCGGCAAAACTGCGCCAGACTATAGCCAGTTCAGGCGAAAAGCCAATTTAGCCCATGCCGGGCGCGTCTACAGTCAGTGAAGATCTCGTCCAGACATGGCTAATGAAACGAACGTCCCACACGTAAAACCGACCACACTCGATGGCTGGGTGAAGCTGCTCGACAGCGTTCGTCTGCCAGTGCCGCAAGACGCCCATGACCGGGTCTGCCGGGCGATTCGCGATGACCGCAGCTCGCTGCGCGACATCGCCGACCTGATGCAGGACAGCCCGGCGCTGGCCCTGAGCATCATCCGCGAAGCCAACCGCCACACCCACGGCAACATGACTGCGCCTGCGGAAAACCTCGAAGTGGCGATCAATCGCCTCGGCCTTGGTCGCACCGAAGAGTTGCTGGCGCGCCTGCCCGCCGAACCTGCCGCACAGATCCCTCAGGCACTGCGCCAGTTGCAGATGATCAGCCAGCACGCCACGCAACAGGCCAACGGTTTTTTCGCCAGCCGCCTGGCGCGACTGTGGCAGGACATCCATTGGGGCAGCCTGTTGTTTCTGTCGCCGCTGTGGCCGTTGGCGCTGACCTTTCCCAAATTGCTTGAAGAGTGGGAAGTGCGGGTTATCCACAAGGGTGAATCAGCGCGAGTCGTGGAAAAGCAGCTGTTCGGCGTGCGCCTGCTGAAGATCGGCGAGGCGCTGGTGCAAGTCTGGCGTCTGCCGGTCTGGGTACAGCAAGGTTATCGGCTGCTGCTGACCGAACAGCGCGAACTGGTCAAAGTCCTGCGCATTGCCCGCGACGTCGATCATCCGTTGCGACAGCAGAATCGCCTCGATGACGACCCGACCCTGCGCCGCTGGCTCAACCAGCCGGCCAACACCGTGTTGCTGGCCAACGGACTGGCACTGTCGGCGCAACAGGCCTGGGACAGTCCGCACAGTGAGCGCTGGCAATTCCTGACCAGCCTCTACCTGCAAATCTCGATGGACGAGGTGCAACAACAATTGCACCAACAGGCCGCCGTCAGCGCTCGCCATCATTTCATGCCGGACCTTTGGCACCCGGCGCTTTCGCTGCTGTGGCCGTGGGGCACCCGTCGCCTTCCGGCCGGAATGCTGCCGGCTGCGGCGCCGTCCGCTGAAGACCTGACCCAATGGCGCCGGCAATGCGCGGAGCTGCTGGCCGTGCCAAGCCGCTTCACCAACGCCATGAGCCTGACCGTCGCCGCCCGCGACGCGCTGGTCGCCAGCGGCATGCGCCGGGTGATGATCCTGATGGCCGACCGCGGCCACGCCAATCTGCGCGTCCATCAAACCTCCGGGTTGCCGAAGGACGCCGCTGCGCTGAATTTCGTCGTCAGCCAGAGTTCGGTGCTGCAACGCTTGCTCGCGCAGCAGGCGCAAGTGCGGATCACCCCGGACAACAACGCCCAGTTTTCCGCCCTGCTGCCGCCCTCGCTGCGCGCCCTTTTCCGTGGTGAACACCTGTTCCTGCGTTCACTGGTGAACAACGGCCGGGTGATCATGATTGTGGTCGCCGACCAGGGTGGCGGGCCGTTCGCCGACATCACCGTGCAAGCCTTCGGCAAAACCGCGCAGTGCATCGAGAAAGCCCTGCACAGTTTTAGCCAGCGCGGCCAATGACAGCTACAATCCCTCCCCTTTGTGCTCTGGAGACCTCACATGTCTGATTTCTCTGGCCTGGCCCTGGTGATCGAGCCGAGCGACCTGCTGCCGCGCCTCGAATCCCGCGATCTGATTCTGGTGGATCTGACCAGTGCCGCCCGCTACGCCGAAGGACACATTCCCGGCGCACGTTTTGTCGATCCGAAACGCACCCAGCTGGGTCAGGCGCCGGCTCCGGGGCTGTTGCCGAGCAAGGAAAAACTCGAAGAACTGTTCGGTGAGCTGGGCCATCGCAAAGATGCGGTCTACGTGGTCTATGACGACGAAGGCGGCGGCTGGGCCGGGCGCTTCATCTGGCTGCTCGATGTGATCGGTCACGACAAGTATCACTACCTCGACGGCGGTCTGCCGGCGTGGCTGGCGGAAGGTTCGCCGATGTCGATCCAGATTCCTCCGGCGGTGGGCGGCCCGGTTGCCCTGACCCTGCACGAGGGACCGACCGCCACCCGCGAATACCTGCAAAGCCGTCTCGGCGCCGCTGACCTGGCGATCTGGGACGCTCGCGGGCCGCTGGAATATTCCGGCGAGAAAGTCCTGGCGGCCAAGGGTGGACACATCCCCGGCGCGGTGAATTTCGAATGGACGGCGGGCATGGACCAGGCGCGTCAGCTGCGCATCCGTACCGACATGCCGCAGATCCTGGAAAACCTCGGCATCACCAAGGACAAAGAAATCATTACCCACTGCCAGACCCATCACCGGTCCGGTTTCACTTATCTGGTGGCCAAGGCCCTCGGTTACCCGCGGGTCAAGGGCTACGCCGGTTCCTGGGGCGAATGGGGCAACCACCCCGACACCCCCGTCGAGCTTTAAGGATTTTTAAGGACAGTCATGAAAGAGCGTTTGTTTATCATCAGCCAATACCTGCTGCCGCATCACTTGCTGTCGCGCCTGGCCGGCTGCATTGCCGAGTGCCGCGTGCGCTGGTTCAAGAATGCCTTCACCACCTGGTTCGCCAAGCGTTATCAAGTGGACATGTCGCAAGCACTGGTTGAAGACGTGACCGCTTACGAGCACTTCAACGCCTTCTTCACCCGCGCCTTGAAAGACGGCGCTCGCCCACTGGATCAGACCCCAGGCGCGATCCTCAGCCCGGCCGACGGTGCGATCAGCCAGCTCGGCCCGATCGAACACGGTCGTATCTTCCAGGCCAAGGGCCACAGCTTCAGCGTGCTGGAACTGCTGGGCGGCGACGCGGCCAATGCGGCGCCGTTCATGGGCGGTGAATTCGCGACTGTTTACCTGTCGCCGAAGGACTACCACCGCGTGCACATGCCGCTGGCCGGCACCCTGCGCGAAATGGTCTACATCCCGGGCCGGATCTTCTCGGTCAACCAGACCACCGCAGAGAACGTTCCGGAACTGTTCGCCCGCAACGAGCGCGTAGCGTGCATCTTCGACACCGAGCGCGGCCCAATGGCCGTGGTGCTGGTGGGCGCGATGATCGTGGCCTCGATCGAAACCGTGTGGGCCGGTCTGGTCACGCCACCGAAGCGTGAGCTGAAGACCTTCCGCTACGACGAAGCCGCCCGTGCACCGATTCATCTGGAAAAAGGTGCGGAACTGGGTCGCTTCAAGCTGGGTTCGACCGCGATCGTGCTGTTCGGGCCGGATCAGGTGAAGTGGGTTGAAGAATTGAAAGCCGGCTCGCCGGTACAGATGGGTCAGGCCCTGGCTCTGTCGAACGCCTGAACCTGTTGATCCGCCCTTTCGCACGTCTGCGAAGGGGCGGACACAACCTGGGGGGCGCCGTTACTCTATCTGCCCACGGAAGCCGATCGGCCCTTCGTTGGCGTAGGTGTTGGTGCCACTGAGGTTTTTCCCTCCGTCACTGGACGTGACACTCAACGCGATAACGTTCTGGTTATCCCGCCCGCCGATCACCCATTTGCCACCTGGATGCCACGGGGCATCGTTGCCACCCCACTGGTTCTCGACGTTGTACTGGTTCTGGCCAGTGCGCTGAGCCTTGAAGCCAATAGGTCCTTCGCCGGCGTAGGTCATGGTGCCGGTAAAGGTTTTGCCACCGTCGCCGGACTTGATGTCGATCGCGACGACGTTCTGGTTGTCCCGCGCGCCCAGCACCCAGGTTCCACCCGGATGCCAAGGTGCCGAACTACCGCCCCATTGATTTGCCACTGCGTATTTAGACATGAACCTCATCTCCTTGAAGTTTCGGGAGACCTGCCCGAGATTGACGGCAGGCCGTGCAACCGTGCGTTTCCGATCGCACGTCAGACAGCCTAGTAGCGCCTGCGGAAATGGCACCAGGCCAGCAGACCAACGGTAAAAAAGCCTGACAAACGCCAGCGAAACGGACCACAACTGCTAAAGTTTTGGCATTGCCCTATTCGCCGCCGGAGCTTGTCACGGCATGAGTGAGCCACGATCCCGACCACCACTGACTACCCCGACACCCACGCAGTTGCGCCTGTCTTTCTGTGAAGCCACCCCACGCGACCTCAGGCGCTGGATCGCCGATCTGCCCAAGGCCAACATCGGCGAAACCGCGCGCCTGCTGTATCAAGGCCTCGGCGAAATCAATCAATTGCTGACCCCCAGCGACAACCGCCTGCATTTGCTGGAGCTGTTGCGGCCCGAGGTGTATTTCGTCTGCCAGCATCTGGAGCGGCATTTTCTGCATCAGGCGATCATGCTCGACGAACGCTCACGCAAGATCAGCAATCTGTGCCAGGCCCTGCAAAGTCAGCTGGCCATCGGTTACAAACAGATCATTGTGCGGATTGCACCCAAGTACTCGCGGGATCGCGCAGCCTTGGTGAGCGAAGCGCTGCAACGTGCGGCTCATGCACTCAAAGGGCAACTGGTTCGCGCCGCACAGTTGTACAGCGCCGCACCGGAACAGCTGTGGTTCGAACTGCATCAATTGTTTCACTGCGCCTGCGAACTGCAACTGCAGCATCGCCGGGTGCGTGACGACCTCGCCAGTCTGACCAGCGAGTTGAGCGTCGAACAGACCTACCTCGCCGCCCTGCTGCTGGGTAGCGCACGCTGCAATCAGTTGCGGCAGAATCAGATCGCGCGGCTGGCCCAAGTGGTGGAACCCTGGAGCGCTTGGTTGAAGTTGCATCCCGCCCATCCGGGCGAGGGTTTATTCGCGGTCTCGGCAGACATCGACGCCGGCCCGCGCTACCGCTCCCAGTTTCGCAGCGAGCAACAGACAGGCTTGCTCGGTTTCGATCCGCAACCGCTGGTGAATGCAATCGAGGCCCACCTTCTGCAGCAGGACGCAACGACGCCGCTGCCCGTGCCGGCCGGCCTGACCCTCGACACTCTGCAACATTTGCACGCGACTTGGGGCGAAGCCGCCGAACGCAGCTTCCAGCGCACCGTCGGCCAGGGCAACTTGACCGTGTGCGTCGGCATGAGCGCCCTGCACTTTTACCTGGGCGGCGAACGCACTTTCAGCGAACTGCTAAAGCACCCCGGAACCCGTGCGGCAAATTTCAGCCGCGCAGTGGTTCAGGGCGAAAAGGACAGCTGGAGCCAGGCGTTCGATGCCGCGCCGCAGAGCAAGGCCGACGAGTTTTTGCCTTACGAAGAGATTCGCTACGAACCGCTGGCCGACGACGAAAGCGACACTGACAGCCGGCCGCATTACCCGACCTATGCATTGCCGGTCATCAACCACAGCCCCGGTGGTTACTGCCTGGCCTGGCCAAAAGAAGTACCCGCTGAATTACAGGCCGGGGAGATGATCGGGATTCAGGACAGCCTCAATCAAGGCTGGAGCATTGCCGTCGTACGCTGGATCCGCCAAGTGCGCGGCGCGGGGACACAGATGGGTATCGAACTGGTGGCGCCACACGCTCAGCCCTGCGGCTTGCAGCTGGTGCGCACGCGGGATGATCACAGTCATTATTTGCGAGGTTTGCTACTGCCGGAAATCAGCGCCATCGACTTGCCCGCGACGCTATTGGCACCACGGCTGCCGTTTCAGGAAGGCAACAAAGTGCTGATCAACACCCAGGGCGAAGAACACCGCGCCGGGCTGGATCGGCGGGTGGCGAGCACACACAGTTTCAATCAGTTCGCCTATCGCTCGCTGGAGACCGCCAAAAATGGCGAGAGTGAAGAGGATTTCGACTCGTTGTGGAAATCCCTTTGAGCCAGGACCGCAGCCGAGGGCTGCGATCCTGTGCCTGGTTCAGAGCTGCCCGTCGCGATCGCGGAAGCCCAGCAGGTACAGCACACCATCCAGACCGAGGGTCGAGATCGCCTGCTTCGCCGACTGCTTGACCAGCGGTTTGGCGCGGAACGCCACGCCCAGGCCGGCAATCGCCAGCATCGGCAGGTCATTGGCGCCATCGCCCACGGCGATGGTCTGCTCCAGACGCAAACCTTCTTTTTCAGCCAGCTGCTTCAGCAGATCGGCCTTGCGCTGGGCATCGACGATCGGCTCGATCGCCACGCCGGTGCACTTGCCGTCGACCACTTCCAGTTCGTTGGCGAACACATAGTCGATACCGAGCTTGGCCTGAAGTTGCTTGGCGAAGTAGGTGAAGCCGCCCGACAGGATCGCGGTCTTGTAGCCCAGTCGCTTGAGTTCGGCGAACAGGGTTTCGGCGCCTTCGGTCAGGCGCAGCGAGGCGCCGATCGAATCGAGTACGCTGACATCCAGGCCCTTGAGCAGCGCCAGGCGCTCCTTGAAGCTGGCGCGAAAGTCCAGCTCGCCGGCCATTGCCCGCTCGGTGATTTGCGAAACCTGATCGCCAACGCCGGCGGCTTTGGCCAGTTCGTCGATGACTTCGGCTTCGATCAGGGTCGAGTCCATGTCGAACACCGCCAGACGACGGTTGCGACGGAACAGCGAATCTTCCTGGAAGGCGATGTCGACGTTCAGCTCCTGCGCCACGCTGAGGAACTCGGCGCGCAGGGCCTGCGGATCGGCGGCTTCGCCGCGCACGGAAAATTCGATGCAGCCCTTGCCCTTGTCAGCCGGGGTGTCCAGCGGCATACGACCCGACAATCGGTCGATATGGTCGATGTTCAGGCCGTATTTGGCGGTGATCGAGCTCACGGCCTGCAACTGGCCGGCGGTAACCTTGCGGGTCAGCAGGGTAACGATGTGGCGTTTCTTGCCCTGATTGCCCACCCATTGCTGGTAATCCTCTTCGGACACCGGGGTGAAGCGCACTTGCTGGTCGAGCTCATAGCCCTTGAACAGGATGTCCTTGAGCACCGACTTGCCTTGCTCGGAGTCGGGAATTTCCACGAGGATGCCGAACGACAGCATGTCGTGGATCACCGCCTGACCGATGTCGAGGATATTCACACCACCCTGCGCCAGTACACCGGTAATGGCCGCCGTCAGACCAGGACGGTCGACTCCCGTGATGTTAATCAGGACGATTTCGCGCAACGCGCACCCCCGCAACTGGAAAAAAACCGCATTCTACCCACTTTCAGTGACCATCGGGCACCGCCAGCGCTTTGCCGGTCTAGGGCCTGTCGCTATACTGCGCGTCAACTTCACGGACAAAAGAGCCGAGCTCAGTGAACCGGCCCACGCCAGTTAAAACCGATAACTTCTTTCTGCTGATCTTCCGTGCACTGCGCCACCGCCGTGTACCGATTGCATTGCGCATTGCCAGCCATAACGTGATCCTGGTCGCTCTGGCCCTGGTGATCTATGCCTGCGTGATGGGCCTGCAGTTCAAGCAGGCCATGCACGAGCAGGCCGATGCGCTGGGCGAAAGCCTGACCACGCAGACCGCCACCTCCGCCACCGAGTTGCTGGTGTCCAACGACATCCTCAGCCTCAACGTGCTGCTCAACAACCTGACCAAGAACAAGCTGGTGGCCCACGCGGCCATCTACAGCGTGGACAACCGCATCCTCGCCGAGTCCGGTCAACGACCCAAGCACGGCCTGTTGGGCGAAGCCGAGGGCATGTACGAGAGCAAGATCACCTTCCAGGACGTGACCGCCGGGCAACTGCGCATCAGCCTGGACATGGATCAGTTCCAGCAGCCGATGACCATCAGCCTGCAAAGCATGGGCATCCTGAGTGCGATCCTGCTGGCGTTGTCCCTGGCCCTGAGCCTGCGTCTGGGCCGGCACATTTCCACGCCGCTGCTGCAACTGCGTGTGTGGCTGCGCCGGATCGACGAATACACGCCGGGGATCGAGCGTCAGGACGAGATCGGCGATCTTGCCCGCCAGTTGCACGCCAACTATGCCCCTGAGCCGGCCGAACCGGAGCCCGAGCCGGAGCCCGAGCTCGAGGACGACGAGCCGGAGTTCGAAGTGCGTAACCTGCGTGATCCGAGTTTTGACGAAAGCCGCCCGATGGCCGCGCAGAAGCCTGCGCCACGCCATGTGGTCAGCACCGTTGAAGACGACGATGACGAAGACCCGTTCGCCGATCTGCGTGACGAGTCGCTGAGCGATGCCGCGCAACCGGCCGTGCGCCGCCCGACCCCGAGCGTGCCGCAACACACGGCGGTGCTGGCGGTGCAACTGGGCTCGCAAGAGCAACTGCGTCGTTTGCCGCGGGCACGTCTGGAAGAGTTGCAGGATCGCTATCGCGATTGCCTGGAACAGGCCGCTTCGCTGTATCAGGGCGAAATCGAAACCCTGAACGACGGCAGCACGCTGATGCTGTTCCACACCGAAGACAGCGGCGACGACTACCTGACCAACGCCATCTGCTGCGGCGAGCTGCTGCGGGCGCTGGGCCACCAGTTGCAGATCGAAGTCGCCGACAGTGGGATCACCCTGCAATTGCAACTGGGGCTGACCCTCGGCGACGAGCTGTTCGGTCTGAGCCAGATCGACCTGTTGCTGACCGACTCCGCCCAGGACGCGCTGGCGCTGTCGCAACACAGCCGCAACCTGCTGCTGGTGGAGCGCAAGATCGGTGACGACGCGCTGATCCGTCAACGTGCGCGGATCCGGCCGATTGCCAGCCCTGAGGGGGCTTGCTGTGTGGAGCGGTTGATGGAGCCTTATCCGTCGATGCTTGAACGGCAACTGGCGCGGATGCATGAGCGTCGGGCCTGAGGCGTTGCCCTTGATGTGAAGAAGCCCGCAGACGAGTGATTGTCTGTGGGCTTTTTTGTGCGTGGCGTTATTGAGATATCACCCGTCGTCAAACAGCCCCTCACCCTAGCCCTCTCCCGGAGGGAGAGGGAACCGAAAGGGGGATGCTCAGGATCTACACCGACCTGAACGTTCCCTGCCGAATCCATAATCGAAAGCCCGCACTGCGCCGAATCCATAATCACCAAGGTCTTTCAGGTCGATGAATGACGCAAGACACCTCAGTTAGTCCCCTCTCCCTCCGGGAGAGGGTTAGGGTGAGGGGGCTTTTGATCTTCTACCCAGAACCCCAGAAACAACAAAGCCCGCACAGGGCGGGCTCTGTTCTGACTCGATCCAGTCCTAGAAGCGAAACACTTCCATATCCGTACGAATCGGCGAAGCCATCGGAATCTTCGGCTGTTTCTCGGCTTCCGCCGCCGGCGCGGCCGGTCTCGGTGCCGGTTTGCGCGGTGCCTCGGCAACCGGTGGCTGGTTGGCCAGCGGCTTGAGCGCGACCGACAGTTGCTCGGCCAGACGCTGCAGCAGGATACCTTGTGCCTGAACCTGCGAAGCCGTGCCGCCACTGTGCAGCTCTTGCAGATGCACGATGCGGTTGTCCCGCACCTGACCACGACGGTCGATCAGGCGCCACTGCGCGTCCAGAATCGCCGGTTGCTTGGCACCGGAATCCAGACGCGTAATGGTCAACAGCACCTGCACGTCCGGAGTGAAGCCCACGGTGGCCGGCGCCAGCACGACGCGCTGACTGTCCAGATGCCCGGCAACCTGACGCAACAGCAACTGATCGATGTCCGACGAAAGGCTTCCGGCCCAGCGACCATCGGTCGAAGCTTGCAGGCTGCCGTCCGGTTGACGCTGCAACAGGGTTTCCCGTTGCAGGTAATCGGCTACGATCACAGGGCCCAGCAAAACTGCCATGCCCGTGCTTTGCGCAGGCTGAGCCGGACTTCCGCTGTCCAGCTGATACAGCGACACCGGCTGGTGAACGCTGCAACCCGCCAGGCCAAGGACGCCGGCGAGCAGGAAAATAAGGGGGCGCAGAGAAGTCATCATCCCGTCCAGGTGGCCGCCACAAGGCTGACCACAGTGAAAATACTCAATAAATATGAAGAACGCTCGGCCACGCCGGCGCTTGGAAAGGCCATATCATCCGTGAATATGCGTTCCGACTCCAGCGCCAAAGCGCCGATCTACGGGTTAAATCGTAGATCGAACGCTCTAGAGAGGCGTTCTCAGTCATTTTCCCCGCAGGAGAAAAGAGTACGAACGTTTCCTGGCCGCTTAATTGAGGTTTTCGACGAGCAGCGCATCCACCCGCTGGAAGCCACGTGGCAGTTTGTTGCCACGCCGACCGCGCTCACCTTTGTAGTGCTCGAGGTCGTCGGCTTTCAGCGACAAGGTGCGTTTCCCGGCCTGCAGCACCAAGGTGGCGCCTTCCGGAAGAACGGCGATGTCCGTGACATATTCTTCGCGACTGGCCACACGCTCACCGGAAATACCGATGATCTTGTTGCCTTTGCCCTTTCCTAATTGTGGCAGATCGCTGATCTTGAAGATCAGCAGGCGACCCTCGGTCGTCACCGAGGCCAGCCAGTTGTGCTCGCGGTCGGCCACCGGACGCGGCGCGATCACCTTGGCGTTGTTCGGCAGGCTCAACAGCGCCTTCCCGGCCTTGTTCTTGGCCTGCAGGTCTTCGCCTTTCACCACAAAACCGTAACCGGCGTCGGAGGCAATCACGTACAGCGAGTCCTCCTCAGGCATCAGCACACACTCGAACGTTGCGCCCGGCGGCGGCGTCAGACGGCCGGTCAACGGCTCGCCCTGGCCCCGTGCCGATGGCAGGGTGTGGGTGGCCAGCGAGTAACTGCGACCCGTGGAGTCGATGACCACGGCTGACTGGTTCGAACGCCCCGCCGCCGAGGTCTTGAAGCCGTCCCCGGCCTTGTAAGACAGGCCGGTGGCGTCGATATCGTGACCCTTGGCCGAACGGATCCAGCCCTTTTCCGACAGCACGACGGTAACTTTCTCGTTCGGCAGCAGATCGTGTTCGGTCAGTGCCTTGGCTTCAGCGCGCTCGACGATTGGCGACCGACGGTCATCGCCGTAGGTTTCGGCATCTTTCAGCAGTTCGCTGCGAACCAGCTTCTTCAGCTTGGCTTCGCTGCTCAGCAGGGCTTGCAGCTTGGCCTGTTCCTTGAGCAGTTCGTCCTGCTCGTCGCGCAGCTTCATCTCTTCCAGTCGCGCCAACTGACGCAGACGGGTGTCGAGGATGTAGTCGGCCTGGATTTCGCTTAGGGCGAAACGCTCGATCAGCTTGGCTTTCGGGTGTTCCTCGGTACGGATGATGTGGATCACTTCATCCAGGTTGAGGTAGGCGATCAGCAAACCGTCCAACAGGTGCAGCCGGCGCTCGACCTTGTCGAGGCGAAATTGCAGGCGGCGACGCACAGTCAGCACGCGGAATTCCAGCCACTCCACCAGCAACGCACGGAGGTTTTTCAGCTGCGGCTTGCCGTCCAGACCGATGATGTTGACGTTGACCCGGTAGGTCGACTCCAGCTCGGTGCTGGCGAACAGGTGCTGCATCAGTGCTTCGTGATCGACACGGCTGTTGACCGGGATGATCACGATGCGGCAAGGGTTTTCGTGGTCGGATTCGTCGCGAAGATCGGCGATCTGCGGCGCTTTCGACGGTTTGGCCTGCATCAGCGCAGCGATCTGCTCCAGCACCTTGGCCCCGGAGACCTGATGCGGCAGCGCGGTGACGATGATGTCACCGTCCTCGACGTGGTACACGGCGCGCATGCGCACCGAGCCCTTGCCGGTTTCGTACATTTTCAACAGGTCGGCGCGCGGCGTGATGATTTCCGCTTCGGTCGGATAGTCCGGGCCCTGAATGTGCTCGCAGAGCTGTTCGACCGTAGCTTTCGGCTCATCGAGCAGGCGCACGCACGCGGTCGCGACTTCGCGCAGGTTGTGCGGCGGTACGTCGGTGGCCATACCCACGGCGATGCCGGTGGTGCCGTTGAGCAGGATGTTCGGCAAACGTGCCGGCAACACCAGAGGTTCCTGCAGGGTGCCGTCGAAGTTCGGGCCCCAGTCAGCAGTGCCCTGGCCCAGTTCGCTGAGCAGTACTTCGGAATATCGCGACAGCCGCGCTTCGGTGTAACGCATGGCGGCGAAGGATTTCGGATCGTCCGGCGCACCCCAGTTACCCTGGCCGTCCACCAGCGTGTAGCGATAGCTGAACGGCTGGGCCATCAGCACCATCGCTTCGTAACACGCCGAGTCGCCGTGCGGGTGGAACTTGCCGAGCACGTCGCCGACGGTACGCGCCGACTTCTTGTGCTTGGAATCGGCATCCAGCCCCAGCTCGCTCATGGCGTAGACGATACGCCGCTGTACCGGTTTCAGACCGTCGCCGATATGCGGCAGGGCACGGTCCATGATCACGTACATGGAGTAGTTGAGGTAGGCATTTTCGGTGAAGTCAGCCAGCGAGCGGCGTTCTACACCGTCCAGGCTGAGATCAAGGGAGTCGCTCATGCGGGCCTCATCGGTTCGTTGTCTGGCGCAGCAGCATGGTGCCACCGCGCTGGGTAAATTCAAGTTTGTTCAGGGCGCTCATGCCGAGCAGCACCTGATCGCCATGCAGCCCCGGCGCCACCAGTGCGCGGACGTCCCGCAACACGATGTCGCCCAACTGCAGGCGGTCGATACGGGTGCGATAGCCCTGGCTCAGGCCATTGGCCGTGCTCAGGGTCACACCGAAACCTTCTTCCAGCCGGAGGTTTTTCGCCACCTCGGCCGGGATTGCCACGTCGGTCGCGCCGGTGTCGAGCATGAACTCCACCGGCCGGCCGTTGATCAGGCCGCTGGCGACAAAATGTCCCTGGGCGTTGCCGATCAATTTCACTTCAATAAAACCGTTACCCTGCTGCGAAGCCACTTCCACATTGGGATTACGCTGGCGCTCTTCCCACTGGCCGAAAAACCGCGTGGCCAGAAACAGCGCCGCGCACCACGCCAGAATCATCAGCACCCGACCGGCGCGCTTGCCCGGCGGCTGCTGGCTCACGGCCTGGCGCTCCAACCACCCTCAGGCGCAGCGAAACGCCAGATGATCGGGCGAACCTCGCCATCGGCGCGCGGGCCGAAATTGTTGTCGACCCCTATCCAGGCGCCTTGCGCATCGACGACCAGCGCCTCTTCCAGCCCGAAATTCTGCGAATACCGCCGATTGGCCTGCAACAGCTCGGCCGCATACGACCAGCAGAGCTCGACCTTGGCCGTCTGCGCATCACGGCGACAGATCTGGTAGGCGTTGCGTTCAAGGGTAAACAGTTTGCCGTCGAACAAGGACACGTCGGAAAAATCCCGATTGACCGGTCGGGCTTTGGGAAACTGCGGTGGTTGCATTTCCATCCCGCCTTCACTGAGCAGCACACAGCGACCGTCACAATCCCACACCGTCTGCTGGCGTTTGATCAGCAACAAACCGCGGCTTTGTCGCTCGGCAGCCAGCCACATCTGATCGCCCGCCGGATTGATCGCCAGGCCTTCGAAGATCGCATTGAATTGCAGTAGCAGGCCACTGGCCCGCGCTTCGCGCACCATCATCGGCGAGATTTTCAGCCATGACGACGGCCCCTGCGGCGGCACTTGCAGTACGGCGGCGTGGCCTTCGCTGACAATGTAGCGATTGCCGGCGCTGTCGCAGCTGATCCCTTCGAAATCCAGATCACCGCCGCGAACAAACGACGCCGCCCAGGTGCGCGACTTGATGCCCCACGGCAAACCGCTGTCGGGTACTGGCGGCGGGTCGATGCGCACGGCAGTCGCCTGCCAGACGGGATCGCGAGTATCGAGACGATAAATCTGGTCATCGTCGCGATCCGAAACGGTCCACAGGTCATTGCCGCACAAGGCCAGCCCCGACAGGTTGCCGCCGCGCATGCCTTCGACCGGGTGTTCGGCGAGCACGCGCAACTCTTGCACGGGCTCTGCCGACACCGTCATCGAACCCAGCAGCAATGCACCCGCCAAGGCCCAGCCAAACCGCATCAGGCCAGAACCTCGGCAAGGTTGCCCTTGGATTCGAGCCAGGTCTTGCGGTCACCGGCGCGTTTCTTCGCCAGCAGCATGTCCATCATTTCCGAGGTCTCGGCGAAGTCATCCCCGAGGGTCAACTGCACCAGGCGCCGGGTGTTCGGGTCCATGGTGGTTTCACGCAGTTGCGGCGGGTTCATTTCACCCAGACCTTTGAATCGCGTGACCTGCGGCTTGCCGCGCTTCTTCTCGGCGACCAGACGGTCGAGGATCCCGTCGCGCTCGGCTTCGTCGAGGGCGTAGTAGATTTCTTTGCCCAGGTCGATGCGGTACAACGGCGGCATCGCGACATAGACGTGACCGGCATCCACCAGCGGGCGGAAATGCTGGACGAACAAGGCACAGAGCAGGGTCGCGATGTGCAGGCCGTCGGAGTCGGCGTCGGCGAGGATGCAAATCTTGCCGTAGCGCAGCTGACTCATGTCCTCGGCGCCCGGATCGACACCAATGGCCACCGCGATGTTGTGCACTTCCTGGCTGGCCAGGACTTCGCTGCCGTCGACTTCCCAGGTGTTGAGAATCTTGCCGCGCAACGGCAGGATCGCCTGGTATTCCTTGTCCCGTGCCTGCTTGGCCGAGCCGCCGGCGGAATCACCTTCGACCAGGAACAGCTCGGAACGCATCGGATCCTGCCCGGCGCAATCGGCCAGTTTGCCCGGCAATGCCGGGCCTTGGGTGATGCGCTTGCGTTCGACTTTCTTGCTGGCCTTCAGGCGACGACCAGCGTTGCTGATCGCCAGCTCTGCCAGGGCCAGACCGGTTTCCGGGTTGGCGTTGAGCCACAGGCTGAACGCGTCCTTGACCACACCGGAAACGAAAGCCGCCGCTTCACGGGACGACAGGCGCTCTTTGGTCTGGCCGGAGAATTGCGGCTCCTGCATCTTCATCGACAGGACGAAAGCGATGCGTTCCCAGACGTCTTCCGGCGCCAGCTTCACGCCGCGCGGCAGCAGGCTGCGGAATTCGCAGAATTCGCGCATCGCATCGAGCAGGCCCTGACGCAGACCGTTGACGTGGGTGCCGCCCTGCTCCGTCGGGATCAGGTTGACGTAGCTTTCAGTGACCGAGGTGCCACCCTCAGGCAGCCACAGCAGGGCCCACTCGACCGCTTCCTTGGTGCCGGCCAGGTTGCCGCAGAACGGCGCATCCGGCAGACGCTCGAATTCGCTGACCGCGTCCACCAGGTACGAGCGCAGGCCATCTTCGTAGTGCCACTCGACCTTTTCGCCGGTGCCTTTGTCTTCGAAGCTGATCAGCAGCCCCGGGCACAAAACGGCCTTGGCCTTGAGCACATGCTTGAGGCGGCTGATGGAGAATTTCGGCGAATCGAAGTATTTCGGGTCCGGCGCGAAGTACACGCTGGTCCCGGTATTGCGCTTGCCGACGGTGCCGATCACTTGCAGATCGGTGGCCTTGAAGCCGTCGGCGAAGGTCATTTCGTATTCGTTGCCGTCACGCTTGACCCGCACCCGTACCTGGGTCGACAAGGCGTTGACCACGGAAATACCCACCCCGTGCAGACCGCCGGAAAACTGGTAGTTCTTGTTGGAAAACTTGCCGCCCGCATGGAGCTTGGTGAGGATCAGCTCGACGCCCGACACGCCCTCTTCCGGATGGATGTCGACCGGCATGCCACGGCCGTCGTCGCAGACTTCCAGCGAATGGTCGGCGTGGAGAATGACCTGGATCGATTTGGCGTGGCCGGCCAGGGCTTCGTCGACACTGTTGTCGATGACTTCCTGGGCAAGGTGGTTCGGCCGACTGGTGTCGGTGTACATGCCGGGGCGTTTGCGCACCGGGTCGAGGCCCGAGAGGACTTCGATGGCGTCGGCGTTATAGGAGCTAGCGCTGGGAGTGGCCATAGGGTCTCGTCGTCAGTGATTCAATGAAAATGGGGCAAGACTTCACAGTGCGGTGAAATCGATTGCCTGATAGGTATCGGCGCCAATCCCGGCAAAGCTGAGCAATGCCGGCAATCGTGTAACAAATCCCTGGAAACTGTGGTCGCCGCCGGCCTGAATGCACAAGGCACAGGCCCGGTAATACTGCTGGGCGAGGCGATAATCCAGCGTTTCATCCCCGGTCTGCAACCATACCTGATAACGCTGCGGATCCTGCGGCGCCGGCACTTCCAGCTCGGCCAGGGCCGTCACGTGGTCGTGGGTCAGCTCCCAGGTTTCGTCGGTGTACAGGTTTTTCTGGGTGCCCAGGTATCCGTCGAACATCCGATGTGGACTGACGGCCGGGTTGACCAGCAGGGCTTTCAGGCCATGGCGCTCGGCCAGGTGAGTCGCATAGTAGCCGCCGAGCGAGCTTCCCACCAGCAATGGCCGGCCGAGTTCGGCGATTGCCTGCTCCAGCTGACCGATGGCTTCGCGCGGGTGGTGATGCAGCGCCGGGACACGCAGTTGATCGCTCAAACCCAGCCGCTCCATCACCTCGACCAGCTGACAGGCCTTCTTCGAGGCCGGCGCGCTGTTGAAACCATGGATATAGAGAATCGAACCGGACATTTGAGCTCCCTGGGCGTCGGCTGAAGAAAGCGGAGTTTACAGGGAGTCAGGGGGTGTTGGGCCAGCACCCGAGGAAATCAGCGCTGCACCCGTCAATCAGTAACCGTTGGAGCCGTAATCCACCTGAAAATCAAAACCGGTGACACGCTCCACGCCGGTCTCCAGCCGCCCATCCGGCAACAAGCGCAACCAGCGATACCCCGGTGCCTGCTCGCCGACCTTGAAGTCTTCACTGCCTGGCTCGAACTGGATGCAGGTCGATGGCGAGGCGATCAGCCGTACGCCGTTGCGCTCGCAGTCGATTTCCTGATGCACATGCCCCCACAGCACGGCGCGGGCCTGCGGGAAGCGGTCGAGCACCTCGAAAAACGCTTCCGGATTGCGCAAGCCGATCGGTTCCATCCAGGCGCAACCGATCGACACCGGATGGTGGTGGAAGCACACCAGATGATGGCGATCCGGCGCTTCGCTCAGGGAACGGGCGAGCAATTGCAGCTGGTCATCCTGCAAGTACCCCGGCACCGATCCGGGCACCGCCGAATCGAGCAGGGTCACGCGCCAGTTGCCGACATCCACCACAGACTCCAGCAACGCACTCTTCACCGTCGCGTGGGCCATGATCTGCGGTTCGTCGTGGTTGCCGGGGATCCAGCGGGCCGGCGCGTCGATCTGCGCCGTCATCTGCCGGAACTGCTGGTAAGACTCCAGCGTACCGTCCTGGGACAGGTCGCCGCTGGCAACGATCAGGTCGATCCGCGGTTGCTGTTCGAGCACCAGATCGATGACTTTTTGCAGGCTCTCGCGGGTGTTCATGCCCAGCAGCGTTCCATCCGCTTCGGCGAACAGGTGACTGTCAGAGAGCTGAACCAGCAACGCCGTGTCGGCGGTGGTCAAAGTCGATACGCTCGGCAAGGCGTTCTCCCCCGGGATCGCGGGACTGGATAGGTGCGGCAATTATGCGGGGGGACAGCACAAAGAGAAACCGGCGAACCGGACGCAGTTCACAACTTGCGCTGGTTATCGGACTGCCGCGTATTCGTGTCCGCACGCCAGGCAATGACTCAGCCACTCGCCCAGGAACAGATTGAGCTGGGCCTTCTCGTCCGGCTGATGCATGGCCGCATTCGGGTAAGGATAGACGCCGCGAAAGCGTCGCGCATGCTCGGCACTGATCACCTCGGCCATGCGCGCGTCGTGATACACCTGCACTTCCAGTTGCGGCACCGGCAGCCACGGCAGGCTGTGTTCCTGGCGCACCTGCAAAGTCGTGGTGTACGGACAGGTCTGCAGCACCTCCAGCGCCAGCACGCCGAGCATCTGGTCGCCCTGGGTCACGGCGATGCGCCGCGCTTCGGGGTCGCTGCGCATGTCCGGCAACAGTCGCATCAGGCGCGCGTAGTTCGCCTCGCAGGCGGCTTGCAGCCCCGCGAGGTCGACACGGTAGCGATCGCGCAACTTGTTTACGACCATAGCCCCCTCACTTCGGCGCGATTGAGCGCCAGCCACTGCAAGGCGATGATGCTCGCCGCATTGGCAATCCGTCCGTCGCGTACGGCCTGCAGGGCATCTTCAAAGGCCCAGACCGTGACGCGAATATCTTCGGCTTCTTCTTCCAGCCCATGCAGGCCGCCTGCGCCTTCGGTGCTGCAACGCCCCAGATACAAATGTACGAATTCGTTGCTGCCGCCCGGCGACGGAAAGTATTTGGTCATCGGCCACAGAGCCTTGATGTCCAGCCCAGCTTCCTCCTGAGCCTCGCGGTGAGCAACTTCTTCCGGCTGTTCGTCCTTGTCGATCAGACCGGCGACCAGCTCCACCAGCCACGGGTTGTCCGTCTTGCCCAGAGCACCGACGCGAAACTGCTCGATCAGCACCACTTCATCGCGCTGCGGATCGTAGGGCAGCATGCACACGGCATCGTGGCGCACGAACACTTCACGATTGATTTCGCGGCTCATGCCACCAGCGAACAGTTCGTGGCGCAAGTGCAGACGGTCGAGCTTGTAGAAGCCCTTGTAGCACTGCTCGCGTCGCACGATATCGACGGCGCTCGGAATGGCTTTGGCAAAATCGGTCATGAGCATCCTCTTTACTGCAAATCCAACACGAGGCGCCTTCTTGCGACCTCGACTTCGCGCCATCCTAACGCGCCCGTGACGTTTGATGCAGCCCCTTTACTGTCAGCGGGATGGACGGTGGAGGCGAAACCCACTCTAATTAGCTTAGTGGCGAACTGACCGCTCCGTTGAGAGTCGAAGCGGTAACTTTTTGCCTTCCCCTGCTTCAGAAAGGACGCCCATGTCGCTTTTCAAAATCGCCTCCGTGGCCGCCATCGCCCTGACCCTGGGCGCTTGCGCCAGTCTGTTCCAGCCCAACTACCGCACGCCGCTGGAAACCACCCGCGACGCCTCGGAAACGCTTAAACCGGGTTGCTCCAACCAGGACTGCCCGCTTGTCAACATCGATACGTTGCGCTTCCCGGCAGAACCGGCGCTGGACGGCATCATCGAAAAACGTCTGCTGCAAATGACCCGCACCGCACCGAACGCCCCGGTGGCGCCGACGCTGGCAGCGTATCGCGAGCAGTTCCTGGCCAACGCCGGCCCGCGCAACAGCAGCTATTTGCAGGCGAAAGTACGCGAGCAGCATGACGGTCTGGTGATCATCGAAACCTCGAGCTACCTGGACACCGGCGGTGCCCACGGTACGCCGGGACGCGGTTTCATCAACTATTCGCGTCAGCAGCACAAAGTGCTGACTCTGGCGGACATGTTGCTGCCGGGTCAGGAAGAGGCGTTCTGGAAAGCGGCGCAAGTGGCGCACAACAGCTGGCTGATCAGCACCAAGCTCGATCAGGAACCGGAGTTCGTGAAGAGCTGGCCGTTCGTCAAAACCCCGAACGTGGCGCTGACCTACGGCGGTGTGATCCTCAAGTACGACGTGACCACTATCGCGCCTTATGCGCTGGGCCACGTCGAACTGAAGATCCCCTACCCGCGCCTGAACGGCATTCTCAAGCCCGAGCTGTTTCCCGGCCGTAACTGAAAGCCCGGCCGAGCACGAATTGCAGCAGCCCTGCCAGCACCAGCGCCGGCAGGGTCGCGCCCACATCCGGATACAGATTGGCCAGCAGGTGATAGGTGCTGATGCCACCCAGCCAGGCCAATAGTGCCGGCCAGCGCAACGCGGCCGACGCCACTTGGGCACTGCGCTTGCGCAGGATGAAGTGATCCACCAGCACCACGCCGAACAGCGGCGCAAACACCGAACCGATCAGCAGCAGGAAGTTCTGGTATTGCGCCAATGGCGCGAGCAAGGCGATCAAGGTGCAGATAACACCAATGACCAACGCCAGATGCTCGACTTTCAGACGCAACAGAATCCCGCTGGAAACCGCTGCCGAGTGAATGTCGGCGAAAGCGTTTTCCGACTCGTCCAGCAGAATCAGCAGTAGCGGAATCCCAAGACCGGCGCCGGCCAGCGCCAGCAACAGCGCGTTGACTTCACCGCTCGGCGCGAAGGCCAGGGTGTAGGCGACGCCCAGACTCATCAGCCAGAAGTTGCCGATGAAGAAACCGATCGCCGTACCGCCGAATACGCTCTTCGCCTTCTTGCCGAAACGCGAGTAGTCGGCAATCAGTGGCAGCCACGACAGCGGCATCGCAATCGCGATGTCGAAGCCCACGGCGAGCGGCATCGAGCCATCCCCGGCCTGTGCCCACAAGGCGGCGAGGTCAGCCTTGGCGAACAGGTTCCAGGTCAGCCAGATGCACGCGGCCAGAATCAGCCAGATGCCCCATTTGCGCAGGATCTTGCGCACGAACGTCAACGGTCCGCTGACCGCGAGCAAGGTCGCCAATGCACCGAAACACAGCGTCCACAACATCGGACTGGCCCACAGCGAACCCTCGCTGAACGCACGGGTGCCGAGCAGGCTGGCCGCATCGCGCATGACGATGATTTCGAACGAACCCCAACCGATCAGTTGCAGCAGGTTGAGCAGCGCTGGAAGGCTCGCGCCTTTACGGCCGAGGCTGAGTTTCAGCGCAGCCATCGACGACAGGCCGGTGTCGCTGCCGATCACGCCAACGGCGGCCAGCAACAGGACGCCGACCAGGGTGCCGAGGAAGATCGCCAGCAGCGATCCCGACAGGCCCAGCCCCGGCGCCAGCAGCGCACCGGTCTGCAAGACCATCAGGCCGATGCCGAGGGAAAACCATAGGGAAAACAGATCGCGACCGCCGAAGACACGCTGGTTGGCGGGCACGGCGAGGTCGGGGGAATAAGTACCGGGTTGAATGCTCAAGGACGTTAATCTCACAGGAGTGATAGCTACAAGCTGCAAGCCTCAAGCTGCAAGAAAAAGCAGGATTTGCACCAGCTTCCAGCTTGCAGCTTGTAGCTTGCCGCTTAAACTTTTTTATAAAGCTGACTGCCTTCCTTCCTGAACCGCTCGGCCTGTTCCGCCAGGCCCTGGGCGACGTCCACGTCGACCGCGTCGATCCGCTGGTTGGCCGCGTATTCGCGGACTTCCTGAGTGATCTTCATCGAGCAGAATTTCGGCCCGCACATCGAACAGAAATGCGCGACCTTCGCCGAGTCCTTCGGCAGGGTTTCATCGTGATACGAGCGAGCGGTGTCCGGGTCCAGGCCCAGGTTGAACTGGTCTTCCCAACGGAATTCAAACCGCGCCTTGCTCAAGGCGTTGTCGCGGATCTGCGCGCCCGGGTGCCCTTTGGCCAAATCCGCCGCATGGGCCGCGATTTTGTAGGTGATGATCCCGGTCTTCACGTCATCCTTGTTCGGCAGCCCCAGGTGCTCCTTCGGCGTCACGTAGCAGAGCATGGCGCAACCGAACCAGCCGATCATCGCCGCACCGATGCCGGAGGTGATGTGGTCGTAACCCGGTGCGATGTCGGTAGTCAGCGGGCCGAGGGTGTAGAACGGCGCCTCGTCGCAGCATTCCAGCTGCTTGTCCATGTTCTCTTTGATCAACTGCATTGGCACGTGGCCCGGGCCTTCGATCATGCATTGCACGTCGTGCTTCCAGGCGATCTTGGTCAGCTCGCCGAGGGTTTCCAGTTCGCCGAATTGCGCTTCGTCGTTGGCGTCGGCAATCGAGCCCGGACGCAGGCCGTCGCCCAGCGAGAAGCTGACGTCGTAGGCCTTCATGATTTCGCAGATTTCGTCGAAGTGGGTGTAGAGGAAGTTCTCTTTGTGGTGCGCCAGGCACCACTTGGCCATGATCGAACCGCCACGGGACACGATGCCGGTCACGCGTTTGGCGGTCAGCGGCACGTAGCGCAGCAACACGCCGGCGTGGATGGTGAAGTAGTCGACGCCCTGCTCCGCCTGCTCGATCAGCGTGTCGCGGAACAGCTCCCAGGTCAGGTCTTCGGCGACGCCATTCACTTTTTCCAGCGCCTGATAGATCGGCACGGTGCCGATCGGCACTGGCGAGTTGCGGATGATCCACTCGCGGGTTTCGTGGATGTGTTTGCCGGTGGACAAGTCCATGACGGTGTCCGAACCCCAGCGAATGCCCCAGGTCAGTTTCGCCACTTCTTCTTCGATGGACGAACCCAGCGCACTGTTGCCGATGTTGCCGTTGATCTTCACCAGGAAGTTGCGGCCGATGATCATCGGTTCCAGTTCGACGTGGTTGATGTTGGCCGGAATGATCGCGCGGCCGCGAGCAATTTCCTCGCGCACGAACTCAGGGGTGATTTCTTTCGGAATGCTCGCGCCGAAGCTGTGGCCGGCGTGCTGCTGCTTCAACAGACCGGCAGCGCGGGCCTCTTGCAGCTTCATGTTTTCGCGGATGGCGACGTATTCCATCTCGGCGGTGATGATGCCTTTGCGCGCGTAGTGCATCTGGCTGACGTTGGCCCCGGCCTTGGCCCGGCGCGGGTTATTGACGTGGGCGAAACGCAGCTTGGTCAGCTCCGGATCGGCCAGGCGTTCCTGACCGAAATTCGAGCTCAGGCCTGGCAGACGCTCGGTGTCGCCACGGTCGTCAATCCACGCCGAACGCACGTCGCCCAGGCCTTTGCGCACATCGATCACCACGTTCGGATCGGTGTATGGGCCCGAGGTGTCGTAGACAGTGACCGGCGCATTGATTTCGCCGCCAAAGTCGGTCGGGGTCACATCGAGGGTGATTTCGCGCATCGGCACGCGGATGTCCGGGCGGGAGCCCTGAACGTAGACTTTTTGCGAACGGGTGAACGGTTGAACCGACTGCTCGTCGACCTTGGCCGAGTCACTCAGGTTGATCGCGTTTTTAGATTTTGTAGTCATCACGGGCTCTCCAGACAGCATCCAGGCAGTGGATTGTCGGAGCAGAACCTGAAAGGCACGGACGCACCCAGAACGGGTGCTGTGCATCGTCGTCGAGCGTTCGATTGTCGAACAATTTCCCGGACGAAGCACAAGAGGACTCGCCGGGTGACGAGAAATCTTGTTCCCTACGCAGGCGCTAACCTGATCAGGTTCAACGGGATCCGAAATTATTCGATCTCAGCCTCATAGCAAGGCACCCCGACAAGAACCCGGCCAGTCTAGACACAACCGGCAAAGAACGCCAACACCGCGGCAAACACCATGATGAATGGCGCAATTGGCAGATTGTTGCCTGCGGCCGGCGCAACTACACTCGCTACGCCATGCTGCGCCTTGACGCTGCATGGGCCGCGCCTTACCTTTGGCGCCCGGATTATTTCCATAATATTCATGCTAGGGATCGCCTCATGCTGCGCAAACTCTCACTGGCTGTTGCCGTGTCTTGTGCGTCCACCACAACGGTCTGGGCAGCAGAAGCGCCTTTATCGACCAAGACTGATCTGGTCAGCGTCTATCAGGAAGCGGTCGACAACAACGCCGACCTGGCCGCCGCCCGCGCCCAGTACGGTGCGCAGAAAGAAGTCGTGCCCCAGGCCCGCGCCGGGTTGCTGCCGAACCTGTCCGGCGGCGCTGAAGTCGCCAACGTACGCACGTCGATCGACCAGCCCTCGGCCATCGCCAACCGCAGCGCGCACTCCTATCAGGCGACCCTGGCGCAGCCGCTGTTCCGCGCCGACCGCTGGTTCCAGTACCAGGCCGCCAAGGACGTCAACGAACAGGCCGCGCTGCAACTCTCGGCCACCGAGCAGAACCTGATCCTGCAAACCGCCGAAAGCTACTTCAACGTGCTGCGCAGCCAGGACAACCTGGCCTCGACCAAAGCCGAGGAAGCCGCGTTCAAGCGCCAGCTCGATCAGTCCAACGAGCGCTTCGATGTGGGCCTGTCGGACAAGACCGACGTGCTGCAATCGCAAGCCAGTTACGACACCGCGCGCGCCAACCGGATCGTCGCCCAGCGTCAGGTCGATGATGCGTTCGAAGCGCTGATCACCCTGACCAACCGCCAGTACAACTCGATCCAGGGCATCGTCCACACGTTGCCGATCCTGCCGCCGGCGCCGAACGACGCCAAGGCCTGGGTCGATACCGCCGCGAAACAGAACCTCAATCTGCTGGCCAGCAACTATGCCGTCAGCTCCGCCGAACAGACCCTGAAACAGCGCAAGGCCGGCCACCTGCCGACCCTCGACGCCGTGGCCAAATACGAAAAGGGCGACAACGACGCCCTGGGTTTCTCCAACCCGAATGCGTTCGGTACGCCGTACAGTGGCAATGTCGAGCAGAGTACCGTGGGCCTGCAACTGAACATTCCGATCTACAGTGGCGGATTGACCAGCTCCCAGGTGCGCGAGTCCTACTCACGGCTGGACCAGACCGAACAGCAGCGTGAAGGCCTGCGTCGGCAAGTGGTCGAGAACACCCGCAACCTGCACCGCGCGGTGAACACCGACGTCGAGCAGGTGCAGGCGCGTCGCCAGTCGATCATCTCCAACCAGAGTGCGGTGGAAGCCACGGAAATCGGTTATCAGGTGGGGACGCGCAACATCGTCGACGTGCTCGACGCCCAGCGTCAGCTCTACACTTCGGTGCGCAACTACAACAACACCCGCTACGACTACATCCTCGACAATCTGCGGCTCAAGCAGGCGGCGGGGACGTTGAACCCGGGTGACTTGCAGGATCTGACCCGCTACCTGAAGGCCGACTACAACCCGGACAAGGATTTCCTGCCGCCGGATCTGGCCAAGGCTGCGGAAGCCCAGCTCAAGGCCCGGCCTTAAACAAGAAACGCAGCCCTCAGGCTGCGTTTTTTTATGGGCGGTCGATCAACCTTCCCAGTCCATCGAGCAAGCGCTGCAACGCGCCCTGATTGCGGCGCATCACGCTCAGTCCGGCGTCGGCCATGCGTTGTGCGTCGCGCGGCAGTTCAAACAGACGCTGCACCTCTGTGGCCAGACCTTCGGCGTCGTCAACCTCGGCCAAGGCTCCTGCGCTGCGCAGTTGCGCAGCGATGTCGAGAAAGTTGAACAGGTGCGGGCCGCTGATCACCGGTTTCGCCAGCGCTGCCGGTTCCAGCAAGTTGTGCCCGCCGTTGGCTACCAGACTGCCGCCGACGAACGCGCTGTCGGCTAATGCGTATAGAAACAGCAGCTCACCCATGGTGTCGCCGAGCAGCACCGAAGTCTGCGCATCGACACTCGCGCCAGTGGAACGACGCACCGTGGCAAAGCCTTCACGCTGGCACAACTCGAACACCGAGTTGAAGCGCTCCGGATGGCGCGGTACCAGAATCAGCAGCGCATCGGGATGGTTGGCCAGCAAACGACGGTGAGCACTCAGCACCACTTCGTCTTCGCCTTCATGGGTGCTGGCGGCGATCCACACCGGACGCTCCAGCGCCTGCCATTGGCCGCGCAATTCATGGGCACGTTGCAGCAGTTGCGGGTCGATGGTCAGGTCGAACTTGATCGAGCCGGTGACTTCGACGGTTTCCGGGCGCGCACCGAGATCGCGAAAGCGCTGGGCTTCGGCCTCGGTCTGCACGGCGAACAGGCTCATCTCAGCCAGCATCGGCGCGGTCAGTTTGCTGAACCGGCCATAGCCCTTGGCCGAACGCTCGGACAGCCGCCCGTTGGCCAACGCCACCGGAATCCCGCGCTTGGCGCACTGGTGGATGTGGTTCGGCCACAGTTCGGTTTCCATGATCACTGCCAGTTTCGGCTGCACGCGATCCAGAAAACGCGCCGCCGCGCAGGGCAAATCGTAAGGCAGGTAGCAATGCTGGATGCGCGGCTCGTTGGCGAACATCGCCAGGATGCGTTCCGAACCGGTCGGCGTCATGCAAGTCACGGTGATCGGCAGTTGTGGATAACGTTGCAGCAGCGCGCGGATCATCGGCGCGGCGGCGATGCTTTCGCCCACCGACACGGCGTGAACCCAGATGCCGCCCGGTTGCAGGGCCGGCATGCCACGGGAGAAACGTTCGCCAATCCGCTTGGCATACGCCGGCGCCTTGCGCGAACGCAGCCACAGCCGAATCGCCACCAATGGCAGCCCCAGGTAAAACAGCGCGGTGTAGAGAGTTCTATTCATGGCGGCGGAGTTTATCGGCTTTTGCCGCCGATCGCCCGCAGGTGTATGGCAAATCGCTCCGCCAGCCAGCGAGCCGCCGGCCCCAGCGGTTCGTCGCGGCGCCAGACCAGTTCCACCACCAGCGCCGGCGGTGTCCATTCGCTGTCGAGTTCCACCATCAGGCCCTGATACGCCGAGTACTGCACCACATGGCGCGGCAACCAGGCCCAGCCGAGGTCGCGCACCAGCCATTCGGCCATCACATAGAAGCTGTCAGCGCGCCACACCTGCGGACTGGCCGGCTCATTGCCCGGATAAATGCTGGTCTGGGTCGACATCAACAATTGCCGATGCTGAGCCAATTGCTGGCAGGTGACGTAAGCCTGCGCTGCCAAGGGATGGTTGACGCCGCAGACCGTGACCATTTCCACACTGCCCAGCACCCGGCGCTCCAGCGCTTCGGGGATTTCATCGTGATAGAACAACAACCCGAGATCGGCCCGACGCTCCACCAGTTTGCGCGAAACCTCGCCCTGGGCGGCGCTGGTCAACTGGACTTCAAGACTGGGAAACTGTTCGGCCAGGGCGGCGAAACTTTCCACCAGCGCCTGATAAGGCATCGCCTCGTCCTGGGCCACGCGCAGTTGCGCTTCCTGCCCGCGCATCATGGCCACGGCCCGTCCGTTCAACCGCTCGCATTGGCGCAACACTTCCCGCGCCTCTTCCAGCAACGCCTCCCCCGCTTCGGTAAGACTCGGCTGGCGGCCGCTGCTACGCTCGAACAGACTCACGCCGAGATCGTCCTCGAGCATGGCAATCGCGCTGCTGATCGCCGACTGCGCCTTGCGCTGCTGCCGCGCCACCGCGGAAAACGAGCGCTGTTCGGCCACCGCGACGAACACCCGCAACTGCTCCAGATTCCACTGCATGCTCATCGGCCAACCCATCTTTTAAACAGATAGGTAATGACTTTACCCCATCTGGGGAGTCACTAGAATGCCGCCTCAGAAAGCAACGCTCCACACGAGGATTTGAACATGAACGCTTACGTCTACCTGGCCATCGCCATCTGCGCCGAAGTGATCGCGACCGTTTCGATGAAAGCCGTCAAAGGCTTCAGCACGCCGTTGCCATTGCTGCTGGTCGTCGTCGGTTATGGCATCGCGTTCTGGATGCTGACCCTGGTGGTGCGCAGCGTGCCGGTGGGCGTGGCCTACGCGGTGTGGGCCGGCATGGGCATCGTGATGGTCAGTGTCGCGGCGCTGTTCATCTACGGGCAGAAGCTGGATATCCCGGCGATGCTCGGGATGGCGCTGATCGTACTCGGCGTGGTGGTGATTCAGCTGTTCTCGAAAACCGCCGGCCATTGATCCTGACCTGAGCCCTTGCAGGCAATCGCGCCGGCAAGGGCTCATGCCCTCCCTCTGTTGATCATCGACAAATTCCCTTTTCCCCGAGTCTGTATACTGCGCCCTCGTCTTGAACACTGAGGTCGTTGCATGCCATCTCCAATTTCCACCGACGTGCTGATTGTCGGCGCGGGTGTCGCCGGTCTCTGGCTGAACGCGCGCCTGCGTCGCCAGGGTTTCTCGACCGTGCTGGTGGAAAGCGCCAGCCTCGGCGGCGGGCAGAGTGTGAAGTCCCAGGGCATCATTCACGGCGGCGCCAAGTACGCGCTGCACGGTGCGTTGACCGGTGCCTCGGAAGCCATCGCCGACATGCCGCGCCGCTGGCGTGAAGCCCTGGCCGGCAACGGCGAACTGGACCTGAGCGGCGTGCGCCTGCTGTCCGAAGCCCATTACCTGTGGTCGCCGGGCACCCTCGCCGGCAACCTCACCAGTTTCTTCGCCAGCAAAGCGGTGCGTGGCCGGGTCGATCAGGTCAAGGGCGATCAACTGCCGCTGGCTTTGCAAGACAAGCGCTTCAAAGGCAAGGTCTACCGCCTCGCCGAACTGGTGATCGATGTACCGAGCCTGATCCAGCGTCTGGCCGACCTCTCGGGCGACGGTCTGCTCGCCGGCCAGAACATCGAGCCGTTGCTGGAAAGCGGCGTGCTGGTTGGCCTGAAAGTCGATGGCCGTGAAATCCGCGCCCAGCGCATCGTGCTCAGCGCCGGCGCCGGCACTGCCGATCTGCTGACTGCTTTGGGCCTGACTCATCCGGCCATGCAACGCCGGCCGCTGCACATGATTATCGCCAAGGGCCCGGGTCTGAAACCGCTGTACGCGCACTGCCTCGGTGGCGGCACCAAGCCGCGTATCACGGTGACCACTCACCCGGCCGCTGACGGCCAGTGGGTCTGGTATCTCGGTGGTGACATTGCCGAATCCGAAGGCGTGGCCCGTGAGCCGGCCGAACAGATCGCCACCGCCCAGAAAGAACTTGGCCAGTTGTTGCCATGGATCGACCTGAGCACCGTGCAATGGGCGACCCTGCGCGTCGATCGCGCCGAACCGCTGCAAACCGGCCTGACCCGCCCGGACAACGCCTTCCTCGCCGAAGAAGGTCGCCTGCTGGTCGGCTGGCCAACCAAGCTCGCCCTGGCGCCGGACTTCGCTGACCGGGTGATTGCCTCCCTGGAACGCGACGGTATCCAGCCGAGTCATCCTGCTCCGCTGCCCGAGCTGCCAAAACCACCGATGGGCGTTCCCGCCTGGGAGCAACTGCTGCCATGAGCCTGCCGACCCTGCACGATCTGCATCGCCCACTGGGCAGCACCGGCCTGCTGGTTTCGCCGCTGGGCCTGGGCACCGTCAAGCTCGGCCGCGACCAGGGTGTGAAATACCCCAACGGCTTCCAGATCCCCGACGATGACGCTGCGCGCATGTTGCTCAAGCAGGCGCGGGAGCTGGGCATCAATCTGATCGACACCGCCCCGGCCTATGGCCGCAGCGAAGAACGCCTCGGCCCACTGCTGCGCGGTCAGCGTCAGGACTGGGTGATCGTCAGCAAGGTCGGCGAAGAATTTGTCGACGGCCAGTCGACCCACGACTTCAGCGCCGCCCACACCCGGATGTCGGTGGAGCGCAGTCTGCAACGTCTTGAAACCGATTTTATCGACCTGGTGCTGGTGCACTCCGATGGCAACGATCTGGCGATCCTCAACGACAGCGAAGTCTATGCAACCCTCGCGGCGCTGAAGGCCGAGGGCAAGATTCGCGGCTTCGGTTTTTCCGGCAAAACCGTCGACGGTGGCCTCAAGGCACTGGAGCAAGGCGACTGCGCGATGGTCACCTACAATCTGAACGAACAAAACGAGAAGGCGGTCATTGACTATGCTGCTGCCCACGGCAAAGCCATTCTGGTGAAGAAGGCCCTGGCCAGTGGTCATGTGTGCCTGAGTCCCGGTGTGGATCCGGTGCGCGCCAGCTTCGAGTTGCTGTTCGCCCAGCCCGGCGTGGCCAGTGCCATCGTCGGGACGATTAATCCGCTGCACCTCGCCCACAACGTTGCGACCGTTGCCCAGGTCCTTCGTGGTCACTGACGCCGCCTCGCGGCCTTAAGCAGGAGCCGACATGCCGCGTACGCTCATCAGAAAGAACCCGAGCAACTTCAAGACACTGCCGCTGTTCGTCGAAGCCACGCCGGAAGGCCTGACCTACCAGAGCGTCGGCATGCCGCTGAATTTCGCCCAGACCCTGCAACGACGCAAACCGGTCAGCGTGGCCGACGCCGAGCGCTTTGCGCTGGAGCTGGCCAACCTCGGCGTCTCGGTGCGCCTGACCTTGCACTGGCAGAATCGCGATTACTGGGTGCTGGTGCGCCAGCGCCGGCAGGATCGCGGCGACGTCGTGCTCAAGCTGATTTCCGGCTACGTGCCAGCCCATGAGCTGAATATCCCGCTGCACACGGCGATCCAGGAGATTGCCGAAGAATGTCTGCTGGAAACACCGGAAGGCTGGCTCGGCGGGCGTTTCAACGACACCTGGCTGCCAGCGCCGTACGCATCGGCGCTGCATTATCGCGAGGCCCTGCCCTTTCGCCTGACGCCGCTGTCCGGCTCGGCGCGGCCGGTGCGCTGCGCCAATCTGCAATTGCTCGAACGGCCACGGGCCTACGTGCATTTGCCGACCGCGTCACTGCAGTTGATCTACGACCTGCGCCTGGACGTGCCCAAGGAGGCAAAATCCCTGAGCCTGTTCCACGTCGATGAGCGTCTGGAGGGAGATCAACTGGTGGCTCGGCTGGACCGCAAGCGCCCCGATCTCTACCTGATGCCGCTCAAGGACGGCGCGCCCTTGGCCGAGTTGTATACCCTCAAGCGCGACAAGCTCCTGCCGGCCAGCACTCGCGGACTTTATCTGGCCGAAAGCTTTGCGGCCCAGACGGGCTGGGTCGTGCGTGAAGAGCGGATTCGCTGGAAAGACTGGGTCGTGCAACAGGGCCTGCAACCGGCGAAGCCCCCTCGCGCGGGACTCAAGCAATTGAGTCTGAAGGCGCTGCGTCTGGTTGGCATCGGCAAGAAACGCGCGAGCAAATAGCTGACTAGCGCCGACGATCCATCCAGGTGCGCAACGTCGCGAAGAAATGGAAATAACGGTTTTCACGCTTGCCCATGCCGCGCTTGGGCGAAAACGACTCTTCGGCAAAAGCGCCGGTGATTCGTACCCGAGAGGCTTGGGTCGGTAGCGTGCAGACTTTGGCACCGGCCTGCTGTAGCGCGTACTTGAGCAAGCGCTCGGAGTGCAGCTTTCTTCCCGTCGCTTTGCAGAATTGGAAAATGCGCTCGATCCGCTTGCCATAGGCGACATAGGTATCGCGCCCGCAAATGGCAAAGCGGTCGTTCAACCCGCCCCACCACTGCCAGTCCGGAATGTAGGCAGAGTGCCTCCGAGCCTCTGGATGATTGAAGACATAGGCGGGCAGCGGGTTGTGGAAGAAAATGTCCGGGCGCACGAACACGACGAAATCCGGATTGAAGGTTTCGATCATGCTGGTCACGGTGTGCAGTGAATTGAGCTGATAGATCAGGTTGCGCAGCGACGCATAGTCATCGGCCCAGGTATCGCCCTGCGCTTTGACCTGCTCGAAATCCCAACGCTCCAGCACCCCGTCAGTCGAAGTCAGGGCCCCGATCATCGATTCGAACGGCTGATAGTTGTCAGCCGCCAACTCACCTTTTTCGCCTGAGCGGAAGTTCTGTACTTCATCGATTTTGTACAAATGATAGAAGCACTGTACGTCGCTGCCCGCCGGAAACTGCGCCAGAACGTTCTGTTCAATGGAAGGGAAACAAATCTGCGAATTTCTCGGGATCCCGAAAAAAGCGACGGCAATTTTCAACACTCAACAGCACCTTTTATTTTTGGCGAAAGAGCTTTTGCCACCAGCGACGGGGTTGCAAAGGCACCACAATGACGTCCGACTGCTGCAGCCAGTCGCGCTCGTAATCCCAGGCATGCCCACTCCACAGTTTCCCCGATTCGTTGGAAAACCCCAGGGTCATGAGCTGATAGGAATAACCGGCGTGACCGCGTAACCAGTCCAATACCACCAGCGTATTGAAACCGGTAGAAGGCCCAACGTAGCGCTTGCCGCCCGGACGATCGACCGGATAGTTCCACAGGGGCGGCAGCGGGATGCGATCCCAATACATGGCCACCCGTGGCAATGGACACATCGGTGCGGCGCAGCCGACCAGCATGGTGAAACAACGCTCGCCCGCATGCTCGAACAACCGTCGCACGTCCGGGCCGTAAGGCAGACCAAAAAAATAGGCGTCCGGCGCGTTATAGCCATGCACGAAGACGTTCCAGCTTTGCTCGTTGAGCAGCGGCGCCTTGATGCAGGTGTTGAAACTGACGACGACGTCATTGGCGCTGATATTCAGCGCCTGAAAATCCGCCGCCGTGATGGCCGGGTTATTCGCGATCAGGACGACCCGGTGCGCGCGGCTCAGGCATTCGCGCAATGGCTCGGGCAACGCGCCCAGCACCGACTGGTTACCGCCGGGGAGCGCATCCAGCGCCATGTGTTCATCCTTCATTCAGACCGGCACCTTCATGCCGAAACGCAGTTTCACCCAGAACCGCGTGAACGCTGACGGCGGCTGCCATGGGCGCATCTCGCGCTGTATTTCAGTGGCGAGGGCCTGGCCGACACGGGCGAAGGAATAGCGACTTTCTGCAAAGGCCTGGCCATTGCTGGCGATACGCTGCGACAGCTCCGGATCGCCCTGCAACAGTTTGATCTTTTCCACCGCCTCGTCTTCGCTGCGATAGAACACGGTGTTGTGCATGTCTTCGAAACCGAGCAACTTGTCTTCTTCGCCCTGACTCCAGGCAAGCAGCACACAACCGCAGGCCATGGCTTCGAAGTTCTTGATCATGAACTCGTTCATGCCGATGTCGGCGCTGACGAAAATCTTGATGCGATTGAGCGTTTCCAGGTATTCGGAGCCGGAGCGGGTGCGGGTCACCAGCATACCGGTACGCTGCGCCAGCGATTCGAGCAGAGCCTTGCGCTGGGCGTACTCGGTGCTCTTCAGGCTGCCGAGAAAACCGATGGGAATGTCGCGCTCGGACCCGGTGTTGCGCAGCATCTGCTCGTCATAACCCTTGGAGACGAACACCGTGTCGATGCCTTCAGCAAGCATCTTGCGTGCGACCACCGCCCCGGATACCAGCGCCCGGCAACTCGGCAGGCGCCTGTAGAGACGCGAATAAACGCCACGATATTTACTCGCGGGCATGTAGTTCTGGTAGGCGTCGTGTTCGAGAAAGACCAGCCCGGGAATGCACTTGAGCACCCGCAACTGCGGGACCAGGCGCTTGACTCTGGAGAAGATCACGACACGATCAAAGGTCTGGTAATCAACCGAGGCCAAAAAAGGCCCCAGGTTCATCTGTTGCTGTTTGCTGAGCCGATAGACTACGCATTCATCACAGTTCTGCTGCACGATGTCGTAGAGCCGGTCGAGAATGACCCGCTGTTCGTTCATCACCAGGAGCATGACTTTCATAGGTTAAATGACCACACGACGTAAGCAGGCAAGCGCAGCGGATTCAAACCTGCCAACATCAACGGAAACGGTCAGATCCCCAAGGCAAAATCCGTTCACACGCAGTACGAAACGATAAAGATCCATCTGATCAACGACTGCGGATTTTTTCGACAATCGCGGTCGTCGAACTGTTTTCTACCAGTCCCAGCACTTTCACGGTGCCGCCATAAGCCGTCACGATGTCGGCGCCGACCACCTGGTCAATCCCATAATCCCCGCCCTTGACCAGCACGTCCGGCTTGACCTCACGCAGCAGGTTTTCTGGCGTGCCTTCAGGGAAACTGATGACCCAGTCCACCGCCCCAAGCCCCGCCAGCACAGCCATGCGCCGGTCGACGCTGTTGATCGGACGGCCAGGCCCCTTGAGGCGGCTGACCGAAGCATCGTCGTTGACCGCGACGATCAAACGATCGCCTTGAGCCCGCGCCTGCTCCAGGTAGGTCACATGACCGGCATGCAGGATGTCGAAGCAGCCATTGGTGAAAACGATTTTTTCGTTGTGTGCACGGGCATCGGCCACCGCGAGCAGCAACTGCTCCAGGCCCAACACACCGCGCTCGGAACCTTCTTCACGCTGAATGGCGCGACGCAGTTCCGGGGCGCTGATGGCCGCCGTACCCAACTTGCCGACCACGATGCCCGCCGCCAGGTTGGCCAGCGCTACCGCGTGCGGCAGTTCTTCGCCAGCGGCAATCGCAGCCGCCAGGGTGGAAATCACCGTGTCGCCGGCACCGGTCACGTCGAACACTTCACGGGCCCGCGCAGGCAAATGCAGCGCCGGATGATCCGGACGCAACAAGGTCATGCCGTGTTCGCCACGGGTGACCAGCAGCGCGCCGAGATCCAGGTCATGCATCAGCGTCGCGCCCTTGGCCACCAGCTCGTGCTCATCGGCGCAACCGCCGACGATGGCTTCGAATTCGCTGAGGTTCGGGGTGATCAGGCTCGCGCCACGGTAGATCGAGAATTCCTTGCCCTTCGGGTCGGCCAGCACCGGAATGCCTTTGGCACGCGCAGCCTGAATCAGCGCCTGATGGTTTTTCAGGGCACCTTTGCCGTAGTCGGACAGCACCAGCACCTTGATGCCTTCCAGCAGGTCGTCGACCTGCGCGCCAAGGGCCAGTGCGTCGGTGGCGAACGGTTCTTCGAAGTCGATACGCAGCAATTGCTGGTGCCGGCTCATGACCCGCAGCTTGACGATGGTCGGCTGGTGCGCGATGCGCTGGAACAAGGCACGCACGCCCGCACCCTTGAGGCTGTTGCTCAGGCTGTCGGCGGCTTCGTCGTCACCGGTCACACCGACCAGCGACGCCGGCGCACCCAGCGCGGCAATGTTCAAGGCAACGTTGGCGGCACCGCCCGGGCGGTCTTCGATTTGCTCGACTTTAACGACAGGAACCGGCGCCTCAGGGGAAATCCGTGAGGTACCACCATGCCAGTAACGGTCGAGCATGACATCGCCGACCACCAAGACAGGGGCTTGATCGAATCGCGGCATGGACAACTTCATGGAGCAACCCACATACAAAATGAACAGGGGCGCGATATTAACACAGGGTTGGCGAAGGCTTGTGCGGCGGCTGCAACAGGATTGAAGCACTGGCCTTTTTGTGCACTTTTCAAGCAAGGAGGTCCTCAACCGACGACAGACCGCTGCAGCGAGAAAAAACGCCGGACGCATATTGCGCGCCCGGCGTCATCGAGGCCGGATCAGGCGATGTCTTCGGCCGGGGCGTCCAGACCCATGGCGTTGAGACGCGCGTAGTAGCCGTTCTGTGCCAGCAGGTCGTCGTGGGTGCCGCGCTCGACGATCCGGCCTTGATCCATGACCAGAATCAGGTCGGCCTTCTCGATGGTCGACAGACGGTGAGCGATCACCAGCGTGGTCCGGCCTTTCATCACTTGATCCAGCGCCGCCTGAATGTGCCGCTCCGACTCCGTGTCGAGTGCCGAGGTCGCCTCGTCGAGAATCAGCAACGGTGCGTTCTTGAGCAGGGCACGGGCAATCGCCAGACGTTGGCGCTGACCGCCGGAAAGCAGCACGCCGTTTTCCCCGACCTGGGTGTCCAGGCCTTGGGGCAACTGCGCAATGAAGTCCATGGCGTAGGCATCACGCGCGGCTTTCTCGATGTCTTCGCGCGGCGCCCCGGCCAGATCGCCATAGGCGATATTGTTGGCCACGGTGTCGCTGAACAGCGTGACGTGCTGGGTGACCTGGGCAATATGACGCCGCAGATTGAGCAGCTTGTATTGCTCCACTTCCACGCCATCGATCAGGATTTCGCCCTTGTCGTGGTGATAGAAGCGCGGAATCAGGTTGGCCAGGGTCGATTTTCCGCTGCCCGAACGTCCCACCAGCGCCACCATTTGTCCCGGTTCGACCGAGAAGCTGATGTCATCGAGCACCTGACGCTCGGTGCCCGGATAGGTGAAGCTCAGGTTGCTTACATCGAGGCGACCGCTGACCGAGTCGCGCTCGATCGTGCCGGTATCGACTTCAGGCTCGACGTCCAGTTGCTCGAAAATGCTTTCGGCACCGGCCACGCCCTTCTGGATGGTCGAACTGACTTCGGACAACTGGCGGATCGGTTTGGGCAGCAGGCCCGCCAGCGTGATGTAGGCCACCATGTCACCGGCCGAAGCGTCGCCGCGAAGGTACAGCACAAGGAACATCAGGATCGCCATGGCGCTGTAGATCACCAGTTGCAGCATGGGCGTGTAGATGGCCCCGGTGCGGGTCATGCGCAGCTGCTTGTCGGTATTGCCCTGACTGGCATTGAGGAAACGTTTCTCTTCGTAGGCTTCGCCGCCAAAGCTGCGCACCACTCGATAGCCCTGGATGGTTTCCGACGCCACGTGGGTCACGTCGCCCATGGCCAGCTGGATTTTCTTGCTCTGCTTGCGGAATTTCTTGCTCGCGGTGCGCACCATGACGGCGATCAGCGGCAGGATCGCGACCATCACCAGCGTCAGCTTCCAGTTCATGAACAGCAGGGAGGCGAACAGGAAGATCACCGTCATGCCTTCACGGATTACGACCTTGATCGCATCTGTTGCCGCCCCCGTGACCATCGTCACGTTGAAGGTGATACGCGAAATCAGGTGACCGGAGTTATGCTTGTCGAAATAACGGTTGGGCAGGACCAGCAGGTTGTTGAACAGCTGCACCCGCAGGTCATGCACCAGACCGAGGGAAACCTTGGCCAGAAAATAGTTGCCCAGATAGGATCCCAGGCCCTGCCACGCGGCGATCAGGATGATCAGCAGCGGTACGGCCTGCAACAGCTGCAGATCGCGCAGGTAAGGCACGCTGGGAAACAGCACTGCCTCGGGATTGGACAGGCCGTCCACAAAGTACTTGAGGATGTAGCCGAGCATCGGCTGGGTCGAGGCAAAAATCAGAAAACCGACGATGCTGATCAGGAACAGACTGATGTACGGCCGGACATAGCCGAGCAGGCGGAAGTAGATTTTCAAGCTCGAAGGGCTTGCGGCGGGACTGGAGTCGGTCATATCACGCGAAAGTCGATAAAAAGGACGCTGACTTTAGCACAGCTTGTTCAGGGTTCTGGCAATCGGCCAAAGGCTGTTATTGTTAGGCGTCTTTTTCAGCGTCAAATAGCCATCATCGAAATGGCCGATCAACTTCAGGATTGAATCTCTCAGCATGCAACTTCGCGGCTTCAGCAGTACGTCCAATCGAATTTTCGACTTCATCAGCCTGTGGATACTTCCCGTCGGCTACTTTCTGCTCTTGTGCGCGCTGTTCTTCCTGCCGGGTCGCAGTGTTCATCACAAGCTGTTTTACGGCTTGTTCAGCATTCCGACGCTGATTGCACTGTGCCTGCGCCCGCGGGAACTCAAAGAAATGCTGCGTGAGCCGGTGATCATTGCGCTGCTGCTGTTTGCCGCCTGGGCACTGCTGAGCCTTTGCTGGGGTCCGCAGGAAGAACCGATAAGCGGTATGTTCAAGCCCCCGCTGCATACCCTGATGCTGTTCGCCGGATGTGTCCTGCTGGTTCGCTACCGCAGCGACATTCTTTCGCCATTGTTGTTCGGCGCCGCGCTGGTGGCCCTGGTCGCAACGATCAGTTTCCTGATTCCATTCGTGCTCCACTCTGAACCCGGCGAGCGCCTGATCGGTGGTGGCGCGTTCGACAACCCTTTGCTCAGCTCCCATCTGTTCGGATTTTTCTGCGCCTATTGGCTCAGTCTGAGCATGACCTGCAAGAATCGCCGGCTGTACTGGCTCAGCATTCCCGCGATGCTGATCATGTTCATGGCCGTGATCGGAACCGGCTCGCGCACCCCGCTGATGGCGCTGACCATGGCGGCATTGTGGCTGAGCCTGATTTGCTGGAACCGTCGCTCGCTGGTGCTGCTGGGGGCATTGGCGGTCGGCGGCGCAACCACGTCGGTGCTGTTCTCGAAGATGATCATCGAACGCGGCGACTCCTACCGTTTCGAAATCTGGCAGCAAGCCCTGGAAAAAATCGCTGAACACCCATGGATCGGCCACGGCTACAACGCCACACTGGCGATTGATCCAGGTGTCGGTTACAGCTTCCAGGAACCCCACAGCTTTGCGCTGGGCGTGCTTTATTACGTCGGCATCCTCGGCATGCTGCCGTGGCTGTTTTTTCAGGCCTGGGGCTTGCTGAGCAGTTGGCGCCAGCGCGTGCAGCCGCTGCTGATCATCGCCTCGACCTGGCTGGTGTTCGGCATCGGTGCCGGGCTGACCGAGGGTGGCGGGATCATTTCGCGCCCCAAGGAGCATTGGTTCCTGCTGTGGATTCCTTTGGCGCTGATTGCAGCCCTGAGCATCAATCAACGGGCCCGACGCCTTTTGACAATGCCGGTACAGAAGCTTTCGGCATCCGCTCTGCAACAGCTCGGCAACGGCGCCCAGGTCATCGAGGAAGACGGACTCGGTCCGAAGGTCCTGCGTCTGGCCGATGGCAGTTTTCTCAAGCTGTTTCGCCGCCGTCGCTGGTATACCTCGGGCAGTTTCAACCCGTATTCCGAGCGGTTTGCCGTCAACAGCGAACAGTTGCGCCGGATGGGCATTCCCACACCCCAGGTGCTGAACCTGTATCGCCTCGACGACGGCAGCAGCGCCGTGCATTACACGCCGCTGCCGGGCCACACTCTGCGCCAGGTCCTGCAGGGCATCACCGCGCCGGCAGTGCGACAGGCGCTGGTGGAACGTTTTGGCAAATTCATGGCCGGCCTGCATGAGCAGGGCGTGTATTTCCGCTCGCTGCATCTGGGCAATGTACTGGTGCTGGAGGATGGCGAGTTCGGGCTGATCGATCTGGCCGACCTGCGGATCTACCCTTCGCCCCTCAGCCTGTCACTGCGTCAGCGTAATCTGCGCCACATGCAACGCTACACCGTCGACCAGCGCTGGCTGTTCGAGGATCACTTCGAGGCGCTGCTCCAGGGGTATGCCGTAACGGCGTCGAAATCCGCCGTAGAGAATCTGCACAGGCAAGTGCTGGCCGGCAACGCGCCGGCTCGGGTTCATTGATGATTCAGACCAGTCCGTTCAGTGCGAGCGACAACGACCTCAGTCTTTTTCCAGCGGCAAAAACAGTAACCGACCCAGCCCGCGCCAGGTCTTCTTGTTCCAGGCCTTGAAAGGAATCTGCGCCAGCAGCTCCCGCGCCAGTTTGCGGTCGCGGCTGGCGGTCTTCAGAAACATCGAATTGAGCGACTTGTAGCGCACTTCGTCGTACAGCGGATGATCGCTGAACCGCGCGTAGGTGCGCAGGATGTTTTCGATCATGAAACGGTGGTTCTTGTAGGAGTTGGTGGCGTGCTTGCGATAGCGCGCCATGACCACGTTCAACCCATCGATGAAGTACCCGGCGCGGGTCACTTTCAGTTCGATGTACAGATCCTCCAGACGAATCGTCGGATCGAACCCGCCCACCTTGTCCAGTGCTTCGCGGCGAATCATCAGGGTCGGCGCCGGCGGGTAAGGTTTGCGCTCCAGAAACATGTCATCGAAATCCAGGCGCCGGAACGGCACGTCCCGGCGCTGACGCTTCTCCGGATAGAGATTGCCGTCGGCATCCATCAACTCGATGTTGCCGGCACAGATGCCCACTTCCGGCTTGCCGTCCATGTAGGCGACCTGTGTCGCGATCCGGTCCGGGTACATGATGTCGTCGGAACCGAACGGCACGATCAGACTGCCCTTGGCCCGCGCGATCGCGCCATTGAGCGTATTGGTCAGGCCCTGGTTCTGCTGCACCCGGAAATCGAAGCCGTGCTTTTCCTGCAAGGCCTGGATGCGCTCGACGCTATCGTCCTTCGAACCGTCATCGATCACCAGCAGCTCGATGTTCCGGTAGGTCTGATTGATGACACTGAGGATGCTTTCCTCGATGTACGGCCCGTGGTTGTAGGACGCGATGATGACGGTGACGAGGGGCTGGGCACCGCTCACGGCACTTGTATCGCTCATGGCTGTTCCTTGCGGGCCTGCTCCAGGCCGGAGTCGATCAGATTCAGGTATTCCTGGCGGAAAACCTCGATGTCGTGCTGTTCCTGCAGGTAGCGGTAAGCCTGCTCGCCCTTGGCCTCGAGCTCGTCATCCGAGAGCGCGAGGTAGGTGTCCAGAGCCGCCGTCAGGCTCGGTACGTCCTTGGGTGTGATTGACAAGCCACCGGCACCTTCGATCAGCGGCAACATGGCCGGCACGTTCGAGGCAATTACCGGCAGGTGCCCGCTCATGCCTTCCAGCAAGGCCAGACCGAGGCCTTCGGCCAGCGACGGCATGGTCCAGATATCGAACGCGCGCACGTATTGCAGGGCATTTTCCTTGAAGCCCAGCAGGTGCGCCCGGCCAGTCAGGCCCAACTGTTCGATCTCGGCCGCCAGCGGCGCCTGCAGGCGTCCGGCACCGATGATTGCCAGCTGGGTGTTCGGGTATTTGTCTTTGAGTTGAGCGAAAGCCTGCAACAGGTAAGTGTGGCCCTTGACCGACACCAGCCGCCCCAGTGCCCCGATCAGGCGCACATTCGGGTCGATACCGAGCAATTCACGGGCACGCTCGCGGCTGTGCTGCAAACCCTCGGCCTGTTCGATGTCGATGGCGTTGGTGATGGCGTAGGTGTTCTGGTCAGTGAAACCGCAATTGCAATCCAGCAGGTACTGCTTGACCGCTGGCGACACCCCGACGAACCGCCAGTGCCGGTCGATCAGGCGCTGAGTCTGGCGACGACGGTAAAAGCGGTCGTACTCGCCGAAACCGTGGGAAATGCCGATGCACAGCGGCACCTTCAACCAGCGGTTGAGCGTCAGCATCATGTTCACCGGCTTGAAGCGGTTGCAGATCACCACGTCGAATTTCTCCCGACGGCAGAACTTGTACAGCTGCCACATCGCCCGCAGGCGCATGCCCTTGAGGGACTTGTCGGAAAACTCGAAATACACCGAACGGTCGGCACGGCTGACCGCCTCGCCCGGTCCGGGTTTGCCGCGCAGGAAGGCGGCGGTCACTTCGTAACGGTCGGTCGGCAGCGCCTTGACGATCTGTTCGGCGAGGTCGGCGAAATCATGGGATTTGACGTTGTAATCGGGCTGCAGCTGCAGCACCTTTGCGCGTTGACTCATACCTCTCCCCGGTGCGATGCCGTCGCCCCTGTTTCGCTCTGCTTCAGTACCCAGAACAACTCCTGGCGTCTGATTGCTTTGCGGAAAAATTCGTTCTCGCCATAAACCGACGGACGCCGACCGGCCAGCAGTCGCTGAAACAACCGGCGCAGGCGACGCTTGAACGGGGCCGGTGGCTGCAGGTCATGCATCATGCCCAGCGCCATGGCCTTGTCCCGTTGCAATTCGATCGACAGCGGCAGGCACAGCGGCTGCATCGCGAGGGTCGCATCGAACGTCGGCGGCAAGGCGATGCCCTGCCCGCTGTCGCCCATCGGCCAACGGTCGTTGTCGTGCAAGTGGTTGGCGTAACCGAGCAGCGTCGGCTGCCATTCGAGGCCGCGCAAGGCTTCCAGCACCGCCTCTTGGGCGCAGATGTGATCGGGATGCGGATCCAGCGTCGGGTGCGGCATCACGATCACATCCGGGCGCGCGCGGGACAGCACGTCACGCAGGTCGGCCAGCAGGTTGTTCCAGGTCGGCGCGCCGTCGGCATCGCCGGGCAGGACAAACGGATTCAGCTGACGGAACATCCGCGTGTCGCTCAGATCGGCTTCGCGCGAGCCAATGGGTTGATTCGGTGCAGCCTGCATCGCCGCCAGTTGCAGGCAGAAATACCCGAGCTGCACGCAGTGTTCCTGCGGCACGCCGGCCCAGCGCGGTACGGCCAGGCTGTCCCAGGCGCGCAGACGCCCCTTGAGCCGCGCCGCCTCGACCTTGTTCAGGCCCATCCGTTGATAATGTTCGGCTTCGATCTCGCCGGCGGTCAGGGTCACAATCCAGGCTTCTTTGGCCTGGCTGTACAAACCGTAGGCAGCCAGTTCGGCATCGTCGGCGTGAGGCGCGATGACCATCACCCGCTGCTGGCGGTAGTCCGGTTGTTCCAGCGCCCACAGCACCGGCTCGCCGGACACCCGGCAAAAGCGCCCGCGCAGACGCAACTGGCCTTGCGACAGGGCCTGCGCCTGGCCGCTGAGGTTCAGATAACGCAGGCCGTTAACGCCGCGTTCGAACGTCTGCGCGTCGGGATGGGTGCCCCCGACCAACTCGATCCGAGGATCGAAGAAGCGTCCCAGCCAGCTGCTTTTGACCTTCACGGCGAGGATCAGCGTGGCGTCGTCCACCAGCATCACACCTTCGTCGAGGCGCAACTGTTCGCCGTTCAGATGCACCTTGGGCTGCGGAGTGAACGGCGGAAAGCTGTATTGGTAATCGTCTTTCGGCGAATAGAACAGGTGATCGGCGAACCACGCCTCATGGGCAATCCAGCCAATGACCGCCAGCACCGGCGGCAGCCACCAGGCCACCAGCAAGCCAAGGGCGATCAACACGATCAGTGCGATCAGCAGGCCGATTCGTTTATTGCGCCGGTGACGCTTGAGCAGTTGCTGTTTGCGGCTCATGGGTTGACTCATACGGTGAAGACCGGCACAGGATTGCACCAGCGATCCTTGTATTCACGGTCGGCGCGACCGAAGGAAAAGCGCAGCGGCTTGTTCAGGCCCCGGGCATGTTCCCAGGCAGATTGCGTGTTGAGGAAACTCAGGACGCTGCCGGGGCTGAATTCGCGGGTTTCAGGGTCGACGCCGCCGTTGATGTACTCGACGCTGATCCACTCCGGGGCTTCGACGCGGTACACCAGTTGGATGGCGATCGGCGCATCGTTGAGGAAGATCACCGAGCCGATCAACAGCTCGCGCAACAACTCGATGACCTCGGCCATGCGTGCCGCGCCAGTGGCCGGGAAACCCCAGCGGCGCTGGAACAGGTCGCAGTAGATCGCCGCCAGTTCCGCACTGGAGAAGTCGCTGACCGGCCGCACCACGCCGCCCGCCTCTTCCAGCAGGCGCAGTTCACGGCGCTGGTTGTAGCGAAACTTCTTCGACAGTTCTTCGGGGGTACGGGCCATGGCCAGTTGTTCGGTCTGCAACTTGAGGCCGCTGAAGCGGTTTTCGTTGAGCGCCGACAGGTAGCGCCCGCGATGGCGCAGCGGGGCCTGGACATCGGCGGCGGCCGGCAGGATCAGCTCGGCGTTGCCAAGATCGAACAGGCCTTTCTTGCCGTTGCGCTTGAGAACGTCCTTGGACAAGGCCAGGTCGCGGCCCCAGGTCGGGATTGCGGCTTTGATTTCGCCCTGCTGCTCCCACGCCAGATAGCGCACCGGGATGCCGGCCAGATTCGCCAGCCGCTCGACCACCATGGGATGAGTCGCGACGCTGCCGCCAAAACGCTGCCAGGCCTGTGCATAAGTTGAGGCGTCAACGGGCGACCAGCCACGTTCGCGCCAGCCTTGAAATCGGTTGAGCATCAGCCCCTCGGTGCCAGATCGGTAACTTGCGGCAAATGCCAGAACGTGTCGCGTACGGCTCGATCGGAGAAGCGCTCACGCAGGCGGTCGAACATCATCTCGGCGCACTGACGACGCTGCTGCTCGTCCATGCCGGCCAGATGTTTCAGGCCTTGGGCCAGATGCTCGGCGTCACCCAGCGGAAACAGGATCCCGACGCCTTCGACCACTTCCTTCGCCCCGCCGCACGCCGTGGCCAGCAACGGCACGCCGGCGGCCATGGCCTCCAGCAGCACCATGCCAAACGGCTCATTGTCGGAACTCAGGGCAAACACATCGAACGCCCGGAAGTAATTGCGCGCGTCCGGCACCTGGCCCAGAAACAGCACCCGATCCCCGACGCCCAGCTCACGGGCAAGTGTCTTGAGTTCATCCTCAAGCCGCCCCTCGCCGAGAATCACCAGTTGGCTATTGGCCGGCAGACCGGGCAGCGCTGCGGCAAAACCGTGCAGCAGCGTGGCCTGATCCTTGTCCGGGTGCAGACGACCGACATTGCCGACAATGAAGGCATCCGCCGACAGACCAAGGGTTTCGCGGGCTTCACGGGCGGACACCTGACTCATCTGCAACGCGGAGATATCGATGCGGTTGTAGAGGGTCTGGATGCGCGCTGCCGGCCATTTCGGCAGGCAACGGCGAATGTCGTTCCGCACCGCATCGGACACGCCGAGCAGGCTCAGACGCTTGCGGAAAATGTGCGCAAAGAGTTTGCGCGTGCCGCGTTGGTAATCGCCAAACGCGTGATGCACACCAATCACCGGCAGCGAAGTACCGAGCAAGGCGATGTAGATCGGCTTGAAACGATGGGCGATGCAGAAACTGAAATTGCGGGAAGCGGCGATCTTGCGCAGATCGCCGATGGCGCCCAGCTTCAGGCCACGAATGGCCTTGGAGCTGTATTCCATGAACAACACTTCATCGGAGGCGCAGGCTGCGGCCACCTCGCTATCGGCGGCCCCGGTCAGAAAGACCGTGGTCACCCGATAACCGGTACCCGCGAACAGGCTGGCGTACTGCCGCGCGCAGTCCAGGAACGGCCCGTCATAGCCGTGGGAGAACTGCAGCACATGGCGTTCAGCCGAGCGTGTCATAAGCGTTTGCGCCTTCTTTGACCACCAGGATGTCTTCCATGATCAGGTATTGCAGATCCGAGCCGAAAAACATGTTCAGTGCGTCGGTCGGCGAGCAGATCATCGGTTCGCCACGGCGGTTGAGCGAGGTGTTCAGGGACACGCCGTTGCCGGTCAGCACTTCCAGCGCCTTCATCATGTCATAGTAGCGCGGGTTGTATTCGCGCTTGAGCACCTGGGCCCGGGACGTGCCGTCTTCGTGGACGACTTCCGGCACGCGGGTCTTCCACTCTTCCGCCACTTCGAAGGTGAAGGTCATGAACGGCGCCGGGTGATCGATCTTGATCATCTGTGGCGCAACGGTGTCGAGCATCGACGGGCAGAAAGGCCTCCAGCGCTCGCGGAACTTGATCTGGTGGTTGATGCGGTCAGCCACGCCAGCCACGCTCGGGCAACCGATGATCGAACGACCGCCCAGCGCGCGCGGACCGAACTCCATGCGGCCCTGGAACCAGGCCACCGGGTTGCCATCGACCATGATTTTGGCGATCTGCTCCGGCATGTTGTCAAGCTTGCGCCAGGTCGGCTTGTTCTCGTGACGGGCACATGCGGCGATCACGTCTTCGTTGCTGTACGACGGGCCGAGGTAGACGTGTTCCATCTTCTCGACCGGCACGCCACGGGCGTTGGACACATAGGCCGCTGCGCCGACTGCGGTGCCGGCATCGCCGGAGGCAGGCTGCACGAACAGTTCCTTGACGTCGTCCCGGGCGATGATTTTCTGGTTGAGCTTGACGTTCAACGCACAGCCACCGGCATAGGCCAGTTTGCCGGTTTCCTTGAGCACGTCGCCCAGGTAGTAGTCGATCATCTGCAGCGCGATTTTTTCGAACAGCGCCTGAATGCTGGCAGCGTAGTGGATGTACGGCTCGTCGGCGATGTCGCCTTCGCGCTTCGGGCCCAGCCACTCGATCAGCTTCGGCGAGAAGTAGTAACCCTTGCCCTTCTCTTTATAGCGACGCAGGCCGATCACGTTGGCGTAGTCGGTGTTGATCACCAGCTCGCCGTTTTCGAACGAAGCCAGGCGCGAGAAATCGTATTTGCTGGCGTCGCCGTACGGCGCCATGCCCATGACCTTGAACTCGCCGTCGAGCATGTCGAAACCGAGGAACTCGGTGATCGCGCCGTAGAGGCCGCCGAGGGAGTCCGGATCGAAGAATTCCTTGATCTTGTGGATCTTGCCGTTCTCGCCATAACCGAAGAAGGTCGTGGCGTACTCGCCCTTGCCGTCGATGCCGAGGATCGCGGTTTTCTCTTTGAAACCCGAGCAGTGGTAGGCGCTGGAAGCGTGGGCCAAGTGGTGTTCAACCGGCTCGATCTTGATTTTCTTCGGATCGAAACCCAGTTGCTCCAGGCACCAGACGATCTTGTTGCGATAGCGCTTGTAGCGACGGTTGCCCATCAGGATCGCGTCGAGTGCACGGTCCGGGGCGTACCAGTAACGCTTGGCGTACTGCCAGCGGGCCTTGCCGAAAATGCTGATCGGAGCGAACGGAATCGCGACCACGTCAACGTCGGACGGCTTGATGCCTGCCTGTTCCAGGCAGAACTTCGCCGATTCGTAGGGCATGCGGTTCTTTGCATGTTTATCGCGCACGAAGCGCTCTTCTTCAGCCGCCGCGACCAGCTTGCCGTCGATGTACAAGGCTGCTGAAGGATCATGGCTAAGGGCGCCGGACAGGCCAAGAATCGTCAATGCCACAGGGGTCTAGCCTCTTAAGTCTGCATTCAGGCGCGATGCGCCTTGAAAAATGATGTGCCCTCGCACCCGGCGAGAGACAGCTAAAGGGCGGGATTATAGCTTAAAAGCGCCGACAAACCTCTAGCGGAACTGGCCGGCCGGTGCGTTGACACTCAAGTAGCATCGACATAGACTCCAGCACAAATGGACTGGGAGATCCCGGTCGGCGCTAATGCCTCGGTGAGATCACCGGGGCTTTTCGCTTTCTGTGGATGGGAAAATCTTCAACCCCCAATTCTCGAAACCCTCTCCAACTTTGCTCCGCCCCCCGCTGCAATAGAACTTACGCCTGAGCACGTCAAAAGCACGGTTTCCCTGACCCGCCTTCAACACGCTCATGCCAATAGGCCTCGCAACAAGATCGGCTAGCTGCAGGCCGGTGGAATTCACCTGTTTGGTTGCAAAAGCGATGTCAAACGGCAGTTGAATACCCCATCGATTCGCCCCACCACACATCCTGCGAAACTCCAACTCAAGCTCGTTATCCTCTCGCTTTCCTCGGCGCTCGAAAATCACGTGCGTCAGTGCCCCTTGTTGATTCTTCTCCTGCAAAAACTCATAGAGCGTTTCCAGACAAAAGCCGAGAGCGAGGTGATAAGGATTGTGTCCCGTGCCTTGTTTTTCACGAAGGGAAGCCTTGTCTACGACGCAACTGATCAGAACGAAGTTGCTGGCTTCAATGATGCAAGTCAGCTCCTCAAGAAAAGCATTCTTGTGCTCTCTGGACATGAAGAGGCCAGAAAACGCTCCTTTTTCTTTACGAATTTCGAGCTCATGCAGACCGATCAGATCGTGACCCATGTGTGCAAACTTGAATTTCTGTAGAGCAGGAATGACTTTCTCGCAGTAATGCCTCTTATGAAAGACACAAAACGCGAGCACGAAGACTGGATAGTTGGAGTCCAGTGTCTGCATCCCATGATCACCGCTCTCATCGACATAAACGATGACATCGCTGTACTCACTGGTTGGGGGCAAGGTATTTACCCACGGCTTGGCCGCCAATAAACACTGATATTCCCGTCCACCGCCTGGCGATAGATCGTGTACGGCAGAAAAGCCGTGTCGAACACACCGGACAGGGTCAGGTCGAGCAGGACGACCGGTACCAGAATACCGGTAGGATCAGGCGGCGCGTGCAGCAGGCAGAAATCATGGGCGAGTCCGCTGTAGATGCGCGGAATCGACTGGCAGTAGGTCTTCTGTTTGCGCAGGCCGCGCGTGGCGCCGTCGTCGTCCTGCAACACCGTGACAGCGGTGCCGCAGCCGGCCAGTGCCAGGGAAAATGCGCCGATAGTGACAGCCGTTTTGATGGTCAAGATTTGCCCTCCGGGAACGTCGGGGCAAACTAACATCGGGATTTTGCGGGGGGCAGTTCATGGGTTCCGGGAAGGTCGTAGGACAAGTCACAAGGATTTGTCACTACAACCCTCACCCGGATTCAACTGTAGAAATGTCTTACGCGCTGGCGAAAATAATCACGCAGTGCCCGCTAGATCCTTGGGCAAACGCTGATCAATCACCTGATACAGCGCACTGCTCTCAGGCCAGTTGCGCATGAACCGCGCACGATCCCGGGCATAGGCAGGGGCGAAGCTGCCCAGCGAGCCGTGCTGGCACATCGAATCCAGATCGATCAATGCCCAGCGGTCTTCCTGCCAGAACAGGTTATGCCCCTTGAAATCGCCATGGCTGATGCGCTCGGCGATCAGCCGTGCAAACAGTTGATCAAGCGCCTGCAACTCGCCTTCCGGCGCCTCGCCGCTTTCAACGTACGGCGCAAAGCGTTCGATGATGTCCGGCCCGGCCAGGTGTTCGGTGATCAGATAGGCCTTGCTGCGCAGCCAGAGAAAACGGGTTTCCAGCACCGCCAGCGGTTTGGGCGTGGCGATGCCGAGGAACGCCAGGCGATTGCCTTCGCGCCAGGAATGCCAGGCGCGGCTCGGGCGCCAGAAGCGTTTGAGCCAATGGGCAAAATTCTTGATGTTGTAGCGTTTGATCACCAGCGCACGCCCGGCGACCTCGACCTTGCCGACACTGGCCGCGCCGCCGGTCTTGTACAGGTGACCCTGATCGAGCAAGGCATCGGCCTGCTCCAGCACCGGCAGCATCGCGGACTCTTCCTCGCGGCGAATCGACCGCAGAGCAAATGCGCCGCGCTTGACGCTGAACAGCGTGCATTCACGACCGACCTTGATCAGGTAATCCTTCAAGCGCCAGGCGCGCACCTTGTCGATCTGCTTTTGCAGGGCTTCCAGCGGCAATGCATGCTCGCTGTTGCTCAGCAGGTAATACACCAGCAATTCTTCGGTAAACGGCTCGAGCGACTTGGGCAACTGGGCGAAAAACACCCCGAGGTTTTCCAGCACTTTCTGCCGGGACAACGGCTGGCCGGCGTTTTCCGCACAGATACCTGCGCCATCGATCAGATACAGCTGACCGCCATGGCGCAGCAGGTTGTCCAGGTGCAGGTCTTCCTGCCACAGGCCTTTGCCGTGCAATTGACCGATGGCGCCAAGCGCTTCGGCCAGCACCGCCGATTGTTCGTCGGCCAGCACCGGCAGGGATTCGACCTTGCTCCAGGCATCGCCCAGACTCTCGGCGCCTTCAAGGAACTCGAACAGCAACCAGCCGCCTTCGCCATCCTTCAGACCATCAGCCAGCAGCAACGGCGTGGTCATGCCCTGGGCGGCGAGCAGTTTCACCCCTTCCAGCTCACGCTGAAAATGTCGCGCGGCCTTGTTGCCGACCAGTAACTTGGCCAGCACCGGACGCCCGCGCCACACACCGGCACCGACGTAACGCTGCCCAGGCAACACGCGCAACAGACTCAGCAATTGCAAGTCCGCAGGACCGGCCGCATCTGCGAGGGCTACCGACAGTGGCAGTTGCGGGGTTCGCCCGACACCGGTCAGCTCGGACAGCTGCATCAGCGGGTCTCCTTGTGGCTACGTCGTGCGGTCAGCCGGGCGAGCCAGCTGTCGAGCAGCGAGCTGTCGGCGGGCTGATCGAGGTAAGCCGCCAGCAACTCACGCAATTGCGCGTCGCTCCACTCCGGTGCGCGGCGTTGCAGCGGCTCCAGGTCCTTGATCCGGTCACGCATGCCGAACAATAACGGTCGGGTTTTTTCCAGGTCGATCAGTTGCGCCTGGTACTCGTCACCGTTGGCCCGCAGAAAAATGTGCTTGGGATAGAAACAGCCGTGCACCTGGCGTACGCCGTGCAGATGCCGAGCCAGCAGCCCGCAGGCCTTGAGGATCGCCGTTTGTTGCGTTGCACCGAGTTGCGACCAGCGCGCCAGCAGCGACTCAAGGTCGCTCCAGCCATCCAGCGCGCGAGTCAGCAGGATCGCGCGGATTTCGCCGTCGACTTTGCGCTCACCGAAAAAAGCCGCTTGCAGCGCAGGAATGCCAAGTTTGCGATATCGGCTGATATTGCGAAATTCTCGGGCAAAACTGGGTTCGCCGAACGGCGCATGCAGGGTGCGGGTCAGGTAATTGCTCTGGCGCTTGAGGTAGTAACCCTGGCCTTCCAGTTCCAGACGAAACACGCTGCTCCAGCCGCCACGGGCGGTGTTGGGTTCATCTACAGCCTCAAGCTGCTTGGCCCACAGGGCGTCAAAAGTACCTAGACCGTGGCGTTCAAGCAGTGCACGGTCTTCTTCGGCGAGAAAATCAGTCATTCGCGTCCCTCGAAAAATCTCACCACGTGGCGAATCCGTTGCTTGTCGGCGGCATTCAGCCGGTCACGCTGGCGGTATTGCAGGTAGAAGCGCAGGCGCTGGGTGTTCGACAGGTGATACTTGGCCACCTTGTCGAGGCAGGCCAGATCCTTGGTGATCCGATACTTGAGCCAGAAACCGCGCCAGAAATCGCCGTTCGGGCAATCGATCAGATACAACTGCGCCTGATCGTCGATCAGCAGGTTGCGCCACTTCAGATCGTTATGGGTAAAGCGATGGTCGTGCATGACCCGGGTGTAACCAGCCAGTTGCCGGCTGACGCCGTCGACCCAGACGCGATCCCTGAGCTTGGGATCGTTGCGTTCGGCCAGTGCCGACAGGTCTTCGGTGCGCGGCAGTTCACGGGTAATCATCGCCCCGCGATCGTAGGCCATGCCGTTGCGCTCCAGGCCCCACGCCACCACTTCGGCGGTGGGAATGCCCCACTTGGCGAAGCGCTTGAGGTTCTGCCATTCCATCTTCACCCGGGGCTTGCCCAGATAACGGCGCAAGCCTTTGCCGGCGCCGACGTAGCGCTTGACGTAATAGTTGACGCCGTTGAGCTGCACGCGAATGACTTCGGACAAAGGATCGCGGGTCAGGCGCTCGCCCTGAAGGGCAAATACCGCTTCGAGGCTACCGAAATACTGCGCAAGTTCACTGTACTCAGGCTCCAGATTCCAACCCGCCATCAGAGCGCATCCCCGTAACGCTGCTTGCGCGCGTAGAGCTTGTTGGCCTTGCCTTCAAGCCAGCTCAGCAACGGCGCTTCTTCAGCCAGGATCTGGCGCAGCGGTTGCTGAAAATAGCCTTTGAGAAAACGCAGCTTGTCGCGACGGGTCAGGCCGATGTCCAGCGCGGAAAAGTACAGCGCCGCCAGATCCTTGTTGCGCCAGCGCTGGGTGATCGCCGGGCGGGTCTGGGCACGGTGCAGATCGATCACCGAGAGTTTGAAATCTTCGGGAGTCACCGGTTTGTCGGTGTGCAGCAGAAAGTGGCAGATGTAGCAGTCGCGGTGGTTGACCCCGGCGCGGTGCATCATGCCGGTCATGCGCGCGACCTCGGCGATCAGCGCCCGCTTGAGTTTTGGCTGCGGCGGTTGCTTGACCCAGTCGATGCTGAAGTCTTCCAGACTGATGGTCGGTGCCAGCTCTTCGGTGACGATGAACGAATGCTGATCCGCCGGGTTGCTGCCCTTCTCGCCGTACGCAACGGCGGTCATGGTCGGCACGCCGACTTCCTGCAAGCGCTGGATGGCTTTCCATTCCTGACCCGCGCCGAGCACCGGCAGCTTGGCGGTCAGCAGGTTCTTGAAGATCTCACCCCAACCGATGCCCCGGTGGATCTTGACGAAAAAGCCATTGCCGTCGACTTCCGTGCGCAACGTCCGGCGGGCTTCCAGCTCGCGGTACACCTCGCCCTGCAAGCCCTCGACCTCGGCGAACGGATCGCGTCCGGCCCACAGGCTCTTGAAAGGTTCAGCCAGCATCAACTTCATTTAAGCGTGCTCCGCCAGAATCACATCGGCCGCGTGCTGCGGCATGCTGTAGAGGTCGGCCGTCTCGGCGAAGGCCAGACCGTTGCGGCTCCAGGCCGCCCGTGCAGCGTCGTCGTTCAACATGTCAGTCAGGTATTGCGCCAGTTGCGCCTGATCGAACGGCTCGTCCAGCACCCGCCCGGCGTCGGCCTCGGCGATGTAATGAGCGTAACCGCAGACCGCGCTGACCAGCACCGGCAACCCGGCGACCAGCGCTTCAAGCAGCACCGTACCGGTGTTTTCGTTGTAAGCCGGGTGGATCAACAGATCGGCGCCGAGCAGGAAACGCGGGATATCGCTGCGCCCCTTGAGGAACGTCACGTTGTCGCCCAAGCCCAGCGTCGCGCTCTGCATCTGGAACAATTTGGGGTCATCCTGGCCGATTACAAACAGCCGGGTGCGTTTCTTCAGATCGGCAGGCAAGGCGGCCAGCGCTTTCAGGCTGCGATCGACACCCTTGGTCTTGAACCCGGAACCGATCTGCACCAGCAGCAGTTCGTCGTCCTTCAGATTGAATTCGGCGCGAAAACCGGCGCGAATCCGGTCGGCATCCGCAGGGCGCCGACGGTCCTGGGCGATGCCCGGCGGCAGCAGGTGGAAGCGCTCCAGCGGCGTGTCGTAATGTTTGATGAACAGCGGCTGCTGCACTTCGGAGATCATCAGCACTTCGGTTTTCGCGTCTTTGGCGAACACCGCGCGCTCGTACTCGGCGAAGTGGCGATAGCGACCCCAGCGGCGGTACAGCGAGTGGCGCAGGTTCTGCGCCTTGTCCTCGAAGCAGCCGTCGGCGGCGTAGTAGACGTCCAGCCCCGGCATCTTGTTGAAGCCGATCAGGCGATCCACCGGGCGCTTGGCCAGGTCCGCTTCCATCCACGCGCTGAGTTTTTCATTGCGCCGATGATTGAAGAACGCCTTGACCGGCGCCACCAGTACTTCGAAACCGGGAGGCACGTCGCCTTCCCAGATCAGGGTGTAGACGCGGATCTGGTGCCCGCGCTTCTGGCATTCGAGGGCGATGCGCATGAAGTCGCGCTGCAAACCGCCGAACGGGAAATATTTGTACAGGACAAAAGCCAATTGCATCAGCGCAGCTCCTCAGCCATCAACAACGTGCTCAGTCGGCTGGCAACACGCTCGGGATTCAGACGCGTGAAGCACAGAGGCCACTCGCGTTTCAGGTCAAACTGACGGGCATCCTGCGCGGTCGGTTGATACGTACATTTCTTTTGCAGGCACGGCGCGCACGGGAAATCGCTGCCGAGGTGAATCTGCAATTTGCCGTAGGCGCCGGTCAGGCCCGGATTGGTCGGGCCGAACAGGGAAATCGTCGGCACGTCCAGCGCCGCGGCCAGATGGCCAAGACCGGTGTCCACCGCGACACAGGCCTGGGCACCAGCGAGCACCTTGCCGACCCCGGCCAGGTTCAGCTTCGGCAGCACTTCGGCGTGTTTGAAACCGGCGGCGATGCGCTCGGCCCGGGCCTTCTCCAGCGGGTTGCCCCACGGCAGCTTGATCCCGACGCCGAGGTAGCCGACCCGTTCGGTCAGCTCGCGCCAATAGGCTTCCGGCCAGTGTTTGGTGTCCCAGGTAGTGCCGTGGAGGAACACCACGTAAGCATTCTTGCGCGGCAGTTCGACCAGACGCTCGACGTTGAGGCCGTAATCGCCCAGGCCTTTGGGCAAGTCGTAACCCAAAGCAATGGCGAACAACTGGCGCACGCGCTCGACGGCGTGCTGCCCACGGGCTACCGCCAGTTTGCGGTCATAAAAACGCGCGGCGATCGGTTCGCGGGCCGAGCTCTTGTCGAGACCGGCTACCGGGGCCTTGACATAGCGGGTCAGCCAGGCGCTTTTCAGCAGGCCTTGAGCGTCGATCACCAGGTCATATTTGTTCGCCCGAACGGACTGCTTGAAGCGCTTCCATTCGCCGCCGGTGATGGTTTTCCAGATATTTTTGCGCCAGCGGCGAATCGCCACCGGAATCACTTTGCCTACGGCCGGGTGCCAGGTCGGAATCTCGGCGAAGCCTTCTTCCACCACCCAGTCGAACTTGATCCCGGGAATCGCCCGGGCGGCGTCGGTCAGCGCCGGCAACGCGTGAATCACGTCGCCCAGCGATGAAGTCTTGATCAGCAATACCCGCAAGTTAATGAACCTCGACCACAGAGCCCTGCAAACGCTGCAAGGCATCGTTGACCGCGTCCGGCATCAGCTGGCGCAGGCAGTTGTAATGGCCGAAACGGCAGGTGCGGTCGAAGCAAGGGCTGCAATCGAGGCCCAGACGGACGATTTCCACGTGCTCGGCCAGCGGCGGGGTGAAACCCGGCGAGGTCGACCCGTAGACCGCCACCAACGGACGATTCAGCGCGGCGGCCACGTGCATCAGGCCGGAATCGTTGGAAACGACCGAGTCGGCGCAGGACATCAGGTCGATGGCCTCGGCCAGCGAAGTACCGCCGCTCAGATTCACCGACTCTTCACGCAGCCCCGGAATCAGCCGCGCGCGGATGTCTTCGCCGACCGCGTGATCGTTCTTCGAACCGAACAGCCAGACCTGCCAGCCTTCGCGAATCCGCGCTTCGGCGACCTTGGCGTAATGCTCGGACGGCCAGCGCTTGGCTTCACCGAATTCGGCGCCGGGGCACAACACCAGCACCGGACGGTCGAGGGTCAGGCCGAACCTGGCCAATGCGGCCTCGCGGGTCACCGGATCGATTTGCAGGCTCGGGCGCGGATAGGGTTTCGGCAGCTCGGCGTTCGGCTCGTAAGCCAGAGCCATGAAACGCTCGATCATCAGCGGATAACGTTCTTTATCCAGCGTGCGCACGTCATTGAGCAGGCCGTAGCGGAATTCGCCGCGCCAGCCGGTGCGTTTCGGGATGCCGGCGAAGAACGGCACCAGCGCCGACTTCAAGGAGTTCGGCAACAGGATCGCCTGGTCGTACTGGCCGGCCAGGGATTTGCCGATCCGCCGACGGGTCGCCAGCTCCAGCGCGCCGTGGCCGAGCGGGAAGCTCAAGGCCTTGCGCACTTCGGGCATGCGTTCGAGGATCGGCCGGCTCCACTCCGGGGCCAGCACGTCGATTTCGCACTGCGGGTGGCGCTGCTTGAGACACTGAAACAGTGTCTGCGCCATCACCATGTCACCGACCCAACTGGGCCCAACGATCAGAATATTCATGTGGTTTCCATAAACGAACCGGGGAGGCTTTACACCTCCCCGCCTCGAGAATCAGCTTAGCCCCAGCTCACGCCAGATCCGCATCACCTGCCGCCGTTCGTCCGCGAACTGATCGCCCGGTATCACCCCGGCGTCCTTCTGCAAGGCCTGCCGGTGGGCGGCGGAACGATAGGCCTTATAGGCCTCGCGCAACAGGCTGGCGTCTTCGGCCGGCATCAGCCCTTCGTGTTCCAGCTCTTCCAGAATGCGGATATTGTCCGTCCAGCGCAGCAACGCCGGGTGGGTCTGCGACCACGCCAGGGCCGCGTATTGCACCATAAATTCAACATCGACGATACCTCCGGCGTCCTGCTTGAGGTCGAACGGCGCCGTGGCCTCGAAGGCATTCGCCCCAGTACCGGCGGCGGTGCTCTTGCTGCCGAGGTTGTCGCGCATCTTGGCGCGCATCTCGCTCACTTCCTGTTGCAGTTTCGCCAGATCCCGCGCCTTGCCCAGCACCTGGGCCCGCACGCTCTCGAAGGCCTGGCCGACATCCTGGCTGCCCACCAGCACTCGCGCCCGCACCAGCGCCTGATGTTCCCAGGTCCAGGCTTCATTTTCCTGATAGCGCGCAAACGCACCGAGCGAACTGACCAGCAGCCCCGACGCCCCGGACGGACGCAGGCGCATGTCCACTTCGTACAGCTGGCCCGAGTTGGTCTGCGCCGTCAGCAAGTGAATGATCCGCTGGCCGAGCCGGGTGAAGAATTGCGTGCCATCAATCGGTTTCGGGCCATCGGTTTCGGCCTGCTGATCACCATCGTGGATGAACACCAGATCCAGATCCGAACCATGCCCCAACTCGATCCCGCCGACTTTCCCATAACCGACAATGATGAAGCCGGGATCGCACAGCGTACCGTCAGTGCGCAGCGGCGTGCCGTACTTGGCCACGGTCTGGCGCCAGGCCAGCGCCAGCACTTGCTCCAGAATCGCCTCGGCCAGCCAGGTCAGGTAATCGCTGACTTTCATCAACGGCAGGCTGCCGGCGATTTCCGAAGCGGCGACGCGCAAGCGGTGCGCCAGTTTGAAATGGCGCAGGGCTTCCATCTGTTGTTCGAGGTCGTCTTCCGGGATCCGGGTCAGGCGCTCGCGCAACTCGGCGGCCAGTTCCGGCGCCAGCGGCGGCTTGAACAGCCGGCCTTCGTTGAGCAATTCATCGAGCAGCAGCGGGAAACGGGTGATCTGCTCGGCGATCCACGGGCTGGCAGCGCACAACGTCAGCAAGCGGCGCAGCGCGCCGGGGTTTTCGGTCAGCAACACCAGATAAGCCGAACGCCGGGCCACCGCTTCGACCAGCGGCAGAACGCGCTCCAGCACCAGATCGGGATTTTCATGCTCCACCGCCTGAGCGAGCAGGCGCGGAATAAAGGCATCCAGACGCTCGCGCCCCAAACGCTGCATCGCTCGCAACTGCGGGCTGGCACGCAGGCTCGCCAATGCCTTCAAGGCCTTGGTCGCGTCAGCGAAACCGCCCTCCTCCAGCTGGCGACAGGCAGCCTCTTCGTCCTGAGCCTCTTCCCACAGGGGCAGCCATTCTCCGCCGACCACCACTTCACTCTCGGCGCCTTCGTCCTCATCGGGATCGGCGATCACTTGCGCGAAGTGCCAGGCCACCCGGCCGCGCCAGAACATCAGCTTCTCGTGGAACGCTTCCCAGTCGGCGAAACCGAGCATGAACGCAATGCGCGCCTGATCCTGAGCGCTGTCCGGGAGCATCTGGGTCTGACGGTCGGCAATCGCCTGGATCGCGTGTTCGGTGTAACGCAGGAATTCGTAACCTTCGCGCAGCTCGCTGATGACGGCCGGCGGCAGATAGCCCTGCCCTTCAAGCGTGCTCAACACCTTTAATAGAGGGCGCTGTTGCAGACTCAGGTCGCGTCCGCCGTGAATCAGTTGAAAGGCCTGGGCGATGAACTCGACTTCACGGATACCGCCAGAGCCAAGCTTGATGTTGTCGGCCATGCCCTTGCGCCGCACTTCCTGCTGGATCAACTGCTTCATGGTGCGCAGCGCTTCGATTGCCGAGAAGTCCAGATAACGCCGGTAAACGAACGGCCGCAGCATTTCCTGCAACTGCTCGCCCGCCACCTGATCGCCGGCCACCACCCGCGACTTGATCATCGCGTAGCGTTCCCAGTCGCGGCCCTGATCCTGGTAATACTGCTCCAGCGCATTGAAGCTCAGCACCAGCGCACCGGACGAGCCGTACGGGCGCAGGCGCATGTCGACGCGGAACACGAAACCGTCGACGGTGATCGGGTCGAGGGCCTTGATCAGGCGCTGGCCGAGACGAATGAAGAATTCCTGATTGTCCAGCGGGCGCTTCACGCCGACGGTTTCGCCGCCCTCGGGGTAGGCGAAGATCAGATCGATGTCCGAGGACAGGTTCAGCTCGACCGCGCCGAGCTTGCCCATGCCGAGTATGACCATCTGCTGCGGTTCGCCGCTGCGCCGACCGGTCGGCGTGCCGAACTGGTCGCAATGGCGGCGGTACAACCATTGATAGGCCTGATCGATGCTGGCGTCGGCCATGTCCGAAAGGTCGCGGCAAGTCTGCACCAGATCGGCCTGACGGTTGAGGTCGCGCCAGATGATCCGCACCTGATGCCGGGTGCGCTGGCGACGCAGGACGCGGCCCAACTCATCTTCGGTCTGCGCAGTGCTCACCGCCTCTGCAATCTGCCCGCACAACTCGCCGCGGGCGAACGGCCGGTCCAGTTCGCCGGACTGCACCAGCGACAACAACATCAAAGGGTCACGAACGCTCTGTTCAATGACGAAATCGCTGGCGGCGCTGACGCGGGCGAACTGCGCCCAGCGTTCCGGCGTCCAGGACGAGAAGCCGTGATCGTCTTCCAGTTGCGCGACGGCCGCACGGAACGACTGCTCCGATCGGCTGACCAACGGCAGGAGAATGGCGGGCAGTTCGGCAAGCGCGGGCAGGGTCATGGTCTATCCTTGATCGGCGTGTAAATGGCCGCTTGTAGTGATAATTGAAAAACCGCTACGCGAAGGACTGTCGAACAAAAGTGAGAAATAGCTGAAATTTCTTTTTCTTTGGCAGCCAGCATCAAACTTTCACCTTTTTCGGATGGCCAAAGACCAACCTTAACGATTATTCTCACAACGCAGTCGGAGGCCACAAGCCTTTCATCTGTAGTTTTACTACTCGTCTATACATTCGAAAGGCTGAAATGCCGGATGATTTGTAGTAAAACTACACGCCGCCGGAACAACCTGTCGGCAATCCAAGAATTTTAAATCGTCTGCCCACAAGGCCAGTCGCAAACTCAGGCAACCGATTCTGGAAGCCTTTCCGCCCTGGAGCAAGCCATGCAAGACCTCGATCCCGTCGAAACCCAGGAATGGCTGGACGCCCTGGAATCGGTTCTCGACAAAGAAGGCGAAGACCGTGCTCACTATCTGATGACCCGTATGGGTGAACTGGCGACCCGCAGCGGTTCGCAGCTCCCTTACGCCATCACCACGCCTTACCGCAACACGATCCCCGTTACCCACGAAGCACGCATGCCTGGCGACCTGTTCATGGAACGCCGCATTCGCTCGCTGGTACGCTGGAACGCGATGGCCATGGTAATGCGTACGAACCTGAAAGATTCTGACCTGGGTGGTCACATCTCCAGCTTCGCTTCCAGTGCGACCCTGTACGACATCGGCTTCAACTACTTCTTCCAGGCCCCGACCGATGAACACGGCGGCGACCTGATCTACTTCCAGGGCCACACCTCGCCAGGCGTCTACGCCCGCGCATTCATGGAAGGCCGCATCACCGAAGACCAGATGAACAACTTCCGCCAGGAAGTCGACGGTCAGGGCCTGTCGTCCTATCCGCACCCTTGGCTGATGCCTGACTTCTGGCAGTTCCCGACTGTTTCGATGGGTCTGGGCCCGATCCAGGCGATCTACCAGGCACGCTTCATGAAGTACCTGGAACACCGCGGTTTCATCCAGCCGGGCAAACAGAAAGTCTGGTGCTTCCTGGGCGACGGCGAGTGCGACGAGCCGGAATCCCTGGGCGCCATCTCCCTGGCCGGCCGCGAGAAGCTGGACAACCTGATCTTCGTCATCAACTGCAACCTGCAGCGCCTCGACGGCCCGGTTCGCGGCAACGGCAAGATCATCCAGGAACTCGAAGGCGTGTTCCGCGGTGCTCAGTGGAACGTGACCAAAGTCATCTGGGGCCGTTTCTGGGACCCACTGCTGGCCAAGGACGTCGACGGCATCCTGCAACGTCGCATGGACGAAGTCATCGACGGCGAGTACCAGAACTACAAAGCCAAAGACGGCGCATTCGTGCGTGAACACTTCTTCAACACGCCTGAACTCAAGGCGATGGTTGCTGATCTGTCCGACGACGAGATCTGGAAACTCAATCGTGGCGGCCACGACCCGTACAAGGTCTACGCGGCGTACCACGAAGCGGTCAACCACAAAGAACAACCGACCGTCATCCTGGCCAAGACCATCAAGGGTTACGGCACCGGTGCGGGCGAAGCGAAGAACACCGCGCACAACACCAAGAAAGTCGACGTCGACAGCCTGAAGCTGTTCCGCGACCGCTTCGACATCCCGGTCAAAGACGAAGAGCTGGAAAACCTGCCGTTCTTCAAGCCTGAGCCAAACAGCGCCGAAGCCCGTTACCTGGCCGAGCGCCGCGCCGCACTGGGCGGTTTCGTGCCTCAGCGTCGCGCCCAGAGCTTCAGCGTGCCGACTCCGGATCTGGACACCCTCAAGGCGATCCTCGACGGTTCCGGCGACCGTGAAATTTCCACCACCATGGCGTTCGTGCGGATCCTCGCGCAACTGGTCAAGGACAAGGAAATCGGCCCGCGCATCGTTCCGATCATCCCGGACGAAGCCCGTACCTTCGGTATGGAAGGCATGTTCCGTCAGCTGGGCATCTACTCGTCCGTCGGCCAGCTCTACGAGCCAGTCGATAAAGACCAGGTGATGTTCTACAAGGAAGACCAGAAAGGTCAGATCCTTGAAGAAGGCATCAACGAAGCGGGCGCCATGAGTTCCTTCATCGCCGCCGGTACTTCGTACTCCAGCCACAACCAGCCAATGCTGCCGTTCTACATCTTCTACTCGATGTTCGGCTTCCAGCGTATCGGCGATCTGGCCTGGGCTGCCGGCGACAGCCGTACCCGTGGCTTCCTGATCGGCGGCACCGCCGGCCGTACCACCCTGAACGGTGAAGGCCTGCAGCACGAAGACGGTCACAGCCACCTGCTGGCTGCCACCATCCCGAACTGCCGCACCTACGATCCGACCTACGGCTACGAGCTGGCGGTGATCATTCAGGACGGCATGAAGAAGATGACCGAAGAGCAACAGGACATCTTCTATTACATCACCGTGATGAACGAGTCCTACCAGCAGCCAGCCATGCCGGCCGGTGCCGAAGAAGGCATCAAGAAAGGCATGTACCTGCTCGAAGAAGACACCCGCGATGCGGCGCATCACGTACAGCTGATGGGCTCAGGCACCATCCTGCGTGAAGTCCGTGAAGCGGCGAAGATCCTGCGTGAAGAGTTCAACATCGGCGCCGATGTGTGGAGCGTCACCAGTTTCAACGAACTGCGTCGCGACGGCCTGGCCGTAGAGCGCAGCAACCGTCTGAAACCAGGCCAGAAGCCTAAGCGCAGCTACGTCGAAGAGTGCCTGAGCGGCCGTAAGGGTCCGGTCATCGCCTCTACCGACTACATGAAACTGTTCGCCGAGCAGATCCGTCAGTGGGTACCGTCCAAGGAATTCAAAGTCCTGGGCACCGACGGTTTCGGCCGCAGCGACAGCCGCAAGAAACTGCGTCATTTCTTCGAAGTCGACCGTCATTTCGTGGTGTTGGCAGCCCTGGAAGCACTGGCTGACCGTGGTGATATCGAACCTAAAGTCGTGGCCGAGGCCATTACCAAGTTCGGCATCGACCCGGAAAAACGCAACCCACTGGACTGCTGAGGAGAAACTCTGTGAGCGAACTCATTCGCGTACCTGACATCGGCAGCGGTGAAGGTGAAGTAATCGAACTGTTTGTGAAGGTCGGCGACCGTATCGAAGCCGACCAGAGCATCCTGACCCTGGAATCGGACAAGGCCAGCATGGAAGTGCCGGCCCCGAAGGCCGGCGTCATCAAGAGCCTGAAAGTGAAGCTGGGCGATCGTCTGAAGGAAGGCGACGAACTGCTGGAACTGGAAGTCGAGGGCGCCGCGCAAGCGGCCCCTGCTCCGGCCGCTGCGCCTGCCGCCAAGGCTGAAGCGGCACCGGCCGCCGCGCCTGCACCGGCTGCGCCAGCCGCTGCCCCTGCTGCCGCTTCGGTTCAGCAAGTGCACGTGCCGGATATCGGTTCGTCGGGCAAGGCCCAGATCATCGAGATCCAGGTCAAGGTCGGCGACACCGTCGAGGCTGATCAGTCGCTGATCACCCTGGAATCCGACAAGGCGAGCATGGAAATCCCGTCGCCTGCCGCTGGCGTGGTCAAGGCCATCAGCGTCAAGTTGAACGACGAAGTCGGCACCGGCGACCTGATCCTGGATCTGGAAGTGGCGGGTGCTGCGGCCCCTGCTGCTGCCGCTCCGTCCCAGGCCGCTGCTCCAGCCGCTGCCGCTGCTCCGGCGCCGGCCGCTGCACCTGCCGCACCGGTTGCCGACAGCGTTCAGGACATCCACGTTCCGGACATCGGCTCGGCCGGCAAGGCCAAGATCATCGAAGTGTTGGTCAAGGCTGGCGACAGCGTTGAAGCCGACCAGTCGCTGATCACCCTGGAATCCGACAAGGCGAGCATGGAAATCCCGTCGCCTGCCGCCGGCGTGGTGGAAAGCATTTCCATCAAGCTGGACGACGAAGTCGGCACTGGCGATCTGATCCTCAAGCTGAAAGTCAAAGGCGCCGCTCCGGCTGCTGCCCCGGCTCCAGCTGCCGCTGCTGCACCGAGCGCTCCGGCGCCAGCTGCTGCTCCGGCTGCCGCTGCACCTGCTGCCGCCGCTCCGGTTGCTGCTCCAGTCAAGCCTGGTGCGAAAGTTCACGCCGGCCCTGCCGTGCGTCAACTGGCTCGCGAATTCGGCGTCGAGCTGAGCGCTGTCGGCGCCAGCGGTCCGCACGGTCGCATCCTGAAAGAAGACGTGCAGACTTACGTCAAAGCCATGATGCAGAAGGCCAAGGAAGCACCGGCCGCTGCTGCTGGCGCAACCGGTGGCGCGGGCATCCCGCCGATTCCGGTCGTCGATTTCAGCCGTTTCGGCGAAGTCGAAGAAGTGCCGATGACCCGCCTGATGCAGGTCGGCGCCGCCAACCTGCACCGCAGCTGGCTGAACGTGCCACACGTAACGCAATTCGACTCGGCGGATATCACCGAGCTGGAAGCGTTCCGCACCGCACAGAAAGCTGTCGCAGAGAAGGCCGGCGTCAAACTGACCATCCTGCCGCTGCTGCTCAAGTCCTGCGCACACCTGCTCAAGGAACTGCCGGACTTCAACAGCTCGCTGGCACCAAGCGGCAAGGCGATCATCCGCAAGAAATACGTAAACATCGGCTTCGCCGTCGACACCCCGGATGGCCTGCTGGTACCGGTCATCAAGAACGTCGACCAGAAGAGCCTGCTGCAACTGGCCGCCGAAGCCGCTTCCCTGGCTGAAAAAGCCCGGACCAAGAAGCTCTCGTCGGACGAGATGCAAGGCGCCTGCTTCACCATTTCCAGCCTCGGCCACATTGGCGGCACCGGCTTCACGCCGATCGTCAACGCGCCGGAAGTGGCGATCCTCGGTGTTTCCAAGGCAACCATCCAGCCAGTCTGGGACGGCAAAGCCTTCCAGCCGAAACTGATGCTGCCACTGTCGCTGTCCTACGATCACCGTGTGATCAACGGCGCCGCTGCCGCACGCTTCACCAAGCGTCTGAGCGACCTGCTGGCGGACATCCGCACCATCCTGCTGTAAAGCGCTCGGCCCTCCGGCAACGGAGGGCCGACTGCGTTCCACGTTTTCGAGCGCCACACGCTCGTACCTCAACCCCGTCAGTTTGGCGGGGCTTTTTTTTGCCTGGAATAACTGTCGCCTGCACTTTTCCCACAACTTGCGCTGATATAGGCCACGACTTCAGTCCACTTCAAATTGATATTTTTCAGCGACAGGCAACTAACCTTGGCGCATCAAAGTTGCACCGACAAACGAGGCAACTTTATTACCCACCAACACTTATTCGAATGGATTCGAACATGCTGAAACCTACTGTCGGCCCGATCGTTGGCCACACAACAACTAATCAGGCGCGGATCTTTATTCGCGGCGGACTGCAACAGAACACTGCCATATTTGCCGGCATTCGTTACCGACCATTGGACTCGAAACAATGGCAGACGGGGCAGTTTGTAAAACTTGATTCAACTCGCGACATGACTGAAGTGCTGGTGCTCGATCATTTGCAAGCCGACACGGACTACGAATACCAGACCGGCTGGTTCAGCCCGATGAGTCCTGTCCATACCATCCACAGCGTGGCGGAGTTGCCGCTGCAATGGCCACGGGAAACCTATCGCCTGCGCACCCGCAGCAGCCAGCCCTTGCAGCCGCGCGCCTACATCCTCGGCTCCTGCCGTTACCTGCGCATGACCGCCGGCATCCCGGTGCTGCCGTATCCGGGCGACCGGATCTTCGCGTCCATCAGCCAGTTGATCGAGGGGGCACAACCGGCAATCAGCGCAATCATGATGTGTGGTGATCAGATCTACGCGGACGATTTGAACTTGTTAGCCCCGGATCGCGACTATGACGAGATCATTGCAAAGTATCGTGCGGCGTTTTCCCTGCCCAATATCCGCCGACTGATGTCCGGCACTTCGACTTACATGATTCTTGATGATCATGAAATAGAGGACAACTGGCCAATGAACGCCGAAAAGTCCGACGACATACTGTTTCGCAATGCAATGGCGGCTTACGAAATTTATCAAGCAAGTCATAGCCCGATCTGCTCGACAACAACTAACGGCACAATCGACCGAACTTCACTGAAGCACTACTGGTATCAATTCAGTGATGGCGATATCGAATGGTTTGTGACGGACAGTCGAACTCGCCGCAACTTGTCGACCGACAACCGCCGCATCCTCGACGAAGAACAGGAACAGGCCCTGTGCAAGTGGCTGGTCGAAAGCCCGGCGCGGGTCAAGTTCGTGGTCACCAGTGTCATGTTTTACCCCGACCGCAAAATGAACGGCGATGATGCCTGGGCGGGTTTCCCTGAACAGCGCCTGCGTCTGCTGGAAATCATCCGCCTGCATCGGATCAGGAACGTCGTGTTCATTTCCGGCGACGTGCACGGCTCGCTGACCAGTCGCCTGAGCCACAGCGAAGACCCTGACTTCGAAGTGCACACCGTCGTGTCTTCACCGCTGAGCAACAGCAAACTGCTGCCCTACGCCACCGCCGCCACCTTCATTCTCGATCAGCCATTGACGCAGACCGAGGCAGGCGAATACCGGCACGCGCTGACCAGCCAGGTCGTCAGCCAGGACAACTTCGCGCACATGGTGGTCGAGACCGGGCGGATCCAGGTCAACTATCACGATCGGGATGGCAGGCACCTGCAATCCATCGATATTCCGTTGCAATGAATCCAGCGGCACGACCGTTCCGGATGCCGAAAGGCTCTGGAACGGTACTCTCCACGCCTAATAGCATTAGTTTCCGGCTACCGCTGGAGAAATGTTCACTGCAGCCGACATATTCTTATAGCACTTGGCCTTCATGTCTCTTGTCAGTCGGTGCCGCAATGATGCAACCTTGCCGCAGGCAACAGTAAAGAGGGCGCGAGCCCGGCGCGTTCAGCAAATTTCCAAGCGAGTTCCCTTCATGAAGAGCCAACCCGATGCCGCCAGCCGTATGGTGGCCGAGGTAGTGACGCAGTTGCCTGTGCCCTCGCGGCTCGGCATGCTGCGTTTCGAGCGCTTGAATGAAGCCAGTTGGGCCATGTTGTTTCTCGATCCCAACTGTGAACGCCAGTTCGGCCAGCCCGCCGTCGAGCTCTGCGCCCTGGTCGGCTCGCCCTACGCCAGCCTGATGGAGCCCGAAGCGCGCTATCAACTGCATGATGCGATCCAGCAACAACTCGGCCAAAGCCCGCATTACCTGGTGCGCTACACCCTGCACACCGCCGCCGGTGCTCTGAGCATTCTTGAGCTCGGGGAAGCCTACAGACAGCACAACCGCCACTTGCTGCGCGGTTACCTGCTGGCGGTCGACGATGTGTTCGACGAGGCACCTTCGCTGCCGTCCGTCGACCTTGAAACCCAGAATTCACGCCTGCAAATCGCCCTTGAGCTCAATCAGCGTGCCCAGCAGGAACAACTGCAGCATCTGGAACGGGTGCGCGCCCAACAGGACCTGATCCTGTTGCTGGCCCGCCAGCGCTACAGCAGCCAGAACTCCCTGCAAGAAGCCGCCGAACTGATTACCCGCTGCGCCTGCGATATCTACGAAATCGACTGTGCCAGCCTGTGGAACCTCGAAGGCCAGAAGTTGGTGCCGATTTCGGCGTACCACCGTGCTACCCAGGAATACATCCTGCCGGACGTGATTGATGTCAGCGGCTTCCCCGATTACATGGAAGCCTTGCACGGCAGCCGCGCCATCGACGCGCACAATGCGATGCGCGACCCGCGTACCCGGGAAATGGCCGAAGCCCTGCGCCCGCGTGACGTCAACGCCATGCTCGACGCCAGCATCCGCGTCGACGGCCAGGTGGTCGGCGTGTTGTGCCTGGAGCAGACCGGTGTCACCCGCGCCTGGCAGTCCGACGAAATCGCCTTTGCCGGTGAACTGGCCGACCAGTTCGCCCAGGTCATCAACAACCACAACCGCCGCACCGCCACCAGCGCCCTGCACCTGTTCCAGCGCGCGGTCGAGCAGAGTGCCAACGCCTTTTTGCTGGTCAACTGCGACGGCGTGGTCGAGTACGTCAACCCGAGCTTCACCGCGATCACCCAGTACACCACCGAGGAAGTCCACGGCCAGCGCCTCTCGGAGCTGCCGGCCCTGGAAAACCTCAGCGAGTTGCTGTTCGACGCGCCCTCCGCGCTGGCCAAAAGCAATAGCTGGCAAGGCGAATTCAAGAGCCGCCGGAAAAACCTCGAACCCTACTGGGGCCAGTTGTCGATTTCCAAGGTCTACGGCGACAACCGTGAGCTGACGCACTACATCGGCATCTACGAAGACATCACCCAGACCAAACTGGCGCAGCAGCGCATCGAGCGCCTGGCCTACACCGACAACCTGACCAACCTCGGCAACCGGCCTGCATTTATCCGCAATCTGGATGAACGCTTCGCCCGTGACAGCGATACCCCGATCAGCCTGCTGCTGGTGGACATCGACAACTTCAAGCGGATCAACGACAGCCTCGGTCACCAGACCGGCGACAAACTGTTGATCAGCCTGGCCCGACGCCTGCGCAACAGCCTGAGCCCGAGCGGCAGCCTGGCGCGGTTCGCCAGTAATGAATTCGCGGTGTTGCTCGACGACACTGACCTTGCCACCGGGCAGCAGATCGCCAATCAATTGCTGGCGACGCTGGATAAACCGATGTTCGTCGACAACCAGTTGATCAGCGTCACCGGTTCCGTGGGCCTGGCCTGCGCGCCGCTGCACGGCCGCGACCCGCAGACCCTGATGCGTAACGCCGGCCTCGCCCTGCACAAGGCCAAGGCCAACGGCAAACACCAGGTGCAGGTGTTCACCGAAGCGCTGAACGCCGAGGCCAGTTACAAACTGTTCGTTGAGAACAACCTGCGCCGCGCCCTGACCCAGAATGAACTGGACGTGTTCTACCAACCCAAGCTGTGCCTGCGCAGCGGTCGTCTGCTGGGCATGGAAGCGCTGCTGCGCTGGAATCATCCGGAGCGCGGCATGATCCGCCCGGATCAGTTCATCAGCGTCGCCGAGGAAACCGGCCTGATCATTCCGATCGGCAAGTGGATCGCCCGTCAGGCCTGCCGCATGAGCAAAGCGCTGACCGCCGCCGGCATGGGCAATCTGCAAGTGGCGATCAACCTGTCGCCCAAGCAGTTTTCCGACCCGGACCTGGTGGCCTCAATCGCCAACATCCTCAAGGAAGAAGCGCTGCCAGCCAATCTGCTGGAACTGGAACTGACCGAAGGCCTGCTGCTGGAAGCCACCGAAGACACCCACTTGCAGCTCGACCAGCTCAAGCGCCTGGGCCTGACCCTGGCCATGGACGACTTCGGCACCGGTTACTCGTCGCTCAGCTACCTGAAAAAATTCCCGATCGACATCATCAAGATCGATCGCAGCTTCATCCACGAAATCCCGGACAACCAGGACGACATGGAAATCACCTCCGCCGTGATCGCCATGGCCCACAACCTGAAACTCAAGGTCGTGGCCGAAGGCATCGAGACCGCCGAGCAACTGGCGTTCCTGCGCCGGCACCGCTGCGACGTCGGCCAGGGCTACCTGTTCGACCGGCCGATTCCGGGCGGCGAGCTGATCCAGGCGCTCAAGCGCTACCCGCGCGGCCCGCTCTGCCTGTAAATCCCAAGGCAGTACCCGCACATTTTGCCTAGTGATTAACGGGGCATCATTGGGCACACTGGCGGTCAGACTTTTACATCCCATCCTGACTGAGAGGAACGATCATGGTTCTGCGCTCGGAAATTCTGGTGAACAAAAACGTGCTACCGACTAAAGAACAAGCTCTGCCTGGCCGCGAAACCCCGATGGCCCTGCCTGAAAAACACTTTGTGTTCACCGAGACGCCGTTGCTTGGTCCGTTCTTTCAGGACGTCGACTTCGCGATCTTCGGCCTGGGCTGCTTCTGGGGTGCCGAGCGCCGCTTCTGGCAGCGCGAAGGCGTGGTCAGCACCGTGGTCGGTTACGCCGGCGGTTACACGCCAAACCCGACCTACGAAGAAGTCTGCTCGGGCCTGACCGGCCACGCTGAAGTGGTGCTGGTGGTGTTCGACAAGGCCAAGGTCAGCTACGAAGAGCTGCTGGCGATGTTCTGGGAATTGCACAACCCGACGCAGGGCATGCGTCAGGGCAATGACATCGGCACCCAGTACCGTTCGGTGATCTACGCGACCCATCCGGAGCAACTGGAGGCGGCGTTGAAGAGCAAGGCTGTTTATCAGGCCGAACTGTCGAAGGCGGGTCTGGGTGAAATCAGCACCGAAATTGAACAGGCGCCGACGGTTTACTTCGCCGAGGCCTATCACCAGCAGTATCTGGCGAAAAACCCGGAAGGCTATTGCGGGATTGGCGGCACTGGCGTTTGCATGCCACCGAGTCTGGCAGGAAACTAAGCTTCGAGCTGCAAGCTGCAAGCCTTACGCTGGCTTTAGCTTGCAGCTTGTAGCTTGTAGCTTCATTCCGCTATTAGCCAATCCATCTGCCACCCACCCTGGGTCTGCCCCAGCTTCTTGGACAGCCACGGCAGCAGCTCACGCAATTCTTCCTCCAGCCCCCACGGCGGATTGGCAATCGCCAGGCCAGAGCCGTTAAGGCTGTTCGGCGTGTCCAGCGGATGCACCAACAGCTCGACACGCAGCAGTTTCGGCGCACCAGTGCCAGCCAGATCCTGATAGAAACGACGCAGCGCGCGCTGATCCTTCACCGGGTACCAGATGGCCGCCACGGTTTGGCGCATCCGCGAGATCGCCTCTTTCAGCGACGCCGCACAACGCTGCATCTCGTCGAGCTTCTCGAACGGCGGATCGATCAGCATCACCGCTCGCTTCTCGGCCACCGGCAGCAGCGCCCGCGCCACATGCCAGCCCTCGCCCAGATGCACGGCCACACGGCGGTCGCCCTTCATGTTGTCCTTGAGCAGTACGCCGTCTTCCGGGTGCTTCTCGTTGAGCAACACGCGATCCTGGGAACGAGTCAGACGCCGCGCCAACTCCGGCGAGCCCGGGTAATAACGCAACTGGCCATCCGGGTTCATCTCGTGCAGCACTTTCATGTAGTCCGCGGTCAGCGCCGGCAGATCCGGCTGATCCCACAACCGCGCGATGCCTTCCAGGTACTCGCCGGTACGATTCGCCTGATCACCCTGCAGGTCATACAGACCGATGCCGGCGTGGCTGTCGAGATAGGCAAACGGCTGCTCCTTGCGCGACATCAGGGCGATGAGGCGGGTCAAGGTCAGGTGTTTGAACACATCGGCATGATTGCCGGCATGGAAGGCGTGACGATAATTCATGGCTGCTCCTGCGAGGGCCGTGAAGTTTACCTTTTACCGGGCGGCAAGTCAGGGGTTGGGGGCTGAGTGGGTGACAACCCTCCAAAAGCCCCTGATAAAACGGGACTGCAATGAGTGGAGTCGCCCGACCAATTTAGCGCGGCATTAGCCTGATTCCGACGACCGGTTCCTTTTTAAATGGAATCACGACCTCTGCCTGTCAACTTTGACAGTATCCATCCCACCGAAAACAACACCTAATCAGGTGACAGGACCAGCGTTCGTTAACGCTTGTAATGTTTCAATCCATTGCAAAGAGGATCGTCATCAATGGCACAATCTATTACCACCACATCAGGTACTGGCACTGTTGCGAAAGTCTCAATCGGCCCAGGCCCGATCCCGGTATCTCAGGCGCTTGGTCAGGATTCCATCATCAGCGTAACCCTTGATAACGGAGGTGGAACATTTGACGCAAGAACGCAAACACCGCCGTCCGTAATCGCTGGAGACAGAGTCAGGGTTACGATCACCGATGGCCCGATGGGAAAACTCATAAGTGAGGTTACAAAAATCTGAAAAAACAAATGGAGAGAGCTTGTTTGGCGCGCTCAAGCGGTACGGTGCGATAAGCCGACAAGCTCCCTCGTCTCAAGGCTATGTCTCGCCTACTAAAGCTACGAGCGTAGTCGCTTGCCAATCACATCCAACACATCACAACCATCACGCAGCGGAATCACGCAGAGCTGGGCGAAGTCGCTGAGGATGACGGAGTCGCACTCGACCGAGCCGCGCATGCACATGTTTTCCAGGACCTGGATGACCGCGCGGATGCGGTAGTTGGCGGCGTCCATCAGGATGTCGAGCGGGGCATGAGTGTCGATGAACAGGGTGGGCATGTCGTTGCAGTTGCTGGTCAGCGCCATGAGGCGGTTGTCGGGGTGGGGGATGAAGGGTTCGTAGGGTGGATCAGGTTTCAATGTTGGCACTGGAATGACTCCTAACGTATTGGGTGGTGCCGCCAACTCTCACTTCCACGCATTAGGTGGCGGCTGTACGCAGGTGTGGAAGACCGGGACGTTAGGCACCCGGCGCACTCGAAAGCGCCCCGCGCACAGCCACCAAAAACTCAAACGACAAAAACGTCTGACTGGTGCAGCTTGACGCGCCTAACGATAAAAGGGCTTCCACGCCCTGTCACCGAATTTGCGGTGACAGCCAAAAGACTATCCCCGCATCTCCGCGCCCACCAGTTCACGCAAACCGCCGCAACTCGCAGGAAACGTCCGAAGCCTTTGCCCGGAAATTTCACTCTGACTCGTCCCGCAAGTAGTCCAGCAATGCCGAAGCCGACGATTCGCCTGACGCTGAAACCGCAAAAAACCTGACAACCTTGCAACGCAAAACATCGGCGGGAAACGCCTCGAACAACGCCGGCTGCTCCTCGCTCAACCACTGCAAGGCGTTGTTGATCCGGGCATCATCGCCGAATTGCGCCAGCAGCTTTTCCGGCACCGACCACCAAGGAAACTCGCGACCCGAGACCCGCGCCCTGCCCCCGATCTCGACGGCCTGACCGTTGATCAAGCCTCGCGTGAGGACCGGCAGCAATTGCCCGGCATCCACCTCGGACGACTCAAGGATCGGCAACAAAAACCGCCCATCCCAGAACCGGAAGAACACTGCTTTCCCATCAGGTATCAGCACCTGAGTCAGACTGCGAAAATGCTCGACCACCGCCTCAAGCCCCGCCGAAGACACCGCCAGCCAACCCCAGTCGCGGGATTCGGTGGTCGCGATCCAATCCAGAAACTCACTGCCCGCGTCGACGATTCCCACATAGGGCATCACCGCATCCCACTCGGCATAGATCGTTTCCACCCAGACCGGTTTCGGCATCTGCGCATTCGACGGCCAGGCTTTCAACGGATCCACCGCACTGGCGCTACTGAAAATCGCGAACAACTGCTCCGACGGCTTCAGCGGCACATCCTTCAACCATTGATCAGGCTGCACAGACACCACCTTTGCAGCGCTCGCATTCTTCACAGAACGGCGCATCACCTTTCAGGCTCATGATTTGTGCGGCAGTCAGAATCGCAGCCGGTGCCACCGTCAGTTTTTCCGGCAAGCCCGGCACTGTCGGCGCCGCACTTATCGCCGCCATCGGCGCGCCACCCACCACAATTGGCACGCTGCTGAAGATCCCGCCGGGGCCGATGTTGATCCACTGCCCGCCCGCCTGAATCGTCGCGCTCGCCCCGCCGTCGATCACTACCTGCTGGCCGGCGCTGACGTGGAATTGAGCACTGGCGTTGATCGCCTGATTGCTCACGCGGATGTGCCGGTCGCCGGTCACCGTAAGGTGGTCGTCCTGCCTCACCTCGGTCTGGCGCTGGCCGTGGGTGATGCGCTGTTCATCGGCTTTCAGCTCGTGCTTGGCGAGGCCTGTGACGACGACGCTGCGCTGGTTATCCACTTGCACCTGCTGATCGTTCAATACGTGCTGGGTCCAGTTTCGCTGGGCCCGCAGGTAGATTTCCTCGGCGCCTTTGCGATCTTCGATACGCAATTCGTTGTAGCCCCCACCGCCGGGACTACTCTGGCTGCGGAAAATACTGCGGGTCTTGTCGGCCGGAAGATCCAGCGGCACCGGCGTGGCGGCGTTCGGCAGGCAACCCATGACCAGCGGTTTGTCGGCATCGGAATCGATGAACCCCACCAGCACTTCCATGCCGACCCGCGGAATCAGCACGCTGCCATAACGATCATGAGCCCAACCGCTGGCAACCCGCAGCCAGCAGCTGGAATGCTCGTTGAGTTCACCGTCGCGATCCCAGGCCAGTTGCACCTTGACCCGGCCGTACTCGTCGCAATGGATTTCACTGTCTTTCGGGCCGGTGACCACGGCCGGTTGATAGCCGAGCATCCGTGGTTTTTCCGGGCCCAGCGGCGGGCGGAAGAACACGTCCCACGGCGTGGCGAGAAAGGTATTACGGTAACCCTGGAATTCATCACCTTCGCTGGTCACCGATTCCTCCAGCACTTGCGGCTGTCGGCCACGGTGTTCGATAGCAGTCAGCAGCCAGAGGTCATTCAGATCCTGGCGTGGATGCTCGGTCAGTTGCAGGAAATGTCCGCTGACGAGAGCGGATTGATCGCTGCGGCCCTCGGCCTGACGGTAGTCGGCGACATGTCGTTCAAGGGTGCGCTGGGCCAGTTGCTTGCCGGTTTCGCGCTCGGTGAACTGGCCGGGAAAGTGGTAATCCTCCAGCACCGGGCGCTGTTCGCTTACTGCACGGCTTTGCAGCGCCAGCCGGGGTTTGCTGAAGTCGTAATCACGCCGGGTGACCACACTGGTGCGGGTTTCCACTCGTACGGAGAAACGCTTGATCGCCGGTGCCGATGCGGCCATGCCGCTGCCCGGCAAGTACAGCGTCGGCTCGGTCAGACGCGGGAATACCGTCTGATCGTCGCCGAACACCAACAGATGTCCGTCCGGGCTGTGCTGAAAGTGAAAATGAATACCGACTTCGGCACACAGCCGCTGAATGAACGCCAGATCGCTTTCGGCGTACTGCACACAATATTCACGGGGCGGGTAATCGCTGCCGAGGCGAAACGCGAAGGCATCGCGCAGGATCGCGTGATCCTTGAGGATCTGCGTCACGATCTGCGGCACGCTCTGATGCTGGAAAATTCGCTGATTGATCCGGTGACCCAGATAGGCCAGACGCGGAACAAGACTGACGTGATAGCGGGTCAGACGCTTGCCGGAATCCCCCTGCCCGACCCGATAGATCTGACCGTGGATACCGGAACCTTCTTCATCAAAACTCAGAAACGCCTGACAGTGCAGCAGGCTTTCCAGATCCAGATCCGGCCGTTCACTGACCAGCTCCAGGTCGAAGCGGAAGGGTTGGCTGATGGCTTCCTTGCCCGTGAACTCAAGGACTTTGAGGTCAAACTGGGCGCCTTCGACGGTCAACGTGAAACGCGGTTGATTGGCAGGCGCGAACATCCGATGTCTCTCTGCAGAATGAGGGCGGGCGATTCTGCATGAGGGGCAAGGGGTGCAGGTTGCGTGACTGAAAAATCAGATTTTCCCTACTTGAAACTTCGATTTGGCCCTCAACAATCGACGCTTTCAACTACAGACACATCCGTCAGAAATATCGCAGAACCCTGTGGGAGCTGGCTTGCCAGCGATGGCGATTTGTCAGTCACTCTAAATGCTGGATGTGCCGCCCTCATCGCTGGCAAGCCAGCTCCCACAGGGATCGCCAGCGCTGATCAGAAATCGCAGGCAATAAAAAACGGCCCGCTTCCTTTAGGACGCGGGCCGTTTTCTGGTGAGCCTCAGCTCATTCCCATCACTTGTTCAGATGGAAATCCTTCTCGGCCGCTTCAAAGCGCTGAACCATGCCGGCGCTCGGCTGGCCCATCAGGCTGACGAAGTAGATCGCCAGGCTGGCAAAGATGAAGCCCGGAATGATTTCGTACAGACCCAGCAGTTCGAAATGCTTCCACACGATCACGGTGATCGCGCCGACCAGGATGCCGGCCAGTGCGCCGTCACGGGTCATCTTTTTCCAGATCACCGAGATCAGCACCACAGGACCGAAGGCCGCACCGAAACCGGCCCAGGCGTAGGACACCAGACCCAGCACGCGGTTTTCCGGGTTGGCAGCCAGGGCGATAGCGACCAGCGCAACCAGCAGCACCATGGCGCGACCAACCCATACCAGCTCGACTTGCGAAGCGGATTTACGCAGGAAAGCCTTGTAGAAGTCTTCGGTCAGGGCGCTCGAGCACACCAGCAACTGGCAGCTCAGGGTGCTCATCACCGCCGCGAGAATAGCCGACAACAGCACACCTGCAATCCACGGGTTGAACAGGATTTTCGCCAGTTCGATGAACACACGCTCGTGGTTCTCTGTCACTGGACCCGCGACTTCCGGGTGTGCCGAGAAGTAGGCGATACCGAAGAAGCCCACGGCCACGGTGCCGCCCAGGCACAGGATCATCCAGGTCATGGAGATGCGACGGGCGTTGGCGATCGACTTGACCGAATCAGCGGCCATGAAGCGCGCCAGGATGTGCGGCTGGCCGAAGTAGCCCAGACCCCAGCCCATCAGCGAGATGATGCCGATGAAAGTGGTGCCCTTGAGCATGTCGAAGTTGCTCGGGTCCTGTGCTTCGATGGCCAGGAACGTGGTATCCACGCCACCGGTAGCCAGCAGCACGATGATCGGCGTCAGCAGCAGGGCGAAGATCATCAGGGTGGCTTGTACGGTATCGGTCCAGCTCACCGCGAGGAAACCGCCGACGAAGGTGTAGGCAATTGTCGCGGCAGCACCGGCCCACAGCGCGGTCTCGTAGGACATGCCGAAGGTGCTTTCGAACAGACGGGCACCGGCCACGATGCCGGAAGCGCAGTAGATGGTGAAGAACACCAGAATCACGACTGCCGAAATGATCCGCAGCAAACCGCTCTTGTCTTCGAAACGGCTGGAGAAGTAGTCCGGCAGGGTCAGCGCGTCACCGTTGTGTTCGGTTTGAACACGCAGCCGACCGGCGACGAACAGCCAGTTCAGGTAGGCACCGACGATCAGGCCGATGGCGATCCAGCTTTCGGACAGGCCGGACATGTAGATGGCGCCCGGCAGGCCCATCAGCAACCAGCCGCTCATGTCGGAAGCGCCGGCGGACAATGCCGTCACCACGCTGCCGAGGCTGCGGCCGCCAAGAATATAGTCAGAAAGGTTGTTGGTGGAGCGATAGGCCATGAAGCCGATCAGCACCATTGCTGCGATGTAGATCACGAACGTGATCAGGGTTGGATTGCTTGCGCTCATTACGTACGTGCCCTGGCTTTGTTTTTATGTAGCGGCGGCGGTTGCACCGTTTGCAGACTGACGCCTGACAGACGATTCGCACGGCCGCGCATTTATGACCAATGTTTCCCCAGGAAAGCCATTGGCCGGTGCGTCGGGTTTCCCCGGTTGCACCTTGGGCGCGAATCCTATGCAACAAAGCAAAACAGGTGCAACCAGTTTCTTGAGAATTAGTTGCACCCAGTCGGATTTATCCTACGGAAGTGGCTTTTTGCTCCCTTTTAACGCAGTGACAACGCTTTTCTAGAAGCAAAAGCACCAAGCAAGAGCAGCACTTTCGTACCAGAAATTATTTCCTGACGAGCTGCAGAATATTCCGACAAAAAAGGGTTGCACCCGGTTGCACCTGCTTCAGCCCGCAGCTAATCTTGCCGCCAGCTGTTGTCGCGCAACTGCGGCACCTATGAGGATAAAAATATGGCTACCACCACCCTTGGGGTCAAACTTGACGACCCGACCCGCGAACGCCTGAAGGCCGCCGCAACCTCGATTGATCGCACACCGCACTGGCTGATCAAGCAGGCAATTTTCAATTACCTGGAAAAACTCGAGGGTGGTGCAACCCTGACCGAGCTGAACGGTTTGACCGCCAAGGACGCCGACGACGCGGGCGAAGTCCATACCGATCACGCTCACCAATGCTTCCTCGAATTCGCTGAAAGCATCCTGCCGCAATCGGTGCTGCGCGCCTCGATCACCGCCGCTTATCGTCGCCCTGAGCCGGAAGTGGTACCGATGCTGATCGAGCAGGCTCGCCTGCCGGCACCGATGGCCGAAGCCTCCAACAAACTCGCCGCGACCATCGCGGAAAAATTGCGTAACCAGAAGAGTGCCGGCGGTCGTGCAGGCATTGTTCAGGGCCTCTTGCAGGAATTTTCCCTGTCGTCCCAGGAAGGCGTGGCGCTGATGTGCCTGGCCGAAGCGCTGCTGCGGATCCCGGACAAAGGCACTCGCGATGCACTGATCCGCGACAAGATCAGCACCGGCAACTGGCAGCCGCACCTGGGCAACAGCCCGTCGCTGTTCGTCAATGCCGCGACCTGGGGCCTGCTGCTGACTGGCAAACTGGTGTCGACCCACAACGAAGCCGGCCTGACTTCGTCCCTGAGCCGCATCATCGGCAAGAGCGGCGAGCCGATGATCCGCAAGGGCGTCGACATGGCCATGCGCCTGATGGGCGAGCAGTTCGTCACCGGCGAAACCATCGCCGAGGCTTTGGCCAATGCGAGCAAGTTCGAAGCCAAGGGCTTCCGTTATTCCTACGACATGCTTGGTGAAGCGGCGCTGACCGAACACGACGCACAGAAGTACCTGGCGTCGTACGAACAAGCCATTCACTCGATCGGCAAAGCGTCCCACGGCCGTGGGATTTATGAAGGTCCGGGCATCTCGATCAAGCTGTCGGCCCTGCACCCGCGTTACAGCCGTGCCCAGTACGAGCGCGTGATGGACGAGCTGTACCCGCGCCTGCTGTCGCTGACCCTGCTGGCCAAGCAATACGACATCGGCCTGAACATCGACGCCGAAGAAGCCGACCGCCTGGAGCTGTCGCTGGATCTGCTTGAGCGTCTATGCTTCGAGCCGCAACTGACCGGCTGGAACGGCATCGGTTTCGTGATCCAGGCTTACCAGAAGCGTTGCCCGTACGTGATCGATTACGTGATCGACCTGGCTCGCCGCAGCCGTCATCGCCTGATGATCCGTCTGGTGAAAGGCGCGTACTGGGACAGCGAAATCAAGCGCGCCCAGGTCGAAGGCCTGGAAGGCTATCCGGTCTACACCCGCAAGGTGTACACCGACGTTTCCTACATCGCCTGCGCCCGCAAACTGTTGTCGGTGCCGGAAGTCATCTACCCGCAGTTCGCTACGCACAACGCCCACACCCTGTCGGCGATTTATCACATTGCCGGTCAGAACTATTACCCGGGCCAGTACGAATTCCAGTGCCTGCACGGCATGGGCGAACCGTTGTACGAGCAGGTTGTAGGCAAGGTTTCCGAAGGCAAGCTGAACCGTCCGTGCCGTGTGTACGCTCCGGTCGGCACTCACGAGACCCTGCTGGCGTACCTCGTACGTCGTCTGCTGGAAAACGGCGCTAACACCTCGTTCGTCAACCGTATCGCCGACCAGTCGATTTCGATTCAGGAACTGGTGGCCGATCCGGTTGCACAGATCGAGCAGATGGCAACCGTGGAAGGTGGTTTCGGCCTGCCGCACCCGCGCATTCCGCTACCGCGTGATCTGTACGGTTCCGAGCGCGCCAACTCCAGCGGCATCGACATGGCCAACGAACATCGTCTGGCCTCGCTGTCCTGCGCCCTGCTGGCGACCGCGCACAACAACTGGAAAGCCGCGCCGATGCTCGGTTGCGCCTCCAGCAACGAAGCGCCAGCACCGGTGCTGAACCCGTCCGATCTGCGTGACGTGGTCGGCCACGTGCAGGAAGCCACAGTCGAAGACGTCGACAACGCCATTCAATGCGCCCTGAACGCCGCACCGATCTGGCAGGCCACCCCGCCGGCCGAGCGTGCCGCGATTCTGGAACGCGCCGCTGACTTGATGGAAGGCGAGATCCAGCCGCTGATGGGCCTGCTGGCCCGCGAAGCCGGCAAGACTTTCGCCAACGCCATCGCCGAAGTCCGCGAAGCGGTCGACTTCCTGCGTTATTACGCGGTGCAGGCACGCAACGATTTCAGCAACGACGCCCATCGCCCACTGGGCCCGGTGGTCTGCATCAGCCCGTGGAACTTCCCGCTGGCGATCTTCAGCGGTCAGGTCGCCGCCGCACTGGCCGCCGGTAACCCGGTGCTGGCCAAACCGGCCGAGCAGACTCCACTGGTGGCCGCACAAGCCGTACGCTTGCTGCTCGAAGCCGGGATTCCGGAAGGCGTGCTGCAACTGCTGCCGGGTCGCGGTGAAACCGTCGGCGCCGGTCTGGTCGGCGATGAGCGCGTCAAAGGCGTGATGTTCACCGGCTCCACCGAAGTCGCCCGTCTGCTGCAACGCAACATCGCCGGTCGCCTCGACAACCAGGGCCGTCCGATTCCGCTGATCGCCGAAACCGGTGGCCAGAACGCGATGATCGTCGACTCTTCGGCACTGACCGAACAGGTGGTGATCGACGTGGTGTCGTCGGCCTTCGACAGCGCCGGTCAGCGTTGCTCGGCCCTGCGTGTCCTGTGCTTGCAGGAAGATTCCGCTGATCGCGTCATCGAAATGCTCAAAGGTGCGATGGCTGAAAGCCGTCTCGGCAACCCGGAGCGCCTGTCCGTGGACATCGGCCCGGTGATCGACGCCGAAGCCAAGGCCGGTATCGAGAAGCACATTCAGGGCATGCGCGACAAAGGTCGCAACGTGTACCAAGTGGCCATCGCCGATACCGAGGAAGTCAAACGCGGCACTTTCGTCATGCCGACCCTGATCGAACTGGAAAGCTTCGACGAACTGCAACGCGAGATCTTCGGCCCGGTGCTGCACGTGGTGCGCTACAAGCGTAAAGAGATCGACCAGTTGATCGCCCAGATCAACGCCTCCGGTTACGGCCTGACCCTCGGCGTGCACACCCGCATCGACGAGACCATCGCCAAGGTGATCGACAACGTCAACGCCGGTAACGTCTACGTCAACCGCAACATCGTGGGTGCCGTGGTCGGCGTCCAGCCGTTCGGTGGCGAAGGTCTGTCGGGTACCGGTCCGAAAGCCGGTGGCCCGCTGTACCTGTACCGTCTGTTGTCGACGCGTCCTACCGATGCCATCGAACAATCCTTCGCTCGCGCTGATGCTGCCGTGGCGCCGGACGTTCGTCTGCGCGACGCCATGAGCAAACCGCTGACCGCCCTGAAAGCCTGGGCCGACAGCAACAAGTTCGCCGACCTGAGCACCCTGTGCGTGCAGTACGCAGCGCAGTCGCAAAGCGGTATCACCCGCGTACTGGCCGGCCCGACCGGCGAGAAGAACAGCTACGCGATCCTGCCGCGCGAGCACGTGCTGTGCCTGGCGGACATCGAAGGTGATCTGCTGACCCAACTCGCTGCAGTACTGGCGGTAGGCGGTTCGGCAGTCTGGCCGGAATCCGACACCAGCAAGGCATTGTTCGCACGCCTGCCGAAGGAAATTCAGGCGCGGATCAAACTGGTTTCCGACTGGAACAAGGACGACGTGGTGTTCGATGCGGTTCTGCATCACGGCCATTCCGACCAGTTGCGTGCGGTCTGCCAGCAGATCGCCAAACGTGCTGGCGCCATCGTCGGGGTTCAGGGCCTGTCCCAGGGCGAGACCAACATTGCGCTGGAGCGCCTGGTGATCGAGCGCGCGTTGAGCGTTAACACCGCGGCAGCGGGCGGTAACGCCAGCCTGATGACCATCGGATAAAGGCAGCTACAAGTTTCGAGCGACAAGCCGCAAGTGAAAGCAAACTGCTCTTACTTGCAGCTTGTGGCGTGTGGCTTGTGCCGCCCCATCACCCTTATCTATCTTCCTTCCCCATTTTTATAAGCCTTCCTAGACTGCGGCATACTTTCTTTAAGGTAGGCCGCCATGTCCGAGACGCTGCTCAGTTCCCGCAATCTGGCTTTCGAGCTGTACGAAGTCCTCGATGCCGAGGGCCTGACCCGGCGCGAGCGGTTTGCCGAACACAACCGCGAAACCTTCGATGCAGCCATCGGTACAGCGCGCAACATTGCCGAGAAGTACTTTGCACCGCACAACCGAAAGGGCGACGAGAACGAACCGCGCTACGAGAACGGTCAGGCGATTCTGATTCCCGAGGTGAAACCGGCAGTGGATGCGTTCCTCGAAGCCGGATTCCTCAACGCGGCGCGCAGTTTCGACGCCGGCGGCATGCAACTTCCTACACTGCTGTCCCAGGCCTGCTTCGCTCACTTCCAGTCGGCCAACGCGGCGTCGACCTCCTATCCGTTCCTGACCATGGGCGCGGCCAACCTGATCGAAAGTTTCGGCACCGAAGAGCAGAAGCAACGCTTCCTGCAACCGATGATCGACGGCCGTTTCTTCGGCACCATGGCCCTGACCGAGCCCCATGCCGGTTCGTCGCTGTCGGATATTCGTACCCGCGCCGAGCCTGCGTCCGACGGCACTTACCGCCTCAAGGGCAACAAGATATTCATCTCCGGCGGCGATCACCCGCTCTCGGAAAACATCGTGCACATGGTGCTGGCCAAACTGCCGGATGCGCCGGCGGGGGTGAAGGGAATTTCGCTGTTTATCGTGCCGAAGTTTCTGGTCAACGATGACGGCAGTCTGGGCAAGCGCAACGACGTGCTGCTGGCCGGGCTGTTCCACAAGATGGGCTGGCGCGGCACGACGTCCACAGCACTGAACTTCGGCGATAACGGTGAGTGCGTCGGTTATCTGGTGGGCAAGCCGCATCACGGCTTGAGCTACATGTTCCAGATGATGAACGAGGCGCGCATCGGCGTCGGTATGGGCGCGGTGATGCTCGGTTATGCCGGTTATCTGTACTCGCTGGAATACGCTCGCGAACGTCCGCAGGGCCGGGTGCCGGACAGCAAGGATCCGACCACGGCACCGGTGGCGATCATTCAGCACGCCGATGTCAGACGCATGCTGTTGACCCAGAAATCCTATGTCGAAGGTGCTTTCGATCTCGGTCTGTATGCGGCACGGCTGTTCGATGACACCACCACGCTGGAAACCGAGGCCGAACGCAAACAAGCCCATGAACTGCTGGATTTGCTGACCCCGATCGTCAAATCCTGGCCGTCGGAGTTCTGCCTGAAAGCCAACGAACTGGCGATTCAGATTCTCGGCGGCCATGGTTACACCCGCGAATACCCGGTGGAACAGTACTACCGCGACAATCGCCTGAACCCGATCCACGAAGGCACTCACGGCATTCAGTCGCTGGACTTGCTGGGGCGCAAACTGGCGCAGAACGGTGGCGCCGGACTCAAGCAACTGATCCGCCTGATTGCCGACACGGCCGAGCGCGCGGTGGCGCACGAATCGTTGACCGCACTGCGTGAGCCGTTGGAGAAACTGGTGGCGCGCTTGCAGACCGTGACCCTTGGCCTGCTGACCGATCTGGCCCAGGGCAAGGTCAACAGCAGCCTGGCGAACTCGGCGCTGTACCTGAAGGTGTTCGGGCACGCGGTGATTGGCTGGCGCTGGCTGGAGCAGGCGATTCGCGCCGAGGAAGGGTTGGCCAAGGGCAATGCGGCGGATGCCGACTTCTATAAGGGCAAGTTGCAGGCGGCGCGGTATTTCCTGACGTGGGAAGTGCCGGGGTGTCAGCATGAGCTGGCGTTGTTGGAGGCGCGGGATGATACGTGTCTGAACATGCAGGATGCGTGGTTCTGATCTGGATTATGCGTAGCGGCTGATATCGCTTTCGCGGGCAAGCCCGCCCCCACAGGGTTCAGTAGTGTTCACCCCTCATGTGAACACGCCGCAATACCTGTGGGAGCGGGCTTGCCCGCGAAGGCGTCGGCCCAAACAACCCATCTCTCAGGACAGTTTGAACCCACCCATCTGCCGCGCCAGATCATCCGCCAACCGCTGCAACATCTGACAATCCTCACGACAAGCACGAACCTCCCCCGCCGTCGCCCGGGCCAGATCGGAAATGCCCTGCACGTTGCGGTTGATCTCCTCGGTCACCGCCGACTGCTCCTCAGTCGCCGTCGCCACCTGATGGTTCATGTCGCTGATGCGCTCGACCTGCCCGGTGATCGCCGTCAAAGACGCCCCGGTACGCTGGCTCGATTCGACTCCGGTACCCGTCGCGGCCTGCCCGGTGCGCATTGAAGACACCGCATTTTCCGCACCCTGCTTGAGGCTGCCGATCATCTGCTGAATCTCGTCGGTAGACGCCTGAGTCCGACGCGCCAAGGTGCGCACTTCATCCGCGACCACCGCAAAACCACGCCCCATATCGCCGGCTCGAGCAGCCTCGATGGCAGCGTTCAACGCCAGCAGATTGGTCTGCTCGGACACCCCGCGAATCACCGCCAGCACTTGATCGATCGACGCCACCTGATGCGCCAGCTCACCCACCGCGCCAGCGGCAACTCCGATTTCATCGGACATGCTTTCTATATGGCGAATCGAGCCGCCGACCACTTCCCGCGCCTGCATCGCCTCATCGCGGGCGGTTTGCGAGGCGAGTGCCGCATTGCCAGCGTTCTGGGCGATTTCCTGCACGGTCAGGCCCATTTCGTGGACGGCGGTGGCGACCATGTCGGTCATTTCCTGCTGGCGGCCGGAGCGCTCGGCGGTGTTATCCACAACCCTGGCGACCTGGCCCACGGCAACACGCAGACGCTCGCTGGTGGTCAGCACTTCGCCGATCATCCCGCGCTGGCTGTCGAGGAAACGGTTGAAGCCCCGCGCAAGATCGCCCAGTTCATCGGCGCGGCTGGAATCTAACCGGTGAGTCAAATCTCCACCACCGCTACCGATTGCTACCAATGCAGCTGTTACCTGACGAATCGGTCGCACCAAGCCCTGGGCCAGCCAGATCACCAGCGCCAGGCAAACCAGCGCCACCACCAGGCCGATGCCGCCGCTCATCCACATCGCCCGGCGAGCTTCGGCGTAGATCTGCGACTGTGGCACTTCGGCCACCAGGGTCCAGCCGAGATCGCGCAAAGGCAGGCTGAAGGCGAGGAAATCTTCGCCGTCGCGCTGGAAGCTGCTGTTGGCGGCGACTTTATGGCCCATGACCGCTTGTGCTGCCGAGCCACCGATCTGCTCGCTCAAGGTGCGCTTGCCGCTGAACTGTGCCTCGGGATGGACCTGGATCAAACCGTCGGAACGCACAAGATAGACCTTCCCGCGCTCGCCGAAGCTGAAGTTGTGAATCAGCTCCGACAGCTCTTTCATGCTCAGCCCGAGTCCCGCGACGCCAACCACTTTGCCGGCCTGCTCGACTTTCAGGTCGATGAACAGCGCCAGCTCTCCGGTGGCCCCGTCGTTGTCGATGTTCAAGGTTCGCGACTGGTTACTGTCGAGAAACGAGTAAAACCACGCATCGGCCGGTTTGTCGCGACTGAGGGTGCGATCCAGGCCTTTTTCGGTGATGTAATGATTGGATTCGGTGCCGATGATCAGCGCAGTAAACGCCTTGTGTTCGGCGCGGATGCCTTCCAGATACTGCGCGAAGCCCGCGGTTCTGGCGGAATCTTCACCATTGGCCAGCCAGTCGCGGACCATGGTGTTGCTGGCGATGTCTTTGGCGGCGGTCAGGGGTTGAACGAGGATTCGTTCGATGTCGTTGCGCGTCGCTTCGATGCTCGACGGCAGGGCCTGTTCGACCAGATAGCTTTGGGCGAGGCGGTTGACCACCAGGGTATAAATGCCAACCACGATCAGAATGCTGACCAGCAGGGCGGTGCCCATGCCGAGGATCAGCTGCCATTGAATACTGCGACGCCAGAACTGCATGGAGCACCCCCAAAGAATAAGAGGCTGGAAACACTGCAACAGCCGTGCCGATTGTATACATTCCGACTGACAATACCGCTTGAGTATTGTACTGATTCGCATATTTCGTCGTGACTACATTCGCTACCGCTAATTCGCAGAAACACTGTACATACAAACATCCTGTCAGATATGACAGGTTACAAATTCAAATGCCATTTTATAATTAAGTAACTTGAATCAGTGCACAGCATCACTTTCAAGTTATCTCGTATTTTTAGACAGGCACAACTAAAAAATTAAGGGAAATTCTTTATGAGCACTGAAGTAGTAATCAATAAAGCAATCAATAACTCAAAAAACAGCTATGAGGAAATTATTCTCCCCCCAAAACAAGCCGAGTTATTCATGAATATAGGAGATGAAATACGATTCTCGGATGGAACGAACCATCGCATCTATAGAAAAATGTATATTCAGCAGAATGATCAGTTCGATTTTAAAATCTCAGTCTGGACGGCGATTCTGCTTCAATAAGCCAGGAGTCCCTCAGGGGACTCCATTATTAACCTATACTAAAAACTTCAGAACTTAATAAATCATCCAGCCATTTAATCTATAACCAATTAATTTCTATCAATTGCTTTGGCAATAGTCTCGACCGTGGCGCTGACTTGCTCTTGGTAACGCTCGAGTTCCTGCTGGTGATGCTTCTTCATTTCAATCTGCTGCGAGCACAGATTCATCGCCGCCAGCACCAGCAGGCGGTCGCCGATCAGGGTCGGGTATTTCTTCTTGGTGTCGGCCAGTGCGGCCTTGAGCATCAACGCAGCGTCCAGCAGGGTCTGTTCTTCCCCGGCCGGTGCCTTGATCGAATAGTCCTCCCCCAGGATGGAGATGACTTTTACCCCTGCTGTGCCGTGGTTCATGCGCTGACAGGACCTGCATTGACGCGATCAACCAGGGCCTGGATGCGCGCGGCGGTGGCGCCGTGCTTTTCTTCCTGTTCCATCAGGCTCAGTTGCAGGCTTTCGTTTTCATCCTTGGCCTGGGCCAGTTCCGTGGACAGGGTCTGGTTGGTTTCCGACAGGGTCTGGTTCTGTTGCACCAGATCGCTGACGAGCTGTTCCAATTGGCTGAGGGATGCTTCCAACATTTTGATCTTCCGGGGCTTTTTCAAAGGGCGCGTACGATAAAGAAAAGTCGTCGTTGACGCCAGGGTTAAACCGGCGCAAGGCCTTGATTTTCCTGGCGGCTCGACCGTTCTTGCGAGTCTTAGAGACTGTGATCTGCCGATCTGGTTCCTGCACTTCGTCGCCCGACGCCACATGCGACAAATACGCACACCACCTCAAGACTTTAGTCGTATGACCGATAAGTCACCCAACAGCAGTCTCAGCCCGCACGGATGCGGCCCTTCCCTGGTATCCGCCTCCATGTCCCTTCGCAATATGAACATCGCCCCCCGGGCGTTCACCGGTTTCGCCCTGATCGGCGGCCTGATGCTGATTCTGGGCGTGTTCGCCCTGAATCAGATGAGCAAGATCCGCGCAGCGGGCGAAGATATCGCCACCGCCAGCGTGCCTTCGATCAAGGCCCTCGACGAATTCACCCAGTTGACCCTGCGCCTGCGTGTGCTGTCGTATCGGTTGCTGATCAACCGCGAGCCAGACGTCCAGCAAAAAACCGTCGAGCTGTTCGATTTGCGCAACCGGCAGATCGCCGACGCGCAACGCGCCTACGAGCCGCTGATCGATGGCCCACAGGAACGTGCGGCCTACGATCAGTACGTACAGTTGCTGGCGCAGTACCGTCAACTCGAAGACCGCATGAAGACTCTGTCGCGCAACAATCAGGTCGACGAACTGCGGCAGATGCTCAACACCGATTTGCTCGCCAATTCCGAAGCGGTGAATACCGCTCTCGCGCGTTTGCTGGAGATCAACACCCAGCAGATCGCCGAGACCAATCAGGGCGCCACGGATCAGTATTCGATGTCGTTCAATCTGGTGGTGACCCTGCTGGTGATAGCCACCGGTCTGACCTTGCTGTTCGCCTGGCTGTTGACCAGCAGCATCACCAAACCGATCGCCAAGGCACTGGATGCAGCGGAAACCATCGCCGAAGGCAACCTGACCCAGCCGATCCACGTGGACGGCACCGACGAAGCCGGACGCCTGCTGGCGGCCATGGCCAAGATGCAGTCGAAGCTGCGCGACACCCTGCAGCGGATTTCCGGCTCGGCCACCCAACTGGCGTCCGCCGCCGAAGAGCTGAACAGCGTCACCGACGAAAGCGCCCGAGGCCTGACCCAGCAAAACAACGAAATCGAACAGGCCGCCACCGCGGTCAACGAGATGACCAGCGCGGTTGAAGAGGTTGCACGCAACGCGGTCAGCACGTCCGAAGCCTCGAAGAACGCCACCACCTCCGCCGGAGACGGCCGCGATCTGGTGCAGGAAACCGTCAGCGCCATCGAACGCATGAGCGCCGACGTGCAGAGCACCGCGACCCTGATCGGCGATCTGGCCAACGAGTCCCGTGACATCGGCAAGGTGCTGGACGTGATCCGTGGCCTGGCCGACCAGACCAACCTGCTGGCGCTCAACGCTGCGATTGAAGCGGCCCGTGCCGGTGAAGCCGGTCGTGGATTTGCGGTGGTCGCCGACGAAGTTCGCGCCTTGGCGCACCGCACCCAGCAGTCGACCAGCGAAATCGAGCGCATGATCGGCAGCATCCAGAGCGGCACCGAACACGCCGTGGATTCGATGCGCAACAGCACCGAGCGCGCCGAATCGACCCTGAACATCGCCCGTGGCGCGGGTCTGTCGCTGGACACGATCAACACGGCCATCGTTGAAATCAACGAGCGCAACCTGGTGATCGCCAGCGCCGCCGAAGAGCAGGCGCAGGTGGCGCGGGAAGTGGATCGCAACCTGGTGAACATCCGCGATCTGTCGGTGCAATCGGCGACCGGGGCGAATCAGACCAGTGCGGCGAGTAATGAGCTGTCGCGCCTGGCGCTGGATCTGAACAATATGGTTGGACGGTTCAGCCTGTAATTTTGAGATCAAGATCAAGATCAAAAGCTACCCCCTCACCCCAGCCCTCCCCCCCTAAAGGGGGCGAGGTGGAAAGGGAGCAGATATTCGTGCGTTTCAAGACCTGAGTTCGACTCGCTATTTCAGGTCGATGTAACTCAAGAGAGCCACTCGGTCAGTCCCCTCTCCCTTCGGGAGAGGGCTAGGGTGGGTAAAGACCGGGTACATCCTTTACGTTTGAGACCGGGGACATGGTTTACAGGT